>JBBQPT010000001.1:0-147653 GCA_038217005.1 Burkholderiales bacterium
TCTGGTATCGTTGCTCCATGGTAAGCTGCTTGTAGCGTTTCATCCGTGTTCCTTTTACTTGGTAGTTTGAGCGACGCGGATGCTACTCCAGCTTGCCTCTCAAATCCTATAAAAGTTGCACTTCGTTTTTGAATCTGCGAAATAACCGATGCACATCAATGTCGATTTGGCTACTGGTATTATGGTTATGGCAAAATCCGGCATGGTCAATTGAGCGAATTTATTGCCATTGAGCCACTGCATAATCAGGTGCACGAGATCGGCATGGCTATCGTGCAGGCGTACAAAACGGGCGATAAGGAAACGGCACAAAAGCTGTGTGTAGTGCTGTTGGCGACTAAAGATAATATCCTGACTATGCTGTCCAGCCTGCAGCAAGCTGTGCGCTTGCAAGCTAACGAAATTTCCCCGTCCGGGCATGGTGGCTGACGGCGTTTTAGATATTGCTCTCGATGTTTTTTCGGCGGTGATCAGCAATGCCGAACCAGCACGGTGCGCAATGCACCATAATCAAGCGTTTTTGTGAATTTATCCTGCTAAATAATGCTGCTTAATTTATTTTTATTAAATATAAACATTTAGTTATGATTATTTTTAAAATCTAGCATGGCTATTGCTTACTGTGGTTAGCTGGTGCAATGACTGCGCCGATATAGAAAAATAAACCGCAGGAAGATAATCATGAATAAATCGTTTTGGAAAGCGGGGCATACGCCTACGCTGTTATCCGCATTTTTGTATTTTGACCTGTCGTTTATGGTGTGGGTCATGTTGGGTCCGTTGGGCGTGCAAATCGCCAATGATTTGGGTCTGGACGCCGGGCAAAAAGGCTTGATGGTGGCGACACCCGTGCTGGCAGGGGCATTATTGCGTATTGTAATGGGGGTATTGGTCGATCATCTGAAACCGAAAAAAGCCGGTTTGATCGGTCAGGTTATCGTTTTGTGCGCGCTGGCCTGGGCGTGGCTGGCGGGCATACATAGCTTTCAGCAAGTGCTGGTGTTGGGATTGCTACTGGGTTTTGCGGGTGCTGCATTTGCCGTGGCGCTGCCGCTGGCATCACGCTGGTATCCACCGGAGCATCAGGGTACAGCGCTGGGCATTGCAGGTGCAGGGAATTCCGGTACGGCGTTGGCAGCTTTGTTTGCACCGAGTCTGGCAGTGGCATTTGGCTGGAACAGCGTGTTTGGTCTGGCGATGATACCGCTGGGTATCGCGCTGGCGGTGTATTTGGTATTCGCCAAGGATAGCCCGGATTGTCCGCCATCCAAGTCCATGGCTGAATATTTGCATGTGCTCAAAGATAAGGATGCCTGGTGGTTTATGTTCTTCTACAGCGTCACTTTCGGCGGTTTTGTCGGCATGGCATCGAGTCTGACGATTTATTTCAATACCCAATATGGTTTGTCTCCCGTCACCGCGGGTTATTTCACCGCGGCATGTGTGTTTGCGGGTTCATTGGTGCGTCCCATGGGTGGGATGCTGGCAGACAGGATAGGCGGTATTCGCACGTTGTTAGTCATGTACGCATTGGCTGCGATTTTCCTGTTGTTGGTGAGTATCGGTATGAGTACCCCTATGCTGGCGATGACAGTGATCGTGCCTGCAATGCTGGCATTGGGCGTCGGTAACGGTGCGGTGTTCCAGCTAGTGCCGCAACGCTTTCGGCGTGAGATCGGCGTGATGACCGGCTTGGTGGGTATGGCTGGTGGCGTGGGCGGTTTTTATCTTGCATCCAGTTTGGGCTATTCACATAAACTCACGGGTAGTTATCAAATAGGTTTTGTATTATTTGCCGGTTTGGCAGTTGTTGCACTGGTGGGACTGACCAAAGTGAAATCGCGCTGGCGTACTACCTGGGGCGCGGCTGGTACGGCCAAGATTTAGTATGACCTTGCAATTAGTCATCGGGCACGCATCAGCTACAGGTCCACGTGAACGCAATGAGGATTTTGTTGGTTTTGTTACGCCGGCACGTGCTCAACTGGTTGATAAAGGCGCGCTAATTGCACTGGCGGATGGTGTGTCGGGTGGCGCAGGTGGGCGTGAAGCGGCTGAATACACCGTGCGCGGTTTATTGGCTGATTATTATGCCACGCCCGATACCTGGGAAGTACCTTATGCCGTCGATAAAGTGCTGACTGCGATTAATCGCTGGTTGATTGCGCAGGCAACCACGCGGCGCGATTTGGCTGGGATGTCTTGTACCCTGTCGGCAATGGTATTGCGCGGTTGTCGCTATTATTTAGCACAGGTGGGTGATAGCCGTATTTATCGCTTACGCGCTGGTGAATTCACCCAATTAACCACGGATCACGTCTGGGATAGACCCGACATGCGCCATGTGCTCAAACGCGCAGTGGGCTTGGATCAGCATTTAAGCGTGGATTTCAGCGAAGGTGAGTTGCTGGCGGGTGATTTATTTTTGCTAGTGTCGGATGGCGTGTGGGAGCCAGTCGGTGATTTGGCGATGTTGAGTACGCTGAATCTGTATGACAATCCGCAACTGGCCGCTGACGAGCTGGTGCGCGTTGCTCACAAACAAGGCGGACAAGATAACGCCAGCGCGATGGTAGTGCGCATAGACAGCGTGCCTGATAAAAATCTGCGCGATCAATTAAGCGCAGAACGGCATTTACCTATACCGCCACGATTGAAGCTGGGCACACGATTGGATGGCTTTGAAGTGCTTGCGCTGATACACGAGTCGCGCATGTCATTGCTCTACCAGGTGCGTAATTTGGCTGATGGGCGAGTCTGGGTGCTGAAAACTTTACCTCCGCAAGCGGCGAATGATGCAGCTGCGGCAGATGCGCTGATACAGGAAGAATGGCTGGCAAAGAAAGTCATTGCGCATTATTTCCCGCAAATACTCCCGCTTACGACCGAAGATCGTTCCGCTTTATATTATGTGATGAGCTGGCATGATGGTGCGACATTACAGCAGCATCTGGATAACGGGCGGCACTTCAGCGTTACTGAATCTGTGCAAATTGGCATCCGCCTGATTAAAGGCTTGGCCGCATTGCAGCGGCTCAATATATTGCATCGTGACATCAAGCCCGCTAATGTGCATTTGGGCGCGGACGATAAGCTGCGTATCCTGGACTTTGGTGTGGCAGCCAGTACAGGTTTGCACGATATTAGTGACGGCGCGGGCACGCCAAGCTATATGGCGCCTGAGCTTATCGCGGGTGATTCCGCCAGTGTCGCCAGCGAACTGTATGCAGCTGGCGTAACCTTGTATTATCTGCTGACACGCAAATACCCGTATGGTGAGGTCGAGCCATTCCAGCATCCCAAATTTGGCGATCCCGTTCCACCCACCCGCTATCGTCCAGAAATACCGCATTGGCTGGAAAATATCCTGCTTAAAGCGGTCGCGCGTGATCCTAAGCTGCGTTTTGAAACAGCTGAGGAAATGTTGTTGGCCTTGGAACAAGGCGAACATCGTGCCCTTGATGCGCCACGCCGCACACCCTTGTTGGCACGTGACCGATTACGGGTGTGGCAGTTATTGACGCTGTGCTCGATCGTGCTGAATTTGATGCTGATTTATTTGCTTGCGGCCACTTAATCAATTACGTGCTGTTCTGGTGCGTGGTGGGGATGTGTTTGCACCATAGGCTTGCTCTCCATATCCTTTGGTCTTGTCGTATGTATCCGGATTTAATAAAACAATTTGTTTATAATCAATTTGTTAAAATATAATTCAATAATTGGCACAGCATTTGCTATGTATCTATGCAAGAGCCTTGTTCAATGGTGAGCGATCTCTGACAAACCTATTTTTTAATAAATGGAGTAACTCAGATGAGCGACCACAATTCCGACAATTCTGTCGATAACACTATTCCCGCTATTACCACCGATACCAATCCACGCCGCGATTTTCTTAAAAAAACCACAGGCATGTTAGGAGCTGCGGCCTTGATGAATCTTGTCTCCCCTGAAGTGCGTCAGGGTGCTTGGGCTGCTGGCTCAGATGCGCCTGAAATTACTGAAGTAAAAGTAGGTTTTATTCCATTGACTGATTGCGCGTCTGTGGTTATTGCCAGTGTGATGGGGTTTGATAAAAAATATGGCATTAAAATCATTCCTAGCAAGGAAGCTTCCTGGGCGGCGGTGCGCGACAAGCTGATCAATGGCGAACTGGATGCATCCCATGTTTTGTATGGTCTGATTTATGGTGTGCAAATGGGTATAGGCGGGCCGAAGAAAGATATGGCTAACCTGATGACCTTAAGTAACAACGGTCAGGCGATTACCTTGTCCAATCAACTTAAAGCCAAAGGTGCAATTGATGGTCCTAGTCTGGCCAAATTGATTAAGGCCGAGCCACGTGAATATACCTTTGCGCAAACATTCCCAACCGGCACGCATGCAATGTGGCTGTATTACTGGCTAGCTACTTACGGTGTGAATCCGTTTACCGAAGCTAAAGTGATTACTGTGCCGCCACCGCAAATGATTGCGAACATGCGCGTAGATAATATGGATGGCTACTGTGTGGGTGAGCCATGGAATGCGCGTGCGATACGCGACAAAGTCGGTTTTACCGCTGTGACTTCACAAGAAATCTGGCAAGACCATCCTGAAAAAATTCTCGGTACTACTGCAGAGTGGGTGGCTAAACATCCTAACACCGCACGTGCATTGATTATGGCCGTGCTGGATGCATCACGTTACATTGATGACATGTCCCATCGTTCTGAAGTGGCCAAGATTATTGCTGATAAGTCCTACGTGAATACCGATTTTGATTCCATAGAAGACCGTATGCTGGGTCAGTATGACAATGGTAACGGCAAGAAATGGCAAGATCATAACTACATGAAATTCTTCAACGAGGGCAAGGTCAACTTCCCTTACCTGTCCGATGGCATGTGGTTCCTGACCCAGCATAAGCGCTGGGGCCTGCTCAAGGAAGATCCTAACTATCTGGCTGAAGCCACCAAGGTCAATCAGATCAAGCTCTATACCGAAGCCGCTACCCAGCTCAAGATTGCCGTGCCCAAGAGCCCGATGCGCACATCCAAGCTGATAGATGGCACGGTGTGGGATGGCAAGGATCCGAAAAAATACGCGGCTTCATTCAAAATACACGCATAAAGCCATGGGCGTAGCAACTCAGCTTGCTACGCTACCTGATACACCTAGGAGAATATTATGAGTGCTGTTTATGAAACTGTGCAGGCGCAGCCTGAAGTAGAAACGGTTGTGCCTCCGGCGCAACCAGTGCCCGTTAAGATGACCATGACTAAACCCAAATTTGAGTTGCAAGAAAAGCTGGCTGACGGCTTGCGTTGGATCATCCCGCCTATGTTAGGTATTTTGGCATTTATCGCACTTTGGGCATTGGTTGCGCAAGAAACTGAAAATTTGCCTGGGCCGTTAAAAACTTGGGAATCAGCAAAATTGTTATTTTCTGACCCGTTTTATAACAAAGGGCCCAATGATCAGGGCATAGGCTGGAATATTTTGTATTCACTCTATCGTGTTGGTATTGGTTTTGGTTTGGCCGCACTGGTTGGTATCCCGCTGGGTTTCATGATAGGGCGGTTCAAGTTTCTGGCAGCGATGACTGCTCCGATTATCAGTCTGTTACGTCCGGTGTCGCCATTGGCCTGGTTGCCTATCGGTTTGCTGGTGTTGCATAAAGCTGAGCCTGCTTCGATCTGGGTGATTTATATCTCCAGTATCTGGCCGATGATATTGAATACTGCTGTCGGTGTGCGCCAGGTGCCGCAGGATTACCTCAACGTCGCACGCGTGTTGAACTTGTCAGAATGGAAAGTGTTTACCCGTATCCTGTTTCCCGCAGTATTGCCGCATGTGTTGACGGGCGTACGTCTGGCGATAGGCATAGCCTGGCTGGTTATCGTTGCTGCTGAAATGTTGACAGGTGGTGTAGGTATCGGCTTCTGGGTTTGGGATGAGTGGAATAACCTGAATGTAGAACACATTATCATCGCGATTTTTGTGGTGGGCATAATCGGGCTGCTGTTAGAGCAGGGTCTGATTTGGATCGCCAAACGTTTCAGCTACGAATAAAGGAATAATCATGGAAAAGTTCGTACATTTAGATCATGTGGATGTGAAGTTCAGCACTAAAAAAGGTGTTTATCACGCCCTGAGCGACATTAATTTGAGTATAGATCAGGGCCAGTTCTTCACCCTGATTGGTCACTCAGGCTGCGGTAAATCAACCTTGCTTAACATCATCGCTGGTTTGCAAGATGCAACAGAAGGTGCGGCTTTATGTGAAGGCCGTGAGATTAAAGGCCCGGGCCCTGAGCGTGCAGTCGTGTTTCAGAATCACAGCTTGCTGCCCTGGCTGACTTGCTATGACAATATTTATCTGGGTGTGGAGCGGGTATTTGGCGCCAAAGAAGGCAAAGCCAAGCTCAAGCAGCGCACATTGGCAGCGCTGGATTTAGTGGGCTTGAGTCATGCGGAACAGAAACGCCCGAATGAAATATCGGGCGGGATGAAGCAGCGCGTCGGTATTGCCCGCGCACTGGCGATGGAGCCGAAAATCCTGCTGATGGATGAGCCATTCGGCGCACTTGATGCGTTGACACGTGCACATCTGCAGGATGAGTTGATGAAAATCGTAGCTGCAACCAACAGCACTGTAGTGATGGTAACGCACGATGTGGATGAGGCAGTGTTGCTGTCTGACCGCATCGTGATGCTGACCAACGGCCCTGCCGCCACCATCGGAGAGATATTAACCGTGGACTTGGCAAAGCCGCGTGATCGCCTTGCCTTGGCTAACGATCCGCACTATCACCATATCCGTTCCAGAGTGCTGGAGTTCTTGTATCAGCGGCAAATGCGACCGGTCGCGGCTTAGAACCCAAAAACGGCAGTTCGCCGCGGTGAACTGCCGTTTCTAGGTTAGAACATCTGCATTAAGCGTACTTCAACGCCGCTACGGTACGCAGGGGCGGGATAGTAGGCCACAGGAGGCGGTGGTGCATATACTACGCGTGGCGGTTGGTAATATGGTCTGGCGTAATAGACATCGTAATCACGTCCACGACCATGCCCGCGATCCCAGCCTCTATCGCCTCTGTCATTCCAGTTGCCACGATCCTGATAATAGCGTGGTGCATCATAACCGCGATAGCCATCGCGACCATCGTGGTCACCACGTCCGTCTGCCAATGCAGGTGCGGCGATGCTGGCGAATAATGCAACAGCGAAGATTTTTGTAAGTGTCTTGTTCATGATATTTTCCTTATAACGGTGAGACGACGGCGATTACCGTCGCCTGGCTGGTGTTAATACTTGTTCGGTACGCGTGCTCTATTATGTTTTTGCTGATAAATATTAGCGCTGGCTCGTTGCAAGTCGTGGCTCACTTCCTGACGCTCGGCCCGAGTGTAGTAGCCGTCAGCTTTATAAGCGCGCTCTTTACTACGGATCCGCTGTTGCTCGCGGACCAGATATCTTGCTTCCCCACGCGTCAAGCTGCCTGATTGCACACCTTGTTTAATGCGTTGCGCTTCGCTGTGCTGCATTTGACTATTGTTCTGGTGCTGATAGTTTTCAGCATAAACGCTGCTTGCACCCATAAAGCCAATAACCAGTAAACCTGTTCCGATAAATTTATTCATAACATTTCTCCTTGCGTTAAGCTGGCTTCCGTGTGGAAGTGAGTCCATCATAAGGTAGATTTGTAAGCAAACTGTTGCGTAATATGAGGCAAGTGGTAACAGGATGTTACCGTTGTACGTGGAGTCCTGTTAGACTGCTGTACTTGTTTAATTTGCCTTAAAATCATGTCTAATACCCACGCCTTTGCCACTCTTCCCCTTTCTCCCGCCTTTTTGCGCAACCTCGAAAGCATGGGCTACGAAGCCATGACCGATATACAGGCACAAAGTCTGCCGCCGATTCTGGCTGGTCGGGATTTAATCGCGCAGGCGAAAACAGGCAGCGGTAAAACAGCTGCATTTGGCATCGGTATTCTGCACAAACTCAACCCCAGCTATTTTGCGATACAAGGGCTGGTGCTGTGTCCTACGCGCGAATTGGCAGATCAGGTGGCGGACTCCATACGAAAATTGGCACGATATACCAGCAATATCAAAGTGCTGACCCTGTGTGGCGGCTCGCCGATGGCCCCGCAAATCGCGTCGCTGGAGCATGGTGCACATATCGTCGTTGGCACGCCCGGGCGCATGCTTGATCACGTTGGACGTGGCAGTGTGAATCTGAGCAGTGTTCAGACTTTAGTGCTGGATGAAGCCGATCGCATGGTCGATATGGGTTTCTATGACGAAATCACCGCCGTCGTGCGCGCCTGTCCCAGCCGCCGCCAGACTTTGATGTTTTCGGCAACCTATCCCGATAATATACGCAAAGCCAGCGCGATGTTCCTGCGTGACCCTGTCGAAGTTAAAGTCGAAGCTATACATGAAGCCAGTCATATCGAGCAGCGTTTCTATGAAATAGGTTACGAAGACCGCAATGCCGCGACTGCCAAATTGTTACAGCATTTCCGGCCCGTTTCCACGCTGGTGTTCTGCAATACCAAAGCCCAATGCGACGGACTGGCAGAAGAGCTGCGCGCGCAAGGTTTTTCGGCATTATCGCTGCATGGTGATCTGCTCCAGCGCGAACGTGATGAGGTACTGGTGCTGTTCGCCAACCAGAGCTGTTCCGTGCTGGTTGCCACCGACGTGGCCGCCCGTGGTCTGGATATTCAGACGCTGGATGCGGTGATTAACGTCGATGTCAGCCGCGATGCGGAAGTGCATATCCACAGAATAGGGCGCACCGGGCGCGGCGCGGCACAAGGCCTGGTGCTGAATCTGGCAACGCCGAATGAGCTCAAATGGGTGAAATTGATAGAAGACTACCAGGGCAGTCCCGCCCTGTGGTATCCGCTGGATGAGCTCACCCCGGCCACTACCAGCCCGCAACCTGCACCCATGGTGACGTTATTCATGATGGGCGGTAAAAAAGACAAGCTGCGTCCCGGCGATATATTGGGCGCGTTAACGGGTGAAGTCGGCCTGAAAAAAGAGCAGGTCGGCAAGATCAACGTGTTTGAATTTGTGACTTATGTCGCGCTCGACAGGCGTATTGTCAATCAGGCGTTTGCGCGGTTAAGTACGGGCAATATCAAAGGACGCAGTTTTAAAATGCGTTTGATTAATTGTTAGTCAGCCTCGGTCAGCGGCAGTGATAGCGTTTCCTTGACTTCTTCCATCACGATGTAACTTCTTGATTCCTGCGCGCCGGGCAAGGTGAGCAGGATGTCTCCCAGCAGGGTGCGATAGTCGGCCATTTTGGGTATGCGTGCTTTAATCAGGTAATCGAAATCCCCCGATACCAGGTGACATTCGAGCACGCTCGGCAGTTTGATAATCTCTTTCTTGAATTTCTCGAAAATGCCGCCTGATTTGGCGGAAAGCTTGATTTCTACGAATACCAACAGCGACAATTCCAAAGCATGCGGGTCAAGACGGGCGTGGTAGCCGAGGATGACGTGCTCCTTTTCCATACGTTTGACCCGTTCACCGCATGGGGTGACCGATAGCCCGACTTGTTCAGCCAGGTCGGTGACGGAGATGCGGGCATCTTGCTGGAGTATGGCCAGAATTTTGCGGTCGATTTTGTCCAGTTCACGGATAGCGTGGGTGCGTATTCTCATGTGCGTTTGTCCTTATTCGGCTAGTCGTGCCGCAATATGGTTATTTTTAGATGGTTATTAATATTTAATCTAAAAATAGAGTAATTCATACTACATAAATGGCTATTTAAAGGCAATTATTTTCCGTCCAGAAGCTAGAATTTGATTATTCGCTGTGTTGATCAAGTTGATGTTCTGGGAGTATGAGATGCGGGTCGTTGTGCTTGGAAGTGGTGTCGTGGGTATCACCAGTGCCTATTATCTGGCGCGAGCTGGTTTTGACGTGACTGTGGTGGATCGCCAGCCGGGTCCGGGGATGGAAACCAGTTTTGCCAATGCGGGTCAGGTTTCGCCTGGTTATTCTGCGCCATGGGCGGCGCCAGGTATTCCATTGAAAGCCGCGAAATGGCTGTTCCAGCGTCATGCTCCGTTGTCAATTCGTCCAGATGGCACACTTTGGCAATTGCAATGGGTAGGTCAGATGCTGCGTAATTGCACCGCTGAACGTTACGCGGTCAACAAGTCACGTATGGTGCGGTTGGCTGAATACAGTCGAGATTGTCTGCGTGAGCTGCGTGCTGAAACGGGCATCACTTATGAGCATCGCACGCTAGGCACGTTGCAGGTATTCCGTACCCAGCAGCAGCTCGATGCGGCAGCTAAGGATATTGCGGTACTTGCCGAATGTGGCGTGTCCTATGAATTGCTTGATCGGGATGGGTGTGCAGGGATCGAGCCTGCGCTGGGTCTGGTTAAGGAAAAATTGGTGGGCGGGCTGCGTTTACCAGGCGATGAGACTGGCGATTGCCAATTGTTTACTCGTCTGCTTGCAGAGGAGGCTAAAAAACTGGGTGTGGTGTTCCACTACAATTTGCCCGTGGACAGGTTAATCAGTGCCAATGGTCGTATTACGGGTGTTGCAGCGAGCGGGGAGCGCATAATGGGCGATCATTTCGTGGTCGCCATGGGTAGCTACTCACGTACCCTGTTGCAGGCGCTGGGACTTGATATCCCGGTGTATCCAGTCAAAGGCTATTCGTTGACGGTGCCAATTACCAATGCGGCTGCGTCACCTGTTTCGACCATCATGGATGAAACTTACAAGGTGGCGATTACCCGGTTTGATGACCGCATCCGCCTGGGGGGTATGGCTGAATTGGCGGGGTTTGATCTGTCGCTCAATCCACGCCGTCGTGCAACGCTGGAAATGGTAGCTGGGGATTTGTTCCCGCAAGGTGGCGATATTCCAGCTGCAACTTTCTGGACCGGTTTACGCCCGATGACACCTGATGGCACGCCTATTATCGGCGCTACCCGTTACGAAAATCTGTGGCTCAATACCGGTCATGGCACGCTGGGTTGGACCATGTCTTGCGGCTCGGCGCAGGTATTGGCTGATTTGATGGCTGGGCGTGTGCCCGCGATTGCAGCGGATGATCTGGGCTTGTCTCGTTACGATGGCGGACGCGTATCCCATGCTAAGGTTGCGGTGCGCAGCCAGTTGGCAAGTTGATGTTATGAGCCGTCCTGCTGTTGCTCATATTTGTCTGGATGCATTCCGCCACAATTATCGTCTGGCAAAAAAACTCCATGGCGGGCGTGCGCTTGCCGTCATCAAGGCCAATGCTTATGGCCACGGTGCCGTGCAATGTGCGCGTGCTATTGCCGATGAAACTGACGGTTATGCGGTGGCTGCGATCGAGGAAGCGCTGACTCTGCGTGCAGCAGGAATTACTGCGCCGATATTACTGCTGGAAGGTTTTTTTGAATTAGCAGAATTGCTCGAGATTGTGGCGAACAATTTGTGGATCGTGGTACACCATCTCTGGCAGGTTGAAACGTTGCTGGCTGCACAGTTGCACCAGCCAGTCACCATCTGGCTGAAAATGGATAGCGACATGCACAGGGGGGGTCTGGCGCCTGATGTGTATCGGCTGGTCTATGAACGGTTGCAAGCGCATCCCAATGTTGCGCAGATTGTATTGATGAGCCACTTTGCGCGTGCCGATGAGCTGGCTTCTGCTTATACGATACGTCAAATGCATACCTTCCATGCAGCGATTGCGGATATCAATGCACCCATCAGTCTGTCCAATTCGGCAGGCGTGCTGGGCTGGCCAGGTGCCTATGCGGACTGGGCCAGACCTGGCATCATGTTGTATGGGGCGAATCCGTTTGCGGGGCAGGAAGGATGCCTGGATGCACATTTGCGCCCAGTGATGCAGTTAACGTCAGCTGTGATTTCGGTACGCACGATTCCTATTGGCGAAGCAGTCGGTTATGGCGGTACTTTCGTTGCCGAACGTCTGACTCGGGTCGGTGTGGTGGCTTGTGGTTATGCCGATGGTTATCCGCGTGTTGCCCCGGCAGGCACGCCAGTGGCGGTGGATGGCAAGCTCACACGGTTGATAGGACGCGTTTCCATGGATATGCTGATGGTTGATTTGACGGATCTGCCAGCAACAGGTCTGGGTAGTCGTGTTGAATTATGGGGTGAACAGGTATCAGTGAGTGAAGTTGCTGCTCGCGTTGGTACCATTGCTTATGAGTTATTGTGTAACGTCAAACGCGTCCGATTTGTGTATACGGATGCATCTACTGAGGAGTCATTATGAAACTGATACAAACCCAACACGCACCAGCGGCTATTGGTCCCTATTCACAAGCGATACAGGTCGGTTCGCTATTGTTCACTTCCGGGCAGATTCCGCTGCGCGCAGATGGTAGTCTGGTCGAGGGCGGGATTGAAGTGCAAACCCAGCAGGTGTTCGACAATCTGCGTGCAGTAATCGAAGCGGCTGGCGGCTCGCTTGCTCAGGTGGTGAAAACTACCGTGTTTCTCAAGGATTTGCAGGATTTTGCTGCAATGAATGGTGTGTACGAAGCAGCATTCGGCAGCCATCGTCCAGCGCGTTCAGCAGTACAGGTTGCGCGGCTGCCTCGCGATGTGCTGATAGAAATTGAAGCCATTGTTTCCGTGTCTTGAGTGGGATGGGTGTATTTCGTCTATTTCAAAATTAACAGATTGATCGCATGAAACCAGAATTCCATATCGATTGGCGCACTATCATTGCGCTGAATACTGTATCAACTTTGTCGCAAATCGGTCAATTCGGCATTGGTTTTGTGGTGTTGCCATTGTGGCTGGTCGGGCACGGACTCAACGCTGCTCAGATAGGGCTGTTCGCTTCCGTTGAATGGTTAGGTATGCTGATCGGTATGGGCATAGCGCCACGTTTAAATATCCAGCTCGGACACCGTACGGTGATAGCTATCGGTTTGCTGGTTAGCATGCTGGCGCTTGCCGCTATTCCCTATACCCATTGGCCCATGTGGTTACCTGCCGCAGCGATGATAGGTTTGGGCATCGGCTTGCGCTGGATAGGGCTGGAACCTTGGCTTTACCGAATTGCGCCAAATGAGGCTCGTGGCCGCCTGGTGGGCTTTCATGAAACTCTGATCAGCATTGCACCTATCGTGGCGCCTGTGTTGACGAAGTGGGTGGGTATCGCAGGTGCTGCACCCTTACTGCTGGGCGTGGGCTTTACGGGTTCGGCATTGCTGCCCTTGTTGTTCACACGGCCAGAGCCAGATGGGTTGCCCGAGGTTCATGTCAAGGCTAATCAGGAAGCCGATTTTGTGCATAAAAACATATTCGCGCTGGGTATAGTCATTGCCATCATCGGCGGCGTTACGGAAGCGGCTTTTTCTGGGCTTTTTCCCTTATTCGGTATCAGTCGCGGGCTGGACACTGATCAAATAGCAACGTTGCTTGCTGTGTTTGGTCTCGGGGGCTTGTTGCTGCAATATTTGATCGGCTGGCTGGCCGATCATCGCGGTTTGGCGTTTGCCACGCTGGTTAACGCCGCAGGTATCGTTGTCATTGCGGGAATTGCGGCGCTACCGCTGGGGTTCATTGGCCTCACCATCGCGGTCTTCGCACTGGGTGGCACTATTACTGCTTATCTGACATTAGCACTTATTGCATCTACTCAGGCTGGCGACGGCGATTTGTCAGTCAATGTCACGCGCATCTCCATGGCTTATACTGCCAGTTCTATCTTCGGCCCGCTGATCGCTGGTGTGGCAATGAAATCCTTAAGCAGTGAGGCGCTCATCTGGCAGGTGGGCGTGTTGGCCGTCGTGCTATGTACTTACTTGCTGTTCACGATGCGCTACTATCGCGCGCGTACAAGCTGAAATGGCTCTGTGATTTTATGCAAAAGTGGCTCTGGTGATCGGGCCATTGTCTGAGTTAGTATCTTATTCAATGAGTTGTTGCTGAATGATTTGAATGGAAAACTCTTATGCTCGCCTGTGAACAAAAGCTGATACAAAATTCCTACTATACGGACAGTGCAAACGCCAAACCCAGTTATCCCCGACTGGAGGGAGAGTTGGAGGCCGATGTTTGTGTGGTTGGTGCGGGTCTGGCGGGTTTGTCGGCGGCGATAGAGCTGGCAGATCGCGGTTATTCGGTGATTGTGCTGGAGGCTGAAACCGTAGGTTGGGGCGCGAGCGGTCGGAATGGCGGTCAGATCATTGCGGGTTTGGCCTGTGATCAGTCTGTGATCGAGAAGGCGCTGGGCTTTGAAGCCGCGCGTCAGGCATGGGACATTACTATCTCAGCGCTTAATCTGGTGCGCGAGCGCATTAAACGCTTTGATATCAAGTGTGATCTGGTAGATGGTTTCCTCGGCGTGGCCGTGGGTGAGCGCAAAGGGGCTGCGTTGCGGGAATGGTATGACAGCATGGCGCAGCGTTATCACTATGATACGGATGCCGAGTGGATAGAGTCGCAAGACTTGCAGCAGTGGATAGACAGCCCGCGTTTTCATAGTGGTTACTATGATCGCCGCTCGGGTCACTTGCATCCGCTCAATTACACACTGGGCTTGGCGCGCGGGGCGGAAAGTCTGGGGGTGAAGATATTCGAATACTCAGCTGTGCGTGCCATGACCAAAGCTGAGTCAGCTTTGCTGCGGACTGACCATGGCAGCGTCAAAGCGCGTTTTGTCGTGCTCGCAGGGAATATGTATCTGCCTGAAGTGGCACCTGAAATCGCGCCTGAATTGGCGCGACGCATCATGCCCGTGGGTACTTATATCGTCGGGACTGAACCGCTGGATCCGGCCTTGACGGCCAGCTTGATTCCGACCAAAGCGGCTGTTTGTGACTCCAATTTCGTGCTTGATTACTTCCGTTTTTCAGCAGATAACCGCATGCTGTTTGGTGGGCGGGTCAGCTACAGCACGATGACACCGCCTAATCTTAAAGACGATATGCATAAGCGCATGCAACTGGTATTTCCGCAACTGACCAGTGCCAAAGTGGAATATGCCTGGGGTGGCTTTGTCGATATCACCATGAATCGTGCTCCTGATTTTGGCCGAGTTGCGCCCAATGTCTATTATCTGCAGGGCTTTTCCGGTCATGGCGTGGCACTTACTGGCATGGCAGGTAAGCTGGTTGCCGAAGCTATCAGCGGTCAGGCAGAGCGCCTCGATCTGATGGCGCGTATTCCACATCACGATTTCCCTGGCGGCAAGATGCTGCGCACACCCGCGCTGGTGCTGGGCATGGCATGGTATCGATTGCGCGACGCGCTGGGCTGAGAGTATTGGTGCTAGTGACTCAGCGCAGCCTGAATCACGTTTGCGAGGATGCGACCGTAAGGGGTAATGCGCTCAGTAGCCGCATAAGCGTAGCCCACAATCAGCCCCTTTTCGCGATGCTCGCCTACGCCGTAGCCAGACAGGGGGTAGACGCGCAGTCCCTGTTCTGCCGCCAGTTCTGCGACCCGTACGTCGTCGCAATAAGATGGCAGTTCCACTACCAGATGTAGTCCAGAACCCGCAGGTGGCAGGCGCGCGCCGACACTGGTAACGGGCGCCAGTGCTTTCTGTAACAGGCGACGGCGTTCTCCATAAATTTGGCGCAGGCGTCGGATATGGCTAGTAAAGTGGCCCTCCTCGATGAACTCGGCAAGTGCCGCCTGGATCACCACCTGGCCGGGACGCTGCAGTTCGTATAAGCCACGCTTGAAGCTATCTGCCAGATCGGGCGGCACCACCAGGTAGCCCAGTTTGATGCCTGGGTACATGACCTTGGAAAAGGTGCCAAGATACAGCACGCGACCGCTTTGGTCCATGCCCTGCAGGGAAGACAGCGGCCGTCCCTCGAAACGAAACTCGCTATCGTAATCATCTTCCAGTATCCATGCGCCTTGGCTGGCCGCGTAGTCAAGTAACAGACGGCGGCGTCCATAACTCATGACCACCCCTTTAGGGTACTGGTGAGATGGTGTAGTGTAAATGATGCGTGGTGGGCGCCGAAAATCGGCATTGCCTGGAGCCATTCCTTCATCGTCAACGGGTACGGGGTGCAGTTGCAGACCATTAACCTCCAATACTCGACGTGCACCCCAGTAGCAGGGATTCTCTACCCACACGCGGTCGCCATGATCGGTCAGCAGGCGCGCACACAAATCTATTGACTGCTGGGTGCCGGAGGTAATCAGTATCTGCTCTACTGTCAGATTGACGGCACGCGACATGCGCAGGTAATTGGCGATGGCACGGCGCAATGGCAGATAGCCACCAGCATGACCATAATCGAGATGGGCGGGTTGCGGATCGCGCCACTGGCGATTAAGCAGGCGGCGCCAAAGCTGCGTAGGAAAAGCGGAGAAGTCATCTTCCCCTGGTGCAAAGGGTTGCACTTCATAGCTTGGCTGATCTGCAAGACCTGCTGCAGTAGCGCCTCGGGCAGACAGCCCCATTGCGGTTGGTGTGGCGTCAGTATTGTTGGTCGATATCGCAGCGTTCCTGTCAGCGTAGTCCTCTGGTAGTGTTTTGGCGACACGGGTGCCACTACCAGTCTGCGATACTACATAACCTTCATCGTGTAGCTGTTCGAATGCAGCTAGCAGCGTATTGCGCGATAGTCCCAGCGATGTGGCCAGCGCGCGGGTGGAGGGCAAGCGCGTACCTGGTGTCAGGTGATGACTGGCAATGGCGCGGCGTATGGCTTCATATACTCTGCGGTGCGCAGGCATTCGTGGCGGGAAGCGGCCTTGTTTGAGCTCGGTGAGCAACCAGTCAGAGATGGTCAGAGATTCCACGGTAATTTCTCCAGGGGGGTGATAAGTGGCACCATAAAAATATTCAAAATGGCTCTTGTAAGATTGCCAATTTAAGCGAAGAATACACCTATCGACATAAGTTTTGCAATATATATTTCATATAAAACAATATGTTATTTTATTTTTGTATTTTTATAATTATTTTTTGTTTAGTTGGTTTTGGTGCATTTTTATCTAATAAAGGTGCCAATTCACAAATAGGTAACCAAGGTGGTTATCATGATGATGAGGTTGTATAAATAATGCAGAATCGTACGCCGGTAGTGTTGCTGCCAGCAGACAGCAAGCAGCTTGGAGATCATCCATTTCATGTGGCTGGTCACAAGTATGTCCATGCCGTTGTGCAGGCGGCGCACGCCTTACCTTTGATCGTTCCTGCGCTGGGTAATGACAGTGATATCGCAGCACTGCTTGAAGTGGCTGACGGTATTTTGTTGCCAGGTGCTGTTTCCAATGTTCACCCCTCGCATTTTGATCAGGCTGTACGCGATCCATCATTGCCACTCGATCCAGCGCGTGATGGTTTGACGTTGCGGCTGATACGCGCTGCGGTAGCGGCGGGTATTCCTGTGCTGGGTATTTGCCGCGGCTTTCAGGAAATTAATGTGGCGTTTGGTGGCAGCTTGCATCAGGCGGTGCATGAAATGGCGGGCATGGCTGATCACCGTGAACCAACGAAGCCATCGCTGGTTGAGCAGTATGCTCAGGTGCATACCGTGCGCACTGTGGCGGGTGGGCAACTGGCTGCAATGACTGGTTGCAGTGAATTCATGGTGAATTCTTTGCATGGGCAGGGGATTGATAGGCTGGGTACTGGGCTGGTAGCTGAGGCTTATGCGCCAGATGGCCTGATCGAAGCCGTTAGTGTTGCAGGTGCGAAAACCTTTGCGCTGGCGGTGCAGTGGCATCCTGAATGGGATGTGTTGAATACGCCGCCTTATCTGGCGATATTTCGTGCTTTTGGTGCGGCTTGCCAGGCGCGTGTGGTGCAGCGTCATGCTGGAAACTGACAATAATATAGATATGCATAGGAGAATATAAATGACTGATCGTAAAGATTTTTCCCATACCGACATGGAGAAGTGGCTGGCTGATAATCGTGTGACTGAAATCGAATGTCTGGTTCCCGACCTCACTGGTGTGGCGCGGGGCAAGATACTGCCGCGCGAGAAATTTACTGCCGAGCGTGCCATGCGTTTGCCTGAAGCCGTATTGGGTGTGACTGTCACTGGCGAGTCGCCTGAAAATCACGAAGGCTATGACAATGTTTTCGGCTTTACCGATAAAGACATGGTGCTGGTGCCTGATCCGAGCACAGTGCGCCTGGTGCCTTGGGCGGTTGATCCTACTGCCCAGGTCATCATGGACTGTTTCTTTCATGACGGCACACCAGTCGATTTTGCGCCGCGTAATGTCTTGCGCCGCGTGACCGACCTTTACAAAAACATGGGCTGGACACCGATTGTGGCGCCAGAACTGGAATTTTATCTGCTGGCCCGTAACATCGACCCTAATCAGCCGCTGGTACCGCCTATCGGCCGTAGTGGACGTGCAGAAACCAGTCGCCAGCTATACAGTATCGATGCAGTGAACGAGTTTGATCCGCTGTTTGAGGATATCTACGATTACTGCGACATTATGGGTTTGGAGCTGGATACGCTGATACACGAATTCGGCGCCGGGCAGATGGAAATCAACTTCCTGCACGACGAGCCGATGATACTTGCCGACAAGGTGTTTTTCTTCAAACGAACCCTGCGTGAAGCGGCTTTGCGCCACAACATGTATGCCACTTTCATGGCCAAACCCATGACCAATGAGCCCGGTTCGGCCATGCACATCCACCAGAGCGTGATCGACACCAAAACCGGTCTGAATATTTTCAGTAATGCGGATGGCAGCGAATCGCCATTGTTCCAGCACTATATCGCCGGTTTGCAAAAATATCTGCCTGCCGCGATGGCGTTGCTGGCACCTTACGTTAACTCCTATCGTCGCATCGTGCGGCATGGCGCAGCGCCAATTAACATCGAATGGGGCTATGACAACCGTACGGTGGGGATACGAGTGCCTATTTCCGAGCCGGAAGCACGTCGTGTTGAAAATCGTGTGGTGGGTGCGGATGCCAATCCTTACCTGGCCATGGCAGTTACGCTGGCGTGCGGCTATCTGGGTATTGTTGAGAAACTGACGCCGAGCGCAGTGACCACTGGCAGTGCCTATGATTCCACTTATCAGTTGCCGCGTGGGCTATCCGAAGCGTTGCGCCTGCTGGATGCCTGCAAACCATTGCACGACGTGCTGGGTAAACGCTTTTTGGATGTCTACGTGGCGGTGAAAGAAACCGAGCATGAGGAATTCATGCGCGTGATCAGTCCCTGGGAACGTGAGCATCTGTTGATGCACGTCTGACGCCAATTTAACGAACCAGGATTATGAACAAGGAGAACATCATGCCGCTTACGACCCGTGAAGTACAAACGCTGGATTCAGCACATTACATGCACCCATTCACCGACCATAAGGCGCTGGCCAGTAAAGGCGCGCGGGTCATCATCCGTGGCGAGGGGGTGTATATCTGGGATTCAGAGGGCAACAAGATTTTTGACGGCATGTCTGGTCTGTGGTGTGTCAACGTCGGCTACGGTCGCAAGGAGCTGGTTGCAGCAGCAGCGGAGCAGATGGAAGTGCTGCCGTATTACAACAGCTTTTTCCAGACTACTAACGTGCCTGCAGTACAACTGGCGGACCGAATTATCGGCCTGGCAGGTGAGCGTTTTTCTCATGTGTTCTACAGCTCTTCTGGTTCTGAATCCAATGACACCATCGTGCGTATGGTGCGGCATTACTGGACTACGTTGGGTCAACCTGAACGCAGCGTGATTATCAGTCGCAAGAATGCTTATCATGGCTCGACCATGTGCGGTGCTTCACTGGGTGGCATGTCTGGCATGCATGCCCAGGGCGGATTGCCGATACCTGGCATTGTTCATATTGAGCAGCCTTACCACTTTGGGCTGGCGCCTGATCAGGATAAGGATGCTTTTGGTATCGAAGCTGCGGGCTGGCTGGAACAGAAAATACTGGAGGTTGGCGCAGACAAGGTCGCGGCTTTTATCGGTGAGCCGATACAAGGTGCGGGTGGCGTCATTATCCCGCCGAAAACCTATTGGCCGGAAATCCAGCGTATCTGTGACAAGTACGGCATTTTGCTGATCTGCGATGAAGTGATCTGTGGCTTCGGGCGGTTGGGTGCCTGGTTCAGCTCCGAATTGATGGGTGCAAAGCCGGATCTGATGACTTTCGCCAAGGGCGTGACCTCCGGTTACATCCCGCTGGGCGGCGTGGTGGTTGGTAAGCGGGTGGCCGAAGTGCTGATCGAAAAGGGTGGCGAGTTCAACCATGGCTATACCTATTCGGGTCATCCGGTAGCATGTGCGGTGGCGCTGGCTAATCTGGATATTATCGAGCGCGAAGGTCTGGTTGAGCGCGTGCGGGATGAGACCGGGCCCTATCTGGCAGAGCGTTTTGCCGTGTTGTCCGGGCATCCTTTAGTGGCGGGCGCGGAAACATTCGGCATGGTGGGTGCTTTTGTACTGATGAAGGATAAAGCCAAACACCTGGCTTTTGATGAATCGCTGGAAGTGGGGATGATTTGCCGCAACCATTGTTTTGCGAATGGACTGATAATGCGCGCTGTCGGTGATCGCATGATTATCGCGCCACCATTGGTCATGACCAAAGCCCAAATTGACGAAATGATAGGGCTGATACAGCTATGTCTAAATGCGACTCTGCATGAGCTGGAAACGCTGGGATATATGGATGTAAAAGCCGTGGTATGAATACGGTAAACCGTTTTGAACATGATAAGATTATTGCGCCGCGGTACTCGCACAGTTTTTGCGTGAAAGTAGGTTGTAGTGCTGGGTAGTTTTTAATTTGATGTTTAACAGATTACTTAAGGAGAGTTTTAATGAAATCGCTATATAGTAAACGTATGCTTGCTGTTTTGACTGGTTTTGTGGTGGCTGCCGGGATGATCTCAAGCGCCCAGGCCAAAGATGAAGAAAAAATTCTTAATATCTACAACTGGTCAGATTACATTGCACCGGACACGATTAAAAACTTTGAAAAAGAAACCGGCATCAAAATCCGTTATGACGTTTTTGACAGCAACGAAATTCTGCATGCAAAACTCATCGCCAAAAAGACCGGTTACGATATTGTGGTGCCTTCTTCAAACTGGGCAAAACTGCAAATTGAAGGTGGATTGTTCCAGAAGCTGGACAAATCTAAGCTGACCAATTATGGCAATCTGGATACAGGTCTGCTCAAACAGCTGGCGCAAGTTGATCCGGGTAATCAGTATCTGATCGACTGGATGTGGAGTTACAACACCGTTGGTATCAACGTGGACAAGGTCAAAAAAGCCCTGGGCACGACCCCGATGCCGGATAATGCCTGGGAGCTGGTGTTCAATCCAAAATATGCTGACAAGCTGAAAACCTGCGGTATCACTTTCCTCGACACTGCGGCTGATGTGTTCCCTGCCGCGCTGCATTACATGGGTAAGAACCCATACAGCGAAAATGCTGCAGATTACAACGCAGCGTATGACATGATGAAAAAGATACGTCCTGATATCAAGCGCTTCAACTCGGGTGGACAGATTGATGAGCTGGCAAGCGGTTCGATTTGCGTCGCTTATGGCTGGGCAGGTGACTTTAATCTGGCGCGCAAAAAATCAATAGAAAACAAATCACCACAGAACATCGTGGCGCTGGTACCCAAAAATGGCGGTCTGATGTTTATGGATACCATGGCAATTCCAGCGGATGCGCCGCATCCAGGCAACGCGCTTAAATTCATGAATTACATCATGCAACCTAAAGTGACCGCCGCGATTACCAATACCGTGACTTATGCCAACCCGAATCGTGCCGCAACACCTTATGTTGATGCTGATATACGCAATAACAAATCCATCTTCCTGTCGGATGCGGATATTGCCAAGCTGGTTGCGCCGGGTACGGTGAATAACAATACCCGTCGCACCATGACGC
The DNA here is from genome assembly GCA_038217005.1 of Burkholderiales bacterium. Taxonomy (GTDB): domain Bacteria; phylum Pseudomonadota; class Gammaproteobacteria; order Burkholderiales; family Sulfuriferulaceae; genus Sulfuriferula. Next base: position 21,860 of record JBBQPT010000001.1, read on the forward strand.
GTTTATTCACCCGCTTCAAATCCGGTCTGTAATTTGTCGGAACTACGCCCACTGCTGCATCAAGTGGGCGTTCAGCAACATTCAAAATAGGTTCGAGTAAATAGGGGAGATTTATGGCAACAGCACCAAAAGCCAAGACGGTACGAGAAGATTTGCTGCGCGTGGAAGGACTTACCAAGATTTATGACGGTACAGTCAAGGCAGTGGATAATGTCTCGCTTACTGTGGCAACGGGCGAAATATTCGCACTGTTAGGCGGTTCTGGTTGCGGTAAATCAACCTTGTTACGCATGCTTGCAGGCTTTGAAACACCCACTCAAGGCAAGATATTCCTGGCAGGGCAGGACATTACTAACCTGCCACCCTATCAGCGCCCGATTAATATGATGTTCCAGTCTTATGCGTTATTTCCGCATTTGACCGTCTGGGACAATATTGCATTTGGCTTGCGCCGTGATGGCATGGCTAAAGCAGACCTTGTTGAACGGGTTGAGTCCATGCTCAGCCTGGTGCAGCTAACCAAATTTGCCAAGCGTAAACCGCATCAACTGTCCGGTGGCCAGCAGCAGCGTGTTGCATTGGCGCGCAGTCTGGCGAAACGACCCAAACTGTTATTGCTGGATGAGCCTTTGGGTGCGCTGGATAAAAAGCTGCGGGAAAAAACCCAGTTTGAGTTGGTCAACATTATCGAAGAAGTCGGTGTGACTTGCGTGTTAGTGACGCATGATCAGGAAGAGGCCATGACCATGGCTACCCGTATTGCGGTGATGAGCGAAGGCTATTTCCTGCAAGTGGGATCGCCCGATGAGGTCTATGAAATACCAAACAGCCTGCAGGTGGCTGACTTTATCGGTAATGTAAATATTTTCGATGGCGTGCTGGAAGAGGACGAGCCTGACCACGTCACTGTGCGCAGTGTTGAGTGCGTGCATTATGTGGGGCACGGTATCAGTGGCAATACGGGAATGTCGGTCAAGGTTGCGTTACGTCCGGAAAAGATATTGTTGTCCAAAGAGCGTCCTGCAGGGGAGTTCAACTGGTGTGAGGGTGAGGTCATAGAGATAGCTTATTTTGGCGCTTACACGACTTATCATCTTCAGCTCGACAGTGGCATGATGCTAAAAGCGCAGGAGCTTAACAGTACGCGGGATCTCAGCTGTGGCCTGACCTGGGGTGACAGGGCTTATGCGAGTTGGCATAACTTGGCGATGGTGGTATTGACCCAATGAAAGCGAATCCGACCGGTATATATAACTACCTGCGGCGTTATATTAACGGCCGCCAACTGGTGATAGGTGTGCCCTATCTCTGGTTTGTGATGCTGGCACTGATACCGTTGCTGATTATCCTGAAATTCAGTCTGTCGGAAATGGAAGCCACCGAAGTTTCCAGTATGCTGAACATGAGCAGCGGTTGGCTCACCATCAAACTGAATTTTTCCAATTATTTGTTTATCGGTACAGACCCGCTGTATTTCGACACTTTCGTGTCATCCATCAAATATGCGCTGGCTACTACGGTGATTTGCCTGGTTATGGCTTATCCGTTTGCGTATTTTATGGCGCGCTCCCCGGCTCATTTGCAGCCCATGTTGCTGATGCTCATCATGTTGCCGTTCTGGACCTCGTTTCTGATCCGCATTTACGCCTGGAAAACGCTGCTGGTGAGTGATGGTGTATTTAGCAATGTATTGATGTCCTTGGGCATGATAGACATGCCATTGCAGATTATGAATACCTCGACTTCGCTGATGATAGGTATGGTTTATTCCTATCTGCCGTTCATGATATTGCCGTTATATGCCAATTTGTCCAAACTGGATATGCGCTATCTGGAGGCGGCTGCAGACTTGGGTGCCAGCCCGTTCAAGGCTTTTTGGCTGATTACTGTGCCGCTGTCCAAGGCCGGGATCATTGCAGGCTCGATGCTGGTTTTCATCCCCGCATTGGGCGAATATGTGATTCCCGAGTTACTGGGTGGTTCGGATACGCTGATGATAGGTCGCGTGTTGTGGGATGAGTTCTTCAGTAACAATGACTGGGCGATGGCATCGGCGGTTGCGGTAGTGATGATCTTGTTGATCTTGCTGCCTATGGCGATATTTAACAAATATCAGGCCGATCAGGCGGAGGCTCAGCGATGAATAGCAAGTTCGGTAAAGTCTGGCTGATAGCGGTCTATGTGTTTTTATATCTGCCTATCGTGACGCTGGTGATTTATTCATTCAACGCCTCCCCGCTGGTCACGGTCTGGAGCCACGCCAGCATGAAGTGGTATGTTGCACTGGCGGCTGATGATGATTTGATCAGCGCGGTGGGATTGTCTCTCAGAGTGGCTTGCTATTCAGCCCTGATTTCGGTGTTCTTTGGTACATTTACCGCATTCGTGCTGAACCGCTACCGGCGTTTTGCGGGGCGTACCCTGTTGTCATCCATGTCCAGTTCGCCGTTGGTGATGCCCGATGTGATTGTGGGCTTATCGTTGTTATTGATGCTGGTCTCACTACAGAATTGGCTGGGATTCCCTGAGCGTGGTCTGTTCACCATCCTGCTGGGACATGCCTTGTTGGGGACTGCCTATGCTGCCGTTGTCATTAACGCCCGCCTGCATGAAATGGATGGCACGCTGGATGAAGCCGCGATGGATTTGGGTTGCAAACCATTTCAGGTATTTCGCCTGGTGACCTTGCCGTTATTAGTGCCTGCACTGGTGTCTGCATTCCTGCTGACTTTCACGCTTTCGTTTGATGATGTGGTGCTGTCATCGTTCCTGTCTGGACCCGGTTATTCCACTCTGCCCATGGTGATATTCTCACGCGCACGGTTAGGCTTGAATCCGTCTATCAATGCGGCAGCGACGGTAATGATAGCGACGGTAACCATCGCGGTGGTGGCATTCAGTCTTTATCAGGCACGGATAGCAAGGCAGCGCCAACGGGAAATTTCATTGGCATATAGCGAAAAGAATCAAACAGTTTGAAACTTCATTAAGTAGAAAATCATGACTTTACAACTAAATTACCCCGTATTACTCAAGCACAATGCAGCTTTGCTGGCAGGACACTGGGTCGCTGCAGATTCGGGTGAGCATTTTGCTGTATATAACCCCGCAACGGCGGAAGTGATTGCACAAGTGCCGCGTATGGGGCGTGTCGAAACCGAGCGCGCGATTGCCGCTGCAGCGGTGGCGCAAAAACAATGGCGCACGCTGACCGCCAAGGAACGCTCGGCCAAACTCAAAACCTGGTTCGCCCTGATCATGCAGCACCAGGAAGACCTGGCGCGGATACTGACTGCCGAACAAGGCAAGCCGCTGGCCGAGGCGCGTGGCGAGATTGCCTACGGTGCCAGTTTTATAGAATGGTTTGCCGAGGAAGCCAAGCGCGTCTACGGTGAAGTGATCCCCGCGCCGCTGGGTGACCGCCGTTTGTTGGTGCTGAAGCAGCCGATAGGCGTGACCGCAGCGATTACACCGTGGAATTTCCCCACCGCCATGATCACCCGCAAGGTCGCACCGGCACTGGCCGCGGGCTGCAGCATGATCGTCAAGCCCGCCGAGCAGACGCCGTTGTCGGCGCTGGCACTGGCGGTGCTGGCCGAAGAGGCGGGCATTCCCGCTGGCGTATTGCAGGTGATTACCGGCGACGCCCGTGAAATTGGTGCCGCCATCTGTGCCAGCCCGGTGGTGACCAAGCTGTCGTTTACCGGCTCCACCGAAGTCGGTCGTATCCTGATGCGCCAGAGCGCGGACACCATCAAAAAACTGTCGCTGGAACTGGGCGGCAACGCGCCGTTTATCGTGTTCGACGATGCCGATCTGGATGCGGCCGTCGAAGGCGCGATTGCCAGCAAATACCGCAATGCAGGCCAAACCTGCGTCTGCGCTAACCGCCTGTTTGTGCAGGACGGCGTGTTTGATGCTTTTGCACAAAAATTGGCAGACCGCGTAGCGCAATTGCAAGTGGGCGACGGCTTCACCGATGGCGTCACCCAGGGGCCGCTAATCGACGAAGCGGCGCTGGCCAAGGTCGAAAGCCATGTGGCCGATGCCATTGCCAAAGGCGCGCGGCTGGTGTCGGGCGGCAAGCGCCATGCGCTGGGCGGTACTTTTTACGAGCCTACCGTGCTGGCCGATGTCAGCCCGGAATCGCTGGTGTTCAGCGAGGAAACCTTTGGCCCGGTCGCGCCATTGTTCCGTTTCAAAACCGACGATGAAGTGGTCGAGCTGGCGAATCGTACCGAATTCGGGCTGGCATCGTACTTTTTTAGCCGCGATATCGGCCGCATCTGGCGCGTAGCCGAGGCGCTGGAATACGGCATGGTCGGCGTCAACACCGGCATCATCTCCAACGAGGTCGCACCGTTCGGCGGGGTCAAGCAGTCGGGTCTGGGGCGCGAGGGCTCGCATCACGGCATCGATGAATATCTGGAAATCAAATACGTCGCTATGGCTGGGCTATAAGCAGAAAACTGAGGATGTGAAATGAATACGATAGACTGGCACGCCCGTGCCGCTGCATTAATTATTGATGGCCGTGCACTGATCAACGGTCAGCGCGTGGATGCCGCTGACGGTGGCACGTTTGACTGCATGTCGCCGATAGACGGCCGTAAGCTGGCCGATGTGGCGCGCTGTCAGGCGGCGGATATTGACCTGGCTGTCGCGGCCGCGCGTGCCGCATTCGAGGACCGGCGCTGGGCGGGAAAATCGCCAGCTGAACGCAAACGCACCATGATCCGCTTTGCCGATCTGGTGATGTCCAACCGCGAAGAACTGGCGTTGCTGGAAACGCTGGATATGGGCAAGCCGATTACTGCCAGCATGAATACGGATGTACCCGGTTCGGCCAATACCCTGCGCTGGTTCGGCGAAGCCATCGACAAGGTGTACGACGAGATCGCGCCTACCGACGGCAATACGTTGGCACTGATCACGCGTGAAGCGATAGGCGTGGTGGCCGCCATTGTGCCGTGGAATTACCCGTTGCTGATGGCTTCCTGGAAGATCGCCCCGGCGCTGGTGGCCGGTAACAGCGTGGTGCTGAAGCCGTCCGAAAAATCACCGTTGACTGCCTTGCGACTGGGGGACTTGGCGCTGGAAGCGGGGATTCCTGCCGGCGTATTCAACGTGGTGCCGGGTTACGGTGCGGAAGCGGGTTCGCCGATGGCGTTGCATATGGATGTCGACTGCATCGCTTTCACCGGCTCGACCGGGGTGGGCAAGAAAATTCAGGTCATGGCGGGTGAGAGCAACCTCAAACGCGCCTGGTGTGAGCTGGGTGGCAAGTCGCCTAATATCGTGTTTGCCGACTGCCCCGATCTGGACAAGGCGGTCGCGGCCGCGGCGGGTTCGATCTTCTACAATCAGGGCGAGAGCTGCAATGCGCCGTCGCGCCTGCTGGTCGAGCGTTCCATACGCGATGAGTTCGTGGAGAAGCTGAAACAGCATTCGCCCAAGCACATGCCGGGCGATCCGCTCGATCCCAATACCAAAATGGGTGCGCTGGTCGATCAGGGACAGATGGATAACGTGCTCAACTACATCGCAGCCGGCAAGCAACAGGGCGCCAAACTGTGCTGTGGCGGCGAGCGTGTGCGTACCGAGAGCGGTGGTTACTACGTGGCGCCGACCATATTCGACAATGTGACCAATGAAATGATCATCGCCAGCGAGGAAATCTTCGGACCGGTGCTGTCCATTATCACTTTCGATACCCAGGAAGAAGCGATCCGCATCGCCAACGATACCAGCTACGGCCTGGCCGCCGCAGTGTGGACGCGCGACATTTCGCGCGCGCATCTGGTGGCGCGTGCGCTGCGTGCGGGTACGGTGCACGTCAACAGCTACGACGAGGACGATATCACCGTGCCGTTTGGCGGCTTCAAGCAATCCGGCAACGGCCGCGACAAGTCGCTGCACGCGCTGGAAAAATACACAGAACTCAAAACCACATGGATCAGCCTCGCTTAATTTAGCGAGTAGGGAGTAAGCATGACTGCAAAAACAACGGATCAAATCAGCAACGCCGACCTGCATCAGCGTCGTCTTGCCGCCACCCCGCGCGGCATCGGCGTGATGGCCGGTTTTTATATCGACCGTGCCCTGAATGCCGAAGTGTGGGATGTGGAAGGCAAGCGTTATATTGACTTCGCCGGCGGCATTGCCGTGCTCAATACTGGGCATCGGCATCCGCGCATGGTGGCGGCCATTGAGGCGCAGCTTCAGCGCTTTACCCATACCTGTTATCAGGTGTTGCCATATGAGAGCTATGTCACCCTGGCCGAGCGTATCAACGCGCTGACCCCTGGCAACTATGCCAAAAAGACGGCATTCTTCTCCAGCGGCGCGGAAGCCGTGGAGAACGCGATCAAGATCGCCCGCGCCAGCAGTGGTCGCGCTGGCATCATCGCTTTTTCCGGCGGCTTTCACGGCCGTACCATGATGGGTTGCGCACTCACGGGCAAAGTGGTGCCGTACAAGGTCGGCTTCGGGCCGTTCCCGTCCGAGATTTACCATGTACCATTTCCGATGGCGTTGCATGGCGTGACGATTGATGATGCCTTGCATGCCATACAAACACTGTTCAAAGCCGATGTTGACCCGCAACGGGTGGCGGCGATCATCATTGAACCGGTGCAGGGCGAGGGTGGCTTTTACGTCGCACCGCCAGAACTGATGCGCGCCTTGCGCCAGATTTGCGACCAGCATGGCATCCTGCTGATTTACGATGAAGTGCAGACGGGTTTTGGCCGTACCGGCAAACTATTCGCCACCGAGCATTACGATGTGTTGCCCGACATCATGACCATCGCCAAAAGCATGGCGGGGGGGATGACCCTGTCCGCAGTGTGCGGCAAGGCCGAAGTGATGGATGGCCCGTTGCCGGGCGGACTCGGCGGCACCTACGCCGGTAATCCGCTGGCGATAGCCGCCTCGCATGCGGTGATCGACATTATTGAGCAGGAGCAGTTGGTGGTGCGCGCCAATATATTGGGGCAAAAACTGACGGCACGCTTGCAGGCAGCACAGGCGAAAATTCCAGCATTAAAGGAAGTGCGCGGCTTGGGGTCGATGATCGCGGCGGAGTTTTTCGATACGGCCACCGGCGAGCCGTCCCCCGACGCGGTAAAACGCGTGCAACAGGCCGCACTGGAAGCAGGGCTGATCCTGCTGACCTGTGGTGTCTACGGCAACGTCATGCGCTTCCTCTATCCGCTGACGACGGAAGATGCGATTTTTGATGAAGCGCTGGATATACTCGACCGCGCGCTGCTTGAGGCTTGAGTATCTGCGTCGGTGTTTTGTGTATACAGGGGGCTGCTCCCTCAATTTTACCTTGAGGTCGTAAGTTGCCATATTATTTACCATACTTTTCTTTGGTGCTGGCTATTGGCGTAAAGGAAAAACAATTTATGAAAACCAAAATTAAATATACCAACGAACCTATTGAAGCTAAAGTTATTGTGGATTTTCTGCCTCCACCTGAGGAACTCGCGTTCCGAGAAGAAGGCGTAAAAGTTACTATTGCTTTAAGTAAAAAGAGTATCGAATTTTTCAAATCTGAAGCCTCAAAGCATCATACACAGTATCAACGCATGATCAGGAAGCTCATTGATACTTATGTTGATGCATATGCAGAACGCTAGAGTTAGAGCTTAAACTTTGCACTCTAACGGTATGATTCATGTGATTTGTAAGGCTTGACCCTGAGCTTTTCTGAAACCCGCCCTGCAAGGAGCGCGGCATGAATAACAAACAAGGGTGGTTGGGGATATTCAAAATAATTGGCTTGATATTGGCTGCGGGTTTGAGCCTGAACGCCAGCGCAGGACTATTCGGCTTCGGCGGTACGAACTGGAAGGATATTGAATGAACACATATGTTCAACTTAAATACATCTATCGTGATTTGATTGGTACAGCAGTATTGATGCTGCTGGCTGCGATGTTGACGCAAGCAAAAGCTGATGCGCAAATATCACCCTCCCAATATGAATTGGGCAAGCCGTTCCATCCAGAAATCACACAGGTAACGTGTGGTGGCAAGCATCTTGAAATCATCTCAAAATTCACACCGCTGAATGCAGACCATGAAATTGCGCAAGTGTCATCGCAAGAAATCTGGATGGATCGTGACGGCAAAAAAACGCTGATGGCGCGGTACCGATTTGACCCGCAAGCGCATAATCCGTACGCGATGAGCGGAGGATTGTGTGAACTCAGCAGTGGGAAAAGTCTTTTTGTTACCATGCTGGCAAGTCGTTTCTGCCCAACTCTCCAACAAGATTGCAGTTGGGATGATTACTACGATATGGGCATAGGGCAGTATTTGGGTACAACGTCTGATAAAGCAATAAAGAGAAACTATCATCATCTTGTTGGACGTTTATACAGAGAATTACCAGAAAAATATGCGCTTTATGATGGTGCGCACCCTCTGGGGGATATCAATTCAATCGTTGTCGATTTGCCAACCATAATAAATCGACGCAGTCATACCGAAAAACTCACTTCACAGTCTAAGGTGACGTATCAATCATTTTTGCAATGCTGGGATTCCACTGTAAAGCTGGATACCCATTTTTTTGACCATACGGTTGAGCAAACCTTGAGCTTTGGCATGAAGGGGGCAGAATCAGTCATTGAAATTGCCCATGCAGATGCAGCAACAAATTATTTGGGTGGCTTAATCTGTGCGGGTAAAAATAACAACAAATTTGTTGAGGCTTGGTCTTGGAAGTATAGCAACCTTGCTGATGTTTATATCGACTCCTCTTATCCTGATCTCATGAAGAAAGATCTCGTAGATAGAATCCCCACAAGCCTCGTTTTGCGGATTTTTTCTTTGAATGGTACTCCACTTGCAACGGTCGAAGGTAATCACATCGTCCCTATATCAAGTATTCAACACATATCCAGCCTAAATCTTTTAGGAAGCCGTTTTTTTATAAAGCGGTTCGTCGATTTCTGGATGCTTACCAATATGAATTCGATGGCTGTAGATGGTAGGTCTATAGATGTGGGTGTGAATGCCGCTGGCAAAGAATGGTTTGATTTTGATTAAAAGGAGAGTTTCTTTATGAGTACTTCAACAGGTGTAACTAATGAGGTTAAGCAACAAGTTAAACTGAGAATCATTGAAATTGCTAAAAGCACATTTGGATTGGGTGATCCTATGAAGCAAGGGGTCACGTCTTGACATTACTCATAACATTACTCATATGGCGAACTTGGGCACGAAGTTGATGGAGGCAGGCATAGATAACCAATTTAATGAGGAGTGCAGTATGAATAACAAAAAAGGTCAGATGTTGCGAGATGTAACCCCAATGCCACCATTGGGTGTTGTACTTCGAACTCGAGACCACCGATTATAAAAGGTAATATATGAAAGCAAAATCTGCTGACAAGGGAATTGTCAAATGTTTGTTGGTGCCAGTTTCATTGCTTCTCGCATATCGCTGGGGTCGCGTCTTACATTTCACATCAATCTAAAACACAGACAAAGGGAATGAAATGTCAAATGTAAGGCACGACCCCACAGCCTCCACGCTCTCGGTGGAATGCATGGCGGCGCGCCCCTGTGATTAGGTTCGCGCCGTTAACTTAGCTGCTGTATTTAAAATTTGAAACCGTAACCCACGCCCCAAACAACGGGGTCCAGCTTGAGTGTGGTCAAGTAGGTGCCATTGCTTTTAACATCGGTTTGGATATAGAGCTTTTTGACATCGAGGTTGATGTAACTATTTTTACCGATCGCGATATCCGTACCGAGTTGCAACGCACCGCCCCAACTATTCCTGTCTACATCGAGGCCTGAGGCTAGTTGCACATTGTAAAAACGAGTGTAGTTAACGCCGGCGCCAACATAAGGTTGTACGCGGCCTTCGGGGTTGAAGTGATACTGCAGGGTGACGGTCGGCGGCAATACGCTAACCTTGCCGAGATCCGTGCTATTCAATGTAACGCTATGGCGGGTGGTGGCTGCAATCGCTTCAACCGCAATATTTTTGGTGAAGAAATACGTTAAATCTACCTCGGGCGCCCATTGATCATTTGCGTTGACTCCGGCGACAGGACTCGAGCTCGAGTCTGGCGCTACATCGATCGCCCGTACCCGTAACATCCAGTCGTCCCCAGCATGGGCTGCGCCGCTCACGGCGATGAATAAACCAAATAGATTTGCTGCTAGCTTTTTGCTCATGATGACCTCTCAGGTTATTTGTCTATAAAAAGATATTTATATCTTTTCAGTAATATTACTCAATTTTTTAAACATCGGCAAGTTAAAATTGGTGGAGTTGTCGATTTTATATTTTTGAGCGATTGAGGCCAGTTGTACCTATGTTGTGTGGCTACAAATTGGAGCCGGGGATACACCTTTGGATTTAATTCAGAATCCCGACAAAAAAGCAGGCTGCTTGATCTGTGAACTAAAGAATAATAAGTCTGCCAAATATTGCGTACCGGATAAGCCCGGTTCATTCAAGTGCGATACGTGCTAAGGTATGCGCATAGTCGTAATCAGTTCACGCAATCCATGAAAGAGATCAATATCATGCAGCTCAAACATCTTGCCCCGCTGTTGCTGGTAATGGCGCTGACTCAGGCAGCTGCGTCGGCGTATGCCAACGAAACCGTTAATAAAGTCACAACCAAGACTCGCGAAATCGCCGCAAAAACGACTGAGGCTGTCGGCCACGGTCTGAAAAAGGCTGGTGAGGGCATAGACCATGCCGGTAACAAAACCGCTGAGGTACTGCATCGCGTGGTCAAGAAAATTGAACCGTCTTCATCCGAATCCGACACTAATCCAAAAAAGGAAACCAATGAGTAATTTGCCTAACTGTCCTAAATGCAACTCTGAATATACTTACGAAGACAGCAACATGTACGTGTGCCCGGAGTGCGCGCATGGAGTGGTCCAAAGATGCGGTCGCTGAGAGCGCTGATGAAGCACGCGTGGTGCATGATGCGTATGGCACGGTATTGCAGGACGGTGACGCGGTGACGGTGATCAAGGATCTGAAGATTAAGGGTTCGTCATCGGTGGTGAAGGTGGGTACAAAGGTGAAGAGCATCCGTCTGGTCGAGGGCGACCATGACATCGACTGCAGAATCGACGGCATCGGCGCGATGCAGCTGAAGTCGGAGTTTGTGAAGAAAGCCTAAGCAGTCTTATTCAGCAAATGCCATGAGTGGGCTGGTGAAACAGGTTGGGCTCACTCGGCGTTTCGCTGTAGTTGAATAAGTGGCGGCGTCTACTCGCTGTCACTTCCAAGATAATCAAGTATGGCTGAGGTGTCGTTGTCGTCCGGCATTGCGACACCGCGATTGCGCATATAGCGTTCCATGCGATTTACTACGTAAGGCCATTGTTGTGCCGAGTGCTGCTCTGGGCTTGGCAGGGCGTGGCACTGAGTGCAATATTGCTGGGTTAACTGTTCGCCTTCGCTTGTGTCGTGCTGCGGCTGCAGATCGGAGGCTTGTGCCTGATTAACTGCCACGAATTCGTGCTGGTTCGGCGTTGCGCAGGCTGATCCCGATATCGCTGTCAGGTAGACAGTGCAGGCGAGGAGGTGTCGGAGTGATAGTGGCATGGGTGTGTCCTTCCATGGGCGTTAGATAAGGCGGATTCAAGTTCGAAGTGCAACCGCCTGTGCTGATGTGGTGTAGCGCATCTCCTTGCCAAAGAATACCTCATAAGGCGATCTGAAGCCAAGCGTTTTCCGAAGCGCTGGGGTCGGAAGCGCTGGGGTCGCGTCTTACATTTCACATCAATCTAAAACACAGACAAAGGGAATGAAATGTCAAATGTAAGGCACGACCCCACAGCCTCAGCACTTACTTTGACTAATTTTAATTAAGTGTGGTTAATTTTTACCTGATCGCAAGACCGCGTATCATAGCTTTAACTCCATGTTTTCTTCGTCGCAAAGAGTAAAAATGAAAATACACCGTATTAACCCCAATCAGCGCTGGTCTGATGTCACTGTGTTTAACGGCATCGCCCATTTTGTCGAAGTGGCGGATACCGACACCACAGCCGATATCACCGGGCAGGTTAGCCAGGTTCTTGAGCAGGCCGAACAAAAGCTGGCAAGCATTGCCAGTGACAAGTCGCGTATTTTGTCGGTTACGATCTATCTTACCGATTATGCGAATTATGCAGGCCTGAATGAGGTATGGGATAGCTGGTTCCCGTTGGACTCTGCACCCAGCAGGGCATGTGTCAAAGTGGAACTGGCAGATCCCAGCTTATTGGTGGAAATGGCATTTGTTGCGGCCGCTGGCGACGCAACTACGCTAAAATAATTTGTACCAAGCATTTATGCCTGCCATCCACACCAGAATAGCCACGCTGCAAGATGTCGATGCAGTCGCGGTGCTGTTTGACGCCTACCGCCAGTTTTATGAGCAGACAGCCGATCTGCCATTGGCAACGCAATTCATCGCGGATCGAATCCGCAACAATGAATCCGTCATCCTGCTGGCCGAGGATGATCATCACCAGGCGGTGGGATTCTGCCAGCTGTACCCGACGTTCTGTTCGGTGGCTGCCCAGCCGATTTACAGTTTGTATGATCTCTATGTCGCGCCGCATGGACGCAAGGCCGGAACCGGCCACATGCTGCTGCTTGCGGCTGAGGCACTTGCCCGCACCAAGGGCATGGTGCGCATGGATTTGACCACGGCGAAAACCAACCTGCCGGCTCAAGCGTTATATGCGTCGCTGGGATGGGTGCGTGATGAGGTATTCTTTGCCTATAGTAGGCCTATCGCGGTTTAAACCACAAGGGCACTGCTTTTACTGCGCTGAACCATTCCCCGCCCCAGCCAGGGGACCAGGGTCAGATGCTGTCATGAATAGCAGGCACGTTAAGAACCCGTGAATAATTCTGTGTGACTGCTCCGGTTAATAATGCGGCGGTCTTTCACTCGCCACCGCTTGCTGCTCATTCACCGACTCGGCCAGCGAGGAGAGGTGACCGGTGAGCGCTGTACAGGTTGCTTCCAGCCGTTCCAGCTGTTTTTGCTGCTGGTATATCGTTTTGTTCAGCTCCTCGATCAGGTCTTCCTGGAAGGCGATTTTTGTTTCTATCTTTTCTAAGCGTGCTTCATGCATGGGATGACCCTGAAAATTCGGCGATTGGCCGTGGAAGACTGCCATTTTAACGCGGTATCGGGCTGAGCGTTCAAACTGGCTAACAAATTCCATGCACAGAAAAACCATCGCCCACCCGGTTGTGCCGGGCAGGCGACGGGACTCGTGTGTGCCTGTTTTACCTAAGCTACGGGGTAGTGAAGTCAGGTAAACTGTCTGATGCTGATAGGCTGGTATATGCCAATTTGAGACATGCAAAAAATCACCATAACCGTCCGCTTTGTGTCATTAAGCAGGCAGTCCATGCCGTTTGCTCATGTTGGATCGGCCAAACAACAGCATGGATAATCTATTCAAACAGTTAATCATCTTAAAGTAGTACTATAATCAGTCGTATATATTAAAAATAGAGCTGCTCTATCTGGCAGTGATGTGCACCCGGCTTAATTCCGCGAAGACAGGGAAAGCCAACAAATCGATTAGTATTTGGGCATTGCGGAAGTTATGAGCAGTGCGACAAGCGTAAACTAATGGCATAAAATCATTACAACTTCACCTAAGGTATATCCATGTTTAAAACTGGTGCCGATATTAAAGATCAAGCCTATCTAAGGCAGATTCTGGAAAACTCGCCTGACGGAATTTTTACCATTGATTTTGAACTGCATATTCGTTATGTAAATTCAGCTTTTTGTCGCTTAATCGACTATACAGAGCAGGAGCTACTTGGCTCTTCTATCATCGACTATCTGGGGGATATTAATATCCTCGGTACATGCATGGCGTTGGTAGAAGAAACGGGAAAGTGCAATGATCAGGAAACGATTTTTAAACGACATGATGGCTCTGTAGTACACATCTCGAAAAATGTACAAGCCATTAAGGATGAAGCGGGAAATGTCACAGACATTCTAATCATGGTTCGAGACATGAGTAAGCTGCATTATTTAAATAAAGATCTGGAAATTGCCAAACAGCAATTGAAGCAGCATGCGGATAATCTGGAAAGTGTACTGACAGAGCGTGAAGAAGCCCTTTATTTGGCAAAAGAGCGTGCCGAAGTAACGCTGGCCTCAATTGGTGACGGGGTGATTACGACCGATGCAGAGGGCAGGGTGACGTTTATCAATCCCGTTGCGGCACATTTAACCGGGTGGTCGCTGGATGATGTGTTAGATAAACCGTTATCGGATGTCTTCAATATCATTAATGAAGACTCTCGCCAAAAAGTAGTCAACCCGGTCGATTTGGTGCTGCGTGATGGCAAAACCGTTATGCTTGCCAATCATACGGTGCTCATTGCGCGTAATGGCATGGAATATAACATTGAGGATACTGCCGCCCCTATTTTTCTGTCGGATGGTTCACTTATAGGCTGCGTACTTGTATTTCATGATGTTAGCGACAAGCACCGTTTACAAAATGCCGTACGTTGGCAAGCTGCGCATGATGTACTGACGAATCTGCCCAACCGCGTGTTACTGGCTGATCGCTTCGATCGTGCGCTTGCACGTGCACAGCGGCAGCAAATGCTGCTTGCAGTTTGTGTGATCGATTTGGATGAATTCAAACCTGTTAATGACCGTTATGGACACAGTGTGGGTGATAAGCTGTTGGTCGAGGTGGCTCAGCGATTAAGCGCTATTATCCGGGGTGATGACACTGCGGCACGTTTGGGTGGCGATGAGTTTGTGTTGCTGTTGGGTGACGTCAATGATGTCGATGAGCTTGAGTTGATCATGCGCCGTGTCCTGGCTTCAATATCAATGCCTTATTTGATTGATAATAAATCCATCTCCATATCTGCCAGCATTGGATCGGCACTATATCCCATAGATCATAAAGACACAGACACGCTGCTGCGCTATGCGGATCAGGCGATGTACCAGGCCAAGCAACATGGCCGTAATCAATATCAGCCATTCAATGCTAATGTCGATCAGCAAATAACCTCCAGCCATCAAACATTAAAACGCGTTCAAAAGGCATTGCTCGACAACGAATTGGTTTTGCATTATCAACCCAAGGTCAACATGCGCACGGGTGAGATTGTTGGCATGGAGGCGCTATTGCGCTGGCAGCACCCCGAGCAGGGGATGATCCCGCCGTTGGATTTTCTGCCCCAGATAGAAATGACTGAGTTGATTATTGATATTGGCGTGTGGGTAATGGATCAGGCCTTGCAGCAAATATCGGCTTGGGTGAAGGCGGGTAAGTTATGGGTGGTCAGTATCAATATCGCTGCATTGCACTTCCACCGCGGGGATTTTTTGCAACACCTTAAAGACGCGCTGGCACGTTATCCTGATGTGCCGCCTGATTTGCTGGAAATCGAAATACTGGAATCTGTTGCTTTAGGTGATATTAATCAGGTTAATCAGCTAATACGTGATTGTCAGATACTGGGGGTGAGTTTTTCATTAGACGATTTCGGAACGGGTTACTCTTCATTGAATTACTTAAAACGTCTGCCTGCTGAAACCCTTAAAATCGACCAGTCGTTTGTGCGCAATATTTTAGATGATCGTGATGATTTGATTATGGTCGAAGCGGTCATCAACATGGGCAAAGTATTTAATCGTAAAGTCATTGCTGAAGGGGTGGAAACCACTGAGCACGGGGTGCTGTTAATGCGCCTGGGTTGTGATTTTGTGCAAGGCTATGGCATTGCCAAGCCCATGCCTGCGTTAAAGGTGCTGGATTGGGCAAATACCTACGTGGCAGACCCTGTCTGGGCTATGTGGGCAGATACAGAATGGAAACTCGATGATTTCCCGTTATTGGTTGCGCAGTATGATCATTTGAAATGGGTTAAGCGTTTGATTATGTCAGTTGGGCAACGGAATATTACGTTGAATCAAACAGAAATAACCGATGCACATCAATGTCGATTTGGGCATTGGTATTATGGTTATGGCGTGGAACGCTATGGCCAGTTAAGCGAATTTACCGCGATAGAACCATTGCATAATAAAGTGCATGAGATAGGTACGGCTATTATGCAAGCGTGTAAACAGGATGACCTGAAAACGGCAAAATCGCTGTGTGCAACCTTGCTGATTGCCAAGGATGGCATCCTGGCACAACTTGTGCGGTTACAAAAAGCGATAAAAGCAGTTCATTACCAAGGCGGTGTCTAGTTTATTGGTTATCGCAGCAGTCTTCAGGCAAAGCGGTTCAATCTGTAATCCAGTTCAACAGGCATTCGATATAATCATGAGGGAATGAAGATGAAACGCACATTATGGTTGATAATTTTGGTGTTGATAAGCAGCCTCACTTTTGCTGCTGATTATGCACGTGAAAAAAAATGGGCGGATGAAGTCTTGCCTGGCATGGTGGTGGGGGATCCGGTTTATCTGGAACAGCCTGATGGGCATAAATTTTTAACGCTCTACACCCAGGCCAAAGATGCCAAGGCGGCGCTGGTGATTGTGCATGGCAGGGGTGTTAATCCAGATTGGGGTCTGATAGGCGTGTTGCGCAGTCAGCTAGCAGATCACGGATATACGACCCTGTCGGTACAAATGCCAGTATTGGCAAACAGCGCTAATGATAGTGCATATCTGGCGACTTTCCCGGATGCGGTGCAGCGCTTGCGTATTGCTGTGGATTTCCTCAAGGCCAAGGGCTACACCAAAATCGGACTGGTGTCGCATAGCATGGGCTCGCGCATGAGTGCGGGGTATATGACTGGCAAACCTGATGCGGCAGTGAAGACCTGGGTGGCCATCGGCATGTCGGATCATGCCAGTTATCGCAAGGTCAGCGTGCCAGTGCTGGATTTGTATGGCGAGAATGATTTGCCTGAGGTGTTGAAAACTGCCCGTGCCCGGAAAGCATCGTTACAAAGCAAGACCGGATCGACACAACAAAGAATAGCGCATGCCGATCATTTTTTCGATAATATGGATGCACAGCTAGTTGATGCAGTGACAAAATACCTGGATCAGCGGTTTTAATGCTATCCAGTAATTTAATAAATTAATCAAGGAGATGAAGCGATGCGTAACTGGATGATGTCCCTCATGGTGTTATTGACTTTGAGTCTGAGCGGCTGCGGCTACAACACTTTTCAGAGCAGCGATGAGCAGGTGAAAGCCAGTTGGGCTGAGGTGCTTAACCAATACCAGCGCCGTGCTGATCTGGTGCCTAATCTGGTTAATGTGGTAAAGGGTTATGCCTCCCATGAAAAAGACGTGCTGACCCAGGTCACTGCAGCACGCGCCCGTGTCGGCCAGATACAGGCCACGCCAGAACTGATTAACGATCCCGAAGCATTCGCCAAATTTCAGGCAGCGCAGCGTGATATGAGCAGCTCGCTGGGACGCCTGATGTTGGTTGCCGAAAATTATCCACAGTTAAAGGCTGATGGCGTATTCCGTGACCTGCAGGCGCAACTGGAAGGCACCGAGAATCGCATCACCGTGGCGCGTAAACGCTATATCGAAGCGGTGCAGGTCTATAACAACACGGTGCGCCAGTTCCCCAGCAACCTTACCGCGATGGTATTCGGTTACAAGGTGAAGCCCAGCTTTACCGTCGATAACGAAAAAGAAATCTCCACCGCGCCCAAGGTCGATTTTGGCGCACCAGTCAGTCCAGTGCCAGCGCAATAATCGATTATGAAACGCTGGCTGGTCGCACTGCTTGCGCTGCTGGTGCTGTCGTGGCTCACCCCCGCACTGGCGGAGGTGGCCGTGCCTGTGCTCAAGGCGCGCGTAACCGACCTTACCAATACCCTGACGCCTGCTCAGGCGGCCGGTATTGAGCAGCAGCTGCTGGCGCTGGAACAGCGCAAAGGCAGCCAGCTGGCGGTGCTCATTGTGCCGACCACCCAGCCGGAAGCGATAGAGCAATACAGTTTGCGGGTGGCCGAAGCGTGGAAGCTGGGGCGTAAAGGGGTGGATGACGGTGCGCTGTTAATCATTGCCAAAGATGACCGAACGCTGCGGATTGAGGTAGGTTACGGCCTGGAAGGCGTCATCCCCGATGCCATTGCCAAACGCGTTATCGCCGAGACTATCGTGCCGTATTTCAAGCAAAATGATTTTGCCGGCGGTATACAGGCGGGGGTTGCTCAGCTCATTAAACTGGTAGATGGTGAGCCTTTGCCACCGCCCAAAACGCAATCCCGCAACGAGGAGAGCGATCCGACGGGAATGCTGTTTATCGCGGTCATTGCCGCAGCCGTCATCGGCCAGGTGCTAAGCGCCGTGTTTGGCCGTTTTGTCGGCTCCGGTCTGGCTGCTGCGGCTGTGGGCGGATTGGGCTGGCTGGTGCTGGGATCTGTGTTGATGGCAGGATTGGCGGCGCTGGTGGTATTCGTTGCGGTGTTTTCCGGCATTAATTTGGCCGGTTTGATCGGTGGTTTCGGTGGCGGCAGATCCGGCGGTTCAGGCGGGTTTGGCGGTGGAGGCGGCGGTTTTGGTGGCGGCGGCGCATCGGGGCGGTGGTGATATGAGCTATTTACGCGTATTCAAACATCTGCTGCATTTCCCCTGGCAAGTGCATCGTGCTTTTCCCGGGCGTGCCATGCATGCCATCGAGACAGCCATACTCAATACAGAACAGCTGCATGCCGGCGAACTGCGTTTTGCCGTAGAGGGCGCGCTGGATTTGCCCGAGCTGTTACGCGGCATGACGGCTCGCGAACGCGCGCTGGAAGTGTTCGGCAACTTGCGGGTATGGGATACCGAACACAATAACGGGGTGCTGATTTACTTGCTACTGGCTGACCATGATGTGGAGATTATCGCCGACCGCGGTATACACCAGCGTATTGCCACGGGTGAATGGGAACAGGTATGCCGGGCGATGGAAGTTTTGTTGCGGCAAGGTCAATATGAGGCTGCGGTGTTACAGGGCGTGGCCTTGGTAGGTGGTGTATTGCAGCAGCATTATCCAGCAGCAGGTAAACGGCGTAACGAGCTGGATAATCGGCCGGTAGTAATCAAGCGTTAATGTTTACACACGTCCTGTGTAATTCCGGATCAGATTGCGTTGTTGCAGAAAAGCCGTTACCTGCCCAGTTGTGCCAGGTGGGTAACGGACTCGTGCTTGCCTATTTCATGGTAGGCATGACGAATTCAGCAGCCAGCCGAGTGCCCGCAGGCCAGCGTGTGGTTAAGGTTTTGAGGCGGGTGTAGAAGCGCACGCCCTCTGGGCCATAGACGTGATGGTCGCCGAACAGCGAGCGTTTCCAGCCGCCAAAGCTGTGGAAGGCGATAGGTACTGGCAGCGGGATATTGATGCCGACCATGCCAGCCTGCACCCGGCGACCGAATTCGCGTGCAGTGTCGCCGTCGCGGGTGAAGATGGCTACGCCGTTGCCGAATTCATGATCGTTGACCAGTTTCAGCGCGGTTTCGAAATCGTTGGCGTGCATCACCGATAGCACCGGGCCGAAAATTTCTTCCTGATATATTTTCATGTCAGTGGTGACATTGTCGAACAGGCATGGACCCATGAAAAAACCGTCTTCATGGCCTGCCAGTTTGAAATTACGACCATCGATGACCAGTTCGGCGCCTTCTGCTACGCCAGAATCGACATAAGCTTTGACCTTGGCGTAGTGCTGCGGCGTGACCAGTGGGCCCATGTCAGCTTCTTCATCCAGCCCCTGATTAATGCGTATGCTGCGGGTTTTTTCTGCCAGTTTTTCCACCAGTGCTGCGCCAACACCACCAACGGCGACCGCCACGGTGATTGCCATGCAACGCTCACCGGCGGAGCCGAATCCGGCGCCGATCAGCGCATCGGCAACCTGGTCGAGATCAGCGTCGGGCATCACCACCAGGTGGTTCTTGGCGCCGCCCAGCGCCTGTACGCGTTTGCCGCGTGCAGTGCCGGTGGTGTAGATGTATTCGGCAACCGGGGTGGAGCCGACGAAACTGATAGCCTGCACCCGTTTGTCTTCCAGTAGCGTATCGACTGCCACTTTGTCGCCTTGCACCACGTTGAATACCCCAGCTGGCAAGCCAGCTTGTGCCAGCAGCTCGGCCAGCATCAGGCTGGCGCTGGGGTCGCGTTCCGACGGTTTGAGTACGAAAGTGTTGCCAGTGGCAAGCGCCATCGGGATCATCCATAACGGCACCATGACCGGGAAGTTGAACGGCGTGATGCCGGCGACCACACCCAGCGGCTGGCGCATGCTGTGGGTATCGATGCCCGTACCTACCTGGTCGCTGAATTCGCCCTTGAGCAGATGCGGAATGCCACACGCAAATTCGACTACTTCGATGCCGCGGATGATTTCACCGCGGGCGTCGTTGATGGTTTTGCCGTGCTCTAACGTAATTGCACGCGCCAGCTCGTCGCTGTACTGCTCAAGCAGTTCCTTGAATTTGAACATGACGCGTGCGCGCTTTAGTGGCGGTGTCGATGACCATGCGGGAAAGGCTTCTTCAGCTGCGGTGATGGCAAGGCGGACTTCTTCTGCGGTGGCATAGCATACTTGTGCCTGTACCTTGCCCGTTGCGGGATTGTAGATATCACCCATGCGTTCGCCGCTACCTGGGACGTTGCGTCCATCTATGTAATGGCCGATGTTTTGTTGTGCTGCTAGTTGCGTGGTCATGCTGTTTGCTCCAAAGTGACTTGCTGTTGATGAATTTCCTGTTGGTGTGCGGCCCATTGCTGCTCGTTCTTGAGATAGCGGGTCGGATCCAGCCCTTGCTCACCTTCGGCGGCGAGTGTGGTGAGGGCTTCAGCAATGCAGCTGAAAATGCGGTCGATTTCGTGTTTTTCGATAGTAAGTGGTGGCGAGATGGCGATGATGTCGCCGGTATAACGCACCAGCACGCCCATTTCATAGCATTTGAGATAAGTGGCAAATGCGCGTGCACCGGGTCTGTCCGGTGTCGGTTCCAGTTCGATGCCAGCTACCAGACCGATATTGCGGATGTCTTTGACGAATGGCACACCTTTCAGACTATGTGCGGCCTGTTCAAAATGTTCGCTCAGGCTGGTGGCGCGCTCTTCCAGTTTTTCTGTGGCGAATATATCAAGCATGGCGATGGCGGCAGCGCAGGCGATAGGATGAGCCGTGTAGGTGTAGCCATGCGGCAGTTCGATGGCGTAGTCTGGGCTGTTGGTCATGAAGGCATCGTGAATTTCGCGTTTGACCGCGACAGCACCCATAGGCACCGCGCCATTGGTCAGACCTTTGGCGCAAGTGAGGATGTCGGGTACGACGCCGAAGTAATCTGCTGCGAATTTAGTGCCGAGGCGGCCGAATCCGGTGATGACTTCATCAAATATCAGCAGGATGCCATATTTGTCGCAGATTTCGCGCAGACGCTTGAGGTAACCGGCTGGTGGCAGTACCACACCAGCCGAGCCTTGCATCGGCTCCACGATCAGCGCAGCGATAGTTGATGGGTCGTGCAGGGTATTGATGCGTTGCTCGAATTCATTGGCGAGTGCGATGCCGCCGTCCTGTGGTACGCCACGGGTAAAGGCGTTGCGGCTGATATCCAGTGGGTGGCGGATATGGTCGACGCCTGCCAGACCATTACCGAATGCCTTGCGGTTGCCAGCTATGCCGCCTACGGCAAGACCACCAAAGTTAACGCCGTGATAACCACGCTCACGGCCTATCAGTTTGTTGCGTAGCGGATTACCATTGATACGATGAAAGGCTAGCGCGATTTTTAACGCAGTGTCGGCGGACTCGGAACCCGAGCCGGTAAAGAAAATGCGGTCAAGTCCTTGCGGCATGAATTGCGCCAGACGTTCCGCAGCTTCGAACGCCAGCGGGTGACTGTTCTGGAAGGCAGGGGCGTAGTCCAGCGTGCGCAACTGGTGTGCCACAGCGCTGGCGATTTCCTCGCGGCCGTGGCCGCCCGCTACGCACCACAGACCAGCAGTGCCGTCGAGCAGAGTGCGGTCGTCGATGGTGGTGTAGTAGTTACCCTTCGCGGCCTTGAACAGGCGCGGCATGCTTTTAAACTGGCGGTTCGCGGTAAATGGAAGCCAGTAATGATCAAGATTCGGCAAGTCTGACACGGTAGCTCCTGATTGAACAATGGTTTAGTGTCGGGGTGTTCATTACTTGCTGTCAAGACTGTATCTGAGTTAATTTAAGTGACTGATTTCATTGGTGTGTGCTATCTTGCTGTTATTGTATATTTAACAGTTTTAACAGCGGAGGGCTGGGTGATGGATCAGGAAGTTGGTTTTCGGTTGCGCTTGGTAAGGCTGCGTCGCCAGTTATCGCAGCGCGCCTTAGCTAAGCAGGCTGGGGTGGCGCACGCGACTATTTCACTGATAGAGTCGGGGCGTACTTCACCTTCAGTGAGTGCGCTCAAGCGCATACTGGCGGGCATACCGATGACGCTGGCGGAATTCTTCTCGGACGAATTGCCGCCAGTTGAAAGTAACGTGTTTTACCGCGCCAGTGATTTGACTGAGATTAGTGGCGGCGAGGGTATTTCCTACCGGCAGATCGGTTCGGCACGGGCAGGGCATATATTGCAGATACTGTATGAGCGTTATGAAATAGGTGCTGATACTGGTTTGGTGATGCTACGCCACGAAGGGGAGGAGGGTGGCATTATCCTCACGGGCCAGCTGGAAGTCACTGTAGGCGAGGCAACCCGCGTATTGAGTGTGGGTGATGCTTATTATTTCAACAGCCGCCAGCCGCATCGATTCCGTAATGTGGGTGCAGAAGTCTGCACGCTGGTCAGTTCGGGCAGCCCACCTTCGTTTTAATTTGAATAATTCTAGAAGTTGCAGTTGACAACCATTTGGATTGCTTTCATTCATATTCGAACCCCAGAAAACATCTAACGGTTAGATCTCTTTGTTACTAGGTTTTTGCGCTGCGTGTACTTCCTCGAAAATCTCTTTGGCTAAAATCGGAAATGCCGTGCGCTGAAAATCGCCGTCATCCATGTATCGAGTTACGATCTTATCGTTCTCGGCCATGCGCTGGATCATTAAGTCCTCAATCAGCTTGCGGACGCCCAGCTGGAATTTATCTAGCGGGTTGGCCATGGCGGTTTGAATTACCTGAGTGTTGCTGGTGGCCCGTGCCTTGATTTGGTCGAAGAACAGTCGATCCTCCTCGGTGAAGGTGGTGCCGAAGCGTTCGTTGAGCACCTGAATGATTTCCGACAAGGGCGCCTTTTCTTCCTTGGCCTTGCCAGTGCCGACATCGGTGGGGCTGTAGACGCCTTCGGGTTCGCCCACCTTCAGCTCAATAGGCCCGCTGGCAACACGTTGCAGACGGTAATACTGCAATTCCACTTCATTGCCGATCTTGACCACGGTGTTGTCATGGTTTAGCGGCAAGTGCGGCAGCAGGAAACGCCCATAGCTATAGAGCATCTCCAGATCAGGATCCGCATAAGGCAATATCTGGCTCAGGAACGAGTACATTCGCACATAGCCACCTAACTTGTCGCGGAAGACGGAACGTACCTCGTCGTCCTCAATGGCCTTGAACCTATCCACCGCTGGTTGCAGGTGGCGTTGCATGTGGGCGTGATCTGTGGGGTTCTGCTTATCCGGCTGGCGGTAGAAGATGCGCGCAAAAGCTTCGACCTCACTCCAGTGATAAATCTGTAACTGATCCAGCTCGTGCTTGATGCTGGGTAGCATCTCTGGATTAGCCGATTCCTGCAGACTGGTGGAGTCGAAATATGGTTTGAATGCGGCGTAAATGTCTTCGGGATTGTTGATGAAATCTAGTACGAAAGGCTCGTCTTTGCCCGCGATTTTGCGGTTCAGGCGCGACAGGGTCTGCACCGCCTGCACGCCGTCTAGCCGCTTGTCCACGTACATCGCGCACAGCAAGGGCTGGTCAAAGCCGGTCTGGTACTTGTTGGCCACCAGCATACCAGAGAGGTGGGGCGACATTGAGTTGCTTGTCCTTAAAATCCAGTTTCTTTTAGAGCTGCATTGGGGTTTTAAATTTACAGGTGTTTTGTATGGCGATGATATTCAGAACGATTTATATAAAAAGTATTAATTTGAATTCGCTGCTATTTTGCAAAAGCTTTAATCTTCTAAAAATGGTTGCATTCTAATTCATATATTTTATTGCAATGTCTTATATAAGACATCATAGACTTTTATTAAAAATGTACGCTATACTTCGACCACGATGATGAACGAACAATTAACCCCCAATTTTATGCCGCTGTATGAACAGATCAAGCGACTGATTACGCGCAGTCTGTCTGAGGGTGAATGGCAGCCAGGCGCAATGATCCCCAGCGAGATGGCATTGGCACGCCGTTATCAGGTGAGCCAGGGCACGGTGCGTAAGGCGATTAACGAACTGGTGGCAGAAAATATGCTGATGCGGCGCCAGGGTAAGGGTACCTTTGTGGCTACCCATGCTGATGACGGCACGACCTATCGCTTTCTGCATCTGCGCAATCTGGCAGGTGAGCAGGAATATCCGCAGAGCCGTTTTATCAATTTTGGCCGTGGCAAGGCGGATGTGCAGATCGCCAAGCGTCTGGATCTCCGCAGTGGCAGTGCGCTGGTGCAGATGCAGCGGGTGCTTACCCTGTCCGGCAAGCCGGTGGTGTATGACGATATCCGTTTGCCGGCGACGCTGCTCAAGGGTATTTCCAGCGCCATGGTCGAAGAGCACGTCAATGCCTACAAAGGCACGCTGTACTCATTATATGAAACCCAGTATCAGATCCGGATTATCTCGGCACAGGAGCGCATCCGTGCAACATTGGCAGATGCGCAGGTGGCAGCGCTGCTGGGCGTGGATGCGGGTGCGCCGTTGTTGTGTATAGAGCGGGTTGCGTTTACCTACAAGAACCAGCCAGTGGAATGGCGCATGAGTTATGTGAATACTGACCACCATTATTATTTTGATGAGCTTAATTAGGAATGATATGGCTACCCGTCGTCCCGTCTATCTGAATTTGCTGAAAATCAGGCTGCCATTGCCCGCAATAGTTTCCATTATGCATAGAGCCAGTGGCGCGCTGCTGTTTTTGTTACTGCCGCTGTTACTGTATGTGTTACAGCAATCGCTGAACTCGGCTCAGGGTTTTGCTTCGGTTTTGTCCTGGTTCCAGTCGCCGCTGAGCAAATTGGCGTTGCTTGTTGTGATCTGGGCCTATCTGCATCATTTCTGCATGGGTCTGCGCTATCTGGCGCTGGATCTGGATATCGGCGTCAAGCTGGCGCAGGCGCGCTTCAGCGCCAAACTGGTGCTGGTGGTCAGCATTGCGTTGACCCTGCTGATAGGAGTGAAAATATGGTGAATCGAGTCGTCAGCGGCGCCCATTACGGGTTGAAAGACTGGCTGGCGCAGCGCGTCACCGCAGTAGTGATGGCGCTGTATACCTTGTTCATGGTGGGCTATCTGCTGTTGCAGCCGACACTGGACTTTGCTGCCTGGCAAGCGCTGTTCCACAGTCAGCCGGTGCGGTTGGCCAGCCTGCTGTTTGTGTTGAGTCTGTTGCTGCATGCCTGGGTGGGAATGCGTGATATTTTTATGGATTATGTTCATCCCACCCTGATTCGACTGGCGTTACATGTGGCGGTAATTCTTGCACTGGTAGCCTATGCTGCCTGGGCGGTACAAATTTTGTGGAGCGGTTTATGACTATAGCCAAACGTACATTTGATGCGGTAATTATCGGCGGTGGTGGCGCGGGACTGAGGGCTGCGTTGCAGTTAGCCGAAGCTGACATCAAGGTAGCGGTGGTGTCCAAGGTGTTTCCAACGCGTTCGCATACCGTATCGGCGCAGGGGGGTATCGCCGCCAGCCTCGGTAATGTAAGTCCGGACAACTGGCACTGGCACATGTACGACACAGTTAAAGGCTCGGATTATCTGGGTGATCAGGATGCGATTGAATTCATGTGCCGTCATGCCAATGAAGCGGTAATCGAGCTGGAACACTATGGCATGCCGTTCGACCGGCTGGATAACGGCAAGATCTATCAGCGTCCGTTTGGCGGCATGACACAGGATTATGGCGGCGCGCCTGCGGTGCGGACTTGTGCGGTCGCTGACCGTACTGGTCACGCCATGCTGCATACGCTGTATCAGCGCAATATCGCGGCACGCACGCATTTCTTCGAGGAATATTTTGCAGTTGATCTGGTGATGGACGAGCAAGGCTATGCGCAAGGCGTGGTGGCGATCGGCATAGAGTCCGGCGAGCCGATTTTTATCGAAGCGCGCGCAACCATACTCGCCACTGGCGGTGCAGGACGTATTTTCTCTGCGACTACCAATGCGCTGATTAATACTGGCGACGGTCTGGGCATGGCGCTCAGGGCGGGTATACCGTTGGAGGATATGGAATTCTGGCAGTTTCATCCCACTGGTATCCATGGCGCCGGCGTGCTGGTGACAGAAGGCGTACGCGGTGAAGGCGGTTATCTGGTGAACAAGAATGGCGAACGTTTTATGGAGCGTTATGCGCCTAATGCCAAGGATCTGGCCAGCCGTGACGTGGTGTCGCGCGCGATGGCGGTAGAGATATTCGAGGGGCGCGGTTGTGGTGAAAATGGCGACCATGTGCTGCTCAAACTCGATCATCTCGGCGCGGATGTGATACAGCAGCGCTTGCCGGGGATTAGCGATTTGGCGAAGAAATTTGCCCACGTTGACCCGGCAACTGACCCCATCCCTGTCGTGCCCACGGTGCATTATATGATGGGTGGCATTCCGACCAATTTGCAGGGACAAGTGGTGATACCGATAGGCACTGGGCCGGAGGAAGTGGTGCCTGGGTTGTATGCTATTGGTGAGTGCGCCTGCGTGTCGGTGCATGGGGCTAATCGTCTGGGCAGTAATTCACTGCTCGATCTGATCGTGTTCGGTCGCGCTGCGGGTAATGATGTGATTGAGTATTGCCGCGATAACCCGATAGCACGTCCTGTTGCAGCTGAGTCGCTGGAGCGCATTATGGCGCGACTGACACGTTGGGATAAAACAGGTGAAGGCATCACCGTGGCGCAATTACGTGAGGAAATGTGCAAGACCATGCAGCTCCACTGCGGGGTGTTCCGCAACGAGGAAGTGCTGCAGGACGGGGTGAGAAAAATGCAGGCTATTGCTGCCAAACTCTCCGATGTGGTGTTGCGCGATCACAGCAAGGTCTTTAACACTGGACGCATAGAGGCGTTGGAGCTGGAAAACCTGATGGCGGTTGCGCTGGCCACCATGGTATCGGCTGCGGCACGCAAGGAAAGCCGTGGTGCTCATGCCCGTGATGATTACCCGGAGCGTGACGACAGTGGCTGGATGAAGCACACGCTTTATCTCGCCGAAGGTCATCATCTCGATTACAAACCAGTACGGCAGAAGCCGTTGACTGTTGCTGCATTCCAGCCCAAGCCGCGAGTTTATTAGGAGCTATCATGCGCTTTTCCATCTATCGCTATAACCCTGAAACCGACAGTAAGCCTTATATGCAGGACTTTGAGCTGGACATTGTGCCAGAAGGCAAGATGCTGCTTGATGCCATCTTGATGCTTAAGGAACAGGATGAGACCTTGAGCGTGCGCCGTTCTTGCCGCGAAGGCGTGTGCGGGTCGGATGGCATGAACATCAACGGCAGAAATGGACTCGCCTGCGTGACACCACTCAGCGATTTGAAACAGCCGATAGAGCTGCGCCCGCTGACCGGGTTGCCAGTGATCCGCGACCTGGTAGTGGACATGAGTCAATTTATGGAACATTACCGTTCAGTCAAACCCTATCTTATCAATACTGACCCTGAGCCAGAAATCGAGCGTCTGCAATCACCTGAGGACAGGGCCAAACTGGACGGATTGTATGAGTGCATACTGTGCGGCTGTTGCACTACGTCTTGTCCTTCATTCTGGTGGAACCCAAATAAGTTTGTGGGTCCTGCCGGGCTATTGCAGGCTTACCGTTTTATTGCTGACAGTCGCGATCAGGCAGTGAACGAACGTCTGGATAACCTGGAAGATCCTTACCGACTGTTCCGCTGTCACAGCATTATGAACTGCGTCGATGTCTGTCCCAAAGAGCTCAATCCTACCCAGGCGATAGGCAAGATCAAGACCATGCTGGTGAAGCGGACGGTGTAGTGATGAGTGAGATCGACATCCCGGGTCGACTGCGCTGGCGTTGCCGACGCGGTATGCTGGAGCTGGATCTGGTGCTCGCGCGTTTTTTGCAGCGGCATTGCGCCAGATTGACGGTGCAGCAACTGGCTGAATTCGATGAACTGCTGGATCTGCCCGATCAGGATTTGTGGTTGCTGGTGCGGGAGACGCATGTTGCCGGCTCCGGGGTGGTGGCGTTGTTGCGCGCCAGTCAGGCTGAATTGTGATGGCGCATGAGGTGGTTGCTTGTGTGCAAGGTCAGGCATCTGAGCGCGGACTGGTGCTGGATGCGTCGCAACAAATTGCTGTAGCTGAGTTGCAGCGTTTGTATGATGATCTGCTGCAACCAAGCCCGTTGCGTAATTTACTACGTCATATTCTTAAACCTCATCCCATTCGTGGTGTTTACTTGTGGGGTAGCGTCGGCCGTGGCAAAAGTTTCGTGATGGATGCGTTCTTTGCCTGTGTGCCGCTAAAGCAAAAGCGACGCATGCATTTTCATCATTTTATGCAAGAAATTCATAATCACCTTGCTGCCATGAAAGGGCAGACTGACCCGCTGGCCCGCTTGTCACTGGAATTCTCGCGAAAAGTGCGTCTGTTGTGTCTAGACGAATTTCATATCAATGATATTGCCGATGCCATGCTGACGCGGGGGCTGCTGCAGGGATTGCTCGATCACGGTGTGGCCGTGGTGGTCACCAGCAATGCCGAGCCAGATGCCTTGTATCGCAATGGCTTGCAGCGCAGTCAGTTTGTGCCATGCATAGATTTGATCAAGGCGCAGATGACAGTGCTGCAGCTTGATGGCGGAGTAGATTATCGGCGCAATGCACTGGAACTGGCGGGTGTCTATCACTCGCCATTAAACGCAACTGCAGAACGGGCGCTGGATGCTATTTTTCAGGCACAGGCAGATAATATGGGCAAACGTGATGTCAGCCTGCAGGTTGATGGTCGTACCATGATCGCCCGTTACCAGGGTGATGGCGTGGCAGGGTTTACGTTTGCTGAACTGTGTGGCGGGCCGCGCAGTAAGGCTGATTATATCGAGCTTGCAGCACGTTTTCACACTTTGCTGCTCTCCGGTGTACCGCAATTTGGCGAGCATACGCTAGAAGAAGCGCGACGTTTCTTGTGGCTGGTGGACGAGTTGTATGACCGTCGAGTTAAGCTGATACTTTCTGCTGCCGTACCGCTGGCGCAACTCTCACCTGTCACCCTGTTTGATGGCGAATTTGAGCGTGCCTTAAGTCGGTTGGCAGAAATGCAGTCGCATGATTACCTGATGCAGTCTCATCGGGCTGTTTTTTAAATGAGAATCGCGCGGTCATTTTGCCAAGCTGAAACGAAACGACCCGTACAATCAGCACGAAATGCCGATTGCACGGGCCGATTTCCTATGGCTATTTAGTGGGCGGCGCCAAGTACCTTACCATCAACGGTTTCGCCATATTTGCAATTCTCGTCGTGATAATCTTTCTTGGTCTGCGCTACGTCACCCTTGAAGCGTGGATCTTGTGGGCGTTCATGAGACATGACATAAGTGGCAACATCCCAAGCTTGCTGATCCGTGAGCGTATTGCCCTTGGATAGCGGCATGTTGGCTTTGATGAAACCAGCTGCCGTGTTTATACGGTGCATGCCAGCGCCCCAGTTAAAGGCTTCGGATCCCCACAGTGGCGGGAATACTGATTTGCCGTCAACTTTTTTGCCTTCGCCGTTAGCGCCATGGCAAATCTGGCAGCTTTCCGTGTACACAGTCTTGCCGCGGATAGTATCAGGAGTGATGGCCGGTTTCGCTAACTCCGGGTAACCAGCACCCTTCAATTTCGCGCCAACGGGTGCGCCGGTTGCCATCCAGTACGAATAAGTTACCAATGCAACCATCTCCGGGCTATCCACAGCGGGTGCTTTGCCATTCATACTGAATTTGAAACAACCTTGTATGCGCTCTTCATAGGTGTTGACCTTGTTGTTCTTGGCGCGATAGGCAGGGTAGCGTATATAGGCGCCCCATAACGGGGATGAGTCTGACTTGCTGCCTGCTCCAAGGTGACAGTTGACGCAGTTCATGCCGTTACCAACATATTGCTTGGCATAGTGCTGGGTATCTTCAAAAATATTTTTCCCTTGACGAACGATCTTACCAAACTCATCGTTGGGAATGCTGTCCTCATTAGGTGGCGTAAATACAGGTGCGGCAGTCGGAGCTGTTGCGGTGGTTTTGCTGGCGGCAGCGGTCATGCCTGACATGGCGAACATAGCCAAAGCGATGGAGATAGCGATGGTGTTTTTCATTTTTTACTTCCATTGGTTAAGGGTTGATTAGCAAGAAAGGCGGAAACGGCCTTGACCTGATCTGCCGATAATTTGTTGGCAACGGATTTCATCAGGCCCACCGGGTCATTGGCGCGGGTGCCTGATTTCCAAGCCGCGATCTGGTTGGAAATATAGGTTGCTGACTGACCAGTAATGGCTGGGAAGCTGGCTTCTATACCCAGGCCATTTGCGCCGTGACATTGAAAACAGGCCGGAATTTCATGGTTCCAGTCACCTTTGGTGGCTATGGTTTCACCTTTGCGCAACAAGGCAAGGTCGCCACCAGCGGGCGTGATAGTGGGGACAGGTAGCGCTGCATAATGGGCTGCGACCAGCTGAATTTCGTTATCCGTTAATGCTTTGGCGATGGGCTGCATGATAGGATTGCTGCGCTTACCCGTTTGAAAATCGTGTAACTGGTGTGCAATGTAAGCTTCATTGAGGCCGGCCAGACGCGGGAAACCAGCTGCGGCATTGCCGCCACCATCTGCTCCGTGACATGCCATGCAGGCGGTTGCGCCTTGCTTGCTGCCTTGAGTGGTGATGGTCTGGGCTACTTCATCTGCTTGCGCAAGGAGAGGAATGCATGTGAGTGCGGTTAGTAAAATATGCTTCAAAATATACTCCTTGTATACTGGGGTAATGGTGAAAAATTGAATTGGGTTGCAGCCGAGTGCGTTGTAGAATGTTAGCAATATAATTCGATGATTATATTAGCGCCTTCTAATATTGTAAGCTAATTGTAACTTATTTGCAAAGAAATATGCATCATGCATGGCATGACTTCAGGATAACAAAAACGGGATTGGATAATACTATCAGGTCGTGTTGCCAAGATATATGGTAGTTTTGGACTGGTTTCCCAACTGACACAACCACATCGGCACGGTTGTGTCAGACGAAACTGCAATCGGCTTATTTCGCCAATTGTAGCTGCAAGCGTTGTACTACGGTAGTTTGACCGATTAATGCCAGCGTTGCATCGATGCTCGGGGTTTGGGTTACACCGGCAACGATGACGCGTAACGGCATGGCAATTTTAGGCATTTTTAATCCTGAGTCGGCAACGACTGTTTTAATTGCAGTATTGATGGCCTCACGCGTCCACTCTATCTGGCTAAATTGCTCAACAAGTTGCTGTAATGCAGGCAAGGTTTCTCCTGTAAGGTGGTGCTCCAGCAATTCGGCAGTGGGCTCGATATAACGGTAAAACAGATGCGCGGCATCGGCTAATTCAACCAGAGTGCTGACGCGCTCTTTCAGTAGCTGCATAACTTCGGGCAGGGCAGGACTGGCTGCAAGCGGGCCGATTTGCAGTTCCATAAACGGACGCACCAATGTCGCCAGCCGGTCATTGTCAGCTGCTTTCAGATACTGCTGGTTAATCCACAATAGTTTTTCCGGATTGAATTTGGCTGGTGAGCGACTGATGGCTTCAAGATTAAACCATGCCACGAATTGCGTCATATCGAATACTTCTTCGTCACCGTGCCCCCAACCCAGACGGGCCAGATAATTCAGTAAAGCCTCTGGCAGGAAGCCCTCTTCCAGATATTGCATCACGCTGACTGCACCGTGGCGTTTGGACAGACGTTCACCATCTGCGCCTAATATCATGGGGACATGTCCATACTGTGGCAATGTCGCGCCCAGTGCTTTGAGGATGTTGATCTGGCGTGGGGTGTTGTTGACGTGATCGTCACCGCGGATAACGTGGGTGATGTTCATGTCCCAGTCATCGACTACAACACAGAAATTATAGGTAGGGGAGCCATCCGGGCGGGCAATGACCAAATCATCCAGTTCGGCATTGCTGAATTCTATGGTGCCTTTGACCAAGTCACACCAGGCCACGCTGCCTTCGGCAGGGTTCTTGAAACGTATAACTGGCTGCACATCAGCAGGAACGGCGGGCAGGATTTTACCTGGCTCAGGACGCCAGCGCCCATCGTAGCGCGGTTTTAATCCTGCTGCGCGTTGCTGTTCGCGCATGATTTCGACTTCTTCCTTGCTGGCGTAACAATGATAGGCATGACCCGAGGCGAGCAATTGTTCCAGCACTTCTGCATAACGAGCCATACGCTGGGTCTGGTAAAACGGACCTTCGTCATAGCTCAGATCGAGCCATTCCATGGCTTGCAGTATGGCTTCAACAGACTCGGGGGTGGAACGCTCGAGATCGGTATCTTCAATACGAAGTATGAAGGTGCCGGCATTGTGGCGTGCAAACGCCCACGAGAATAGCGCGGTACGGGCGCCGCCGATGTGTAAATAACCAGTGGGGCTGGGAGCAAAGCGAGTGCGGATCATGATATGTACTATTTAGTAAAAATTAATCTGAACGTGAATACACGTTAGCAATGTTAGTGGTTAGTGTAGCGCACCTCCATCCAAAAGCATATATGCAGTGCTCATGTGAGTGTTCAGGGATTAAGCTGCTGCCTTGATACTGCGAGAATTAAGCCTGTGGCGAACCAGCAATTTGCAGTCGCATGGGTAACGCATTAAGGCTGATTATACCGAACTTACTTCGCGGCCCGTAGCTCATCCAGTATCGCTAATATATCTGTTTCCCAGCGGTCGAATATAGGTTTCAACTTAGGGTCGGGGAAAAATTGTTCCAGCATTTTGGGATGGCTGGCAACCAGAATAGCCTGATCACCCTCTGCAAATATGGTGATATTAAGCGGCAAGAATGGAATTAATTCCGGGTAACTGGCCGTTACCGCTTTCACTTCTTCAAGTTTTCCAAAATACACTACCCTGTACATGTCGCTCTTGAAATCGCGTTTTGCCAGGTTCTCATTAACTTCCTGCAATCGGGTGATTTTATAACCACGAGCAGAAATAGCACTTTGCAGCAGCGTCATCGCTTCTGGAAACTGGTTGTCGCTACGTGCCATCAACAAGCCTTCTGCCATGGCGGGAAAGCTCAGGCTTAACAACAGAGCAGCCAACCCCAGGTATTGTATTAGTTTGTTCATAATGTGGCTTCCTCAATGATGGCGGTATAACTCTGAGTCATCTGGTCACATAATGGATTCAGCTCGGCATTGTTGAATAAAGCACTCAGCACTTTAGGATTGACGGACATGACTTTCACTTTGCCGTTCTGCTCAAAAATAGTGATGCGGCACGGCAGGAACATGCCTACCCGTGGATCGACGGCTAAGACTTGATTCAACAGGCTGATATTGCAGAAATAGACGATGACCTGCTTGGGATTTTCATTCTCAGGCGAGGTAAAGCCATACTCCAGAGTCTGCACTCTGCCATAGAAAAAATTGTTATTGCTGACTGCCTGTTTGACATTTTCTACTGTCGTTTTTAAGTCATAAGGCGAGTCGCGCACGATGACCGGGCTTTCCACCTGCAGCACTTTTGCACTGGCAGGTAGCGGTTGTTTTTCCAGGCTGCGGACAAAACTGACCAAATCATTAATGTCCTTCTCTTTAAGCCCGCGCTTCAGGAACGACACCATGGGCGTGCCTTCCCGACCATTCATCAAGGTTGCCTTGATCATGGCATCACTGGCAGATGCGAGGAAGCCGGGATTGTGTAACGCAGGTGCCATGATAGCTAATTCTCGAGGGCGCGAAAATGTGACGCCGGTGCCCTTGCCACCTTCTGCATTCGCGCCATGACAGGCTACGCAGTAGTGTTCAAATAGCTGGCTACCGTGAACAGGGTCACCTTTAATTGGCGTGGATGAATAAACTACTGCTGGTTGCTTATTCCATGCGCGGACAAAGTGTACGATGGCGTCGATTTCGTTTGGCTGTAATTGGGTGAATGCGGGCATGACACGACCGGGGCGGCCGTGACGTATGGTCTGGCGGATATAGTCGTCGCTGATGGTAGCCTGAAATGAGGGCAGCGCCAATGGTACGCCTATCCCGCCGGTTCCGGTTGCGCCATGACAGGCCGCACAATTGCGCTGATAAAGCTGAGCGCCTGTCGGCTCAGCCAGTGCTTGCCCCAACCCCAGCCACACTAATCCAATTACACCCAAGCAGCGCAATAACATCTTTGTCATCTCCAAATTGTATCCATGCCGGACTGCAAGATAATCACCATGATATATCGTGGCTTTATTTAATACCACAATATCTTTTTATCTGAGTTTTCAAGTTTGTGGTGCGAAAATGCTCAGGCTGGATACGGCGAGGTTACAGGTTTTAGTAATGAGGGTGCGTCAGAAATATTTGTGGTGCGCCCGACTGGATTCGAACCAGTGACCCTTGGCTTCGGAAGCCGGGTTATCCGCCCTTAATAATCAATAGTTTAACGTAACTTTTTGGTTTTAAACAAGAAGCTGAAACGCAGTATCGCGTAATAATGCATAGTTGGCAACTATCTTTTAGGCCCACTTGGACCAAAACTTGGACCAAATTCTGGTGGCGTGTTGCGATCTATCTGATGAACAAAGATATCAATCATACATTTGCCTTGTGCGGCAAGCAAAAATAACGACATCAACCTTCCTTTTCTTCTTTTGAAAAAATCTTGTGTTGACTCAATCGGCTAGCATAGAAATAATGAATGTTAGCCTAGGTTGTTTACATCACCCATAAAGATTTTGCAGGCTGTAGTGGTCTAATAATAAAAGACACCTCACTAGGTGGGATAATTCACCTACTGAGAGGAAATTGCAATGACAGGAAGAAGAACACAATACGACGCAGCGTTTAAACTGGAGATCGCCAAAATGGTCATAGACCAAGGCTTAACGGTCGCGCAAGTAGTCAAAGACATGAACCTTGGCGAAACCGCCGTCAGACGCCGGGTTGAACAGTATCGGGCAGAACGGCTGGGGCATCCTGGCATAGGCAAATCCATTGCCGCCAATTATGGCTAAAACAAACTTTTTCATGATGTCTCTATTTATGCTTTGATTAAATGCTGCCCCATCCATAATGGCTCCGGGGCAGCAGATGGCGCTAGTGATTATTTTAATAGGTAGGGGCGCCCTTTTAAGTGTAAGTGATAGTCGCCCCATCCTCGCTGTGTGTTTGCGCACTTCGTCATTAAATCCTCCGTGCCAGACAACCGATCCATGCCGGACAGCAGAATGGCTTCAATCATCGCCGGTTTTCTTATGCCCAACCATTCGGGTGCACCAGCTGAACAGGACAGGCAATGCAACAAGGCCATGTAGTGCTCAGTTGGCAGCAGCAGATTCCATTTCGCCATGGCTGATGCAATCCATTCTATGACTGTTATTTTGTGGCCGAGTAGCTTACCTCGATCAGTCAGTTTCCATTCCCCGCGTTGGTCAATGTAGTACTCATCAGCTTTGCCGGCGTCATGTAAAAACCCAGCCAAAATACCCATTGCTACATGCGCTAGCGCACGGGTCTGGCAGAACTGCTGCATCATCTGTGCCACATCGACTGCATGGCGTAAATTACCATTATCGTTAGCATGATGACCGTTCATCGAGGACGGTACTGAGCAAAAGCGCTTGAAGCGTGAACCCTCCCAAAATATCGCATTGAACAGAAAGCGATACGCTCTGGGCAGTGCCTCCACCAATTCGGCGGCTTGGTTTACCATCTCGCGCTGTTTGACCCACCCGTGCGGTACTGTGTGAAAGAGGTTTTCCCAAGGCTCAGGACGTTCTATCAATACCAGTCGACTGATCTTGATGGTGCCGCCTTCACTAAGCGTCTTGCCCAGCCAGCGTGGCGAAACCAGAACGCCAGAGCGTAGCCGGATATCTATCTGGCTGACCACCCATGACACAGACAATGACGCTCGCTCATGATAAATCGTTGCAGTGCAACGCATGCGCCGTTCATCAATAACCGAATGCTGAATGGTGGTGAGCCGGAAAATTCTCGGCATGGTCGCGAGCTGGTTTGGTCCTGAAAATTCCACTGGCGCAGCGTCTGTTTGCATAAATGCTTCCATCAGATTACTCATGACCCACCTCTTTTTGGCTGTTTTTCTCAACTGGATGTGCATCGCCGTTATTTGCTATCGCCATTCCAGCAGCAGATCCGCCGGCACCGTTTTGCAGCAACAATCGTTCGAACGCACTACCATCCTGACGGGTCAGGTTAGGTACGTAGCGTGAATACACACGGAACAGCATTTCCGTCGTGGTATGCCCCATTTGACGGGCAATCCATTCCGGGCTCTCGCCAGAGGCAAGCCACAGCGTCGCTGCGGTATGGCGTGTCTGATAGGGGCGGCGCAATGTCAAACCCAGATACCGTAATATCGGATACCACACGCGACTGGTCACATTCTTGTTATCGAGTGGCTTCCCATTGAGGTTAGTGAACACGAACGCTGATGTGCTTCGGGTGACCTGCGCTTGCGACTGCAACGCATCGTAGACGATTTGCGACATTTGGATATCGCGCTGCGAGCTATCATTCTTGGTGTACTCCTCCTCGCCACCCACAACAGTCTCCCGCACTAGTATCAGCCGCCGTTCAAAGTCGACGTATTTCCACTTGAGCCCATCTATTTCACCAGTACGCATCCCGGTGAAAAAACGCAGGGTAAAATAACTACGGAAATCCTTGCGCACGGTATGAATGATCTGCATCACATCCTCCAACGTAAACGGGTCAACATCAGTCCGTTTTACTTTTAGTTGTTTGATATTCTGGAACGGTGTGCGAAAATCAAAACGGTCGGAAGCTTCATTAACGATTTGTCTCAACAGATTAATAATCCGGTTGACGCGGCGATTGGACAGCATGGTTTCCTTGCCCCGCGCCTGTACTTTGGCGAGCTCAGCGCGGTATGCAAGTATGTCTGCCTTGGTGATGCGTCCGACCTCCGACTCCCCCCAGCGCGGAATAATTCGTGCATCCAGATCCGCCCGTATGGTCTTTTTATGAGAACGTCGCCATTCGACTTCTTTTTCAGAAAACCATGTTTCAGCAAAATCGTTGAGCAAAGGCGTGCCTGATACGCCGGATCTGTTTTGTCCTGTTCCCCCTGCCGTCATTACCGATTGGCTGGATTGGTTACCAGCTTGGTTAGCCTCTGTATCAGTGACCTTCATGGCATTTTTACTGCCTGGAAAGAAGCGCTGGTAATCAAAGGTGCCTGAAGCGATTTCGGCTTCAAGACGGTCGAGTACTTTTTCTAGCCTCTTACGATTAGCTGCGTTATCGGCAAGTGCAGTTTGTTCACGGAATCGAATTCCTTTGAAACGAAAATCGAAAAATAATAATTCGTTATCCTCACGTCTTCTAATGCTACCCATGACAAACACCTCCGTTTAGCATCGGAATGCCTGTAGGCATCAATCCTGTGTTCCCCATATCGCGTTCAATGTGTTCCCAAACATAGAGAATCTTGCGACCTCCAAATGGACGGATGTAATGAATCCCTTCGATTAGCACGCTATCTTTGAGGCGATCGCGGATAGTGCGGCTGTCATATTTGATAATTGAGGATAGTTCGTCGGTTGTTAAATATGTTAATGACATAAAGCGCTCCTTAAATTAAAATAGTAATTTTAGGGTGTCTTAAATACATTCTTAATGTTTTTACGTCACCCTGAATGTATTTTACATGCATTAAATGCATTTTCAAGCATTATTTGTCATTCTGAATGAATATTTTATATGCTGAGGTAAAAATGGTACGCTGTCATTTATCCCGCCTGATGGGCGAGAATAAGATGAAGGTGATTGATGTTGCGCGCGAAACGGGCTTGCATCGTAATACGATCACACTACTTTATAACGAAACTGCTACGCGAATTGAATTGGAAACTGTTAATAGCCTTTGTAAGTTATTTAACTGTTCAGTGCAGGATTTGTTTGAATATATTCCAGACATTAATCCATAAAATTTATTGCTCAAAATAGGTGAGAAATTAATGAGTGTAAATTATGACTGTGGATCGCTGGCTATGAGATGGGCACGGAGACCGATCATCCGAATAATGGATGGTTGTAGTCAATGAAAATATGATGGGCACGAAATGGGCGCAATTTGGGCACGAAATGGGCACAGAAAGCATGAGGGATTGGGATTAACTGATAACTAGTTGATTTGATGGTGCGCCCGACTGGATTCGAACCAGTGACCCTTGGCTTCGGAAACCAATACTCTATCCATCTGAGCTACGGGCGCTTTGAGTCCGACAGCATAGCGATTTAAAGTGTTAACGTCTATAGATTTAGTGGTTAACCATGTTGCTGTTGGGTAGATTTTTAATATGGTGCTTTTGCGATTGAAGAATTGACGTTATAATCGCGGTTATTCAAAATTTATGACATTTTTTAAGGATGCAGCAATGAGTGATGAACATGCAGAAATGACTAAAACGACTCCCCAGCAATTTTTCTTTGCTTTGTGGGGTGGTTTGTTTGCGCCGCTATTTGCGATTTTGTTGATTGTCGGTTTAGTAGCTAAGATCCAGGGTAGTCACTCGCATGAAGCATCAATGGCGTATAACGACCAGGCAGTTGAAGAACGTATCCATCAGGTAGGTGAAATCAATCTGGCTGACCCTAATGCTGTGCACGTGGATAAAACCGGTGCTGAGGTATTTGCCGCTGTTTGTATCGGTTGTCACGGTTCTGGTGCGCTGGGTTCACCTAAGTTTGAAGATAAAAGCGCTTGGGGTCCTCGAATTAAACAAGGTTACGAGACGCTGATTCAGCATGCTTTGAGCGGTATTCGCCAGATGCCGGCGCGTGGTGGTAATCCTGATTTGACCGACAACGAAATTGCTAATGCAGTTGCTTATATGGCAAATGCAGGCGGTGCCAAATTTACGCCACCTGCTGCGGCAGCGCCAGCCGCACCAGCAGCAGCCGTAGTTAAGGATGCCGCTGCTGATGCTAAAGCTGCTCCAGCTGTTGCTGATAAAAAGATGTAATCGTTAGTTTTATAGTAAAAAAGGCGTTCTGCTACAGAACGCCTTTTTTATTGCCTGTCATCTTGTTGGTGCATTAAATTTCGCGCTCGGGTACCCGCTGCGCACGGGCGCAGAGTAATTCGTAACTGATTGTTCCTGCCGCTTGTGCTACTTCCTCAATGGGTAAGCCGCGTCCCCACAATATTACCTGACCGCCTACACCCGCATCGGCAAGCTCGGTTAAATCGACAAATAGCATATCCATAGACACGCGACCCAGCGTGCGGGTGCGCTTGCCGTTGACTAAAATGGGCGTGCCGGTCACCGCATGACGTGGATAGCCATCGGCATAACCGCAGGCGACGACTCCGACACGACTGTCGCGATCGGCAATCCATAGGCGACCGTAGCCTAACGCTTCGCCTGCTTTGAGCGTTTGTACGGCGATAATTTGGCTGTGCAGTGTCATCACCGGGCGCAAATCCAGACTGGCGGCTGTAGTGTCGGCAAAAGGTGAGGCGCCATACAGTGAAATGCCTGGGCGCACCCAATCATGATGCGTATCTGGGTAACGTAAAATGGCCGCAGAGTTTGCCAGGCTGATCGGGTAGGGTAGCAGTGCAAAGTGTTGCCGAATTTCAGCTAATTGTGTAGCTACGCCGTATTGATCGTCCGCAGTTGCAAAATGGCTCATTAGTGTAACTGGCGAGAGCATGGGAATGGACTGGA
This sequence comes from Burkholderiales bacterium, assembly GCA_038217005.1. GTDB lineage: Bacteria > Pseudomonadota > Gammaproteobacteria > Burkholderiales > Sulfuriferulaceae > Sulfuriferula. Next base: position 61,919 of record JBBQPT010000001.1, read on the forward strand.
TTTGCGCTAATGCAATGCGGAAATTTGCAGGCGAAAACCCCAAGCGATTCATGCCGCTGTTGAATTTGATAAATACCGGGATTGCCTGTGTTAGTTTAGCGGCACGTAACCAGTTAATTTGTTCACTGTGATGGATGACTAGGCTTAATTGATGGGCAAGGCACAGGCTGATTTCGGTTGCGTCAAATATGCCTTCCAATAACAGTATGGGTTTGCGCCAGCCCAGCTCGCGCAGCTGTATGGCTTCATTTACAGAGGCGACGGCAAAACCATCGGCGCTCCACAATGCTTGCGCAACACGGGTCAGACCATGACCATAGCCATTGGCTTTGACCACGGCCATGACGCGGGCATGCGGGGCGTGGTGACGGGTAACAGATAAATTGTGTTGTAATGCCTGTGTGTCGATATGCGCAAATATCGGGCGTGACACTTAATAGCCTCCGCCCTGACCGTTGGCATAGTTCTCGAAGCGGGTATGCTCGCCCAAAAAGGTGAGTCGTACCGTGCCGATAGGCCCGTTACGCTGCTTGCCGATGATAATCTCTGCGCTGCCTTTGTCCGGGCTGTCAGGGTTATAGACTTCATCACGGTAAATAAACAAAATGACGTCTGCATCTTGCTCAATCGCGCCTGATTCACGCAAGTCGGACATGACGGGGCGTTTGTTTGGACGTTGTTCCAATGAGCGGTTGAGCTGTGAGAGTGCAACAATCGGGCAGTTTAATTCTTTGGCCAGACCCTTGAGTGAGCGTGATATTTCGGAAACTTCCGTGGCGCGGTTTTCACCGCTGGATACGCTGGACATTAACTGGATGTAGTCGATGATAATCAGGCCGAGCTTGCCGCATTGCCGGTGCAGACGGCGGGCGCGGGCGCGCAGCTCCAGCGAATTCAGCGCAGGGGTTTCATCAATAAAAATGGGCGCATCGTTGAGCTTGCCGACAGCATAAGTCAGCTTTTGCCAGTCATCGTCCTGTAATTTGCCGGTACGCAGTTTGTGCTGATCCAGTCGTCCTATCGAACCCAGCATACGCATGACCAGTTGCGCGCCACCCATTTCCATCGAGAAAATCGCCACAGGCAAGCCGCTGTCTATGGCGATGTTCTCACCCATGTTGATAGAAAATGCAGTTTTTCCCATGGATGGACGACCTGCGACGATGATCAGGTCGCCTCCTTGCAGGCCTGCAGTTTTCGCATCCAGATCGGCAAAGCCTGTAGGTATGCCAGTGACATCGCTCTGGTTGTCGCGGCTGAACAATTCGTCGATACGTTCCACTACTTGCGTAAGTAGTGGTTTCATTTCCAGAAAGCCTTGCTGGCTACGTGCACCCGCTTCAGCGATATCGAATACTTTGGATTCAGCCTGGTCCAATAAATCATTGGCAGAACGTCCTGCCGGGCTATAAGCGGATTCAGCGATATCAGTGCCGACTTCCACCAGTTTGCGCATAATCGAACGGTCACGCACAATTTCTGCATAGCGGCGGATATTGGCCGCAGAGGGTGTGTTTTGCGCAAGTGCTACCAGATAGGATAGGCCGCCGACATTGCCCAGCTCGCCCAGATTTTCCAGATGCTCGCCTATGGTGACGACGTCCGCTGGCTTGCCCTGTTCGAGTAGCTTGGTCACCGCCTGATAAATCAGCTTGTGATCATGCCGGTAGAAATCTTGCCGGGAAACCACGTCAGCGATTTTGTCCCAGGCATTATTTTCCAATAACAGACCGCCCAGAATTGACTGCTCTGCCTCAACCGAATGCGGTGGCAATTTGATAGCGGCAAGCTCTTTATCAACAGGAGGTGAAAATTGGCTCATGATCTGGAACGCGGGTAAATGTGGTGCCTATTTTAACACGGGCTGTCGTTGATGCAGTGTGAGGCCAAGTAAAATTAAACTCGTGCCTAGCCAGACTTGCCAGTGTGCAGTTTCATCATTCAGCCATTGCCCGAGCAGCAGTGAAGTGACCGGCGTAATCATGGTAATCAGCGCAACTTGTCCTGCCGCAAGTTGCTGGGTGACGTAGAAATATAAGGTAAAGCCCAGGACTGAACCGAATACACCCAGATAAAGCGTAGACATGGCCGCCAAGGTTGACCAATGCGGAATGTGCCCGAATAGCAGCCACCAGGCTGGCAGCAGAAACATGACGACAATAGACAGTGCGCCTGTAGTCAGCACCAGCGGAGGAATGGCAGCACCTGCGTGCTTGACCCAGACCAGGCTGGCGGATTGGGCAATAACGGCCGCGAGTATGGCGACAAAGCCAATAATGGCATTAGGCGCAATATGCGTTCCCGCGCCGAAAATCACGCTTAGGCCGATTAAGCCCAGCAGGATGCCCGCAATTTTTCTGCCAGTCAGACGTTCATCATCGCCCAGCAGGGTAGTGATAATGCCAGTGAATAAGGGCACCAGGCCAAACAAGACTGCGATTAAACCTGAGGGCACCATTGCGGCACCCCAGTAAACCAGCGTCATTGCCCCACCTATACCCAATCCGGCGGCAAAATAGGCGTGGATGGCCGCGCGATTGATGGGCAGGCGTATGCGTAAAACGGCGAGCAGGACTAGGCACAGTGCCAGACCCAGGCTCATGCGGATAAGCAGTGGAAAAATAAAATCAGCGCCGATACCACTCCACTTGATAGCAAGCGGCGTGGTGGACCAGATAGCGATAACGCCTAAATATGCTGCAATGACGCTAGGTGACTTAGGTGTCATAACCCAAATTTGGTGCCAGCCAGCGCTCGGCTGTGGTTATATCCCAACCTTTGCGCTGCGCATAATCTTCCAGCTGGTCACGATCGATTTTTGCGACAGCAAAATAACTGGACTCCGGATGCGAGAAATAAAATCCTGATACGCTGGAAGCCGGCATCATGGCGTAGCTTTCGGTGAGTTGCATGCCGGTGTTTTCAGGTGCATGTAACAATTCGAATAAGCCCGCTTTTTCACTATGTTCAGGGCAGGCTGGGTAGCCAGGTGCAGGGCGGATACCGCGATATTTCTCATCGACCAGATCGTCGTTGTTCAATGCTTCGTCAGGCGCATAGCCCCAGAATTCACGGCGTACGCGTTTATGCATGCATTCGGCAAAGGCTTCGGCAAAGCGGTCGGCTAATGCCTTGAACAGGATTGCATTGTAATCATCCAGGTCTGCTTCATAAGCCGCGACGCGCTCATCCATGCCCATGCCTGAAGTCACTGCAAAACCACCAATATAGTCTGCCACGCCGCTGTCTTTAGGGGCGATAAAATCCGCCAGACACATGTTCGGGCGGCCTGGTGGTTTTTCCATTTGCTGGCGTAGCGCATGGTAAGTCATGGCGACGGTGCTGCGACTTTCGTCGGTGTAAATTTCGATATCGTCGTTGACCCGATTGGCGGGAAATAACCCTATCACGCCATTAGCATGTAGCCAGTTTTCATTGATAATGCGTTTGAGCATGGCTTGTGCGTCAGCAAATAATTTGCGTGCTTCTACGCCGACAACTTCATCATCAAGTATTTTCGGATAACGTCCGTGCAGCTCCCAGGTCTGGAAGAATGGAGTCCAGTCGATGAACGCCGCGATTTCGGCTAGCGGATAGTCGGTAAATACTTGCAAACCCAGTTGTTTCGGTACCGGTGGGGTGTAGTGAGCCCAGTCAGTTACCAGCGCGTTGGCGCGAGCTTGTGCCAGCGTGGCGCGTTTGGACTGCGCTTTTTTGCCCTTATGGCTTTCACGGATGCGGATATAGTCAGCTTTGACTTCGGCTACATAAGCATCGTGCAACTCGGGCGAGAGTAGTTGTGTGCAAACCCCAACCGCACGTGATGCGTCTTTGACGTATACCGTCGTGCCGCTGTAGTTGGGTTCGATTTTGACTGCGGTGTGTGCCAGCGAAGTGGTTGCGCCGCCGATGAGTAGGGGCAACTTCATGCCCAGGCGTTCCATTTCCTTGGCGACATGCGCCATTTCCTCCAGTGACGGTGTGATCAGGCCTGACAGCCCGATGATATCCGCTTTTTCGTCGATGGCAGCTTGCAGTATTTTGGCAGCAGGAACCATTACGCCCAGGTCAACCACGTCGTAGTTGTTGCAAGCCAGCACCACGCCGACGATGTTTTTGCCGATGTCATGCACATCACCCTTGACGGTTGCCATGATGATCTTGCCTTTGGCCTGGCTGCACTCGCCGCTCAGGGCTTTTTCTTCTTCTATGTACGGAATCAGGTGGGCAACAGCCTGCTTCATGACACGGGCGGATTTGACCACCTGCGGCAGGAACATTTTGCCTTCGCCAAACAAATCACCGACCACGTTCATGCCTGCCATCAACGCACCTTCAATGACGTGGATAGGGCGCTCTGCCTGTAACCGTGCCGCTTCGGTGTCTTCAATGATATAGGTGGTGATGCCTTTGACCAGTGCATGTGAGAGGCGCTGTTCTACGGGTAATTCGCGCCAGCCCAGGTCTTCTACCTGCTCTTTGGCGGTGCCTTTGACGCTATCGGCGAATTCAACCAGGCGTTCGGTGGCGTCAATGCGACGGTTAAGGATGACGTCTTCGACGCGTTCGAGCAAGTCTGCCGGAATGCTGTCATAGACACCCAGTTGCCCGGCGTTGACGATGCCCATGTCCATCCCCGCCTTGATGGCGTGATAGAGGAAGACGGTATGGATAGCCTCACGCACTGGCTCATTGCCGCGGAACGAGAACGATACGTTGGACACGCCGCCCGAGACTTTGGCATAGGGCAAAGTACGTTTGATTTCACGGGTGGCTTCGATGAAATCTACCGCGTAATTGTTGTGCTCTTCGATACCCGTCGCCACGGCAAAGATGTTGGGGTCGAAGATGATGTCTTCAGGCGGGAAATTGAGCTGCTCGGTGAGTAGCTTGTAAGCGCGTGTGCAAATCTCAACTTTACGCGCCTGGGTGTCGGCCTGACCGACTTCATCAAACGCCATCACCACGGCTGCCGCACCATAGCGCATGCACAGCTTGGCACGGGCGAGAAATTCAGCTTCGCCTTCTTTCATGGAAATCGAGTTGACGATGCATTTGCCTTGCACGCATTTCAGACCGGCTTCAATAATCGACCATTTGGACGAGTCGATCATGATGGGTACGCGGGCAATATCGGGTTCAGAGGCAATCAGATGTAAGAAGCGCACCATCGCCGCTTCCGCATCGAGCATGCCTTCGTCCATGTTGATGTCGATAATTTGCGCGCCTGCTTCGACCTGTAGTCGTGCTACAGCTAGGGCTTCGTCATATTGTTCATTGATGATGAGACGTGCGAACATTTTTGAGCCGGTCACATTGGTGCGTTCACCAACGTTGACAAACAAATCACCCTCGCCCAGATTGAATGGCTCCAGACCTGAAATGCGCAGCTTATGCTCGATTTCTGGTATCGCGCGTGGTGGATATTTCGCTACTGCTGCTGCAATCGCAGCGATGTGGGCAGGTGTAGTGCCGCAGCAACCGCCGATGACGTTGAGCATGCCTGCTTGCGCCCACTGGGAGATATGCGCAGTCATCGCTACTGGAGACTCATCGTATTCACCGAACGCATTGGGCAAGCCAGCGTTAGGATGTGCAGAAACGTAGCAATCAGCTTTGTTGGATAGCTCTTCGACATATTGGCGCAATTCTGCCGCGCCCAGTGCGCAGTTTAGTCCGATAGATAAAGGCTTGACATGACGCACCGAGTTAAGGAAAGCCTCAGTGGTTTGTCCTGACAGCGTACGTCCGGAAGCGTCGGTAATGGTGCCGGAAATCATAATCGGCAGGCGCAGATCATGTACATCAAAGAACTGCTCAACGGCAAATAAAGCGGCCTTGGCATTGAGCGTATCAAAGATGGTTTCCACCATCAGAATATCTGCACCGCCATCGATCAGGCCGCGTATTGCTTCGGTGTAAGTGTTTACTAACTCATCATAGGTGACATTGCGAAAACCTGGATCGTTGACATCGGGGGACATACTCGCAGTACGGCTGGTTGGCCCCAATATCCCTGCAACAAAACGTGGCTGGTCGGGTGTTTTTACGCTGAACTCATCGGCAGCGGTGCGAGCCAATTTTGCTGCCGCGTGGTTGAGCTCGTACACCAGGTTTTCCATATGGTAATCCGCCATGGAAATCGCGGTGGCGTTAAAGCTGTTGGTTTCCAGTATGTCTGCGCCAGCTTGCAAATATGCGCTATGTATCGCCTGAATAATCTGCGGCTGGGTCAGGCACAACAAGTCGTTATTACCCTTGAGGTCATGCGCAAAATCAGCAAAGCGGCTACCGCGATAATCGGCTTCTTCCAGTTTGTAGCTTTGTATCATCGTCCCCATTGCGCCATCAAGGATAAGAATACGATTTTTGAGTGCGGCAAGCAGTAGATCAGTGCGGTTAGTCATAGCAAGAACGAGAACGACAGAAAGGTGCTTATGATACGTGGAATCAGCAGTTTAAACCAGACGAGCTGGAGATTGCGCAGCAAATTACGTAAGACCGATGCCATATATTAAATTCCATTATCTGTAAATAAAATGTGACAAAAAATATAATCTTTGTTAGCATGAATCGAACTGATGTAATAATGATCTGATTAAATTTCTTTTTTTAAACAGTAGCATTTATCAGAAGGGGGGGAGTGGATCATGATAGAGATAAGCTCACAAGATTTGTCGGATTTTTTGGCGGAAAATCCACATGCAGTGGTGGTTGATGTCAGATTTGCTAACGAACGTAATGAGTCTGGTTATGTGTGTGGTTCTAAGCACGTCCCGCTGTATACTGGAGACTGGGATGACAACCCTGATTTTGCCGAAGAATTGTTTGCTGCTGCGCCTCAAAATGTGCCTGTGATTTTTGTGTGTCGTTCAGGTAATCGTTCTTGTGTCGCGTGTGAACTGGCGATCGAACTAGGTTACCAGCAGGTTTATAACTTGAAGGGTGGCCATGTGGAGTTGGCTGGACTGTTCATGAATAGACCCAAGGATGGGCAACAGTTGTTATATATGCCAGTGTAACAACTGGGGCGATATTGATTTCATCGCTGTGCCAACGATGAAAAATTGTGCTTCTCGCCCGAGGTCGTTACAATCCACATATGACCCAAACTATCGACCTCACTGGCCACTTCCTTATCGCCATGCCCAGCATGGAAGACGAGCGATTTTCGCGCACGTTGACTTATATCTGCGAGCATAATGAACAGGGTGCTTTAGGCATCATTGTGAATCGCCCGTTAGATATCGACATGACTGATTTATTCAAACAAATTGATGTGCCTTTGACCTATTCTGATATCGCATCTGATCGGCTTTATTTTGGGGGACCTGTCGATGCCGGGCGTGGCTTCGTGTTGCATCAGCCTGTGGGCGAGTGGCAGACTACTTTAGCGGTGCATGATGGCGTTGGCTTAACCACGTCAAAAGATATTCTGGAAGCTTTGGCCGAAGGCCATGGTCCTGCAAGGTTGATGGTGTCGTTGGGCTATGCGGGTTGGGATGCAGGGCAATTGGAAAACGAAATGGCGCAAAATGCCTGGTTATCGGTTGCGGCGGATACGCATGTATTATTCGATTTGCCTGCGGATGAACGTTTGCTGGCGGCGATGCACCTGCTCGGTGTTGATTATGCCAGTTTATCGGAAGAGGCCGGGCATGCCTGAGGTAAAATCGGGCACTTTGCTCGGTTTCGATTTTGGGCTTAAGCGAGTAGGTGTGGCAGTTGGAACGTGGGAATTAGGTTTGGCGCACCCGCTGGAAACCATAAATAGTGAGATAAATACTACACGCTTCGGGCGCATCGCTGAGCTAATCGGCCAATGGCAGCCCGTGGCACTGATCGTGGGTATGCCGCAATATGACGATGGCGCACCACATGAATTTGCTCCGACGTGTTTACGCTTTGCCAATCGGTTGCATGGCCGTTTTGGCTTGCCCGTATTCTGGGTCGATGAACGTTACAGTTCGGTGGCCGCAAGCAGCGCGTTGAATGAGCAGGGTGTACGCGGTCGTAAACAAAAAACCATGTTGGACCAGGTAGCTGCACAACAGATTTTGCAACAATATTTTGATGAATCGGATTCAGCCCATGAACTTACCTAGCGCAAATAGTCTAATCGCGCAGCTTGCCGCAGCTATTAAGCCCACTTTAACTAGCAACACCGTATTGGTCGGCATGCATACGGGAGGCGTGTGGGCGGCAGAGCACTTGCACCCCTTGCTGGATAGCAATATGCCACATGGTAGTTTGGATATTTCATTCTATCGTGATGATTTTGAGCGTATCGGTTTGCATGCACAGGTGAAGCCTACGCGTCTGCCGTTTGAGGTGGAAGGGAGAGACATTCTGCTGATTGATGATGTGTTATACACCGGGCGTTCAGTGCGCGCGGCGATGAATGCCCTGTTTGATTATGGTCGTCCTGCACAAATCCGGCTGGCGGTACTAATAGATCGGGTGGGCGACAGGCAATTGCCGATTGCTGCAGATTTTGTGGGTGCGGCATTGCGCGTGCCCAGCCATCAGCACATACATTTGGTGCGTGATGGTGAATTACAACTTGATTTGAAATTGGTGGACATCTCATGACGATTAACCCTCAACTCAATGCTGATGGTAGTTTGCGACATTTATTAACCATAGATGGACTGCCTCGTGCGATTTTGACGCATATCCTCGACACCGCTGAAGGCTTTATTTCAGTCAGTGAACAGGAAGTCAAAAAAGTACCATTGTTGCGCGGCAAGGCGATTTTTAATCTGTTTTTTGAAGCGTCGACGCGTACCCGCACTACCTTTGAAATCGCAGCGAAACGGCTTTCTGCTGATGTGATTAACCTTAATATCAATGCCTCCAGCCAAAGCAAGGGCGAAACCTTGCTGGATACAGTCGATAATTTATCCGCCATGCAGGCTGATATGTTCGTCGTGCGCCATGCTCAATCAGGTGCCGCGCATATGATAGCGCGCCATGTTGCGCCACATATACACGTGGTGAATGCGGGTGACGGTCGTCACGCGCACCCGACCCAAGGCTTGCTGGATGTATTTACCATCCGTAAATATAAGGGCGAATTTCATAACCTGCGCGTGGCTATCGTCGGCGATGTCCTGCATTCCCGTGTTGCCCGTTCACAAATTCATGCGTTGACCACCTTAGGCGTGCCCGAAGTGCGTGTCATTGCGCCTAAAACGCTGTTGCCAGTGGGGGTTGAGCAAATGGGCGTACATGTGTATCACGACATGGTGCAAGGATTGAAAGACGTCGATGTGGTGATCATGTTGCGCTTGCAAAACGAACGCATGCGTGGCGCACGCTTGCCGAGCGCACAGGAGTATTTCAAATATTACGGTCTGACTCAGGAAAAGCTGGCGTTAGCACGCCCAGATGCAATCGTTATGCACCCCGGCCCGATGAATCGTGGTGTGGAGATAGATTCGTCTGTGGCAGATGGCAAGCAATCAGTGATACTGCCGCAGGTGACCTACGGTATCGCCGTGCGCATGGCAGTAATGAGCATATTGGCGGGGAACTAATGAAAATCAAAATTACCAACGGGCGTGTTATTGACCCCAAAACACAATTCGACAGTATCGCGGATGTATATATTGCGGCGGGAAAAATAGTGGCTATCGGCACTATGCCTGCCGGTTTTCAAGCTAACCGTGTGATTGATGCGACGAATCAGATTGTTTGTCCAGGCTTGGTCGATTTGGCTGCGCGTTTGCGTGAACCCGGTTTCGAATATCGCGCCACGCTGGAGTCAGAAATGAATGCTGCGTGTGCGGGTGGTGTGACCAGTCTGGCTTGCCCGCCTGATACCGATCCGCCACTGGATGAGCCTGGTTTGGTTGAAATGCTTAAATTCCGTGCGAAGAATCTGAATCAGGCGCGTGTGTATCCTATCGGCGCGCTCACACAAAAACTTGAAGGTTCGCGGCTTACCGAAATGGCAGAGTTGCGCGATGCGGGTTGTGTCGGCTTCTCCCAAGCTGACGCGCCTATCAGTGACACGCAAGTGCTGGTACGGGCATTGGAATATGCCGCGACGTTTGGTTTTACGGTGTGGCTGCGTCCGGAAGACGCCTATCTTGCCAAAGGCGGTGTCGCGCATGATGGATTCGTAGCAACCCGCTTGGGCTTGCCTGCCATCCCCGTCAGTGCGGAAACTGTTGCTGTTGCGACTATCCTGCTGTTGGCACGGGAAACCGGCGCCCGTGTGCACTTATGCCGTTTGTCCTCGGCACAGGCGATCGATATGGTGCGCCGCGCAAAAGCGGATGGACTGAGTATCAGCTGTGATGTCAGTATCAACCATTTGCATTTGTCTGAAATGGATATAGGCTATTTTGACCCCAACTATCATCTTATCCCGCCGCTCCGCGCCACCCGTGACCGCGATGCGATACGTGCGGGGTTGGCAGATGGCACCATAGATGCGCTATGTTCGGATCACACGCCAGTCGATGATGATGCTAAACAAATGCCGTTTGCCGAGGCTGAAGCAGGCGCGACAGGCTTGGAGCTGTTACTGCCCCTGACCTTGAAATGGGCGCAGGAGCATGGTGTCAGCTTGCTTAATGCACTTGAGCGGATTACGCTGCAGCCCGCGCAGATACTGGGTTTGGATGCGGGTCGTATAGCAGTCGGACAAGCCGCAGACGTGTGTATTTTCAACCCGGAATCACGTTGGCAAGTTGTTCCTGCCAATCTTAAAAGCCAGGGTAAAAACACACCGTTCCTGGGTTATGAAGTGCAGGGTGCGGTCACCTATACCTTGGTGGATGGGCAGGTAGTATTTGAAGCAGGTAAATGAGCTTTAACTCTCTAGCACTAATAAAAAGCCACTTACTTGCGTAAGTGGCTTTTTAATAACAGCTACAACTTTCTTAAGCTGCGATAGCCTGGTCTCTATTAAGCGACGCAATCAATGCATGTTTAATGTCGCTTTCCAAATGACCCAGAGCATCGAGTTGTTTGTCGATACTCAGGCGCATTTCTTCCAGTTCGGAAATACGGTCTTCCAGGGTGTCCGTAGCTTTGTGGATGCGTTTGATGCTTTCCAGGCGGCGGCGTAACTGCATTTGATGTTCGCGCACCTGGGTTTCCATTGGCGCCATGACCGCTTTTAACCAGCTGTCGGCTTCGCGATTGGCGACTTCATAAATGTTCACTACACGGCTGGCCAAGGTTTCAAAGAATTTGGCTGTGAGCGTGTACTGCTCGTTGGTAAGCATATTGAGCAGGGTGTTAAAATGCTCGTTGTAGGTTTTTTCCAGCCTATCCATTTCTTTTTTGTATTTGAAGGTGGAATAAGTAGGCGGTGTGACTTCGGTCAAACCATGCTCGCTGCTGAATTTTTTGTACATCGCAGCCATCATTTCTTTGATTTCTTCGATTTGCGTTGCCGAGTGAGTGATGTTTTCATCGACCTTGGCAAAAAAACCAGTCATGGCACTGCGCAAGCCTGCGCTGAAGCGGCTTTTCTCCATGGCAATGCGCGTGTCGCGGACTTCTGCCTTGATACGCTCCATCCCCAAGTGGCTGAACAACACATTGGATTGTTGTGAAAATACGCTACGCAATGCCTGGAACTGCTGCAGGCCGCGTTCAAAGTTGGCTTTTTCTTCTTCCACTTTGGCCATCATATGTTGCACGACTTCTTCGTTTTTGCCGCGTAAGCCAGTTAATTCCAGCAATTGCTCATCGATATTGTTCATACGCGCACCAAGCAGGCTGCGCGTGCTGGTCATGAGGTCATCCATTTCGCCGGCGGTATTTTCGCGTACGATGTCCTGTTTGGATGGAATGAGCTCATCACTGAGTGCGCGTTCTAATTCGAGCAAGCGGCTTTTTGCCAGTAGCTCGTGGTCGTTGTTGATCTTGGCTAGTAGCCCTTTTTGTGCAGAAACAGGATAAATCTGCGTGTTTTCCAAACCGAGCAGGTTGGCACAGCTTACGACTTGTCCTTGAATTTCCGCGTCGATAGCGCTTTGGGTTTTGAGCTCATCCCATTGGCTGTCGATTTTGTTGAGGACGACCAAACGACCACGGTGACCGCCTTGCATGGGTGCAATATGGTTACGCCAGACTTCGATGTCGGATTTTGTGACCCCAGTATCCGCCGCTAAAATGAAAATAATCGCGTGTGCGCTAGGCAATAAATTCAATGTCAGTTCAGGCTCGGTACCAATAGCATTCAGACCCGGTGTGTCGAGGATGACCAAGCCTTTTTCCAGTAAAGGATGCGGAAAATTGATAATCGCATGACGCCAGCGAGGGATTTCTACCATGCCTTCTGCGTCCACAGTCAACAATGAATCGGCATCCTGAGCGCGATAGAGTCCGTATTTTTCAGCCTCGTCTTTAGTGACGCGCTGAGTTTCGCTTACTCGTTGTAAGGTGTCGAGCATGGCATCAGCCGAATCGACGTCCAGCTCTATCGTTGTCCATTCGTCAGGATAGCGTTTGTATTCTGTGGTGGTTACGTTACCCGCACGGGTTGCGATAGGCAGTAACTGTATTGAAGGGGGGCGGCTTCCATCATAGAGCAATTCGGTTGGGCACATTGTGGTGCGGCCAGCGGTTGAAGGCAATAGACGTTTTTTATAGTCTGCGAAAAATATTGCGTTAATTAATTCAGATTTGCCGCGCGAAAATTCTGCCACAAAAGCAACATTAAGTTTATCTTCAGCCAAACGGTCTATCAGGTGTTGTAGGCGCAAATCAATTTGCCAATCGCTGATTTCTTCATTAGTCAGCCATTGCCGATAAAGTCCGATCTGGGTAGAAAGCTGTTCGCGCCAAGCGCTGTATTGTTCAAATTGTTCAGATAAACTTAAATCGGACATGAGTATTGGCCCCTCGTAATGTGCAGTTTTAATTATTTGATAAGTATAGCCATAATTGTCAAAGATTGTGCCTATTTTTTCTGGCAATGAGCGCAATAAAAAGTACTACGCTGATTCTGGCGTAAATGGCGTATTGGCTGACCGCATTGATGGCAGGTCAGGTCGGTGCGGCCATAGACAAGATATTGTTGCTGGAAATAACCCGATGCGCCATCACTGCCAACAAAATCACGTAATGTGCTTCCGCCTGCGGCGATGGATTTTTCCAGCGTGTCTTTTATAGCCTGGGCCAAGCGCACATAGCGCGGACGGCTGATTTTGCCTGCAGCGAGCTCAGGATGGATGCCAGCATGAAACAGTGACTCATTTGCATAGATATTACCCACGCCGACGACCTGATGGCTGTTCATAATAAAACTTTTAATCGCGCTGCTGCGACCGTGTGATTTGGTATATAAATAGTCGCCGTTGAAATCATCCGTGAGCGGCTCAACACCTAAATTCACTAGCAACGAATGATTCAGTGGGTCACCTGCTACCCACAACACTGCGCCGAATCGGCGTGGGTCACGCAGGCGTATGCATTGCTGGTTTTGTAACACAATATCGATATGATCGTGAACTCCTGCAGGGATTGCGCTGTCTAGAATGCGCAAACTGCCCGACATGCCCAGATGGATGAGTATTGTGCCGTGATTTAAGTGGACAAGTAAATATTTACCGCGCCGACTTAAGGCCTGTATAGTTTGTAACTGTGCGAGCTGTGTCAAATTTTCAGGTACGGGCCAGCGTAGCTTGGGGTTGCGCACTACGATGTGCTCAATAGTGTGCCCGATAACGTGCGGTAATAAGCCGCGCCGTGTGATCTCTACTTCAGGTAATTCAGGCATGGTAATAAATAATGAAAGCGTAATGAATGAAGTTTAACCGAAATTTAATTTACATTTTGAGTTGCCTCGCACTCACCGTGCATGCGGCAGACAGCTTGAGGTTGCAGACCAGCACGCTGCTGAGTGGTGATCCTTTTGCCACGCACAGTACCGTTGCGGCCAATGTCACTGGCTATATGCAACATGATTGTGTATTGCCGACAGGCGCGATGAATTTGATTGATGTGATCAACACTGCACTTTGCAACAATCCGCAGACCCGTAGCGCATGGGCGAGTGCACAAGTTGCCGCGGGGCAGTTGGGTAGCGCGCAAAGCACATATTTACCCAGCGTCAACGGCACGGCAAATCTTAGCCGGGATCACAGCGCGTTGACGGGGTTGAATACCACTAATCGTAATTTCGGCTTGTCACTTAATTATTTGCTGTTTGATTTTGGCACGCGCAGCGCGCAACGGGATGCCGCATTGGCAACTTTGGACGCGGCCAACCGTAATCAGGATCAGGCGGTGAATAATGTTTATCTTGCCGTGGTGCAGGCTTATTACCAGTATTTTGCTAACCAGGCGCAAGTCACTTCACTGATTGAAGCAGAGAAATCAGCCAGGCTGAGTTTGGATGCTGCAACTGGCCGTTATCAGGCCGGCGTAAACACGCGCGCTGATATGTTGCAAGCGCAGACAGCTTACAGCCAGGCGCAGCTTAATCTTTTGCGCGCGGAAGGTGATGTGCGTGTGGCGCAGGGGGTGCTGACTAATGCGCTGGGTCTGGAGGCGGATCAGTCGCTCAATTTAACGCCGCCTGCTGATGATCTTGGGCTTAAAAATCTGCCGGGTAATGTTCGTGATTTAATTATGCAGGCGCAGCAACAGCGCCCGGATTTGCTTGCGGCTGCCGCCCAGTTGCGTGCGGCACAAGCGCAAGTGCGCGTTAATGAGGGCGCAGGCAAGCCTACGCTGTCGCTCACGGGGAGCACTAATTATCAGGACAATGGCAGTATTAACGGTACGGGCAGCAGCATAGGTTTGGCGGTTAATGTGCCAATTTTTACCGGGTTTAACAGTACCTATAAAATTCGCACGGCACAAGCGCAGGTGCAGGTTCAGCAAGCGCAGCAAGCGCAGTTAAGCAATCAAGTCGCGCTGGATGTATGGCGTGCATGGCAGAACTTGGCCACGGAATCCAGTGCCCTGAAAGCCAGTGCGGATTTGGTTGCCAGCGCACTCGCCTCGAATGACATGGCGTTAGGTCGCTATCGGGCGGGTGTGGGAAATATCCTGGATGTGCTCAATGCGCAGGCGAGCTTGGCCAGTGCGCGCAGTCAGCAAATTCAGGCGCAATACAATTTACGTATCGCCAAAGTGGCGTTGGCGCAAGCGGTGGGGCGATTGGATGAATAGTGACTGGCAATTCCGTATGGAATTCGTCGCGGTAATTGCATTTTCGTTTTTGATACCAGGTGCTATTTATGCGGCGATGATGATCAAGCGGTCTATTTCGCGCACCACGGTTGCATTGTTAGGCATTGCGCTAGTTGTGGTGGCAGGGGTGGACGCGGTCTTATTGCATCATATTGCTTATGCTGCACAACATACTTTGCCGGTGTGGGATGATAAATTATTCGCACCTGAGTTATCCGTAGCCCTCTACTTATTGCCGCTGCTATCCGCCGGCATAGGCATTAATATACTGTCGCACTTACTCATTACTCATTTGGCAGAAGCAGAGCGGGTGTTTGATAAGCTCACAAAGAAAGAAGATGTATGAAATTAACTAAACCAGCATTGATTGTTGCTGCGCTCATCCTGGCGGGTGGCGGCTATGCGTATATGCATAATAAGAATGTTAAGCCAGCTGCGGATCGCTATCGTATGGCAGAGGTGGTGCGAGGCGATCTGGTTCGCAATGTCTCTGCTAATGGCACATTAAATCCTGTTGTTCTGGTCAATGTGGGTACTCAGGTATCGGGTGTGGTTAAGGCTTTGCATGCGGATTACAATCAGCAGGTCAAGGCAGGGCAGATATTGCTGGAGCTGGATCCATCATTATTACTGGCGCAAATTGCGCAAAGTAGCGCCAATGTCACGCGCGCACAGGCGGCATTGAAATTGGCGCAAAGCATAGCGGCACGGCAGCATGGCTTATTGAAACTGGATTACGTCGCGCGTCAGGATGTTGATCAGGCTGACGATGCTGTTGCTGGGGCACGCGCACAAGTGGCGGTGACGCAAGCGCAGCTGAAGCGTGACCAGACTAATCTTTCCTATAGTGTGATTCGATCCCCTGTTTCCGGCACGGTGATTGACCGTTCGGTGGACGTAGGGCAAACCGTTGCAGCCAGTTTTCAGACCCCAACCTTGTTCAAAATCGGTCAGGATCTAAGCAAAATGCAAATTGACACGACAGTGGCAGAAGCCGACGTGGGAGGAATTAAAGTCGGGCAGCCAGCACGTTTCACTGTAGATGCCTATCCAGAGAGGGAATTTGAGGGCAAAGTTCGGCAAATTCGACTCAATCCTACCAGCCAGCAGAATGTGGTGACTTATGATGTGGTCGTTGCCGTGGATAACCCGGATTTTGTGTTGCTGCCAGGCATGACCGCCTACGTTAATATTGAAATCGACAGGCGCAATAATGTGCTGCTCGTTCCCAATGCCGCATTGCGTTTCAAACCTGTAGAGGAAGCTGATAAAGCTAACGACAAACCGCGACGTCGCGCGCGCATGGGGGCGACTGTTTATTTATTACAAACAGATAAGCCTGTGGCAATCAAGCTTAAAACGGGCATAACTGATAACAAGCAAACTGAAATCTTGAGCGGCGATATTAAAGCCAGTGATAAAGTAATCGTAGAAGACAAACAGGTCGATAAAAAAGACAAATCCAAGCAAGCGCAAAGATTGTTCTAGCCATGAGCAATGTGATAGAGGTTACGCAATTAGGTAAGGATTACGCTACTGCTGCAGGGGCTTTCGCTGCATTGAAATCGGTGAGCCTGACCATTGCTCAGGGTGAGTTTGTTGCCATCATGGGGCCGTCCGGTTCAGGTAAATCTACGTTCATGAATCTGCTTGGCTGTCTGGATTATCCCAGCCGGGGTGAATACAAACTCGACGGTGAAAATGTATCGTTATTGTCATCCGATGCGCTGGCGGCGCTGCGTAATCGTGTCATCGGTTTCGTGTTCCAGGGCTTTAATTTACTGCCGCGTTTGAATGCGCGCGATAACGTTGCTTTGCCCATGCTATACCGAGGTGCAGGAAGTGGCGAGCGTAAGCAGCATGCCGATGAGATGCTGGCTAAAGTCGGACTGGCTGGCCTGGGTGACCGTCGTCCGAATCAACTTTCAGGTGGCCAGCAACAGCGCGTCGCCATCGCCCGTGCCCTGGCTAATTCGCCGCAGCTTATCCTTGCCGATGAGCCTACAGGTAATTTGGATAGCCATACCAGCGATGAAGTTATGGGTTTATTTACCGAGCTTAATCACAGCGGCATCACTGTCGTTCTGGTCACGCATGAGTCTGATATCGCAAAATATGCCAAGCGATTGGTGCGTTTCAAGGATGGTGAGATGGTTTATGACGGCCACCCCGAGGGTGGATTATGAACGCCTTTGCCATGCTAGCTGAGTCTTGGCGGGCAATTATCGCAAATCGCATGCGTTCATTTTTAACCATGCTGGGCATGATAATCGGCGTTGCTGCTGTGGTGCTGATGCTGGCTGTGGGGCAGGGCGCGCAAAGTGCAATCGATGAAACCATAAGCTCGATGGGGAGCAACCTGTTTATCGTGCTATCCGGAGCAACCACGTCAGGTGGGCAGCGTATGGGCCTGGGTACTGCGCCCACACTTACCATGAATGATGCCGCAGCTTTGGCGGAAGTGCCCAATATCACCGCTGCGGCTCCTGTTCAGCCCGGGACTGCGGCCACGGTTTATGCGGGGAATAACTGGAGCACATCAATTACCGGTGTCACACCGGATTATTTACAGGTGCGTAACTGGGCGGTCGCATCGGGTTTTGCTTTCACTGATGCCGATGTGCGCGGTGCGGCGCGGGTGGCGCTAGTGGGTAAGACGGTAGCCGATAACTTGTTCGGTGACGAAAATCCTGTCGGCAAAACCATGCGTATCAAACAAAGCCCGTTCACCGTAGTCGGTGTGCTTGAAGCCAAAGGGCAAAGTCTGGATGGCCGTGATCAGGACGACGTCGTCCTCGTTCCGGTTACCACCGCGCAGCGCAAGTTATTTGGCAGCCAATTCCCGGGGAGTGTCCGATTTATCATGGTGCAGGCCAACTCGGCTGAAGCCATGCCTGCTGTCGAGAAGGAAATGAATGTATTGCTACGTTCGCGTCATCGCATTGCTGAAGATGCTGATGCCGACTTCAGCGTGCGCAATCTCTCCGCCATGGCAGAAGCCAGCGCGTCCGCTACCAGAATTATGTCGTATGTGTTGGGTGCAATAGCCTCCATTTCGCTCATTGTTGGCGGCATAGGCATCATGAACATCATGCTGGTCTCTGTTACTGAACGTACTCGTGAAATCGGCATCCGTATTGCCATTGGCGCGCGCCATCGCGACATCCTGCTGCAGTTTTTGCTGGAAGCGGTCACTATCTCGCTGATAGGTTGTTTAATCGGCGTCGGCTTGGGTATAGGTGGGGCGTGGGCAGTGCAAAAATTTGCGGGTTTCCCCGTGTTGGTAACCCCCGACATTGCGGTGCTCGCATTTAGTGTTGCTGCCGGTGTGGGTGTATTTTTTGGGTTCTACCCAGCCCGCCGTGCGGCATTAATGAATCCGATAGATGCGCTGCGTTATCAATGATATGTATGTTGTCGATGCTATTCAGTCTAGTGGTTGATTGAATAGCGATAGTATAGTCATAGTGCAAGCGTTGATATTCAACCTCGCCAAAATGTGTGCAGCGTTAACCTTACTAATGCTTAGATGAAAATATTGAATTGTGACGTAATTATTACGTAGTTCAATTAGTTGCACAAAAACAACATTATAGAAAAACTACTTGCCCGCAGTACACCCATCCCCGATAATCGCCGCAGCTTCCAGTAGGGAGTGAACTTTTAATTTTTCCATTTGGAGATTTACATGAACAAAAAACTTATCGCAATCGCGATCGCGGCTGCTGTTTCAGCACCTGCAATGGCTGCTACCAGCAACGTTGAAATCTATGGCTTGATGAACGTAGCTGTTGATTCTGTAACTAACGGCGGCAACGCTGCTGGCGATACCCACCGTGTGGGCCGCGTAAATGACTATGTTTCCCGTATCGGTTTCAAAGGCGCTGAAGACTTAGGTAACGGTTTGTCAGCTGTTTGGCAGATTGAGAACCAAATCAGCACCGATAGCTCTACCAGTGATGGTAAGGGTGGTGGCGCTCTGGGTGGTGGTGACTTGCGTAATACTTTCGTTGGTCTGAAAAGCAAGGACATGGGCGAAGTGCGTTTAGGTCGTCACGACACCCCATACAAAATGGCTACTGGTCGTCTGGACCAGTTCGCTGACACCATGGCTGACTACAACGGCTTGGTAGGCGCAGCCAGCGCTAAGGGCGCTAGCAACTACTTCGATCAACGTGCTTCTAACACTGCTGTTTACCTGACACCTAACTTCTCTGGTTTCTCCGCAGCGGCTTCTTATGTATTCGGTGCTGAATCAGCGACTACCGGTTCTGCTGACTCTTCTGCTAATGCTTACTCTTTGGCTGCGATGTACGAAGCTGGTCCTCTGTACCTGACCGCTGCTTACGAGAAGCATAACTTCGGTTCAGCTAACGTTGGCACTTTTGCCGGCGCTGCTAATACCGATGCAAAAGCTTGGAAATTGGGTGCTGCTTACAGCATCATGGATTTCACCTTGGCTGCTATGTATGAGAAAACCGATGACAACCAAGGTGCTCTTGGTGCGAACCTGTATGGTCACAAAACCTGGTTCTTGTCTGGTAAATACCAGATGGGCGCAATCGCTCTGAAGGCACAATATGCTAACGCTGGTTCAACCGACGTTGCTGATAGCGGTGCTAAACAGTACAGCGTAGGTGCTGATTATGGCTTCAGCAAGCGTACCACTGTGTATGCGCTGTACACCAAGATCAACAACGATCTTAACGCTGCTTACAACTTCAAAGAGGGTTCTGTAGCTGGTATGGTTAACAATCTGGATATCGACGGCGTGTCTGTTGGTATCAAGCACGCTTTCTAATTCCGCGCTGGCATTTGCCAGTTAGGGTTTAGTTGATTAAAAGCAGGCGACCAAAAGTCGCCTGCTTTTTTATTGTGCATTGCAAACGGCAATGCCTGCTTGCCATTGATAAGTATAATGGGGTCAGTTCTAACTTTACTGCATTTTAGGTGTTTGCAACACGGTGTGATGAGTATGTTCAAGGCTTGGGTTAGTATTATGCTTTTGTACAGGTTAAGCGTATGTCGATAACGCAGGAAGTGCATCGTATTCCCGTGATCTTGCTGACGGGTTTTTTGGGGAGTGGCAAAACGACGCTGCTCAATCACCTCATTGCGCAATTGCCGCACACGGCGATCATCATGAACGAGTTTGGTGAGATAGGCCTGGATCATCAGTTGCTGCAAAAAACTGATGGTCCGCTGGCGTTGCTGCAGGGGGGGTGTGTTTGCTGTACGGTAGCGGGCTCGTTGTCACCGACGTTGCGTAATCTGTTTATGGCGGCAAAAAGCGGGGACATACCCCAATTTGAACGGGTGATTATCGAAACTACAGGTATTGCCGATCCTGCGCCGATCCTGGAAACCTTGCTCAATGATCGCTGGGTTGCGGCGCGTTTTGCGTTGAATAGTGTGGTGACTACCGTGGATGCGGTGTTGGGCGAGCAGCAGCTGGATAGCTATTTTGAAGCGGTGAAGCAGGTTGCTGTGGCCGATAGGTTGCTGATTACCAAGGCGGATTTGGCAGGCGAGAAACAAGTGGCGTTGATACGCGCACGCTTGATTGCACTCAACCCTGCCGCGCCCATCTTGATGACGGATCATGGGCAGATAGACCCACAACTGATACTGGATGCAGGGATATTTAATCCGGCAACTAAGAGCGCAGCGGTAGTGCAGTGGTTAAACGAAGCACGTTATCGACCGATGATAGCAGGTAAGTTGGGCGGCAAACCTGCGGTAAATTCGGATGCCGTACACGATGACCGCATCCGTTCATTCAGTTTAACCTATGACGAGCCGCTGGTTTGGGAAGCAATCCATGCGGCATTGCAAATGTTGCTAACTCATCGCGCAAAGTGGGTGCTACGGATGAAAGCTATAGTCAATTTGCAGGGTAAAGATCACCCCACGGTGTTGCATGCGGTCGGGCATGTGTTTTCACCGCCAGTGGAATTGCCGGACTGGCCTGACGCAGATCGCCGCAGCCGTTTTGTGTTTATCGTTGCGGATCTGGATGCCGAAGTTGTTGCGAAAATGTTGGACGATTTTAAAATGGCGTATCTGGCGGAGCGTGAGGCTGCGATAGAGGGTATCTAACCGTCATCAAACGATGAAGGAATGTATTAAAGTTAGAACTGACCCCGAATTTGTTTGGTTCGGTGTCTAAGTAGATAATTGCTGTTATACTAATAGCATGATTAGCCGTCGTCATTTTTCTACCATCGCTATAGTTCTCGCCATTTTATTGGTGTGGACGCAGCAGTTGGTTGCCGGGCATGAGGTTGTGCATCCCTGGCATGACGGCGGTGCCAGCAAACATTTACCTAATTCGCATACGCAATTATGTGATCTGTGTGTCATTAGTGCGATGGATGGCGCACCTGCGATGGTGTTTGCCGTGTCCGTGCTGGCTCAGGTTCGACATGCTTTCGATGTGGCGGTTGTTGCCGGTATATATACTGCTTTTTCTTCTCCTTATCACTCCCGCGCCCCGCCTGTAGTCGCTTAAATTAAATGATAGTTACAGCGCGTAAGTGATGCAGGTTGATCTACCTCATCACTTATATGTTGCTTTTATTCTATTTTAAGCAAGGATAATCCATGAAACGTACACTTATTGCGTCTGGCATCTTGATGATGTTGGGCACGCCTGCGCACGCGGCAGATGATTTGGCGGCGATCCGTCAGGAAATTCAACAAATGAAAGCGAGCTATGAAGCCCGCATCCAGCAATTAGAAACCCGCCTCGCGCAAACAGAAGCGGCGACGAAACAGGCGGATAAGAAAGCTGAGCAAGCCGACACCAAGGCGGAGCAAGCCAGCCAGGTTGCTGCGGTGGCGGCGCAACCTGCGCCGAGTCGTGAAAGTGCATTTAATCCCGCGATTTCGCTGATATTGTCGGGAACGATGAATCATAGTTCGCTATCTCCTTCAACCTATGCCATAGGCGGTTTTATTCCCAGTGGCACAGAAGTCGCACCCAATGCGCGTGGATTTTCCCTGGGTGAGTCCGAATTGGCAATTAGCTCGAATATCGACCCAGATTACCGCGGTAACTTCGTGCTGGCGATGGCGCCCGACAATACGGTGGGGATAGAAAATGCGTTTGTGCAAACCTTGGGATTAGGGCACGGCTTGAGTGCGCAGGCGGGACGTTTTTATTCCAGCATAGGCTATTTGAACAATATCCATGCGCATGCCTGGGATTTTACCGATGCGCCGCTGGTGTATAAATCATTCCTGGGTAATCAGTATGCGGATGATGGCATACAGGTGAAATGGCTGGCACCTACTGACAGCTTGCTGGTTGAGCTGGGCGCGGAACTGGGTAGCGGGCGCAGTTTCCCCGCCACGACCAAGGATAAGAATGGCACGGTGGCGGGTGCGGTGTTCGCGCATGTCGGCGGTGATTATGATGAGTCGAATAGCTGGCGCGCCGGGTTGTCTTATTTGGGTACGGGCGCACAGGATAGAACTTACGCGGATGTTAATGCGACGGGTGCGGCCACGAGCAATGCGTTTTCAGGCAAAAGCAAAACTTGGGTCGGCGATTTTATCTGGAAATGGGCGCCTAATGGCAATGCAACCGTCCATAGCCTGAAGGTACAGGGCGAGTATATGCATCGAAATGAGGACGGTGATTTGACATGTACAGGATGTGTAGCGAGTGGGACAGGTGCTTATAATTCAAGCCAATCAGGCTGGTATCTGCAAAGCGTGTATCAGTTCATGCCGCATTGGCGGGTGGGTTTGCGCCACGATGGTATGAGCAGTGGCAGCGTTGCATTGGGTGCCGGGTTAAATGCAGCGGACTTCCCGCTGCTGGCGGCGTATAGCCCCAGCCGGAATACCGCGATGGTGGATTATAGCCCGAGTGAGTTTTCCCGTTTCCGCGTGCAATATGCACGTGATGCGTCACGGCCAACACAAATCGATAACCAATTCTCGCTCCAGTACATCACCAGCTTAGGCGCTCATGGCGCACATACTTTCTAGGAGTCATCAAATGAAATTAAAATTGTTATTCGCAATGTTGGCGCTTGCCAGCAGTTTTTCAGCCCACGCGGCTTTGAATATCTTGGCATGCGAGCCGGAGTGGGGTGCGCTGGCGCAGGAGCTGGGTGGCGACAAGGTCAAAGTGGCGAATGCGACCACGGCGTTGCAAGACCCGCACCGCATAGAGGCCCGGCCGTCACTGATTGCCCGGGCACGGGGTGCGGATTTGCTGGTATGCACAGGCGCGGAACTGGAGATAGGCTGGTTGCCGATATTGCTGCGTGATTCCGGTAATGCGGCGATACAGCCCGGGCAGCCGGGTAATTTTGAAGCTACGCGCTATGTGACATTGCTGGAAAAA
This sequence comes from Burkholderiales bacterium, assembly GCA_038217005.1. Lineage (GTDB taxonomy): Bacteria > Pseudomonadota > Gammaproteobacteria > Burkholderiales > Sulfuriferulaceae > Sulfuriferula. The sequence goes on from JBBQPT010000001.1 coordinate 85,443, forward strand.
CCGCAGCGGCTGGATCGCGCCGATGGCGATGTTCATGCTGCGGGTAATCCGCATATCCAGACTGATCCACGCAATATCGCGTTAGTGGCGGATGCCATGAGCAAAACCTTGGCAGCTGTGGATGTGGCCAATGCAGCTTATTATCAGGCACGTCACGCCGACTTTATGGCACGCTGGCGCACGGCAATTGCACGCTGGGAAACGCAAGCGGCGCCGTTAAAGGGGGTAGTGATAGTGGCACAACATCAAGCCTATCCTTATTTGGAAAACTGGCTGGGACTGAAACAGGTGACAACATTGGAACCTAAACCAGGCGTAGAGCCAAGTATTGCGTCGTTATCGGCGGTATTGAATAAGCTAACTACAACACCCGCCAAAATGATAATACGTTCAGCTTATAACGATGACCGTGCATCAACCTGGTTGTCGCAGCGCGCCAATATTCCGGCGGTGGTGTTGCCATTTACTGTGGGCGGCACGCCAGCTGCGAATAATTTATTTGGATTGTTTGATGACACCATTAGTCGTTTGTTGGCGGCAGACAAGGCGGCAAAATAATGGATGCAACCGCGCTCGACATGTCGATACTCTGGCCTGCGCTGTTGGCAGGTTTGTTGGTGCTGGCAACACATGTGCCATTGGGACGCGAGGTGTTGGCGCGCGGTATCGTATTTATTGATCTGGCCATCGCGCAAATCGCCGGTTTAGGCGTGATAGTGGCTGATGCGTTGGGTATGGAGCCGCATGCATGGGGCGTCCAGCTCGCAGCCCTCACTGCTGCAGCGGTAGGGGCAATTGGTCTGACGTGGACAGAAAAGCATTATCCAGATAGTCAGGAAGCACTGATAGGTGTGTCGTTTGTATTGGCTGCGTGTGCAGGTTTGATACTAATGGCAGGCAACCCGCATGGTGCGGAACATTTAAAGGATTTGCTAGTCGGACAAATCCTGTGGGTGAGTGCTACGCAATTACAAATTACCGCGGTGGTGACCGCAGGGCTGTTGATAGCACGTTGGCTGCTGAGAGAGCATTTAGGACGGGTCGGGTTTTACCTGATCTTTGCGTGTGCGATTACGCTATCAGTGCAGCTGGTGGGTATTTATTTAGTATTTGCAAGTCTGATTATCCCTGCATTGGCGGTGCGTCAGCGCTCACCCCGTGGGGGATTGTGGTTGGCTTATGCTATTGGTGCATTGGGATACGCGCTGGGTTTGGTGCTGTCGGCTTGGTATGACGTACCGTCTGGTGCAGTGATAGTATGGGCTATCGCAATCGTTGCATTAATGAGCCGATTGTTACCGCTTAAGCGTCAGCATTAATGACCGCATGTAGGATTATTACCTTAGTTAATTTTAAAATAATCCATGTATACATTGATGTTTGGGGTAGATGCGGCAATAATACGGTATTGATAAAAACATGACACGTTAGGGCGATTTAGTGGATTTTTTTGGGATGTTTAAGCGTAAAGAGAAGCAAAATGCCGAGCACGCACCTGAGATGGTGTCGGTTAAGCCTAAGGGGAAAGAGCAGGCTATTGCTGAAATTCACGCAGAGACGTTGACCGAGCAACGTTTTGATGAAGATTTGACGCACGAAAGCATAATTGTCACTGAGATGGAGTCACAGTTTCCATATGGTGTCGAAGACGCGGCCATGACCTATGCCAGTGGTCGCACTGAAGAGGCGATTAGCAGTTTAAATGGGCTCTTGAGCAAAACACCTAAAGAAGAACTATTGTGGTTCATGCTGTTTGATTTGTACGCGGTGAGCAATCAGCGTAAAGAATTTGAACAGTTGGCCTTAGACTATGTAAATGAATGCGAAAAATCACCGCCAATGTGGAATGAGGTTGGTGGGACGCAACAGGTTGCGCAAGCAGAAGTACCTGTGATGTCTGGTGCAGAAGGGCAGTTGTTTACGCTCAAAGGCAGCCTGGATATGCACATGGCCGATCGTATTGGACTGCTGCAGGCTGCGGCAAGTAAAGGTGCGATTCAGCTGGATTTGTCCGGGCTGACTGACATTACACCTGAAGGTGCAGGTTTGTTGCAGGCGGCTATGGTCAAGTTGCAAAAACAGCAAGCGACTTTGCAAATTGCCAGCGGCGCGTTCGTTGGTCTGTTGCAGCATTACATCGCACAAGCTGAAAACAATAACTGTGAACCTTGGCTGTTGTTGTTACAGCTTTATCAGCTGCAAGGCAAGGAAAGTGAATTTGAGGATTTGGCAGTTGATTTCGCGGTTCGTTTCGAAGTGTCGCCCCCGTCGTGGGAATCCCCTAAGAAAATAGCGACTGCTGTTGCTGAAGCACCTAAAAAGCTTGCTGCGGTAGCGAATAGCGGGGCAGTTGATCAGCAAACATTCATTATGACTGGTACGGTGACAAGCGCCAGTGCTGCCATGTTCGATGCGTTTAAGTTATATGCAGCGCAACAAAGTGACGTGGTGATTGATATGCAGGCTGTGGATAGAGTCGAATTCGCCAGTGTGGGCTTGTTTATGGATGCACTGATGTCGCTGATACCTTTGGGTAAAAGTGTATCCATCACTGGCACAAACATGATGGTGCGAGTATTGCTGATTACTATGGGTATAGATCAAATGGCGACTATCGCACCGCGTAAATAATGCTCGGTGTGTTGGTTGTGTAATAAAAGGGGCTATGAGCCCCTTTTTTGTTTTTACTGCTTGATATTGCTCATGTAGTCCTCATCTGAATTCGAATAGTCTTTTATCGGTAGGAATTATGGAACAATATCGCGGCACAACCATCCTTTCAGTACGACGCGGTAATCAGGTTGCACTGGGGGGCGACGGTCAGGTGACTCTGGGCAATATCGTCATTAAAAGCACTGCACGTAAAATACGCCGCATCCATCAGGGACAAATATTAGCTGGTTTTGCTGGCGGTACGGCGGATGCATTTACCTTGTTTGAACGATTTGAAGCCAAGCTTGATAAGCACCAGGGTAATTTGTTACGTTCAGCGGTAGAGCTGGCAAAAGACTGGCGTACCGATAGAGCGTTACGGCGGCTGGAAGCGATGCTGGCTGTGGCAGACAGGGAGCATTCTTTGATCATTACGGGTAATGGCGATGTGCTGGAGCCTGAGTACGGTATCGTCGCCATTGGCAGTGGCGGTGCATACGCGCAATCCGCTGCACGCGGTTTGCTGGAAAATACCGATTTATCGCCACAGGACATCGTTGCCAAATCATTGGCGATAGCGGGCGATATTTGTATCTACACCAATCAAAATCATCTGATAGAGGTTCTGGAATAGTCTTATGTATAACATGACCCCCCAAGAAATCGTACACGAACTCGATAAGCATATTATTGGACAAGACGCCGCCAAACGTGCGGTGGCTGTGGCATTGCGTAACCGCTGGCGGCGCGCGCAAGTGGCGGAGCCGCTGCGCCATGAAATCACACCTAAAAACATCCTGATGATAGGTCCTACCGGTGTGGGTAAAACTGAAATCGCTAGGCGGTTGGCACGGGTGTCGAATGCGCCGTTCATTAAAATCGAAGCGACTAAATTTACCGAAGTGGGTTACGTTGGGCGTGATGTTGATTCGATAATTCGGGATTTAATGGAAATCGCGATTAAAGAGCTGCGTGAGCAGGATATGGCGCAAGTCAAAATTCGTGCTGAAGATGCGGCCGAAGAACGTGTGCTGGACGCCCTGCTGCCACCTGCGCGTGATGTTGCACATAGTTTGGGTTTGGATAGTACGGAGAAGCCGGAGGATAGCGCGACACGACAAAAATTCCGCAAAATGCTGCGCGAAGGACAGTTGAACGATAAGGAAATCGACATTGATGTGGCGGGCGTGCAAGCTACTGCGCAGATCTTTGCACCGCCTGGTATGGAAGACCTCACCAGTCAGATACAAGGTATGTTCCAGAACATAGGTAATCGTCCACGTAAAACCCGCAAGTTGAGAATCGCTGACGCGCTGAAATTGCTGGTTGAAGAAGAAGCTGCGAACATGGTCAACGAAGAAGACATCAAGCAGCGTGCTCTGGTTAGTGTGGAGCAGAACGGCATAGTCTTCCTCGATGAAATCGACAAAATAACCAGTCGCAATGAAGCCAGTGGTGGCGAAGTGTCGCGTCAGGGCGTGCAGCGTGATTTGCTGCCGCTGGTCGAGGGCACGACGGTCACTACCAAATATGGCATGGTCAAAACTGACCACATCCTGTTTATTGCCAGCGGGGCGTTTCATTTGGCGAAACCGTCAGATTTGATTCCTGAGCTGCAAGGCCGTTTTCCGATACGGGTAGAGCTGACTTCATTGTCCGTTGCGGATTTTGAAGCGATCCTGACAGCGACGGATGCATGCCTTACCCGTCAGTATCAGGCATTGCTGGCGACCGAAGGCGTGGCTTTGAACTTTACCCCGGCAGGGATTACCCGCCTCGCGGAAATTGCTTTTCACGTTAATGAAACCACTGAAAATATAGGCGCACGTCGTCTGCATACAGTGATGGAGCGGCTGCTGGAGACGGTATCGTTTGAAGCGCATCTGCATCAAGCAGGACCGGTGGAAATTGACGTGGATTTTGTCAATGCCAGACTTAATAATATTGCGGTGAGCGAGGATTTGGCGCGTTATGTGTTGTAATATAGGGACTACTAATCGCTATAGTTTGCGTCATTAATTTGTTAAGGACAGCTATGAAGAGCCAGCAACAGAATCGACTGCCGTTATATTCACGTAGTATGTTGCTGGGATTGATGTGTGTCCCAATTTTTTTGTCGGGTTGTAGTTCATCTCATAGTGTTGATAAAAGCAAAACGCAAGTAGTCGCTAAAGTGAATGGTGAGGAAGTCACGGTTCATGAAGTCAATCAGTATATGACGCATCTCACTCAGCTGGATGGCACGCCAGAGCAAATGCGCAAAAATGCCATTGATGCGGTTATTGATCAGCATTTGCTGCAAACAGCAGCCAAGCAAGCCAAGCTGGATCGCGACGTGAATGTGGTCCAGGCCGAACTGGACAGCAAGAAGAACATACTCATAGACGCGTACAAATCAAGGCAGTTTCATGCCGCTGTTACACCCACTCAGCAACAAATTTCAGCCTATTATCAAGCGCATCCTATATTGTTCGGTGAACGTAAGTTGTACCAGTTACAGTTATTGCGTGTACAAGTGAGCGCAGAGAATCAGACCGCGCTGCTCGCGCAATTGAAGCAAAGTGAAAATATCGATGCGTTTGTGAGTTGGCTAGATACCCAGCATATTACTTACGATATCAATAACGCCGTTAAAGCGCCTGAAGATATGAGTGCCAATGAGCAAGGCATGCTGACTAAAATCAAAGTGGGCGAAGCGGCGATCCTCGATCAGGACCAGGATCGCATCAGTATTGCCCTGTTGGTAGCCACACAGCCGCAAGCAATCTCATTAGACCATGCCCAATTGCGGATACGTGATTTACTGATAGCACAGAGCACAGCACAGCAAGTCGCACTATGGTTAAAGCAGGCACGGCTAAATGCCAAGATCGTCTATACGGATATCGCCCGGTAATATTTTCACGGGACGCGGGCGAGGGTTGTCAAATTTCTGCATCGGTACTTGGACGCCAGGACTCGGGTGCAAGCTGCCAGGTAATCCGAATATACGGACGATCATGTCCCGATAGGTACAGCGCTGCTTGCGTAATCCAGCGTTGTGTAGGGGTCGGTTCCACATAGGGTGTGGCAAATAACAGACCAACCAGTCCCAAAGCGATTACGCCATTGTGAGCGCGGATATGCGGGGATTTGTGTAATAGGTAAATAAACCCAAAACTAACCGCCGCACCTAATAGCCAGCCACTAACTGACTCCGATATCGAATGCGCATGTACCATAATCCGGGAAACTGCGATTAAAGTGCCAAATCCTGCGCCCAGCACTATCGCACTCAAACGTACCGGTGCAGGCGTTCTTTGCGTGAGCAGGTAGAGTAACACCGGGGCAATTGACATGGCACGTACCGCATGCCCACTGAAACCAGTGAAATCATATTCACGACTGCCTATTCCCCAGCCAATAAATGCAATTTTGCTGGCAACAACGATGCCCATTGCGCCTAAAAACAGCAGTAGCCACCACGCAGTCAGCCGCCAGGCACGACCGGCTATTAACCAGCCTGTAATGGCCGCAGCTGTTGGTGCAATGACACTGAAACTGGCTAAGTTGGTGATGGTGGTCCAGGAAATCATGGAAGGCGTGGTGGCGAGATGACGACTAACTTTAACCGAGAAAAGCCGTTAGAACAAGCTGGATATCGGGTTTTTCACGCATTAGGACTTTTGCAACAGGGTTTGCGTGCTGCAAGGCGTTCCAGCACATCCAGCCTTACTAAATGCTGAAAGACAACGCATTGATTATGCTGACAATTTAGTAAGAAAATGGTCATGCAAAATTCATTTATCATCGAATATAAATGCTTAGAATTCTTGTGACTGCAATTTGAATTGTAGCCAAAATTTTATTCATAAGTTCGAGGTAAAAATGCAATCATCCAAACGTTTTATCAAAACACTGAGTGCTGCTGCTGTTGCACTTACATTAGGCCTTAGTGTGAGCCATGCCTGCGCTGCAGAAATCACCGGTGCTGGCAGTACATGGGTTTATCCATTAATCAGCAAATGGAGTGCGCCTTACGCACAAGCAACTAACGTCCAGGTAAATTATCAGGCCATCGGTTCTGGCGGTGGTATCAAACAAATCAAGGCAGGCACTGTTAATTTCGGCGCGAGTGACATGCCGCTTAAACCACAAGACCTGAAAGCAGCTAACTTGATTCAGTTCCCAACCGCAATTGCCGGTGAAGACATGATAGTGAACCTGCCAGGTGTGAAACCAGGTCAGTTAATCCTGAGCGGTCCGGTTATTGCCAAAATTTACATGGGTGAAATCACCAAGTGGAACGATCCTGCGATTGTTGGGTTGAACAAAGGTCTGAAATTGCCGGATATGGCTATCACCCCGGTACACCGTGCTGATGGTTCGGGTACCACCTTTACCTTTGCTAGCTACCTTTCTAAAGTTGACCCGAACTGGGAATCCAAAGTGGGTGTAGATACCGCGGTTAACTGGGTTGGTGGTGTGGGTGGCAAGGGCAACGATGGCGTTGCTGCATTGGTCAACCAGGTTAAAGGTTCGATAGGCTACGTTGAGTACGCCTACATTCTGGAAAGCAAGCTGAACTACGTGCGTATGTATAACCAGGCTGGCAAATTGGTTAGCCCAAGTTTGAAAGGCTTCCAGGCAGCTGCTGCTAACGTTGACTTTACCAAAGCTGAAGATTTTTATGTCATCCTGACCAATCAGCCTGGTGTAGATAGCTGGCCTATTTCTGGCTGTACATGGGAAATCCTGAAAAAAGATGCGCCTAAAGAAAAGAACGAAGCCGTGGTTAAGTTCTTCACTTGGGGCTTCGAGCATGGTCAGGAATTGGCTAAATCCATTGCCTTTGGCCCGCTTCCAGCTAAAACAGTCAGCACGATTAAAACTTACTGGCATAGTCAGTTGGGTATTTAATTTAGCCCTGGTTCTATGAGTAGTACTGAAACGCCACCTGTAACATCGGGTGGCGTTTTTTTTGGTTGATTGTGTATGTCGCTATGATGGGGTCAATTCTCACATTCAATCAACTCGGTGATGAAACAAGCATGGGTAGGTCGGGGTTGCCCGACTGCAAGTTCATTCTTCTTACTAGTGCTGATTGTGATAAGCAGGGCGCAGGCTAAGCGGTGATTATTACTCTACCACCTCAGCCTTGGGTTCCCGATTCAGCAGTGCTTCTACAGCTGTTTTGGGAGCGACGCCTTGATACAATATCTGGCACACGGCGTTGACGATAGGCATGTCCACGCCCAATTGCAGGGCAAGTTGCTCGACTTCTTTGGCGGTGGTGACGCCTTCGGCAATGTGACCCAGGTCACGCAGGATGGCTTCCAGGCTCATGCCCGCGGCCAGGCGCAGGCCGACCTGGCGGTTGCGGGAGAGGTCGGCGGTGGCGGTGAGGATTAAGTCGCCCATGCCGGTTAGCCCCATAAAGGTTTCGGTGTGCCCGCCAAGTTTGTGCCCCAGGCGCGTCATTTCTGCCAGGCTGCGTGAAATCAGTGCGGCACGGGCGTTGTAGCCGAAGTGCAGGCCGTCAGAGATGCCTGCAGCGATGGCGATGACGTTTTTCAGTGCGCCGCCGACTTCTACGCCGACGACGTCGGTGCTGGTGTAAACGCGCAAATGGTGATTATGCAGTTGGCTGGCGATGTTGAGTGCAGCGGCTTGTTCGCTGGCAAGTGTGAGTGCTGTGGGCAGCCCCGCTGCGACTTCTTTGGCGAAACTGGGGCCTGAAAGCACGCCGCGTGGTGTGGTGATATTCAGCGTTTCATTCGCGACTTGATGCGGCAGTTTCATTGTGCCGGCTTCAAAGCCTTTGCATACCCAAATGACAGGAGTCGTACCAACTTTATCTGCAATTTTGCTCAGCGTGCTGCGGAAAGCGCCGCTGGGGGTGGCGACGATGATAGCATCGGCATGGTCTATGCTGGCGTCGAGGTCGCTGCTTAATATGAGCTGGGGTGGCAAGGGCACATCAGGCAAGTAACGGGTATTACAGTTGTCTGCTTGCATCGTTGCGACTTGCGCGGGGTTGCGTGCCCACAGGGTGACTTGATGGCGTGGTGCAAAATTAACCGCAAGTGCGGTTCCCCATGCACCTGCGCCGAGTATGGCTAGTTTCATGTGCCCCATACCTGATTGAGTTTAATATAGCCTGTGGTTTGATTAGGCAGGCGTACTTTTGCCCAGTCACCGCTGTTTTCCAGCCAAGTGAGTATCACGTTGGCGGCGACTTGTGCGGTGATGGGTGCGGTGTCTTTGGGTGCGTTGCGGACTGTGCTGGCACTGCGCACGACCAGCGTGCGCGTCGTGCTCAGTTGGTCAAGTGCTACCCACGCCATGGCTCCGCTGCTGTCGCGTACTTTTGCCCAGCCGGTGATGCTGACCACGACTTCCAGCGGGTAACCTTTGCTTAATACAAATAGGCGTTTAGCTTCAGTCGATGGCGCGTCATACAAAATGGCGGCAACGTTTGCAGTGGAGCGGAAATCCAGCGCCTGCGCGGGTAAGGCGCAGAGCAGAGCGAGGGCGAATAGCAGGTGGCGCATGATTAGTGTGTGGTGGCGCTGCCAGTTTGTTCTTGCTTTTGTTGCATGTATAAAGCTTCAAAGTTCACTGGGTTCAAAATCACAGGCGGGAAACCGGCACGGCTGACTAAATCAGACACGGTTTCACGCAAATAAGGGAATACGATATTTGGGCAGCCGATGCCGAGTACAGGCTCAAGTTGCTCGGCTGGGATTTGTGCAATACGGAAAATGCCCGCTTGGGTGACTTCAACCAGGAACATGATTTTATCGCCGATTTTAGCGGTGACAGTTGCGGTCAATGAAGTTTCATAGACATCTTCACCTATGGGTGAACTTTGGGTAGCTAGTTGCACATCAATTTCAGGTGCTTCGCGCTCGAGGAATATGTTTGGTGCGTTAGGTACTTCTAAAGAAGCGTCTTTGACGTATAGTTTTTCGATGGCAAATACTGCTTGTGGTTCTTGATCGCTCATGACGGCTCCGTAGGGTAAACAAAAATCTTATTTTAACCCGAATGCGGGTAAAGCGGTTGAGGTAAAATCGGGGGATGAATTCTACTCTGGCTTATCAGCGCGTCCTGATTATTACTTTACTTATTAAACTCGTATTGGCGTATTTTCTGCCAATGTCAGGCGATGAGGCATATTTTATTGTCTGGGCACGGCATCTGGATTATGGTTATTACGATCATCCGCCTATGGTGGGATGGATGCTCTATGTCATGCGCTGGTTTGGCGATAGTGAAGTGCTGATGCGCTTGCCTGCTGTCGTGTTTTCGACGCTGATGGGCGCGGGTATTTATCGGCTGTTGAAATCCTGGGATGCCGAGCGCGCGGCATGGGTGGCAATGGTTTTCTTAATATCGCCTATCAATATCCTTAACGTGCTGATTACCACGGATACGCCGCTGATATTCTTTGTGTTTGCGTCGGTGTATATGCTGGTGCGGGCGGCGCAGCGGGATAAATTGAGTTATTACGCGTTATCGGGTGTGGCGCTGGGACTGGCATTCCTGTCCAAGTATTTTGCGGTGCTGTTAGGGGTGGCGTATCTGACTTATGTGCTGTTTACGCCGAGCCTGAAACGCCGCTGGTTGGGGTTGAGCGTGCTGGTGTTGGCGGCAATGCCAGCGGTAGCGGTCAATGTGTATTGGAATTACACGCACTGCTGGGACAACATATTATTTAACCTGTACAACCGCAACGAGGGTGCGCAGTTTTCATTCGATAATGTGTGGCTGTATGTTCTGACCAATTTGTATCTGATGACGCCGCCGCTGGTATATTACGCGTGGAAGCAGCGCAGGCAGGTCATTGCCGCCAGTGGTGCTCGGCGTTTATACGGCTTTGCATTCTGGTTGCCGATAGCGATTTTTGCATTGCTGTTGCTGAAAAAAATCATAGGCTTGCATTGGGTGCTGGCGTTTTACCCGTTCTTTTATTTGTGGCTGGCGGCAAAATTAACGACGGTAGAATGGCGGAAAACGGCAAAGTTCATGGCGTGGTTTAGTGCTGTGCATGTGCTGATAGTGGCGGGGATTTTGGCTGCGCCCGCGAGCTGGTGGCAGCATAGCAAGGTCTATAGCGGCTATGTGTTCATTATGCATAATGATGATGTCATCGCACAGTTGCGCCCGTATGAACGTGAATATCTGTTCGCGGTGGATGATTACTCGAATGCGGCGGTGATCACCTATCATGCCAATAAAGAATTTTTCGTGTTTGGCGCAGGGTCGCAGCATGCGCGGCAGGATGATATGAATACGGATTTTCGGACGATGGCGGGGCGCAATATTCTCACTATCGACAAATCACTGCCGGATTTAACGCGTTACACCCCGTATTTTCAGCAGGTGGAATTACGTATCGTGATGGTGCGCGGGGCGGTGTTTTATCTGGTGCTGGGGCGCGGCTTTGATTATCCTGCTTATCGTGATGGCGTATTAGCACAAGTGCGTGACCGCTATTATCGGATTCCTGATTTCTTGCCACACGCATCGTGTTATTTCTGCGACAAATATTTTGCGGGCAGTGTCTGTCCGCGTTAAGGTCATTATGAGTATATTAAATCAACCTTTGTCAGGGTGGGGACGTTATCCTGTGGAAATTTGCGCGACCAGGCGTCCCGAGCGTTATCAGGATTTGCGTGTCACCGCCCCTGTACAAATTGCGCGTGGGCAAGGGCGTAGTTACGGCGATGCGGCATTGGGCGAGATGGTGATTTTGACCGAACGAGTTAATCGTATGTTGGCGTTTGACAGTGTGGCGGGCACGCTGCGAGCCGAGGCGGGGGTGACGCTGGCAGAGATATTGGACATTATCGTACCGCAGGGCTGGTTTTTACCCGTGACACCAGGGACACGTTTCGTGTCCCTGGGCGGCTGTGTGGCGGCGGATGTGCATGGCAAGAATCATCATCATGATGGCGCATTTAGCCAGCATGTGACTGCCATAGAGCTAATTCTGGCTGATAACAGCCGCGTGACCTGTTCTGCGACTGAAAATATCGATTTGTTCTGGGCAACAGTGGGCGGCATGGGCTTGACGGGCATTATCGGTGAAGTCAGTTTGCGCCTGATACCGATTTCCAGCCCCTATATACAAGTGCGCCACCATGCGGCGGCCAATTTAACCGAAACCTTTGCGTTGTTCGAAAATGCGGACATTGATGATGCTTATAGCGTGGCGTGGATAGATTGTCTGGCGACAGGCAAGTCGCTTGGGCGCAGTGTGTTGATGACAGGACATCATGCATCGGCGACAGATTTGCCGAGTGCCTTACAGGCTCCAGTGAAAATCAAGCCTGCCAAATCCATGCCGTTTGATTTGCCTGCGGCAGTGTTGAATCCGCTGACAGTCAAGCTGTTCAATCAGTATTATTACAATCGTGAGGGTAGCAAAACACGGCCATTTTTTGCCCATTACACGGATTATTTTTACCCGCTAGACGGCATTTCACACTGGAATCGATTGTATGGCAAATCGGGTTTTGTACAGTATCAGTGCGTGATACCAACAGCGGGTGCATTTGCAGCGGTGACGGCATTATTACAGAAGCTGGCAGCGAGTCGTCGGCCATCGTTTCTGGCGGTGTTGAAAAAGCTGGGCGCGCAAAATCCTGGGTTGCTATCGTTTCCATTGGCGGGTTATACCCTGGCGCTGGATATTCCCATGCGTGATGCGGGGGTGTTGGTGCTGACGCACGAGCTGGATGCCATTGTATTGGCGCATGGCGGGCGGGTTTATCTGGCAAAAGACGCGGTGTTGACACCACAAGCGTTTCGCGTGATGTATCCGCGCCATGCTGAATGGTTGCGGGTAAAAGCGCAGGTCGATGCACAAGGGCGATTTGCTTCGAGTTTGTCGCGGCGTCTGGATTTGGGAGCACACCATGAATAAAACCGTGATGATCGTAGGCGCGACATCTGCCATTGCCCGTGCTACATCGGCGGCATTTGCGGCGCAGGGGCATGATATTTATCTGGCTGGGCGCAATGCTGATGAGCTGGCACGGATCGCAGCTGATTTGGCAATACGTTACCGTGTGCAAGTACGCTGGGGCATATTTGTTGCCGAAGATTTGGCCAGTCATGACTTGTTTTTTACCCAGGCGGTTGCTGACATGGGCGAAATGCACGGTGTGGTGCTGGCAATGGGGTATTTGGGCGACCAGCAAGCCGCACGCGAATTTAGTGTGGGAATGGACGTGATCTTGGTCAATTTCACTGCGGCGGCTTCAATCTTGAGTCGTTGTGCGAGTTACCTGGAAGCGCGCAAACAGGGTTTTATTGTCGGCATTAGTTCAGTCGCAGGTGATCGAGGTCGGCAAAGCAATTATCCGTACGGTGCGGCGAAAGCGGGCTTGAGTGTGTATTTGCAAGGTTTGCGTAATCGGCTATATCCCAGTGGCGTGCGGGTGATCACGGTGAAACCTGGTTTTGTCGATACCGCGATGACCTATGGTATGCCAGGCTTGTTTTTAGTTGCCAGTCCGCAATACATGGGTGAGCGTATTCTTGGTGCGTTGAGCAAGTCGGCTGACGTGGTGTATTTGCCGTGGTTTTGGCGGTATATCATGCTGATTATCAAGTTCATTCCTGAACCTGTTTTTAAGCGGTTGAAATTATGACCAAGCCCATAGTTGCGGCATTTGATTTTGATGGCACGCTGACGCATGGCGATAGCTTTTTGCCATTCTTGCGCTATCTGGCAGGGAATGTGCGTTATGTGCAATCGATGCTGGTGTTGTCGCCTGTATTGTTGGGTTATGCGCTCAAGCTGGTGAAAAATCATCATGCTAAAGAACGCGTGCTGGCGCAGTTTTTTACTGGGCAGGATGTGCAACGCATACAACAATGCGCACGTGATTTTGCCCAGCATCAACTTCCGCAACGAATTAATCCCAGGGCGTTGGCTCGATTGCGCTGGCATCAGCAGCAGGGGCATCGCTGCATTATCGTCAGCGCATCGCTGGAATGCTATTTGCGTCCATGGGCAGCGAGTGTTGGGGTGGATGAGGTTATCGGTTCGCGTTTAGGTATTGCGGATGATGTTTATACCGGTGAGCTGGCCTTGCCTAACTGTTACGGTGCGGAAAAGTCACGACGGCTGCATGCATTGCTGGGTGAGCGCGATGCGTATACCTTGTATGCCTATGGCGATAGTAAGGGAGATAAGGAATTGCTGGCGATGGCGGATTATACTTACTATCGTAAAATGCCTGACTGAGTTGATTGGCTATACAAAACAATATGACAGTGCTAATCTGACAATCCGTAGTGCACAACTTAATAAAAAATACTACGAATTCATGTAATCGCAACCCTAAAAAATAGCCGCACGTTACTGTCGGACAGATAAAAAATTCAGGAGTGATGCGTATGTGTAAAACTGGTTTCATCAAAACGCTTAGTCTTTGTTTGCTCTGGTTGGCTGTCGGTCTTGCACGTGCAGAAGTGGTACAGGTTAATTTGCCGTCCAAGTTGATGGTGAGCGCTGACTATCGTACTGGTAGCCCAGATAAGCCTGCGGTTATTTTGCTGCATGGATTCCTGCAAACGCGTTTGGCGTTGCCGATGAGTGGGTTGGCGCAGACGCTGAATGATGCGGGGTACACCGTATTAGTGCCGACTTTATCGTGTGGTTATAATCTGCGTAATAAAACCTTGGCATGTGAAGCCGCGCATCATCACAGTATGGCGACGGATAGTGATGAAGTGAAGTTTTGGGTGGATTGGTTGAAGCAACGTACACAACAACCTATTGCATTGGTAGGGCATAGTTCAAGCGCAAATGTGGTGCTGAGCTATGCTGGCGAACGTCCAGATCGTCGTGTGCATCAGGCGATTTTAGTCAGTATTGTACCTGTCAGAGTTAACCCAGATGAGTTGCGGCGTGAATTACACGCACCAGCTTTCGATAAGTTAGCTGCCTACACCATGTCATATTGCCAGCATAATTACCTGTCTACCCGCAATGATTATTTGAGTTATGCCGTTTGGGATGAAAATAAAATCATTCGAGCTTTGTCGCGGAGCAAAATACCTGTGAACGTATTAATAGGTGGTGATGATAAGGTGTTTCCCGTGGGTTGGGGTATGCGTTTGCAACATGATTTCCCTGCAACTGAAGTAGTGCAAGGGGCTGGTCATTTTTTTGATGGGACGGCTGAGTTCGAGTTGGGTGACAGGGTTTTGGAAATGTTAACGAGCCAACGAAAGAATTGACATGATACGTAGTTGGTTCCAATCCCACTCGATTAAGACCCATGTCATTGTGTTTATTATGATGTTGTCTGTGTTATTGAGTGCCGTGAGTTGGTTAGCCTATGAAAAAATGGCTGCTGTACGTATGAAAATTCAAGAGCAGCATATATTAGCTGCAAAAGCCGAGGTAGCGAAAGCTTTGTTGTCGGTGCAGCCGTTTATGACCAACGCGATTAAACCATTTATAGATAGCGATGAAACCCATCAGCAGTTGTATGATGCCAGTTTTTATGAATATTGGCGTGATGTCCGCGCATTGAATAGTGGATTGTTGCCGGCAGCAGTGAATGCAATTGCCCTGTATGACCGTCATGGCAAAGTGCTGGCGCCTGCAGCCTCAGGTGATATTCCAACTGAGATTAAAGATTTTCCTGTGTTGTGGATTGGTCAGCATGATGGCAAAGCATATGGTTATTTGGTGCATTCACTTTATGATGGGTATAGCAACAGTCAGCGCTCAGGTTACGCATTAATCCGATTTGATTTTATGGCTGCTTTGCGAGAAGTGCTGCCATTTTACGATGTCAATACGCGTGATTTTGGAATTGATTTAGCGCCAAACCAGGTGGTTATGATGAGTAAGGTGATAGACCATATCCATTTCCGACCGTCTGATAACCCCGATGTTGATATGTTATTCAAAGTGATGCAGCAGACACAGTTTGGTGTGCTGTGGGTATTGCTGTTTTTGTCTTTAGGCGTGTATTTATTGGTGATGCGCTTTATGGCTACACCATTGGTTGATTTGGCACGGCATATTCGTATTTTGGGGGGGCATCATAGTCGTGAGGATGCGCCTCAATTTGAGCAGCCGTTATATGTGCTCGAATTAGATGAACTCAGACGCTCGCTTAATACCTACCAGCAGCAGCTGGATGGCATGCATAGACGCATCGATGATAAGAATCTGGCGTTATGGGAAATGGCTCATAGAGATGGTTTAACGGGTGCTTATAATCGCCTGGCTTATGATGAGGAATTGATAGCGCTGCACGAATTGGCCAATTCCCAGTTCATTTCAGCGACCTTGTTGTTGATAGACTGCGACAAATTCAAATATATTAATGATTCTTATGGGCATCAGGTTGGCGATGAAATATTAGTCGTGCTGGTGAAGTTGATACAAAAGTGTTTGCGTACCAATGATAAGTTGTACCGTATTGGTGGTGATGAATTCGTCGTGTTGTTGACGGAAAATAATGCGGATTATGGTGTGACAGTTGGTCAGCGCATTTTGCAGGCAGTGGCGGAGTTTGAAACCCACCATCTGGGGATGAGTGAGTTATTGAGCGTTAGCGTCGGTATTGCGCATGCAGCCACAGTTAATTCAGATGTGTTGATGAGTTTGCACAAACAGGCTGATAGAGCGATGTACCGTGCCAAGCAGCAAATGTCGCAAAAATTAGCGGTGTATGAACCCAACATGGCATGAATCGCCTGGCTGGGTTAAGATGTTCGAGTTTGTCCATTCCCTAGAAATATTCATGAAATTCCAACATTTGCCGTTAGGCACCCGTTTTGTTTATCAGGGCGAGATTTTTACCAAAGTATCTCCTCTGGTGGCTTCTGTGGATGGTGGCGGCCAGCGCATGATCCCGCGTTATGCGAGCTTGCATCCTGTGGATGGCGTGGAGATAGCTGCGCCCGCCAAGACCCCTCATCTAGTCGATATTGAGCGTGTTTTTCAGGCATTGGACGCGTTGCAGCACACACTCAGCCAGTCTGTACTGGATGCCGAGTTGGTTAAGCAGGCCATCATCCAGTGCAAGGAAACGATAGGCGCATGAAGACGTTGTCTGCTTTATGGCGTTTAATGCGCCCTCATCAGTGGTTAAAAAACAGCTTTGTATTTACCGGTCTGCTGTTCGGTCATGCCTGGCACGATAACGCTATTGTGTGGCACGTAGTGCTTGTTGCCGTGGCTTTTTCATTGATGGCGAGTGCGATTTATATACTCAACGATATGGTGGACAGAGAACAGGATAAATTACACCCCGTTAAATGTTGTCGTCCATTAGCTGCTGATGAATTGACGCTGGCGAGCGCGGGATTATTTGCGCTGCTGCTAACGGGCATCGCGTTGAGTATTGCGTACGCAGTGAGTGGCACCGCATTGCTGATAGTGGTGGCTTATGCGCTGATGAATCTGGCTTACTCTATATGGCTTAAGCATGTGGTGATGCTGGATGTGTTTATTATTGCGATGGGGTTCATGCTGCGCATACTGGTGGGAACGCTGGGTGTGGGTATACTGCCATCGCAATGGCTGCTGCTGTGTGGCTTAATGGTGACGCTGTTTTTGGGGTTCGCCAAACGCCGCGCGGAAATGACGGCGCTGCATAATGGTGGTACCGCGCATCGTAAGGTGCTGGCGCATTACAGCTCGGCTTTGCTCGATAAGATGATAGGTATTACCGCTTCAGGCGTGATCATGAGTTACAGCCTCTATACCATGAGCCCCGACACTATTCGCATTCACGGTACGGCGTATTTGATTTATACCGTGCCATTTGTGATGTATGGCGTGTTCCGTTATATTTATTTGTTGCATGAGCAACATGGCGGCGCAGATCCATCCCGCGAACTGGTGCGTGATGCGCATCTGGTGGTAGTGGTATTGGCCTGGGCGCTGACTACTTTCTGGCTTATTCGATAATGTTACAAGGCTGGCGACGGCACGCACTATTGGTGGTGATGCTGGTCAGTGTTGCGGCCTATCTGGGGTTTGTGCTGTGGACGGGCTGGGATGCGGTAGTGCATGCGATTGCGCAGATAGGCTGGGGTGTGACGCTATTGGCATTGGCATTGTCGATGCTGAACTACATCCTGCGTTTTGCCCGCTGGCAATTGTATCTGGCGCAACTGGGACACAAGCTGCCACTGGCAGAACATTTCAAAATATACATGGCTGGCTTCAGCATGACCATTGTGCCTGGCAAAGTCGGCGAGACCATACGCAGTGTATTTCTCAAAGCGCATGGCGTGGATTATGCCAAAAGCGTGGCGGTATTTTTCAGTGAGCAAGGTTCTAATTTAATCAGCATGGTATTGCTCGCAGCAGCAGGTGCGTGGGTTTATCCTGTAGCCCAGCCTTTTGTGCTGGGGTTGAGCGCAGTGCTGGTGGTGATATTGGTGTTGTTGCAGCAAACACGGTTGTTGTTGGCGATAGATGGTTTAGGTGCACGTATGCTGCCAGCTAAATTGGCACACATTGTCCATGCGGCGGTGACTACGGTGCAGCATGCGGGGCGTTGTTTGCGCTTCCCTGTCTTGCCCATGGGGATCATCATCGGTATGCTGGCTTGGGGTGCTGAGGGACTGGCGTTGTATTTCATGCTGCACAGTCTAGGCAGTGATATCAGCCTGCAAACGGCGATGTTTATTTACGCATTCTCCATGCTGGTCGGTGCGGTCAGCTTCTTGCCTGGCGGTTTGGGTGGCGTGGAAGCGAGTATGGTGGCATTGCTGATGCTGCAACAGCTGGATCAGGCCCATGCAGTAGCGGTAACCTTGCTGGTGCGCTTGACTACTTTGTGGTTCGCTATCGCTTTAGGTGGCTTAGCGCTAACTCAGATTAAAAAACCTAATGATTAAAGACAAGACTATCTATCTGTTAGTCATTATCGCCACCTTGTTTTGGGGGGCGAATTTTGCATTGGCTGGCCCTATATTGCAGGAAATTGTGCCACTGTGGTCGGCCGCCTTGCGATTTGTGTTAAGCGCGCTGATCATGATTGCATTTGCGAGTTGGCGACGTGAGCCACTTATCGCGCCTGCTGCGCAGTACATAAAAGCGTATTTGATCATCGCTGCAGTGGGCATAGGTGGATTCAACTTATTGTTCTTTTATGCCATGCAAACGACATCAGCGGGTAATGCGTCGCTAGTCATGGCGACTAATCCTCTGGTCACTATGGTGTTGGCTGCGCTGGTGCTGGGTGAACAGCCTAGCCGACGTTTGCTGTTATCACTGCCATTGGCTTTAGTGGGCGTGTTAGTGGTGATTTCCGGTGGCGATATGACTAAATTGACGCATTTGCAGAATGTACAAGGTGATGTGCTGATGTTGGGGGCGAATTTGGCATGGGCTGGGTATAACGTGTTGAGTCGTAAATTGATGCCAAAGCAGTCGGCGTTAACCAATACTACGCTGGTGATGTCAGCTGGGGCTTTAATATTGCTGGTTGCTGCGCTGATAAGTGGTGAGCGCATGACTGGGCTGGGCGTATATGCCAGCATAGATTTGCTCATTATGGTGGTGGGTGGAACGGTATTGGCATACCTGTTCTGGAATACAGGTATAGCGCGATTTGGTGCTGGGCGTACGGCGTTATTTATGAATCTGATACCCGTATTTGCCATGCTGACGGCAGCGGTGATGGGTCAGTTGCCCAATGTCGCGCAAATCATGGGTGGTGCGTTGGTGATTGCTGGTGTTGCTTTGGCGATGATGCCACTGAGAAGGCGTCCAGAAGTCGATGAGGGTTGATAGGTCGGTTTTAACCCGACCTATCTTCATTGGCAGCTTAGCTTAATGCCAATATTAAACCATTCAACCGCTGTACAAATCCTGCTGGATTTTCCAGTTGACCCCCTTCGGCTAGCATCGCCTGGTCAAACAGCAAGTGGCTCCAATCAGCGAATTTATCCTTGCCCATTTCGGCTTTGACCTTGAGCACGATAGGGTGCGTAGGGTTAAGTTCGAGAATAGGTTTGCTGGTAGGCACGGCCTGTCCTGCAGACTTGAGGATACGTTCCATGTTGCCGCCGATTTCATTGGTGTCACTGACCAGGCAGGCCGGTGAGTCGGTCAGGCGGTGGGTGATGCGCACTTCTTTAACGCGCTCGCCCAAAGTGGCTTTTACTTGCTCGGTCAAATCGCGGAATGCATCAGCCTCTTCTGCCTGACTTTGTTTCTCTGCTTCATCTTCCAGACTGCCTAAATCCAGACCGCCTTTGGCGACAGATTGCAAAGTCTTACCCGCAAATTCATGCAAGTGTGTAATCACCCATTCGTCGATACGGTCGGTGAGCAGTAATACTTCGATATCTTTTTTGCGGAAGATCTCTAGGTGTGGGCTGGACTTGGCGGCAGCAAGGTTGTCCGCAGTGATGAAGTAGATCTTGTCCTGCCCGTCTTTCATGCGTGCAATGTAGTCATCCAGTGACACTGCCTGGGCATCGCTGGTGGTGCTGGCGAAGCGCAGTAACGCGGCAATGCGGTCACGGTTGTTGGTGTCCTCGATCACGCCCTCTTTCATGACATTGCCGAACTCACCCCAGAATTTGGTGTATTTTTCAGCCTGATTAGCAGCAAGATCATCGAGCACGCCGAGTATTTTTTTCACATTCCCTGCGCGTATATTGTCGATGTCTTTGCTGTGTTGCAAGATTTCACGAGATACGTTTAATGGCAAATCCGCCGTGTCGATCACGCCGCGCACAAAACGCATGTAGTTAGGCATGAGCTGTTCAGCATCGTCCATGATGAAGACGCGGCGCACATAAAGCTTGATGCCGTGGCGTGCTTCTCGGTCCCACATGTCAAATGGTGCGCGTTGCGGGATGTAGAGTAGCTGGGTGTATTCCTGTTTGCCTTCGACGCGGGCGTGAACGTGGGCTAATGGTGGTTCAAAATCATGTGCAACGTGTTTGTAAAATTCGTCGTATTGTTCCTGGGTAATGTCATTTTTGGCGCGTGTCCACAATGCCGAGGCTTGATTAATGGTTTCTTCTTTACCTTCTTCCGTGGCGAGAATAATAGGCAAGGTGATGTGGTCTGAGTATTTTTTAACGATGGTGCGTAGCTGCCAGTCATTGAGGAAGCTGGTTTCGTCGTCGCGCAAGTGCAGGGTGATCTCGGTGCCGCGATGTTCGCACTCCACGGTTTCTATGCTGTAATCGCCTTCGCCCGCGGATTCCCAGCGCACGCCGTGTTCCTTGGCTAGTCCCGCGCGGCGGGTGGTAAGGCTGACTTTGTCAGCAACGATGAATGCCGAGTAAAAGCCCACGCCGAATTGACCGATCAGATTCGCATCTTTAGCCTGGTCGCCTGTGAGTGACTGCATGAATTCTTTAGTGCCCGATTTCGCTATGGTACCGATATTGCGGATCACTTCTTCCCGGTTCATACCGATGCCGTTATCACGCAGGGTGAGCGTTTTAGCTTCTTTGTCATAACTGATGTGGATCGCAAGCTGGCTGTCGCCTTCGAATAAGGCGTCATCACTCAATGCTTCAAAGCGCAATTTGTCTGCTGCATCGGAAGCATTGGAAATCAACTCGCGCAAGAAAATCTCTTTGTTGCTATACAACGAGTGAATCATTAATTTGAGAATTTGCTGGGTTTCGGTCTGAAATCCTAGTGTTTCTTTATGTGATGCAGTGGTCATGTTTGCCTAGCTCCATGGTTAGTTAAGAAGTGGTGGTTAGATGGCGACAGAGTCCGGATGTTTCAAGGGGCTGCCATCGCTAATAGATATCTGCCCTGATCGCGGATGACGAGGGCATGACAGGAGTGACTTGTAGATTAAATGATACGCGTCACGTCAAACAGTAATTAACCGGGGACAGTGGTTGCAAAGCGTGATTTTCGCCTAAGGCTTCGCGCATATTGATTTCTATGGTGCGGCATATCGCGCTCAACGCCAGATCATTTGGCGAGTCACCAAATGGCTCTTCGATTTCATCACCCAGTGCGTCCAGTCCGAAGAAAGTATAAGCGACTATGCCAACCACAAACGGTGTCATGAAACCTAGGCTGTCGACCAGACCAAAAGGCAGCAGGAAACAGTATAGGTAGGCGGTTCTGTGCAGCATCAAAGTATAAGAGAACGGTATGGGGGTGCTTTTGATGCGTTCACAGGCAGCGGCTGCACCCATGAAGCTGGATAACGTCGTATCCATATTTGCTGCCAGACAGCCCTCTATGCGGTTCTCGTCTACGCAAGAACGTATGTCTTGCGCCATTTGGTTGAGCAAATAATTGGGAAAGTTTACTACCGTGCCAAGTTTCTCCCATTCATTTGCAGCGAGCAATGGCCGAAGTTCGGCATGGGCGTCGGTGTTGCGTAACAGATGGCGAAGTGCATGCGCATAGGCGATAGTGCGATAAATCATGCGTATGCGTATATCGTCCAGCCCTCGTGATAATTGTAGTGGCTCGTTGTGTTTAATCAGGCTCAGGCATTGTCTGGCCAGGTTCTGGCTGTCTACGACGATCTCGCCCCAGCGTTTACGCCCTTCCCAGTATCTGTCATAGGCGGCATTATTGCGAAAGCCAAGGAAGATAGCCAAAGGCAAACCGATCAGGGTAAACGGAATAGCGGTCAGGGTGATTTTGAGGGCAAACAAATCACCGTGGTTTAGCGTGATCAGGATGGCGATAACGATGTTGACCAGCAGGACTTTCCATATTTGCCGCAAAATCGAGCCGCGTACGACAAAGAACAACTTCAAGCCGGATGGTCTGCCGCGAACTATCATATTGCCACCTGCTGATGCATAGGTTAAACCCCTTGCGCCTGCTGGTCTGCATGGTAACTGCTGCGTACCATGGGGCCACAGGCAGCGTGTTTGAAACCCATGTCCATGGCTGCGGTTTCAAACAGCAGAAATTGCTCAGGGGTGACATAGCGGGTGAGCGGGATATGATGTGCTGAGGGTTGCAGGTATTGTCCTATGGTGAGCATATCGACGTTGTGGGCGCGCAAGTCTTGCATCAGTGCCAGCACTTCTGCGTCGGTTTCACCCAGACCCACCATGATGCCTGATTTGGTGGGGAGGTCAGGGTGGCGGGCTTTGAAGTCTTGCAATAATTGTAACGAGTGGTCGTAATCCGCGCCTGGACGGGCTGCTTTGTACAGGCGCGGTACGGTTTCCATGTTGTGGTTCATCACATCAGGCGGGGCGCTGCCAAGTATGTCCAGCGCGATGTCCAGACGGCCACGAAAATCGGGAACGAGGACTTCGATACGGGTGTTTGGTGAGGCTAGTCGGACTGCGCTGATGCAATCGGCGAAATGTTGCGCGCCGCCGTCGCGTAAATCGTCCCTATCCACGCTGGTGATGACGACGTATTTGAGTTTCATGGCGGCGATGGTTTGCGCGAGATGCGCGGGTTCGTTGACATCGGGCGGCAGCGGCTTGCCATGCCCCACGTCACAGAACGGGCACCGGCGTGTGCACAGATCGCCCAATATCATGAAGGTGGCGGTGCCGTGTTTGAAGCACTCACCGAGGTTGGGGCAAGATGCTTCTTCGCACACAGTGTGCAAATTCTGTTCGCGTAAAATGGCTTTGAGTGCGATGACTTCAGGGGAATTAGGTGATTTTGCACGTATCCAAGGCGGCATTTTCAGGCGTTCCTGGGGGATAATTTTAATCGGGATGCGGGCAGTTTTTGCTTCGCCTTTGTGGAGTTTGATGTCGGCCATAGTTAATTGCTGATGTGGTGTATGAGTTGATCGCGCAGTTGCACGTTGAGCAGATTGAAGTCAATATTAGCACTTAAATCGCGTAATTGGGTAACGGCCATGCCTTGATAGCCACATGGGTTGATGTTGGCAAAGGGGCGCATATCCATATCGACATTGAGTGCCAGGCCATGATAACTGCAACCGCGTTTGATGCGTAAACCCAGTGCGGCAATTTTGGCGTCATTGACATACACGCCCGGTGCATGGTCACGACGTTGTGCAGTCAGATTGTAACTGGCTAGCAGGTCTATGATGGTTTGTTCCATGCGGGCAACCAGATCGCGAACGCCATAACCACGGCGTTTGATATCAATGAGCAGATAAGCAACGATTTGCCCGGGGCCGTGATAGGTAATCTGCCCACCTCTATCTATGTGGACGAGTGGGATGTCCGTTGTACTGAGCAGATGCTCGGGCTTGCCTGCTTGTCCCAGAGTGTAAACAGGTGGGTGTTCTAACAGCCAGATTTCATCAGGTGTATCCACATCGCGTTGCGCGGTAAAATCTTGCATGGCTTGCCATGTTGACTGGTAATCCACACACCCTAGCTGGCGCACCGCTATGGGTTGCAATTACAGCACCATTTTGACCATGTGATGCGAGGTCAAAGCACGATACAGATTATCCAGTTGCTCACGATTATGCGCGCGTATGGTACAGGTCAGACTGAGATAATTGCCTGCCTTGCTCGGGCGACATTCTATCGTCGCGGGATCAAAATCAGCTGCATGTTCTAGTACGACGCTCGTAATGGTCGCCTGAAACTCGGGATGCGCTGCTCCCATGATTTTTAATGGAAAATCACAGGGATATTCGATTAAGCTATCTTCAGGTTTGATTTCGCTCATGATTTTCGCCTATTTGAATTTCAACATGATGCTATCCCAGACGCGACCGATGAAGCTGGCAACGCTGACATTTTCCAGTGCAACGATAGGGTATTGTGCGATGATTTTATTGTCCAGGCTAATCCTGAGTGTGCCAATGGCCTGGCCGCGACTCAGTGGTGCTAACAGCGGTTGGCGCGTGGTCAGTGTGTTTTTCAAGTCTGCGCTGCGTCCGCGTGGAACGCTGAGGTACAAGTCACGGGCGAAGCCAGCCTTGATGGTGCTTTGGCTGCCCTTCCAGACTTTTAGCGTGGTCACGGTTTGATTCTGAGCGTAGAGTTTAACACTGTCAAAAAACTGGAAACCATAGTTCAACAGACGTTGGCTTTCGGCAGCGCGCAGCGCATCTGAATTGGCACCAAGCACGACTGAAAGCAAACGGCGATTGCCGCGATGGGCCGAAGCAATAAGGCAAAAGCCAGCGCTTTCGGTGTGTCCGGTTTTCATGCCGTCAACGGTAGGGTCGCTCCACAATAAGCGGTTGCGGTTGGGTTGTGTAATGTTGTTATAGCGATATTCCTTGATTGAATAGAGCGGGTGAAATTCGGGGTAATCACGAATGATGGCGGTCGCAATCAGGCTCAAGTCGCGCGCGGTGGTGTAGTGCTGCGGATCAGGCAAACCGGTTGCCGTGACAAAGTGGGTGTGTGTCATGCCCAGGCGTAGCGCTTCTTTGTTCATCATGCTGACAAAGCCAGCTTCGCTGCCGCCTATGCTTTCGGCCAAGGCAACAGTTGCATCGTTACCTGACTGGATAATCATGCCATGGAGCAGTTCATCGACGGTAACTGGTTTGTTCGGCTCAACGAACATGCGTGAACCTTCCGTTTTCCATGCTTTTTCTGAAATGGGGATGATATCCGTAAGTTTTAGACGCCCTTGTTTAATGGCGGCAAAGCTCAGGTATGCGGTCATGAGTTTGGTCAGCGATGCCGGCTCAATGCGGCGGTCTGCATCTTTTTCGACCAGGACTTGACCACTGTTTGCATCCATCAGCAACCATGCTTTAGCAGCAAGATCGGGTGGCGGTGCAGTGGGTAAATCGACAGCGAAGCTGAGTGTAGATAGGCACAGCAGGAAAAGTGTGATGATTTTTTTCATAAGGATTATTTATGTAAAGAAGTTATTCAATGACTGAACGTACGGGCTTTAAGTTCATGCGTGATTCAATTTCTTGCGCTGCGATTTTAGCACTATCGTTGTCTTCATAGGGACCGAGTGCAACACGATAGCGATCTTGTTTGGTTAATATTACCAGTGCGGCATTGCTTTTGCTGAGCTGGGTACTGGCGCGCGCCAACAGTTTTTCGGCATTGTCGCGACTGGTGAAGCTGCCCAGTTGTAGAAATATACCCGCCGTATTTGGCGCAACGTCACGGCCTAGACTGATTTCAGTAGGGGTTATCGCGGTAACTTCGACCATGCCGCTGCCACCTTGGGCAATACCCAGTTTATGCGCGGCGGTATAGGAAAGGTCGATGATGCGTTTGCTGTGAAAAGGACCTCTGTCGTTGATGCGAACGATGACAGATTTGCCCGTGGTGAGTGATTTGACCCGGGCATAACTTGGGATAGGCAAGGTCAGATGCGCGGCGCTCATGCCGTACATGTCATAAGGTTCGCCTGATGCGGTACGTTTGCCGTTGAATTTTTTGCCATACCAGGAGGCGATGCCCTGGGTTTGGTAGGTGATGTTTTCGGTAGCCGGCGTGTAGGTTTCACCAAGAACTACATAAGGTCGATTCGCATATTTATGGAGTGGTTCGATCTTGGGGGTGGCATCTGGAATTGCGTCAATATCAGCGGGTGGATTGTCGCCTGGACCGTCATCCATATAATAGCCACCTGGTTTTTTAACGTGGGCGTTGGCTATGGTGCTGCTCGGTTCTGCAGGAAGTTGGCGTTTAGGTGCGCTGGCGCAGCCTGCCAGACTGGTAATGATTAGCAAAGCGAGTATTTTTTTCATGATTTGAGTAGTTTCCTGTGCGTGCTGACACTCATTAAAATACCAAACCCCAACATAACGATAACCATTGCTGTGCCACCGTAACTCATCATTGGTAAGGGTACGCCGACTACTGGGAGAATGCCAGAGACCATACCCATGTTAACGAATGCGTAAGTGAAAAAAGCCAGGGTGATGCTTCCTGCCATGAGACGGGAAAATAGTGTGGGGGCGTGGGCGGCAATATGCAAACCGCGCGCGATAATGGCCAGATACAGTAGTAATAGCAATATGTTGCCGAGCAGTCCAAACTCTTCTCCATACACGGCAAATACAAAGTCGGTGGTGTGTTCAGGGAGAAAGTCTAAATGGGATTGGGTGCCATGTAACCAGCCTTTGCCGAAATTGCCACCCGAGCCGATGGCGATAGTTGACTGGATGATGTGGTAACCCGCACCGAGTGGATCCTGAGTGGGGTCGAGCAAGGTGAGCACGCGGTTTTTTTGGTAGTCGTGTAAGAAATGCCAAAGCACAGGCATGCTTGCGCCTGCGGCGATAGCCATGCCCAGCATCACCCGCCAGGGCAAGCCCGCAAAAAACAACACATAGAAGCCCGATGCACTGATTAACAAGGCGGTGCCAAGATCCGGCTGTTTTGCCACGAGTGCCACTGGAATAGCGAGTAGTAGTGCGGCTATGCCGTAATCTTTGAGCTTTAGTGTGGCTTCGTGGTAATGGAAATACCAGGCCAGCATTAACGGCATAGCGATTTTCATGATTTCAGAGGGCTGGATACGCGTCACGCCCAGATGCAGCCAGCGCCGAGAGCCATTGACTACGTCACCAAACAAGGCAACGCCTACCAGCAATATTACGCCTGTGGTGTAGAGCGGCACGGCGAGAGCCAATAAATACTGTGGCGGCACATTAGCCACGATGACCATGATGCCAAGTGCGACCAGCATATTGATGCCATGTGCCAGTAATTTAACGTTGTCTTCCCCGGCGGCGCTGTATTGTAAAAACATGCTGAGTAGCATGAGGATAAATAGTAGCAGCAACATGGGATAATCCAGATGCGTTGCGAGTTTTACCAGCCAGGCTTTAATCCGCATTGACGTTGTCTCCAGTGGCGCCAACGGCAGTCGCGCTCATGTTTTTAGGTAGCTTGCCGAGCAAGTAATAATCCATGACTGCACGTGCAATAGGGGCGGCTGTCGTGCCACCGTGGCCACCGTTTTCTACCAATACTGCAATCGCGATTTTGGGGGCGTCAGCCGGTGCAAAGGCGATAAATAAGGCATGGTCTCTGTGCGCGACTTGCAGGCGCCCAGCATTATATTTTTCATTTTGGCGTATGCCAACGACTTGGGCGGTTCCGGTTTTAGCCGCAATCAGATAGGGTGCGCCTGCGCTGGCGACTGCGGCTGTTCCGCCCGGGCGGGTGACGTCTATCATGGCATCGACGATGGTTTTGAGTTGCTCCGGTGGAATATGGGCATTCGCAATAACTTCAGGTGCGATGTTGCGACGCTGCCCGGTGCGACTGTCGATGATGGCAGAGACTAACTGCGGTTTGAGAGTGATGCCGCCATTGGCCAGTGCTGCGGTGGCAACGGCAAGTTGTAATGGCGTGGCTAAATTATAACCCTGACCTATGCCTGCAATCACCGTTTCACCCGGATACCAGGGCTGTTTCGAATGCTTGGCCTTCCATTCTCGGGAGGGCAGGACGCCAGCTAACTCGCCATCCAT
Organism: Burkholderiales bacterium; assembly: GCA_038217005.1. GTDB lineage: Bacteria > Pseudomonadota > Gammaproteobacteria > Burkholderiales > Sulfuriferulaceae > Sulfuriferula. The sequence continues at coordinate 113,438 of JBBQPT010000001.1, forward strand.
GTCTATGCCGGTCTTTTGTCCAAAGCCAAATTGTGACAGGTAGGCGTGCATACGGTCTATGCCTAAATCATTGGCTAGCCGGTAGTAGTAAGTATCGCAAGACTGAACGATAGATAAATGCATGTTGACCGAGCCGTGTCCGTTAGGTTTCCAGTCGCGGTAGCGATGGCTGCTGTTGGGTAGCATGAAATAACCAGGATCGGGTATGGTGTCGTTAGCTGTGCGTACGCCATAATGCAAGCCCGCCAATGCCATGAATGGTTTTATGGTAGAGCCTTCCGGATAAGCGCCACGCAAGGCACGGTTCAGCAGGGGGCGATCAGGTGAAGTGTTGAGCTCGTTCCAGCTAGTGCTATCAATGCCGTCGACAAATAAATTGGGGTCGAATCCAGGATTGCTGACAAAAGTCAGTACCCCGCCAGTTTTGGGGTCGATTGCAACCAGTGCGCCGCGGAAGCTGCCAAATGCCTTTTCTGCGATAGCCTGCAATTTGCTGTCTATGCTCAGTACCAGATTGTCCCCGGAGATCGGGTTGCTGTGTGACAGAGTGCGTACTGCATGTCCACCTGCATCGGTTTCTATTTGTTCCGCGCCAGTAGTGCCGTGGAGTACGGATTCAAAACTTTGTTCTATGCCGACTTTGCCGATATGGTCGGTGCCACGGTAGTTGTCATAATGGTTATCTGCCTTCAGTTGCGCTAAATCGGCATCGTTAATGCGACCAATATAACCAATCAAATGAGAAGCAGAGGTATTCTGGGGGTATTGACGGAATAGTCTGGCTTTGACTTCTACACCTGGCAGGCGATAGCGATTGGCTGCGATGCGCGCGACTTCTTCATCGGTTAAGCGTGTACGTAGCGGGAATGTTTCGAAATTGTGGCTCTCTGCAACCAGTTTGACAAAGTGCTTGCGATTGGCTGGCGTGATGTCAACCAGTTTAGCTAATTCTGCTATGGTGGCTGAGATGTTTTTTATTTTGTTCGGAGTGAGTTCTAATGTGTAGGCGGAATAGTTGTGCGCCATGACCACGCCGTTGCGGTCAAAAATGATGCCGCGATTCGGCGTGGTCGGGGCAACAGAAATGCGATTGCTCTCGGCTAAAGCAAAATATCTGTCATGTTCCAATACCTGAACATAGAAAAATCGTGCTAATAACACTAAAAACAGTACTGCCACAAATCCAGCGGCAATCATGATGCGATGCCTAAAATCAGTCAGCTCGACCTGATAATATTTGATTTCGGTTGGTTCGATCATTGCGATTTTTTAGCATCTGGCGTGCGCTGACTGTGTAGCAGGGTCCATACCGGAATCCAGCATAGCGCCCCGGTCAAAATGGCGGCAAAATACTGCAGCGCGTGGAAACTGTCACCCACAAAGGTGGCGACAACAACACTCATGGTTTGCTCTATTAATAACAATCCAATGATATGTATAGTTTGCTGCCAGGGCGGGAAATTGTACATGCGGCGTTGCAACAGCATCAGGGCAAAGACTGTGATTGCGTAAGCAAGCGCGTGCTGTCCCAGGATGCTGCCATCAGTTAAGTCAATTAAAAGACCCAGTATCCAAGCCGCACCCAGCCCGATACGCGCAGGTTGATAAATCACCCAGAATAATAATACGAGCAGCAAAAAATCCGGGCGTAGCCATAAATAATCTACAGACCAGGGCAGCAAATTAAATGCCAATGCGAGTACCAGACTCAACGTGATGACACGCCCGCTATGGGAGAGTTGTATGCTCCTGCCTTTAGCTTGATTAAATACCATTAGGGTTTGCCCGCAATTTTCCCCACTGCGTTTTCAGCGATGGGGGTGTCGACAATCAATACCTGGCGGTTACGATCTATCGCTGCAACAGGTTTGCAAATGATATGCGCAAACGCGCGACTGCTGCTGAGATCGATTTGCATCACTTTGGCAACTGCCAGACCCGAAGGATAGACACCGTCTATACCCGAGGTAATGATTAAATCTCCTGCCCGGACATCGGTGTTATGCGGCAAATATCGAATTTCTACTGTGTCGTCGATACCTGTTCCAAATAACACTGCACGCTGCCCTGTGCGTTGTACCGCAACTGGGACTGATTGGTCATTATTGATGAGCAGGGTGACGTCGCTGGTACGCTCATACACTTGTGTGACTTGTCCAATCAAGCCTTGCTCATCGATGACGGCTGATCCTGCATGCACACCCTGTTTGCTGCCCTGGTTGACTGTTACCTGGCGTAAATAGGGGTCACGTGGGATGGCGATAATTTCAGCAATTTGTGCATGTAACGGCGTGCGGCTTTGTGCACCGAGCAGAGCGCGCAGATGCTGATTTTCCTGTTCCAGATCTTGGTAGCGCTGCAATTTGGCACTGTAGGCAATAAAACGCTGTTGTAGCGCGGCGTTCTCTTGTTGTAATTGCCCGTGCTTTACAAAAAAACCTGTCACTTTTTCATAGGTCAGGTATGGCGTTTGTACTATTTCTGATATCGGATAGATCAAGCTGTTCATGCTTGAACGAAACAGATTAAGGGCGTGATAACGCACATCAGCAATGATAATGGCTATGCTGAATAAAACATAAATCATCAACCGTGCACCCGCACTAATGCCATGCGGGAACAGGTTGATGTGAGGGTGACGCGCGGGCATGGCTAGGCGTTAGGAGTCCTGGGCAAAGACGCTGTGTAGTTTGTCCATTTCTTCGAGTGCGCGACCAGAGCCACGTACCACGCAAGTCAGCGGATCTTCAGCGACGATGACTGGCAGGCCGGTTTCTTCCATGAGCAATCGATCCAGGTCACGCAGTAACGCACCACCGCCGGTGAGTACCATGCCTTTTTCGGCAATGTCCGCACCGAGTTCAGGTGGGGTTTGCTCTAGCGCGGATTTAACTGCGCTGACGATGTTGTTGAGTGGGTCGGTGAGCGCTTCCAGGATTTCATTGCTGGAAATGGTGAAGCTGCGCGGGATGCCTTCGGCGAGGTTACGGCCTTTGACTTCCATTTCTTGTACTGCTGAACCCGGGAAAGCTGAACCTATGCCTTTTTTGATGGCTTCGGCAGTGGCTTCGCCGATGAGCATGCCGTAATTGCGACGAATGTAATTGATGATGGCTTCGTCGAATTTGTCACCGCCAACCCGTACTGAGTTGGCATAGACGATACCGCCCAACGAAATCACGCCGACTTCAGTTGTGCCGCCACCAATGTCCACCACCATGGAGCCAGTGGCTTCCGCTACAGGCAGATCTGCGCCTATCGCTGCAGCCATCGGTTCTTCAATCAAGTACACCTGACGCGCGCCCGCGCCAATAGCAGATTCGCGGATGGCGCGACGTTCCACTTGGGTAGAGCCACACGGTACGCAAATGATAATGCGTGGACTCGGATGGAACATGCGCGTGTCGTGGATTTTTTTGATGAAATACTTGAGCATTTGCTCGGTGATGGTGAAATCGGCAATCACGCCATCTTTCATCGGGCGAATTGCCGTGATGTTGCCTGGCGTGCGGCCGAGCATGTTTTTCGCTTCCAGACCAACGGCCTGGATGGTTTTCTTTGCGCTATTCGCGTCTTGGCGGATGGCGACAACAGAGGGTTCGTCAAGGACTATGCCTTTGCCCCGTACATAAATCAACGTGTTGGCCGTGCCTAAATCGATAGCTAAATCGGTAGAAAAATAACCGCGTAATGATCCGAACATAATGATGGTTTTCGCTTAGGTTGAGAGTGAACTTGCTACGATACCGACATGGTATATGTAGCCTTGCATAAACGTAATATGATACTCTAATAGGCTTGTTTCCTGTGAAGATTTTGTACTATGTCGCTAACACTGCAAGATGTAAAACGTGTCGCCACACTCGCCCGCATTGCGGTCAACGATGAAGAAGCGGCGGCCTATCAACAACACCTCAACGGTATATTTGGCTTAATTGCTGAAATGCAAGCGGTTGATACGACAGGTATCGAGCCTATGTCGCATGCACAAGATTTAAGTCAACGTTTGCGTGACGATGTAGTTACAGAGTGTAATCAGCGTGACAAGTTCCAAGCACTTGCACCGCAAGTTGCAGGCGGTCTGTATTTGGTTCCTCAGGTGATAGAGTAAAATGATAAATGCCAGTTTAAGCCAACTCGCAAGTTTACTTGCCGACAAAAAAATCTCCAGCGTTGAATTAACGCAAATTTATTTAGATCGTATTGCCAAACTTAATCCTGTGTTGAATGCGTTTGTGACGCTCAACTCGGAGATGAGTCTTGCCGATGCCCGTGCTGCTGATGCGCGCATTGCTGCGGGTCAGGCAGTAGTATTGACTGGTATTCCCGTTGCGCATAAAGATATTTTTTGTGCAGATGGCTGGCGTACCACTTGCGGCTCAAGAATGCTGGAAAACTTCATTGCACCATATGATGCTCACGTTATCAGCCAGTTTAAAACTGCCGGTGCAGTGAGCCTGGGTAAGACCAATATGGATGAGTTCGCCATGGGGTCATCCAACGAAACCTCCTACTTTGGCGCAGTTAAGAATCCGTGGGATGCATCTGCCGTACCGGGTGGTTCATCAGGCGGCTCAGCAGCAGCAGTGGCTGCACGTTTAGCGCCTGCGGCAACGGGTACCGATACCGGCGGCTCTATACGCCAACCTGCTGCGTTGACAGGGATTACTGGTCTGAAGCCAACTTATGGTGTGGTATCGCGTTACGGGATGATCGCTTTCGCATCTAGCCTGGATCAGGCTGGACCGATGGCGAAATCGGCTGAAGACTGTGCGTTGCTGATGAATGTGATGGCGGGTTTTGATGCGCGTGACTCGACCAGCCTGGAGCGTCCGGTAGAAGATTACACCCGTGATTTGCAGCTGCCGCTGGCAGGCTTGCGGATTGGTTTGCCACGTGAATATTTTGCTGAAGGTCTGAGTGCTGATGTGGCGGCGAGTGTAGAAGCTGCATTGCACGAATATCGTAAACTGGGTGCGGTGACGGTGGATATTTCGCTACCGAATACCAAGCTGTCTATCCCCGTTTACTATGTGTTAGCTCCTGCCGAAGCGTCGACTAACTTGTCGCGTTTTGATGGGGTGCGTTATGGTTACCGCGCACCAGAGTATGGCGATTTGACCGATATGTATGAAAAATCCCGTGCCCAAGGCTTTGGCACCGAGGTCAAGCGGCGCATCATGATAGGCACCTATGTGCTGTCGCATGGTTACTACGATGCTTATTACATGCAAGCGCAGAAAATACGGCGTTTGATAGCGCAGGATTTTGAAGCGGCTTTTCAGCATTGCGACATCATCATGGGGCCAACTGCGCCGAGCACGGCGTTTAATTTCGGCGAAAAGGCCGATGATCCAGTAGCAATGTATTTGTCTGATATTTATACCATTGCGGTGAACCTGGCGGGCTTGCCTGGCATGTCCGTGCCCTGTGGTTTGGGAGCGAATGGCCGCCCTGTGGGTTTGCAGATTATTGGCAATTATTTTAGCGAAGCCAGGATGCTGGGTGTCGCGCATCAATATCAATTGGCAACGGATTGGCATACACGTATGCCCGATAACATTTAATCCGCTAGCGGAAGGTCACGAATATGCAATGGGAAATTGTCATTGGGTTAGAAGTTCATACTCAACTCTCTACACAGTCTAAAATTTTTTCCGGTTCCAGTACCGCGTTCGGTGCTGAACCCAATACCCAGGCCAGTGCAGTGGATATTGCGCTACCTGGTGTTTTGCCCGTGCTTAATAAGGGCGCGGTGGAGCGGGCGATACAATTGGGGTTGGCGATAGATGCCAACATCAGCCGGCGTTCGGTTTTTGCACGTAAGAATTATTTTTATCCCGATTTGCCCAAAGGTTATCAAATCAGCCAGATGGAACTGCCTGTGGTTGAGGGTGGGCATTTGACCATACAGGTCGGCGATGTTGAGAAAGTCATACGCATCACGCGTGCGCATCTGGAAGAGGATGCGGGCAAGTCCATACACGGTGATTTTCACGGTATGACAGGGATAGATTTGAATCGCGCTGGTACGCCGTTGCTGGAAATCGTTTCCGAGCCAGATATGCGCGGTTCTGCCGAAGCTGTGGCGTATGCCAAGGCTTTGCACAGCCTGGTGGTGTGGCTGGGGATATGCGATGGCAATATGCAGGAAGGCAGCTTCCGTTGCGATGCCAACGTCTCTGTGCGTCCTAAAGGTTCGACTGAATTGGGCACCCGCTGCGAGATTAAGAATCTGAATTCGTTCCGTTTTATGGAGCGCGCAATCGAGTATGAAGCACGTCGTCAAATTGAGATTAATGAAGATGGTGGCACCATACGTCAGGAAACGCGTTTATATGATCCCGATCGTGATGAAACACGGACTATGCGTTCCAAAGAAGATGCGCATGATTACCGTTATTTCCCCGACCCTGATTTATTGCCGCTGGTGATTTCCGAGGAATGGATAGCCCGCACTCGCGCTGCCATGCCTGAGTTGCCTGCTGCCATGCGTGAGCGTTTTGTGAGTGACTATGCGATTTCTGCCTATGATGCCGCTGTTTTAACAAGCACTAAAGCCATGGCGAATTATTTTGAAGCTGCGGTGAGTGCGGCTGGTGGTGAGGCAAAAATTTGTGCGAACTGGATGATGGGTGACTTATCTGCCGCGTTGAATCGGGCTGAATTAAGCATAGCACAAAGCCCTGTCAGTGCTGCCCAGCTTGCCATGTTAGTGCGTCGTATTAGCGACGGTACGCTGTCAGGTAAGTTGGCGAAAGAGGTGTTTGAGGCGTTGTGGCAAGTTGAAGGCGAAGTTGATGCCATTATTGAAGCGCGTGGTTTGAAGCAAGTTTCCGATACGGGTGCGATTGAGATTGTTGTGGCGCAAGTATTGGCAGATAACCCGAATCAAGTCGCCGAATATCGTGCGGGTAAGGAAAAAATGCTGGGTTATTTAATCGGACAAGCGATGAAAGCCATGAAAGGTAAAGCCAATCCACAGCAGTTGAATGAAGTCTTGCTGCGCTTGTTGGCTTAATGAGTACAGGACATTATGAATAAGCGCTTATTTTTGCAATCATTGCTGGCGGCTGCGCTTGCCGCGAGTTATCCCGCACATGCATTGCTATCGTCAGGAGCATCCAATTTAACTATCGCCGTTTATCCGGGGACAGGCGCGGAAGAAGTGCCTATCTATGTATTTCAGGCAAGCACGCATGCGCTGACTGAAGTGTTGACGAAAAAAATTGGGAAAAAAGTCTATACCGAGCCTTTTCGTAGCTTTGCTTTGTTGCGCAAAACGATCGATAACAATCTTGCTGATGCCTTGTTAGTGCCACCTATGATTGCAGCATACGCGTTGCAGCATGGCTATCAACCTTTGGTGCGTATTCAAGACATGGCATCGGGTGCGCTCATTAGACGCAAAGGACAGGTGGTAACGCGCATAGGAATGACAGAGGCAGACTCATGGCTGGGCGCCATGGGTGCGAATTTAGTCGCGCAGCATAAGTTAGTGTCACCCAACATGCTGGAAATAGTTAAAACGCAAGATGCTGTGGTGTATTTGTTGCAACAAGAAGCTGTACAGGCCGCTGTGTTACGTAGCGAAAAAGCGAATAAGTTAATTGCGACCGGTGAGTATGAGTTGTGGTATCCGTTGGCGGCTACACCTGATTTAACTTTATTGATTCATGATAAATTAGCGGCAAGTTATGCCGAACCACTCAGACAGGCTATGCTGAACTTGCCCATGGATGCGATTAATGGCTTGCAAGAAGTTATTCACGTGCCCATTAAGCGATTTGTCGTCAGCAACAAACAAGACTATGTGCCATTATCAGGGCTGCTCAAATAGTAGATGCGGACGTTGGGGCGAATGACTGCGGGAATTTCATCCGCAGGTGTGGAATTTGTGTTTGCCGTAATCCGACCCGACCCGACCGCTTCCAGTATGAGTATGAGGATTAAACGTTCTTCGCTAATGCCATGATTGGGCCATCGCAATGAGTTCAATAACGCTGTATCAGCGTCATAGTATTGCCATCGCGTTGCATATTGGTTCGATTGAGAAAACTCATGCCTAATAATGCCAGTGGCAGTCCGCCACCTTCTACTACCGTACCCGGTACCATGTTCAAACTGATACCACCTACGCGTATATTATTGAATGTGACGCGGTAAGCGACGGCGACGCCATTTGCCGTACTGGTTGCACCACGTAGTCCACGGCGATAGTCGACGCCTAATCTGTCTGCTTCCTGAGTGCTGATAGTTACTGAAGTGGCGCCCGTATCTACGACAAAATTAACGCTGCTGCCATTGATAGTGCCTATGGTGAAGAATTGCCCACGATCATCGGCGGTCAGGCTTGCGTTGGGTTTGGCATTGCCGCCACCACCTGAGTACGATTGCCCCATGGTTAATTGGCGGCGTGTGCCGTCTACTTCAAACATGGCTGACTGGGCATTGGCACTGATTAGACGTGCGCCTTGTATGGTCTCACCCGTAGCCATGACATGCGGTTTGCCGCCATCAATTACCACCATGGCGTGGTCTTTGAATAAGCCTGTGATATTTATACTGGTGGCATGCGCCATGCTAGTGGCGGTGAGCAAACTCAATGTCAGGATAAGGCCACGGTGGCCAGGCGTTCTCATTGTTTGCCTGTTAATTCAATATAGCGTGCGCGGTCTGCGCCAAATTTGGCTTTGGTTGTAGCCATTTCTCTATTTTTCTGCGTGAGCAGGTCTTGCAAGTCGCTGATGCGTTTCATATTTTCTGCATATTCAGCGCTTTTGGGTGAGAGCTTGGCCTGTTTGGCGCGTAGAGGTTCAAGTCTGGCATTGGTGCCGTTAATCACCAGGTTATATTGCTCCAGGCTGCGATCACGGGCTAAGTCAATTTCTGATGGGGATGTATAGGTATTAAGCAGAGCGGAATCACGGCGTTTTTGTTCGGTGAGCGTTTGCGCTTCTTTTTTTAATTGCGTCTGTTCAATTTCATTTTGCGCGCGTTGTTGTGGGTTGAGCGCGGCTGCGGTTTCCTTAACGATATTGCCTTTTTTGTTCATTTCTATGGTGGCGCGTCCCGCAGCCTGAGGCGGCATGGTGTCGCCGTAGTGGGTGACGCCTTGCGCATCTTTCCATTTGTAAATATCAGCATGCGCGAGTGGCGCCAGATTGAGAATTAGCAAAGTGCTGATGATTTTATAATTGATGTTCATAGGGTGCTGGCTCCGTAGGTGAGTCGATATTGTGCGACTGCTGGTGCATATTGTTCCATGTTTGGGTTGGTTTGCAAATAGGCGAGTAAGTCGTCCAGATTGGCAATCGCAAATACCGGGATTTGATACTGTTGTTGTACTTCCTGCACTGCGGATAATGTGCCTGTGCCACGTTCCATGCGATCGATAGCGATAATTACGCCAACTGGCGTCGCGCCGTGAGCGTGGATGATTTCGACCGATTCGCGCACTGATGTGCCTGCGGAAATGACATCGTCGATGATGAGCACCCGCCCTTCTAATGGTGCACCCACGATATTGCCACCTTCACCGTGGTCTTTGGTCTCCTTGCGATTGAAGCTGTAGGCTGTGTTCATGCCCGAATTCGTCAGTGCAATCGCAGTGCTGGCAGCGAGCGGAATGCCTTTGTATGCAGGGCCAAACAATACATCGAATTCTATTCCTGCAGCGAGTATGGCTTTAGCGTAAAATTCGCCTAATTGTTTTAATGCCAGGCCATCGGCAAATAGCCCCGCATTGAAGAAATATGGGCTCATGCGCCCCGCTTTGGTTTTGAATTCACCAAAGCGCAATACGCTCTGGTTGATGGAAAATTGTAAAAATTCTTGTCTGAAATCGTTCATAAGTATGAAGAAAGCCTAAAAAATGCGTGTAATTACCGCGAATCTAAATGGTATCCGTTCAGCAACGAGTAAAGGTTTTTTTGACTGGATGCTAAGTCAAAATGCTGATTATATTTGTGTGCAAGAGCTTAAAGCGCAGCAAGCCGACATGCGTGATGAAATGTTATCACCGAATGGCTATATCGGCTATTTTCATTATGCTGAAAAAAAAGGTTATAGCGGTGTGGGGATATACAGCAAACAGCCTGCAGATGAGGTTATTGTGGGTTTGGGTATAGCCGACATTGATGCTGAAGGCCGCTACCTGGAAGCGCGTTTTGGTAATTTGAGCATAGTGTCATTGTATTTGCCATCAGGTTCCAGTGGTGATGATCGGCAACAGGTCAAGTTTGATTTTCTGGCGCGGTTTTATCCACATTTGCACGCTTTAGTCGCCAGCGGACGTGAAGTATTGGTATGTGGTGACTGGAATATTGCGCATCAGCAAATTGATCTGAAAAACTGGAAGTCCAATCAGAAAAACTCGGGATTTTTGCCTGAAGAGCGTGCGTGGATGACGCAAGTGCTGAGTGATTTGAATTGGGTCGATGTTTACCGCACATTGTATCCGGACGCTACGGGAGATGCTTATACCTGGTGGAGTAATCGTGGGCAGGCGTGGGCGAATAATGTGGGTTGGCGTATCGATTACCAATTGGCAACGCCAGAATTGGCAGCCAAAGCACAATCTGCCAGCGTTTACAAAGACCAGCGTTTTTCTGATCACGCACCGTTAGTGGTGGATTATTTGTGATGGCGCAACATCCCTGGTTGTCCGCATTTAAAGTCTATGCCCATCCGCGTGTGGTGGGGATGCTGTTCCTCGGGTTTTCGTCTGGATTGCCACTGTTGCTGGTGCTGGGGACGCTATCATTCTGGCTGCGTGAAGCGGGGATAGATCGGTCAACCATAGGCCACTTGTCCTGGATAGGATTGGCGTATGGTTTCAAGTGGCTGTGGGCGCCGCTGGTTGACAGGTTGTCGCTGCCGTTGCTTACGCGCTGGTTAGGTCGGCGTCGGGCGTGGCTGTTGTTGGGGCAAGTCGTGGTAGTGGCAGCGCTGCTGGGAATGGCGAATACGGACCCGTCAGTGAGTTTGCAGCCGATGATTTATTTTGCGCTGGCGGTTGCCTTTGCCTCGGCGACACAGGACATTGCACTGGATGCATACCGTATCGAAGCAGTCACTCAGGAAAAACAGGGGGCGATGGCAGCCACTTATCAGGCGGGTTATCGGATTGCGATGATCACCGCTGGGGCAGGCGTGTTATGGATAGCATCGGCTGTCGATGCGACGCCAACAGCTTATGATTTCATGCCCTGGCATGTGGCTTATACGGTGATGGCGGCATGTATGGCAGTAGGGATACTGGCAACCTTGACCATCAGTGAGCCTGAGCTGGCGCCGAATCTGATCGCGGCGCAGGAAGCCGTTGAGGTGCATGATGCGCTGGTACGGCGCGGTTTACATGGCAGAACTTTGCGGGTGGCGAGCTGGATATACACCGCAATATTGAGTCCGTTTATGGACTTTATTAAACGTTTTGGCTGGCAAGCGGCGCTGATACTGGCATTGATTGCGATTTACCGTATTTCCGATGTGGTAATGGGGGTGATGAGCAATCCGTTTTACGTCGATATGGGCTATTCCAAGGATGAGGTGGCGACGGTTTCCAAAGTCTATGGCGTGGTGATGACCATCATCGGCGCAGGATTGGGCGGGGTGCTGACGGCGAAAATGGGGGTGATGCGTACCTTGTTTTTAGGCGCGGTACTGTCTGCGAGCACGAATTTGTTGTTTGTGTGGCTGGCAGGGTTGGGGCATGATGTGTCGGCACTTGTGTTTACTGTGTCAGCTGATAATTTATCCGCGGGTATCGCGTCAAGTGCATTTGTAGCCTATTTATCGGGGCTGACGAATAGTGCTTACTCTGCGACACAATATGCGCTGTTTAGCTCAGTGATGTTAATGCTGCCCAAATTTATTGCAGGGTTTTCTGGTGATTTTGTCGATGCGTATGGTTACGCGGATTTCTTCACTGCGACGGCGCTGTTAGGGGTGCCCGTGTTGTTGTTAATCTGGCTGGTTGATCGGCAAGAGAAACGTAATGCTGGAATTTAGTTTAATTTCAGTGTTGCTGGTTGGCCTGCTGGGTGGTGTGCATTGCGTAGGGATGTGCGGCGGCATAGTGACGGCGCTGTCATTTGCTACGCCAAATAACAAACCTAGCCTGGCGATGCTATTGGGTTATAACCTTGGCCGGATTGCAAGTTACGCGCTGGCGGGTGGAATTGCCGGTGCGGTTGGCGCGAGTACCTTATTACTGAATGATTTTATGCCGGTGTCACGTGGCTTGTATGCATTTGCCAGTGTCATGATGATATTGCTGGGACTGTATTTGGCTGGATTGTCACGTGCGGTGTTGGTGCTGGAGCGCGTGGGTGGACATATTTGGCAACGTTTACAGCCGTTGATGAAACGCTTGTTGCCTGTACGTAATGTGCCGCAAGCGGTGTTGGTAGGGATGATCTGGGGCTGGTTGCCGTGTGGATTGGTATATTCGGTATTGATTTCAGCGTTGGCGACAGGGAGTGTTGCGCATGGCGCATTGGTGATGGCCGTGTTTGGGGTAGGCACTTTGCCGAATTTATTGGCAATGGGTATGCTGGCTAAACACCTGCAGACATTCACCCGTCGCCCAGCGGTGAGGCTGATGGCGGGGTTGTTGGTGGCGACTTTTGGCGTGCTGGGTTTGGCGCGTTTGGCATTAAATTAGGAAAATATGAGTACAAATGAATTACAGCCGCCATTACGGCAATTACTGAAACGCGCGGCGGTTGCGATCGATGCAGTAGTGCATAAAGGTCAAAACCTTAACAAGATTATGGCAGCGCAACCGCTGGCAGGTCGTGCTACGGTGCAGGATATGTGTTATGCCAGTTTGCGCGAGTATGGCGAACTGGCGGCGATGCGCGATGCACTGTTGACTAAGCCGTTAACCGATAGCGTGGTGGCATGTTTACTGGTGGTGGCGTTGCGCCAGGTGCGTGCGCGTCCTGATGCGACGCATACGGTGGTGAATGAGGCCGTTGAAGCCGCAGCCGCAGTGCAGCCTTGGGCACGGGGGTTGGCGAATGCGGTGTTGCGTAATTATTTGCGGCAGGTGGATAGTCTGGCGGAAAAGCTGGCAAGCAATCCGGTAGCTCGCTGGAATTACCCGCAATGGTGGATAGATAAAGTGGCGCAGGCTTATCCACAACACTGGCAAACCTTGTTAGTGGCGGGGAATCAACATCCACCAATGACGTTGCGGGTCAATGCGCAACACGGCAACACCGAAAATTATTTAGCCTGTTTGCGCGATGAGGGCATAGACGCGCAGCAAGTGGGTGTGTCAGCACTGCAATTAGCCCAGCCATGTGCAGTTTCGGCTTTGCCAGGTTTCACTAGCGGACGAGTGTCGGTGCAGGATGCCGGCGCGCAGCTGGCGGCGGTCTTGCTGGATGTGAAAGATGGTCAGCGCGTATTGGATGCATGTGCTGCACCAGGCGGTAAAACCGGGCATATTTTAGAACTGGCAGATGTGCAGCTTACGGCATTAGATAACGATGAGGCGCGTTTGGTGCGGGTGCGCGAGAATCTGGCACGTTTGCAGTTAAATGCAACGTTGCTGGTCGGTGATGCGGCGCAACCTGGACGATGGTGGGATGAAGTGACCTATGATCGTATTCTGGCTGATGTACCCTGCAGTGCGTCTGGTGTGGTACGGCGTCATCCTGATATTAAGTGGCTACGCCGCCCGGACGATATTGCGCATTTTGCTGCACAGCAGGCGAAGATTTTAACTGCGCTCTGGTCTTGTCTGGCTGCGGGTGGTAAATTGCTTTATGCGACCTGCTCAATTTTCCCTGAAGAAAATCAGCAGCAAATCGATGCTTTTTTAGCGCGTCAAACAGATGCACGGCAATTGCCGCTGGCGGGGGATTGGATAACGCCAGGTCAATTATTAGTGAATGACCAACATGATGGATTCTTTTATGCATTGCTGGAAAAAATTTAAGCTGTGGCTGTGGCTGGGGCAGGCCTTGCTGGTGTTAAGCACTAGCGGGTGGGCGGTAAGTGAAGGCATACAAATTAAATCAGCAGAGCTGCGGCTGGTCGAAGATGTATATTATTTACATGCGCAAATGCTGGTGACGCCCAACCCCACGCTGGAAGAGGCGCTGCATAAAGGCGTATCGTTATATTTTGTGACTGAATTTGAGCTCAATCGACCACGCTGGTATTGGCTGAATGAGGATATGGCACATTACACCCGGGTCAGTCGTTTGTCATACAACGCGCTGTTGCGGCAGTATGTGGTGTCGGGCGTCAATATACATGCGCACAGCGTGGATAAGCTGGATGATGCGTTAATGGTATTGGGCGAGGTGAATGCCGTACCTATTGTTACGCGTAATGAGTTGGTTCAGCGTGAGACTTATAATGCGAAACTGACCATGCGTTTAGATACCGCGCAACTGCCTAAACCATTGCAGATCAATGCGTTAGCTACTGGCCGGTGGGATTTGGAAGCGACGCCGATGGTGTGGACGTTTAAGCCTTGAAGTTTTTAGTATTTATCAGTTTTGTCGTTGGCGCAGGACTGGTCTACCTGCTCTCGAGCGCGAGTGCGAATACGGATCTTTTTGCCCAGCATTTTACCTGGTTATTGGCGGCGACAGGTGTGCTCGTTGTTGCCATGTTGGCATTGGTTGTCTACCAAATTGTGCAATTGCGCCACAAAGTGCGTGCAGGTGTGTTTGGTACCAAGTTGACCATACGCTTGATGCTAGTGTTTGGCCTGATGACTTTGCTGCCAGGTGCGGTGGTATATGCGGTGTCAGTGCAGTTTTTGTCCAAGAGCATAGAGTCCTGGTTTGATGTGCGGGTGGATACAGCACTCAGCAGCGGGTTGAATTTAGGTCAGGCCGTACTGGATAATTTGCTGCGTGAATCGGCCAGAAAGGCGGACTCTATGGCACAGACGCTGGCGGAAGCGCCCTCTACCAACCATGCGGCGTTACTTAACAGTCTGCGCGAGCAATATAATATCCAGGAAGCCACTTTGTTTACGGATAGAGGCAAGCTTATTTCATTTTCCGGTAATGAACGTTCAGGTCTGACACCGACAGCGCCAGATAACAGTATTTTGCAGCAAGTCCGCCAACAACAGACTTATTCGCGGATAGAAAATTGGGGTGACAGGGGTTTGTACGTCCGTATCGTCGTGCCTGTTAATATATTGTCATTTACCGAAAACATACGGGTATTGCAGCTGCTGCAACCCGTGCCGCCAAAACTAGCTGACGATGCAGAGGCAGTACGTTTGGCTTATCAGGATTACCAGGAGTTATCGATTTCTCGTTTGGGGTTGAAACGTCTATATGGGCTGACCCTGACCCTGGCGATGGTGTTGGCATTGTTGGCAACTATTGCTTTAGCATTTTTAATCAGCGAGCAAATGGCCGCACCGCTACGTGCATTGGCAAAAGGTACGCGCGCCGTGGCAAAAGGCGATTTCAGCCAGGTGCATCCGGTGAATAGCCGGGATGAGCTGGGGATGTTGACGCAGTCATTTAATCGTATGACGAGACAATTGGCTGAAGCACGGCAAGCGACTGTGGATGGTCACGCTCAAATCGAGAAATCACATGCCTATTTGGAAACGATATTGGCAAACCTGACATCGGGGGTGATTGCGTTCGATGAGCAGTTACGTGTACGCAGTATTAACCCCGCTGCGGTGCAAATATTAGGCGTGGGCGAGTCGCTGGTACGAGGATTGCAGCCTTATCAATGGGCCAGTCAAACGCCGCAATTGGCCAATTTCGCTCATTTGATCACTGAATATTTTCAGACTCAGTCTGTCCAGGACTGGCAGCAGCAGACCAGTTATCGTCAGAATCATGACAAACGGATTTTGTTGGTGCGCGGTACCCGTTTACCGAGCGGCATAGATAGCGGGTTTATTCTGGTGTTTGACGACATTACCCACCTGGTGCGTGCCCAGCGTGATGCAGCATGGGGTGAGGTGGCGCGACGTTTGGCGCATGAAATAAAAAATCCGCTGACGCCGATACAGTTATCTGCAGAGCGTATCGAGCATAAGTTCGCCAGCAAGCTGGATGCTGCCGATGCTGCGGTTTTGCGCCGTTCGACGCAGACTATTGTGACTCAGGTATCCGTGATGAAAGAAATGGTGAATGCCTTCGCGGAGTATGCCAAAACGCCATCCGCATTGCTGCAACCGGTGAATTTGAATTCGTTAATACACGAGGTGTTAGTGCTGTATGGGCATGATGAGCGCATCGTCCTGGATTTGACCGAACCGCTGCCGATAGTGATGGGTGATGCCAAGCTGTTGCGCCAGGTTATCCATAATTTGTTACAAAATGCGCAAGATGCTTTGATAGATATCGCGCATCCACAGATAGATATCATCACCCGAATTGCTGAACAAACGGTGCAATTGATGGTAATGGATAATGGCGTGGGTTTGTCCGAACAGGTCAAGGACAGGTTGTTTGAGCCTTATGCCACGACTAAACCTAAGGGTACGGGTTTGGGTTTGGCAATAGTGAAAAAAATCATAGAAGAGCATCAGGGTGTGATTCGTATGGAAAATCGTGATCAAGGCGGTGTGGTCGTATGCATACGGCTACCTATAGTAGAACATGGAGTGCAGGCATGAGTGGGCAGATATTAATTGTCGATGATGAAATGGGCATACGCGAGTTGTTGTCAGAAATTTTGACCGATGAAGGTTACGATGTGAGTGTCGCCGAAAATGCGAGTGCTGCGCAAAGTTATCGTGAAGCTATCCAGCCTGATCTGGTGTTGCTGGACATTTGGATGCCAGATACTGATGGCATCAGTTTGCTCAAACATTGGGCTGCATCAGGGCTGTTGACCATGCCAGTGGTGATGATGTCTGGACATGGCACCATAGATACTGCAGTGGAAGCGACCCGGATAGGTGCAGTTGGGTTTTTGGAAAAGCCTATCGCGCTTAAGAAATTGCTGGTCACGGTCTCGGATGCATTGAAACAATATCCTGCTGCTACTCCCGTAACTCAGCCAATAGTCCCAGAGTTGGATAGCGAAACCATGTCAATGAGTGTCGCCCCTGTTGTGTTGAACGATAGTAACTTGCTGGTGAATGCCGATTTGCCGCTGCGTGTCGCGCGTGATCAATTTGAACGTCTGTATTTTGAACGGCTGATTCAGCAAACCGATGGTAATGTGACTTGCATAGCGGAACTGGCTGACGTTGAGCGTACGCACTTGTATCGTAAATTAAAGCAGTTGGGCGTGAAATTACCTAAAAAATGAGTGGGTGCCAGTTGCTGGAAGATTGTTTGTCGGGTATCGTTGTATTTTGTTTGATATAACGTGTGTGGAGTGGCGATGTTGTTACGGAATTGGATTAAACCTGCTGTATTTGCGCTAATGGCGATGATAAGCGCGAGTGCGCTGGCTGAGGAATTACTGGTGGCGGCCGCGTCGGATTTGTCATTTGTATTGCCCGAAATTAATAAGGCGTTTGAGACCAACCATCCGGGGGTGAGTGTAAAAGTCAGCTTGGGGTCGTCAGGGAATTTTTATGCACAGATACAAAACGGCGCACCTTACCAGGTATTTATGTCCGCCGATGAAAAATACCCGCGTGATTTGATCGCCCGTGGTAACGCCCTTGCCGACAGTTATAATGTCTATGGCACGGGGCGTATAGCTTTGTGGACAATGAAGCCGGAGGTGAATTTAAGTTCAGGGTTGTCGGGATTGACAGATGTTCGGGTGGCCAAGATCGCGATCGCGAATCCTGCGCATGCCCCCTATGGGCGGGCGGCTGAAGCTGCGTTCAAAAAACAGGGTGTTTGGGAAGCTTTACAACCAAAATTAGTATATGGCGAAAATATTTCGCAAACCGCACAGTTTGTGCAAACGGGTAATGTGGATGTGGGCGTCGTGGCCATGTCTTTGGTGCTCAGCCCGAAAATGCGTGGTGTAGGGCGATGGGCTGAAATATCCAGTGCGTTGTATCCCGCGCTGGTACAGGCGGCGGTGGTGACCAAGGCGGGTGAAAATTCGGCAATTGCGCGCGATTTTGTGAAATTCTTAGATACGGCTGAGGCGCGTGATTTGTTACAAAAATACGGGTTTAGAGATACTAAATGACATGGCTGGGTTTGCCTGCGCCGTTATGGCAGGCATTAATTTTAAGTATAGAGCTTGCTACGGTGACCACTGTGGTGCTGATGCTGGTGGGTATACCGCTGGCGCACTGGCTCAATACTACCCGTTTTTTTGGGCGGAGTTTTCTGGAAGTGATAATTTCCTTGCCTATCGTATTGCCGCCCACGGTGATAGGTTTCTATCTGCTAGTGACGTTTGCACCGCAAACTCCATTAGGTCAGTTGTGGCAAGCTGTGTTTGGACATGGCTTGACATTTTCATTTGCGGGTCTGGTCGTAGGCTCGGTGCTTTATAGTTTCCCATTCGCCGTGCAACCTTATCAAGCCGCGTTACGCAGTGTGCCCAAAGAGCTGGTGGAAGCAGCTGCCGCGATGGGGGCAACGTCATGGCAAGTGACACGACATCTGAGATTACGCTGGGCGCGTGCAGGAATATTCGCAGGGTCAGGGCTGGCATTTGCACACACTATGGGCGAATTTGGCGTGGTGCTGATGCTGGGTGGTAATCTGGAAGGTAAAACCCGAGTATCGTCAATTGCGTTATATGATTTAACGCAGGCGTTAGAGTTTGAACAGGCATATCGCTATGCTGCGGTATTGCTGGCAGTGTCGATGCTGATATTGATTATGGTGTCGTTATTGCAAAAACACTTGGAAATTAAGCAACCGACTATGTGAGCGGGATAGCAGTAGCTGCTATCCCTGTGGTTGTGTTAGTAAGTCACGCGGGTGGTGCCGCCACCGCTAAGTACGCGAACACGATCACCGATGCGGAATTGCTCGTTTACATTCGCGGCCTGTGTAATCGCAATTGTGCGACCTGAGTCAAGTTTAACTGTGATTTCTACGCCATTTTGTGCAGTCATTTTTTCTTCTAAGGCAGAGCCGCCCAAACCACCTAAAACTGCGCCTAATACTGCCCCCGCAATTTGGCCATTGCCGCCACCTATCTGGCTCCCCGCGATACCACCGACAGCTGCACCACCTATTGTACCTACAGGGGATTTGGTGCCTTCGATTTTGACGTTGCGTACAGCCTGCACCACACCCATTTGGACTTCCTGCACAGAGCGTGTCTGGCTACGCTCATAATCACTGCTGCCCAAACCACTGGCACAGCCAGTTAAAGTAAGAGCGCTAACCATGAGTGCTGCTAGTAATTTACTGGTATTCATTTTGTAAGCCCTTATAAAATTTTGAAATTAGATAGTGCTGCTTAGTTTAGGTTCAATTCGTAACCAAATGCTTCCCGGAATTGCGCCATGATGTCAGCACGACTAGGTGCGTGATTTTGTCCGCCGCGATGCGCAATTTTGATCGCGCCCATAAGTGAAGCCAGGCGTCCGGTTGTCGCCCAGTCGAAATCATGGGTAATGCCATAGAGCAAACCTGCACGGTATGCGTCGCCACAGCCTGTAGGGTCGATGACAGCTGTCGCAGTAGCACGAGGGATGTCGATGATACTGCCGTCATGATGAATGTGTGAACCGGCTTCGCCACGAGTGACGATAAGGGCGCGAACTTGGCTTGCCAGTTCGGCCAGTGTTTTCCCTGTGCGCGCCTGTAGCATTTCCGCTTCATAGTCATTCACGGTGACGTAATCTGCCAGTTCGATAAATGCGAGTAAATCTGCGCCGTCAAACATCGGCATGCCTTGACCGGGATCAAAAATAAACGGCACGCCCGCCGCTTTGAATTCGCGTGCATGTTGTAACATGCCATCACGCCCATCAGGAGAAACAATGCCGATTTTTGCATCGGGTGCATCGCTCACATGATTGAGATGTGAGTAATTCATCGCGCCGGGATGGAAAGCGGTAATCTGATTGTCGGCCAAATCGGTGGTGATAAACGCTTGCCCAGTGTAGCTATCTTCTATCGCACGAATGTGTGTACGGCTGATATTCAGCTTGTCCAGGTGTGTAGCATAAGGTGCGAAATCAACACCGCAAGTTGCCATGATGGTGGGCTTGTCACCCAATAGTTGCAGGTTGTAGGCAATATTGCCCGCACAGCCACCAAATTCACGGCGTAATTCAGGTACGAGGAAAGACACATTCAGCATGTGTATCTTTTCAGGCAGGATATGATTTTTGAAGTGGTCCTGGAAAACCATGATGGAGTCGAAAGCGAGTGAGCCACAAATCAGAGCGGACATAATCAATCTTGAAGTGAAATTAAAACAGGATTATAGCCCACCCCGTGGCGCATGCTTCATCAAAAGTTAATCATAGCATCATGAATTTGTCGCATATGCGGCTTAATCTGAATGTCATGAATAAGACCCTGCGATATCTGATTTGGAGCGTGCCATTACTGCTACAAGCGAATGATGTTTATGCTTGGGGGCTATATACGCATGTGTATTTTGCGCAATGGTTAATCTGGGGCGTGCCGTTGCTGGATGGCGAATTGCGCCGTGCGGTGATGCGTTATCCGAAATTGGTCATGGCAGGTGCATGCTTGCCTGATCTAGCCTTAGTCGGGGGGGCGGTGCGAACCAGCGCATTTGCGACGACCCATGATTGGCAGCCTGCGCAAGCCATGCTCAAAGCCGCACGCAACGATCAGGAGCGCGCCCTTGCGGTGGGGTTCTATAGTCACCTGTTTGCTGACGTCGTTGCTCACCATCATTTTGTTCCCGCGCACGAGCGCCTGTGGATGGATTGTCCCGTGCTCACTCATACGGTATCAGAGTGGATGATGGATGCGCATTTAAGCGAGCATGTGCTGGCTACACCCAGACAATTATTAGCTGACGGTAATGCGGAAATCGTTGCGTTTGTAGCATTCCATTTCGCCGTGTCTGATCGGCAATCGCAGTCAGCCGTGCACTTATTGGCGCGTGCCGATCATGGTTTGCGCTGGTGTCGTGTGCCACAATTCTTATATAAGAACGTCATGCGCTGGGATAAACGAGTTGTGTCACGATTCGACTATTTTATCAATGTCACCAGCACTCGTTTTGGTGAGCTAAATCAAGTGCTGGCAGGCGCATCCCCTGTGCTCGAAGCCAACGGTGGTTGTGCCAAGCTCACCAGACAGCGGATGGATAGTTATACCCCGCACGAAATCCAGTCCGGACACCCGTTGCCTGAGGATTGTTTTCGGTCTTGAGGCTGGAGTTTAGTCCGTTGTTGCCAAGTTATGATTTGTCATCCTCGAGTGTGCTTGTCAAGGATGGCCCGGATCAAGTTGCTCGAGCAAATTTGGCAACAACAGAATTCACACTACGCTGCTAGTAATCCTTGTCGGTCATTTTTTCAAGATCCTGCGCGGTAGTGTGGGTAGGCGGGTGAATTCAAGTCACAAGTGCAACAGTCTTGGTATTAAAAAAGACCTCGAAAGGCGTTCTGTAATTAAAGCACTTGCGAGGCCGATTGTTGAGCTTGGCAACGACCTCTTGAACAAGTATATCGCTGATAGCATGGAAGCCACATCCTTTAGGGAAATATCGTCTCAATAACCCGTTGGTGTTCTCATTGCAACCGCGTTGCCAAGGCGAATATGGATCAGCAAAATAAACTTGAATACCCAAGTTGGTTTTGATTTCCTTAAAACGCGCAAACTCACTACCATTATCGACCGTCATGGTTTTAAGCGCATCTGGTGATATCAATGCGAACAAATTTAATGTCGTTGCGGTATAGGTAGCAGCGAGTTTATCACTCAACCTTCCTGCCAATAAATAACAACTCTTTCGCTCAACATGGGTGGCCAGTCCACCCTTGGATTTACCTCCTTCCATGGTGTCACTTTCCCAGTCGCCTATCCGTTTTCGTTTATCGACGATGGCAGGTCGTTCAGTGATAGATACTCGCCCTGTGAAGCGCGGGCGCCCTGTCGCACGGGCTTGCTTGCGGCGATATTTATGCCGATGCACCAATGATTTATATAAATCGCCACCTGCTTTTGAGTCTGCAATGATCCATTGGTAAATGCCTTCATGGCTGATACGCAGAGCGGGATTCTTTGGGTGCTCTCGCCTTAATCGAGCTGAGATGATTTCAGGAGATAATCCTTGCCGCAGGTTATTGACCACTAAATCATAGAGGCCAGAGTTATGGCGACGCCGGTAATGCCTCGCCTTGTGTTTGCGTGCATCGGCACGCTTTTGACTCGCATCATACCAATACACAAATCCATACCCTGGCCCATTGCGTTTGAGTTCACGTGAAATAGAGCTAACCGACCTACCAATACGGCGGGCAATTTCACGCATGCTGAGCTTGAATGCGGTTAAATGCGCTATGACATAACGCTCATTTGAGGTTAAATGTGTATAAGACATCGTTTGATTTCCTGATAAGTTTGGTCTTGGAAAACTTAAACTATCAGATTTCTTGCGGTGTCCCTATCTTTTACCTCTGCTGTTGCACTTTGGAATTGAATTCACCGCGTTAGACGAAAGGAATGGGGTCAGTTCTAACATTAAAAAGGAATGGGGTCAGTTCTAACATTGAAACATTCGGTAAGTATTCGGAAAATTACACACTTATGCAGACGTAGGATAATCCGCCTTTACGCTGTTTCTAGGTTAAAATCCAAGATTGAATTTAGTGGACTCTGGGTGGTTTGGAGTCGTTGGTCTATTTGATTGGGGTTGTGTATGAAATTTCAGCGTATCTGTGTGTTGGGCGGTAGTGGTTTTGTGGGTTCTGCGATTGTTCAAATGCTGGCGGCACAAGGGTGTGAGGTGCGGGTATTGACGCGTAATCGCGACCGCGCCAAGGCGTTGACCGTGTTACCTACCGTAGAAGTATTTGATGCAAATATCCATGATCAGGTTGAGCTGAATCGTCATTTTGAAGGCATGGATGCGGTGATTAATTTGGTCGGGGTGTTGCATGAGGGGCGCCCTGGCCGAGTTGACAAGCCATCAGCACGCCGAGGGGACTTTCATGAGAATCATGTTGAGTTGCCGCGCAAAATGCTACATGCCTGTGCAGCTAACGGTGTGCAGCGCGTATTGCATATGAGTGCACTGGGGGCAGACCCGACTTCGCGCAGTGCTTACCAGCGTTCCAAAGGTGTCGGTGAGGCGTTGGTACGTGAATCAAGTATGCCTGGTTCAGACAATGAGCGCTGGTATTTGGATGGGCCCAAGTTTGTGCATGGTTATGGCATGCATACGACGATATTCCGCCCATCGGTAATTTTTGGTCGTGGCGATAGCTTTCTGTCGATGCTTGCAGGGTTGGTGAAGACATTCCCAGTGATACCTTTGGCAAATGCTGGTGCGAAATTTCAGCCGGTTTGGGTGGAGGATGTGGCGCGCGCTTTTGTTGATGCGCTGGATAATACTGCCAGCTTCGGCGCGACCTACGATTTGTGCGGTCCACAAGTCTATACTTTGCAGGAGCTGGTTGAATTGACTGCCCAGGCTATCGGTAAGCATCCGCGTATTATTCCGCTGTGCCGCAATTTGTCATTTGCACAAGCATGGGCGATGGAGTTTATGCCGGGCAAGAAGTTGATGACGCGCGATAATTTCTATGCGATGTTGGTGGACAACGTGTGTAACGGTGAGCACCCTGCGCCACAAAACTGGAAGCCAAGCGCATTGGCAGCGATTGCACCTGATTATTTGAGTGGCGCGAATCCACGTGGGCGTTACACCGCATTTCGGCATCACGCGGGAAGATAAGCCGTGCAAATCTACGCGGTAGGCGGCTCAGTACGCGATAAGCTATTGGGTCTGCCAGTTAAAGACCGTGATTTTGTAGTGGTGGGCACGACGCCTGAAGCGATGGTGGCCGAGGGTTATCTGCCAGTCGGTAAGGATTTTCCGGTTTTCTTGCATCCGCGCACGCGCGAGGAATATGCGCTGGCACGGACCGAGCGCAAAACTGCACCCGGTTATAAAGGTTTTGTGATCCATGCCGATCCTGCTGTGACATTGGAGCAGGATCTGGCGCGGCGTGATTTCACCGTAAATGCGATTGCACTCGCGGATGATGGAAAGTTAATTGACCCTTATCACGGCCAGGCGGATTTGGCGGCACGGGTATTCCGCCATGTGAGTACGGCGTTTAGCGAAGACCCCGTGCGCATTTTACGCGCAGCGCGGTTTATGGCACGGTTTGATGGTTTTTCCATTGCGCCCGAGACTATGCAATTGATGCAGGATATGGTGGCGGCAGGCGAGGTTGATGCGCTGGTGCCCGAGCGCGTGTGGCAAGAATTGGCGCGCGGATTGATGGAAGCGCATCCATCGCGGATGTTTACGACTCTGCGTGAATGCGGTGTATTGGCGCGGATCTTGCCGGAAGTGGACGTACTGTTTGGAGTGCAGCAGCCTGAGCAGCATCATCCCGAAATAGATACGGGCGTGCATGTGATGATGGTGGTGGATTATGCAGCGAGTGCTGGTTTTGATTTGCCTGTGCGTTTTGCGGCGTTGATGCATGACGTGGGTAAGGGTCTAACACCGCCGGTATTATGGCCTAAGCATCACGGTCATGAAGTTGGCGGTGTGACATTGGTTAAGGCAATATGCGCACGCTTACGGGTGCCGAAAGACAGCTCGGATTTGGCTGTGCTGGCAACGCGTTATCATGGCGATATACATCGTGCCCAGCAATTGCGGGCGGATACCGTGGTGAAACTGTTTGGCGCCGTTGATGCATATCGTCGGCCTGAACGCTTTGTACAATTGTTGCAGGCGTGTCTTGCTGATGCGCGTGGGCGATTGGGGTTTGAACATGTGGATTATCCACAGATGGATTATTTGCTTGCGGCGTTGCGGGCGGTGACAGCAATTGATACGGCCGCGATAGTCGCGAGTGCGACTAATCCCGCGCAAATTGGTGCAAACGTGATGGCGGCGAGAGTAGCAGCATTGACTGAATGGATGAATAAATGAAGCTCATTATTTTGGATCGTGACGGGGTGATTAACTTCGATTCGGATCAGTTTATTAAACGCCCCGAGGAATGGAAGCCTATTCCCGGGAGTCTGGAAGCAATTGCACGTTTGAATCAGGCGGGTTATCGCGTGGTGGTGGCGACGAACCAGTCTGGCGTGGGTCGGGGTTTGTTTGATATGGCGATGTTGAATGCGATACATGCCAAGATGCATAAATCAGTGGTAAATGCAGGTGGTCGGATAGATGCGGTGTTTTATTGTCCGCATGCGGCAGAGGAGAAGTGCGCGTGTCGCAAGCCTTTGCCTGGGATGTATCTGGAAATTGCTGAACGTTATGATATGCCGTTGCAAGAAGTTTATGTGGTGGGCGATAGTCTGCGGGATTTACAGGCTGCAGCTGCAGTTGAGGCTTTGCCCATGCTGGTGTTGACAGGTAAGGGCGAAAAAACCGACAAAGCGGGTAATTTGCCTGAAGGTACGCAAATATTCGCTGATCTGGCCAGCGTCGTTGATAAGATATTGGCGTTGTGATGGTGTTGCGATCTGTATTGTTTTTATTGTTGCAGGCTATCCTGACGGTGATATTTTCAGTGTTTGCGGTAATGACTTTTCCATTTTCCATTTTTATTCGGTATCGGGTGATAACTACTTGGAATCGTTCGATAGTCTGGTTGGCGCGCTGGATATGTGGCATACGTTATCAAATTGTCGGACAGGAGAATCTGCCTGCCGCGCCGAGTATTATTATGGCTAAACATCAATCGGCGTGGGAGACGATTGCATTGCCGATATTATTACCGCCGATGGCTATCGTGTTGAAACGTGAGTTGTTGCGCATTCCGTTTTTCGGCTGGGGGATGGCGATGCTGTCACCGATTGCGATAGACAGAACCGATGGGCGTGCAGCGTTGCGGCAGATTACCGAACAGGGAAAACAGCGTTTGGCAGATGGGTTGGGCGTGCTGATATTCCCTGAGGGAACTCGGGTAGCGCATGGTGAAGTGGGTAAGTATGGTATCGGTGGAGCCTGGTTGGCGACACATGCTCAGGCGTTGGTTGTGCCTGTCGCGCATAATGCAGGGCAGTGTTGGCCGAAAAGTGCCTTTTTGAAACGGCCGGGCTTGATTACTGTGAGCATAGGGCCATCTATAGATCCCAGGGGGATGAAACCTGATGCGCTTAATCAGGCGGTGCAGACGTGGATAGAGCAAGAAATGGCGCGGTTGCCTGATGTCCAAGCGACTCGTTAGCGTTGAATCCCGTACGCTGTATATTCAAAACCAGCCGTGCGCTTATCAATTAAAACGCAGCAATGCGCGGCGTACGCTAGCGCTGTCCGTGGGTAAGCAGGGTTTGGTCGTGCATGCGCCGTGGCGTTTGTCGGTGACGGAAATTGAGCATTTTGCGCATGCCAAGTCGTCATGGATATGGGAAAAATTGCAGCACTATGCTACGCGAACTGTGCGTGAGTGGGCGTGGCGCGACGGTATGCGTTTGTTGTATTTGGGACGCGAGATTGTGTTGAATGTGAGCAGTCACTCTCAGCAGGTTGTGCTAATAGACGATATTTTGCATGTGCCAGCGCTATCTCCGAAGAAGATAGTTGCCTGGTATAAACACGAGGCTATGCGGGTTTTTCAATGGCGCCTGGCTGAATTTGCGCCGCAATTGGATAAATTACCGACTGCCTTGCGTTTAACCAATGCACGCACACGCTGGGGAAGTTGTACCAGTGTGGGAGTGATACGTTTGCATTGGCGTTTGATACAGGCAAGCATGGAAGAAATTGATTATGTGTTGGCGCATGAGTTGGCGCATATGACGCATATGAATCATGCGGCAGGATTTTGGCAGCGGGTAGGCGTGCTGTTGCCCGATTATCGGCAGCCCCATCTGCAGCTGCGACGAGCAGGATATCGTTATCATGATATGTGCACTGAACTATCATCAAGTTGAGACTCTAATAGGTTGAACTGACGCGCAATATTGCGCGATATTAAAGGGAAGAACATGCGTTTGTCGATTTGGTCTTATGCGGTATTAGGTGTGGTGACAGCGTTGACAACGCCGGTCATGGCAGCGACAAGTGTGAGCAAGGTCGCCGTTGCAGAAACGACATTGCCGAAGTCGGTGCTTACTAACCAGATTCTGTATCAGTTTTTGGTGGCGGAAATCGCGGGTCAGCGTGGCGATTTGAAGTTGGCGAGTGAGGCTTATTTGGACTTGGCAAAACAGACGCGCGATCCGCGCCTGGCTAAGCGTGCGACTGAAGTGGCCGTCTATGCTCAGCAAGCACAAGCTGCAGAATCGGCTTCAAAATTATGGCTGGATTTAGATCCTGAATCAGCCCGAGCCCGTCAGGCAGCAGCAGGAATATTGTTGAATGGCGGTAAATTGGTAGATGCGCAGCCGTATTTACAGCAGTTGTTAAAGGCCAACTCGGCTAATGCTGGCGCGGAATTTATTCGTATTAGTGCAATGCTGGATCAGCAAGCGGATAAAGCGGCTGTCTATACTTTGTTACAGGGATTGACGCAAGATTATGCGGAGGTGCCTGAAGCTCAGTTGGTGTTGGCGCAAGCGGCGGCGCGTGCCGGTCAGTTTGATGCGGCGCTGCTGGCGCTGGATAAGGTTGATCAATTAAAAGCGAACTGGGAACCTGCCGCGATGTTGCGTATGGAGGTGATTGGACGGGATGGTCGACCAGAGGGCGCCACATTTGCGCAAACTTACCTGAAGCAAAATCCAGATGCACGTGATATGCGTTTGGCATATGCGCGCATGTTGCTGAAACAAGGTCAATTTTCGGCTTCCCGTGAGCAATTTCAGCTACTGGCTAAAGCGGTACCTAGTAGTGCTGAAATGCAAGTTGCTATCGGTTTGATCTCTTTGCAATTAAATGAGATCGATACGGCCAAGACGGCATTTCTATCAGCATTAGATCTGAATTATGCTGATGCGGCGATGCTACGTTTGTATCTGGGGCAAATTGCTGAAGTGCAAAACAAACCGGAAGAAGCCAAGACTTGGTATGCGAGTGTGCCAGAGGGTGAAAATTATCTGACAGCACAAGCAAGATACGCAGGCATCCTTGCAAAACAGGGTGGCATGGCAAAAGCACGTGCTTACTTACGGCATGTCAAAATCAGTAATGAGGCTGAACGTATACAGCTCATACAAGCAGAAGCTGATTTGCTCAGGAATGCAAAAGATGAAGCAGGAGTGTATGCATTATTGACCAAGGCATTAGCAGCACATCCAAACTCTACTGAATTGCTCTATGACCACGCAATGTCGGCGGAAAAACTGGAACACCTTGACGTCGTGGAAAAGGATTTACGGCAATTGCTCAAATTGCAGCCTAACCATGTGCATGCATTAAACGCTTTGGGTTATACCTGGGCGGATCATAATGTGCGCTTGCCTGAAGCACTGGCGCTGTTGCAGCAAGCACTAAAATTATCGCCGAATGATCCGTTTGTATTGGATAGTATGGGATGGTTGCAATATCGGTTAGGGCATTTGAATGATGCGGTCGATTATTTACAACGTGCTTATGGCCAACGGCGTGACCCTGAAATTGCCGCACATTTAGGCGAGGTAATGTGGTTGCAAGGGCAGCATGATGCAGCACGCTCGGTTTGGCAGGAGTCATTGAAAGACGCCCCCGAAAATGCGAGTTTGTTGGCTGTGATGGCGAAATATAAATAATGCTTCGTATTCTGTGGTTAGGGATAGTGCTCAGTGTTGCAGGATGTGCCAGTACGCCACCTGTTGTTCAGGTTCAACAATTAAATCCGACTGTTGCCAGGGCGTTTACTCTGGATGGGCGCATTGCGATGCGTTACCAGGCGAATGCGACGTCTGCTAACGTGCATTGGGTACATAGCCAGGATCGGGATGAGGTGACGTTGTCAACACCTTTAGGATCAACTGTCGCTGTGCTGACGCGCGATGCGCAAGGGGTGCGAGTAGTTGATAGCGATCAGCATGTATACCAGGGGCAGGATGTTACGGAGTTGACTGAGCGCCTGTTGGGCGTGCGTATCCCATTGGATTATCTGGCATATTGGGTGTTGGGCCAGGCAGTGCCAAATGTGCATTTTCAAACAGAAGTGGATGCAGCAGCGATGCTGACGAGTATGCAACAAGCAGGCTGGACAGTTAATTATCAGCGCTGGCAACAGTCGGGTGGGTATAACCTGCCGAATAAACTGAATGTGGTCGGTGAAGGGGGCGAATTGCGTATGGTGATAACGCAATGGTATATCAACGGTGAGGGTGTATGAATACGCTAGTTTGCCCAGCCCCAGCAAAATTGAATTTGTTTTTGCATGTGATAGGCCGACGTTCTGATGGATATCACCTGTTGGAAACGGTATTTCGCTTTATTGATTATGGTGACACGGTAACATTAAGTCGCCGGGCAGATGGCGTAGTAGTGAGGGAATACGATAGCGCTGATATACCGGAGTCAGTCGATTTGTGCTTGCGTGCGGCAAGACTGTTACAGGCAGAAAGTGGGACGCCATTTGGTGTGTCGATAGGATTAGATAAACGCCTGCCATTGGGTGGAGGCTTGGGTGGCGGGAGTTCGGATGCGGCGAGCGTGCTGCTGGGATTGAATCAGCTGTGGGAGTTGTATTGGACCAGGCAGCGTTTGCAGGATTTGGCGTTGCAACTAGGTGCCGATGTGCCGGTTTTCGTTTTTGGTGAAAGCGCCTTCGCTGAGGGGGTAGGTGAGAAATTACAGCCGGTGACACTGAATTCAGCCTGGTATTTAGTGCTGGTTCCAGATGTGCATGTGTCCACACCCAAGATTTTTGCATCAGAACAATTGACAAGAGACAGTAAAAGCATCAGAATAGCTGACTTTTCCAGGTCTGAAATATTTTCGGAACTGACGAAAAATGATTTACAAAGTGCGGTGTGTAGTATTTATCCTGAAGTAGCCGAAACATTGGATTGGCTTGGCCAATTTGGGCTGGCAAGGATGACGGGTTCAGGCGCATGTGTATTTGCCGAATTCGATGATGAACAAGCTGCAAAGCGAGTTTATGATAAATTGCCTGCCAGTATGCGCGGATTTATCGCGCAAGGATTGGATGCTCATCCATTAAAGAATTTCGCAACGTAGCGTAATCTGCGGGGCAAACGTAACAACAGGGGTGTCGCCAAGTGGTAAGGCACTGGATTTTGATTCCAGCATTCGTAGGTTCGATCCCTACCACCCCTGCCAGTATTGTTTTAGCTAACTAAATAAAAAGCGTGTAATCTGTTTTACACGCTTTTGTTTTTTGTGGCTAATTTTGATGTTAGTGATGCGGTTTTGCGGGGTGTGTTGTGGCCTACGATAGCTTGATGGTGTTTACCGGGAATGCAAATCCCCGGTTAGCGGAAGATGTGGTACGTCATCTCAATATTCATTTGGGGCGTGCAACCGTTGCGCGTTTCTCGGATGGCGAGGTGATGGTTGAGCTGCTAGAGCACGTTCGTGGTAAGGATGTGTTTGTGTTGCAATCAACCTGTGTGCCGACCAATGATAGTTTAATGGAAGTTATGGTGATGGTTGATGCATTGCGTCGCGCATCGGCAGGACGTATCACGGCGGCTATTCCTTATTTTGGTTATGCCCGTCAAGACCGTCGTCCACGTTCAGCGCGTGTAGCGATTACGGCAAAAGTTGTGGCTAATATGCTGGCGGGTGTGGGTGTGGATCGTGTGCTAACGATGGACTTGCATGCTGACCAGATACAAGGCTTCTTCGATATTCCTGTTGATAATATATATGCATCACCAATTCTGTTGGGCGATGTGTGGAAGCAGTCCTATTCCGATCTGATTGTGGTATCACCTGACGTCGGTGGTGTTGTGCGTGCGCGTGCATTGGCTAAGCGTCTGGAATCGGATTTGGCGATTATCGATAAGCGCCGTCCTAAGCCTAACGTCGCAAAAGTGATGAACATTATTGGTGATGTTGAGAATCGCACTTGTATCATCATGGATGATATGGTGGATACCGCCAATACCTTATGTGAAGCGGCAAAAGCATTGAAAGATCGTGGTGCTAAACGGGTGGTGGCTTATTGTACTCACCCGGTATTGTCTGGAACCGCTGTGCAGCGGATAGAACAATCCGATTTGGATGAATTGGTTGTGACCGATACAATACCGCTGCGAGATGATGCAAAAGCGAGCACGCGCATACGTCAATTATCTGTGGCTGAATTGCTGGCGGAAACGATGCGTCGGATTAGCGACGAAGAGTCAGTCAGCTCGTTATTTATGGAATGATTTGTTGGCGGGGAAACCTGCTATGTGTTCATCGCCTGGTCGCGGGGATGAATTAACCCTAGGTGAATACGTTAGTGTTCATCTTTATTTTGGAGTCGAAAATGGAAGTTATTGCAAAAAAACGTGACGTACAGGGTAAGGGTGCGAGCCGCCGCCTGCGTCGTAGTGGTAAAACCCCTGCTGTTGTTTATGGCGGTAATAAGCCTGCCATGAATATTGAATTGGATCACAATGCTATGTTTTATGCGTTAAAGCGTGAAGCATTCCATTCATCAGTATTAACATTGGATATCGATGGGGCTAAAGAGTCTGTGTTGCTGCGTGATTACGTTATGCATCCATTCCGCATGGAAGTGCAGCACTTGGATTTTCAGCGTGTTGACAAAACTCACAAAATTCACGTAAGCGTTCCATTGCATTTCATTAATGCAGATGTTGCGCCAGGCGTGAAGTTAAGTGGTGGTAACGTTAGTCATATTATGACTGAGTTGGATATCACCTGCTTGATGCGTAACTTGCCAGAATTTATTGAAGTGGATTTGGCAACTTTGGCAGCGGGTCACTCAGTTCACGTAGCTGACATTAAATTGCCAGCTGGCGTTGAAGTTGCTGCGGCCTACAAGGGTGAAAATCCTCCGGTAGCGACAATAGTTGTGCCACGTGGTGCGGCAACTGAAGAAAGCGCAGCTTAAGTAATAGACCCCCATGCAGGCAATTAAGCTTATTGTGGGTCTAGGTAATCCGGGGCGTGAGTATGCAAATACGCGCCATAATGCGGGGTTCTGGTGGGTAACGGAGTGTGCTGAAATGATGCGCATTGCGTTGAAGCCAGAGCCCCGCTTTTTTGCGGTTGCAGGGCGGGCTATGGGTGATGAAGGTTTGCATTTGCTGATGCCGCAAACTTTTATGAATTTAAGCGGTAAGTCAGTGGCAGCATTGATGCGCTTTTACAAGATACCTGTTGAAGCGCTATTGGTAGTGCATGACGAGCTTGATTTGCAGCCTGGCGAGGCGCGCCTGAAAAAAGCGGGTGGTCATGGTGGGCATAACGGATTAAAAGATATTGCAGCGCAGTTAGGCACGTTAGATTTTTGGCGTTTACGGCTAGGAATAGGGCATCCTGGACATAAAAGCGAGGTATCTAATTACGTATTAAATGCACCTAAATCAGATGAGTTAGGTGAAATTGAATCTGCGGTAATGCGTAGTTTTCACGTATTACCCGAAATTCTACGCGGCGATCTTTCTGCCGCAATGTTAAAACTTCATACTAAAGTGTAAATATCATGAGTCTTAAATGTGGCATCGTCGGCTTGCCGAACGTGGGTAAATCAACTCTATTTAATGCATTAACCCGCGCGGGTATTGCGGCTGAGAATTATCCATTTTGCACAATCGAACCTAATACTGGCATTGTTGAAGTGCCTGATGTGCGGATGACGGCATTGGCTGGAATCGTCAAGCCCGAGCGTATGCAACCAGCGATTGTGGAATTTGTGGATATTGCGGGTATTGTCGCTGGGGCATCCAAGGGTGAAGGTTTGGGAAATCAGTTTCTGGCGAACATTCGTGAGACTGATGCTATTACACACGTGGTGCGTTGCTTCCAGGATGATAATGTCATCCATGTGGCGGGCAAGGTAGATCCTATTTCTGATATTGAAACGATACAAACCGAATTGGCATTGGCGGATCTTGCGAGTGTAGAAAAAGCGGCTGTCCGATATCAAAAAACAGCACGTTCTGGCGATAAAGAATCTATCATAATGGCGGCATTATTGGAGTTGGTGCGCGCGCAGCTGGATCAAGGGCAACCTGTGTATGCGATGCGGCTGGATGCTGACCAGCAGGCACTTATCAAGCCGTTGTGCCTATTGACGGCGAAGCCAGTGCTGTACGCGGCAAACGTTGACGATACTGGGTTCGAAAATAACCCGTTGCTGGATAAAGTGCGTGAGCATGCAGCAAAAGAAGGTGCGCCAGTGGTCGTGATTTGTGCTGCACTCGAAGCTGAGCTGATTGATATGGATGACGAAGATAAAATCGCTTTTCTGGCAGATTTAGGACAAACCGAACCTGGATTAAATCGTTTGATTCAGGCTGGTTATCACTTGCTTGGACTGGAAACGTACTTTACTGCCGGGGTTAAAGAGGTGCGTGCTTGGACTATTCATAAGGGTAGTACCGCGCCGGAAGCGGCCGGTGTGATACATACTGACTTTGAGCGTGGATTTATTCGGGCTGAGGTAATCGCGTATCAGGATTTTATTGCCTATAAGGGTGAGCAGGGCGCAAAAGAAGCAGGCAAGATGCGTTTAGAGGGTAAAGAATATATTGTCAAAGATGGTGATGTAATGCATTTTAGATTTAATGTTTGACAATAGTGAGTAACTATTAGATAATAGTCGGCTTAATTTGGAGGGGTGGCCGAGTGGTTAAAGGCGACGGACTGTAAATCCGTTCTCTCAGAGTACGAAGGTTCGAATCCTTCCCCCTCCACCAGATTCGTAGTAAAAATTGCAAGCCATGCGTCAAGTCGCGCAGTATCTCAAGAGTGCGCGGGTGTAGCTCAATGGCAGAGCAGAAGTTTTCCAAACTTATGACGAGGGTTCGATTCCCTTCACCCGCTCCAACTGTTGTGCTTGATATGGGTTAAGTAGTGTAGTTTGGTATGGATTAAAGCCCATGTAGCTCAGTGGTAGAGCACTCCCTTGGTAAGGGAGAGGCCACGTGTTCAATCCACGTCATGGGCACCACATTAATATTGTAGTCATTGTTAGATTAAGAGGAATTAAATCATGGCAAAAGGCAAGTTTGAACGTACCAAGCCGCACGTTAACGTAGGCACGATTGGCCACGTTGACCACGGTAAAACCACATTAACAGCAGCGATTGCGACTATCCTGTCGAAGAAATTCGGTGGTGAA
>JBBQPT010000002.1:0-135203 GCA_038217005.1 Burkholderiales bacterium
GTGCAGGCAGCCGTGACAGCGCTCAATCACCGGCCTCGGAAAACGCTTGGCTTCAGATCGCCTTATGAGGTATTCTTTGGCAAGGAGATGCGCTACACCACATCAGCACAGGCGGTTGCACTTCGAACTTGAATCCGCCAACGTATACCTGTAACATGCAATTAATTAGGTACTAACATACCACTATGATAATCACAAAAAAATGAGACAATCGTGTCATGATAAACCGTTTCATACTCCTATTTATATTAGCTATTAGCGCATTACCCGCCTATGCTTATAATGCCGCTTTTTTCTATGGCACCCCGTTTATACCTGAGTTACGCATTTATGATGCTGTCATCGTTGAGCCTGACCAACCTGATTTCGCCAGCGTCCCACCCAATTTACAAAATAAACTCTACGCTTACACCAGTTTAGGCGAGGTGGGCGCAGGTAAACCTTACGCTAAAAGCATACCGGCTGCCGCCAAAATAACTCGCAACCCAGCGTGGGCTAGTGATGTAATGGACCAAGCCAGCCCGGCCTGGCAAAATTTCTATTTGGATAACATAGTCGCACCACTGTGGCAACGCGGCTTCCGTGGCATTTTTATTGACACACTGGATTCATATCAACTGGCCGCCATTACACCGGCGACCCGTGCCGCACAAGAAGCCGGCATGATTAACACTATCCGCTTACTCAAAGTACGTTACCCTGGCATACGCATCATTCTCAACCGTGGCTTTGAGATACTACCGCAGATACATAATGACATTACCGCAGTCGTCGCAGAATCCCTATTTCAAGGCTGGGATAATGCCAAACAGCATTACACCACCGTTTCTGATAACGACAGAAACTGGCTCAGCACCCAGCTCAATCGGGTTAAGAATGAATACAAACTCCCCGTTATTGTCATAGATTACGCTGCGCCAAAGCAGCGTACACAAGCCCGCCAACTTGCGCAAAAGATACAAGCTGCCGGTTATACACCATGGATTACCAATCCTGAATTGGACATGCTAGGCGTGGGCTACCCCGAAATACAACCACGTCGGGTTTTGATGTTGTATGACGGGCGCGAAAATAAAGATCCTGTTGACAGTGAAATACACCGGTTTGCCGCCATGCCCATGCAATACATGGGCTATATCCCGGAATATCATGACCTCACTTTGCCCCTGCCCAGCCAGCAATTAGCAGGACAATATGCAGGCATCATATTATGGTCTGGCAGTACAAACAACAGCGTGCCACAACTTCAGCCATGGCTAATAAAACAAATCAAATTCGGTATACATTTGGCCGTGGTCAACGAATTTGGCTTTGATCGTAGTCAAGATAACTTGCAAGCATTTGGCTTAACCGTAAAAGGCAGTATCGCCGCTGATAACGTCGGCATCATTAAACAAGACGCTATCGTCGGGTTTGAGCATCCGCCACAACCCCACCCTAACAATATTGATATTATCCAAGTCGGCAAGGACAGCACCCCGATTCTGGAACTTAAAGTCGGTGATCAGATCACCGATGTTGCCGCCTATACGCCCTGGGGTGGTTATGTATTATCACCTTATGCAATATATGAGATCCCCTATCAACAAGGTACGCGCTGGATTATCAA
This sequence comes from Burkholderiales bacterium, assembly GCA_038217005.1. Taxonomy (GTDB): domain Bacteria; phylum Pseudomonadota; class Gammaproteobacteria; order Burkholderiales; family Sulfuriferulaceae; genus Sulfuriferula. The sequence goes on from JBBQPT010000002.1 coordinate 1,610, forward strand.
TCCATTCACCTTTTTCAAACGCGCACTGGATTTACCTGATATGCCGGCGCCTGATGTCACCACCTCAACAGGGCGACGCCTGCTGATGGCGCACATGGATGGTGACGGTTTTGCCAGCAATGCAGAATTCCCAGGCTCACCCTTGGCACCCCGCGTCATGCTGGAAAAAATATTCAAAAAATACACCATACCAACAGCGGTTTCCGTCATAGAAGCGGAAACTGCACCGTGGGGGCTATACCCAAAAAAATCAGCCGAAATGGAGCAAATTGCGCGGGAAATATACCGCTTACCCCATGTAGAAATCGCCAGCCACTCTTATTCACACCCATTCAAATGGCAGCAATTAAGTGAAAACACTGATGGTGAAGGCAACAATCTCACCATACCCGGTTATAAATTTAACCTCGACAAGGAAACAAAAGGCAGCGTTGACTATATCAACCAACGTCTCGCACCGGCAGGCAAGACCTGTTCGATATTCTTGTGGACCGGTGACTGCAATCCTGGCGCAGATGCGATTGCCAAGACCGACAGTTTGGGTCTGCTTAACATGAATGGCGGTGACACCCTGATCACCAATAGCCAGCCTAGTCTTACGCTGGTTGCCCCTTTAGGCATTGCCCGCGATGATCACTTCCAGATTTTCGCTCCCAATCAAAACGAAAATGTGTACACGAACAACTGGTTAGGCCCTTACTATGGCTTCCGTCGGGTCATAGAAACTTACCAGCTTACCGACAAACCTCGCCGCCTCAAGCCTGTCGATATTTATTTTCACACTTATGCAGCCTCTAAACCCGCATCGCTCAAAGCGCTGGAGGAGGTATTTGACTGGGCACTCAAACAACCCAACCACCCTGTTTATCCATCGGAGTACATCCGTCGCGTAATGGATTTCAACCACAGCGTCCTGGCGCGGGCTGATAATGACTGGCTGTTTTATGGAGACGGGCAGCTAGATACCCTGCGTATCAACAAAACCGCAGGCTATGCGCAAATCAACGACAGCATCGCGGGTTACCAGGACGACAATCAGGACAGATATTTGCACCTGATCAAGGCAAATGTAAATCGCATCCAGCTAGAATCCAAAATCAATCAGATACCGTATCTGGTTAATGCCAATGGTGTATTGCTGAATTGGCAACAGCACCAACAACAAACTGAAATCACTTTTAAGGCTTACGTTAAACTCGACTTCACTCTGAACCATGCCGACAATTGTCGCTTATATGATGAGCTAGGCCATGTAATTCAGAGTGCCGATCATATTCAACAACAGTACCATTACCAAACCAATGCTGCAGGACAACACGCCTACAAACTCAGCTGCTGAGTGGTTAGCGCCGCCACCGCGCCCGCGCCTGATCACGCCACTCAATTTGGCGGGACTGGTCGTTGCTGTCAGTACCGTATTATTTCTGCTTTATCCGCAGCAACGCATAGAAAAGCAGCTCGCTCTGAATCAGCACGTAGATGCAGTTTCACTGCAATACATGCGCAGCTTGTTAAGCACCGAACCCGACAATTATGCATTGCGTCTGCAACTTGCCCGGGCTTATAGCCAAATTGGCGAATACGCCAACGCACTCACTACGCTGCAACCCATGTACACGGCACCGAGTGCACAGTGGCAAGATGAAGCTTACATTACCCAGCTGACCATACTCCGTAGCATTGCCTTTGCCAGCAATCCAGACAGTCCACAGCGCACTGAAAAACTAGCACAGCTAAAACTTGCCATCCAGCAAGCCGAACCTCATATCTACCAAACGGCATCACTCCTTAGCCTCGCCACTATTGCAGAGAGCACAGGAGAAACAACCGTGGCAGAACGCGTACTGACAAAAGTCATGCGCACAACTCACGACACCGCCACCCTTGCCCATGCAGCCCAGCTCGCACTGGGTAATGGACACTATCTCACCAGTGCGCAATACAGCTGGCAAGCGATGCAATTAGCAAAATTACCCGCTGACAAAAACCGCTACCTGATACAGACATTGAATACATTACAATCAGGCGGAATAGGTCACATCGGTCTCGACTGGGTGCAGCACCTCCCGCCAGCACAAGGGCAAACACCCGACTTGCTGTACAGACTGACCAAACTCGCCCTCGCCTCTAACCGCCCGGCACAAGCGGATATCTATGCACAACAGTTAACAGGATTAGACGGCAATCGCCCAGCACATTTCATCCCCGTCTATGCAGATCTGGCTTATAGCGCATTTTTGGGCAATGGCGATTTAACCCATGCATTAAAACTCGCGCAACTTGCCATCGCCAGTACACCAGACAATGCCATATGGCATGAACGTCTGGCGCATGTGGCAGAGTGGTCCAACCAGCCACAGCTGGCCATAGGCCAATGGCGTTGGCTCGCCACGCATCAAGGCAACGAATCTGCCTGGCAAGCATGGATGCGATTAGCAGGCGGATTGTTTGATTACGCTGCACAAATTATGGGTCTGGAACACGACTGGCAGCGCCATGATTACGATGCGCAGTATGCCCGCAAAATAGTGCAAACTTATGAATACATGGGTGAACCAGAAGCCGCACTCGCCTGGCTGGATCACCATGGCGATGAAACCCATAGACCCGAATTGCTATTGTTATCAGCCGATTTATTGGCCAGGATGGGACAAGACCAAGCCGCCATCACCCGCTACCAGCGTTACCTGGTGAACAATCCGGTACAACCCGACGTTGCCGTTAATATCGCCGCGCTCATGCAACGTGCCGGCTTATATGATGAAGCCTTTAACGTGCTTGACCGCACTTACGCGCAGGCAACCCCTGACGACAAATTGTTCTGGCTCAATTTTGGCGAACTAGCATGGCGTCTGCGACACTATGAACAAGCCATCATTGCCTACCGTGTGCTCAGCGATGCCCCGGATGCCGAGCCATTCTCCCAGGAACGTTTATTCCAGGCCATCAAACATTCAAACCCACGTCTGGCGGCACAAACTGCTGAACAGTATTGGCACAAAACCGAACGTTTAAGCTTATTCATGGATGCCGCAAACACCTATGCTGAACTGGATGACTGGCAAGCGGTGCAACGCCTGTATCGCATGACTGAGGCGGCAAAATGGCGCATCTATGACGACAGCCTGCAATTTGTCGCACTGCGTGCAGACATGCACAAACACGCGGGTAATTTCCGTGCCGCTGAACGCGATTATCGCTATTTAATCAAACGCTACCCAACCGACAATAGTCTCAAAGAAGCCTATCTGTGGCTACTGCTCGACTCACGACAATTTAGCCAACTCGATATGCAAATGCAGCAGTGGGCAAACTTGATTCCTGACCATCCCGCATTATGGGATGTATTCGCAGCGGGCTACTTGTCCCAAGGTCGTCCTAACCATGCACTGGCTTTATACAACCGCATGGCAAAAGCGCATCTGCAAGATGAATTATGGATGCTTAATTACGCTGTCACCCTGGAAGCCGGGGGACAACCCGAGCTTGCCTGGCAAGTACGCCGTCAAATCTGGCAACAGCGTTTAACACGGCAGCAACCCAAAGATTGGCTTAATACCCGCGCCAATGCCAAAGACATAGAACGACTACGTTTGCTACTACTCAATGACCCGCAGCTAGGGCAAAGTGTCTTATGGAAATTATTGCGCACAGGCTCAACTGCACTCAAACAAAACAGCCAGTTCGTCGAACTGGCAACGGTCTGGCTGAATGATAAGGCACAAAATGATTCCATGCGTAATTGGTTAATGCGCCAATATGCGCACTGGCTCAATACGCCACTCGGTGCACAAATTTCAGATGCACTCACCAACCAGGATCACCAGGCCGCTGCCGCCATTCTTGAGCATGACGGCATATTGCTCTACGACAAAATGAATCTGAATTTCCTCGCAGGGCGCATAGACAACGCAGCTGACCTGGCTTTTATTGCCATGGACAGGTCACGTCTGGATGAATCCTTGTATCAACAGGCTGCGCCCATGCTAGTCGAAAACTCGCGCACGGCGGGTCTGATGAGCACTTATAGTGATTATGGCAGCTACACCGCCATGACCAACGAAATCACTGCCACCCATCATGACATCGGCGGTCTTAAACTGGATTTAAGTCTGCACCAAATCAACCGCACAGCTGTTGATACCACCGTACTGACTCGCGCACCAAACGAGATTGGCGGTGAAATCGCACTACGGCAACTGGGCAACAGCTACAGCAATACACTCAAGCTGCAATTCAGTCAGGCTCTGAACACTCAGACAGGCGTAAGTTTTATTCATCAACGCCAGGTTGGCACTCGCCTAGCACTCGCCACAGAATTAAGTTTCAACCAGACCGCCACTGAAACTGCCGCCATGCGCATCGCTGGCAGACGTGATCAAATCGCGCTGGATGGCAATTATCGACTGGACAGATGGACACAGCTCAATATGCGTGGTGAATACAACCAGTATCATAGTATTGACGGACAAAATTTGGGAAGCGGGCAAGTATTGACCACCACGCTGAGTCATACCCTAAGTGAAGCGCATCCGGCATTGCGATCCCGTATCGTGGCAACTGTTGCCCAATACCAGACTGAGAACAACGTATTGACAGGTAAAACAGCCATCCTGGTACCCGCGAATCAGCCCACCACAGCCAGCTACTTCATGCCGCAGTCCATGCGTGAAATTGCCGCTTATGCCAGTGCCGGCGACGCGACGGACAGTCGCACGCCTGCGCGAGATTTTGAATATCTGGCTGAAATCGGCGTGTTTTACAATAACATCGCAGGTACAGGCATACGCGCCAACGCCAGCATTGCCGGGCGCGTCATCGGCGCAGACAGATTACAGCTCTTTACCCGTTACGACCAAGCCCCCAGTGGACAAGGAAAATCCACTCTGGAAGCTGGCGTAGGCTATCATTTACACTATTAATCACCGAAAGGATGCACATGAAACGCTTATTTCTCGCTGCCATTACCCTGATATTGCTTGCAGGCTGTGCCATTACCGACAGAACCAAAGCGCCTCAATTTGATAAAACAGCAAAATGGGCTCTGTTACCCATGGAAAACCATACGGAAACAGCGCAAGCAGGGCTGCGCTTTGAAGCAGTTACGGAAACCATATTACGCACACGCGGCATAACGTCATTAGAGAAATACCCGAGCAACTTAACTCAGGACAGTTTATTTGAACCGGCTGATGCCAAGGCGGTTGCAGCTGCGATGACCTGGGCCCAGCAATCAGGGGCGAAATACGCGGTAACAGGTACGGTCAACGAATGGCGTTATAAAACCGGTGTTGATGGTGAGCCTGCGGTTGGCGTTACCATTAAAGTCATTGACGTTGCCAGCCAGCAAGTTATTTGGGACGCAGCCGGCGCCCGTACCGGCTGGGGACGTGAAGCCGTCAGTGCCGTTGCCCAGAAGCTAATAGACAACCTGACCAGCGCACTAAAATGAAACTTGCTCAACACCTGCTTCCCCACGGTTACAGACAGTATTGGCAGTGGGTAGAAACCCTGGTAATCAGCTTCGGCGCACTGGCTATTTCCTATGGTATCGTGCCGAATGACCCATTAAACGTCCACCTGTTCCCATGGGTATGGATGGCACCCGTGTTGATCGCACTGCGCTACGGGGTACTCATGGGGGTAGTTTCGGTGTTAAGTTTTCTCATAGGTTGGTTAAGTTGGGCATCATTTCAGCACATTGACCATGCACTTTTTCCTAAACTGACTTTTCTCGGTGGCACCCTGATGATGATGGTGACGGGAGAATACAGTAGCGTCTGGATTACCCGCGCGCGTCGAGTTGAGGAGTTGCAGCATTACACAGAAGAACGACTGGAGTTGCTCACCCGTCGACTCTATTTGCTAAGTCTATCGCACGACAGACTGGAGCAAGATCTGATCGGTCGTCCCGCCAGTTTGCGTGAGGGACTAAAAGAGCTCAATCGAATTTTACCTGCAGAAAATGGTTTAGCTGGGGCAAGTCTGTACATGGACCTGGTCGTACGCCAATGCAATCTGAGCGTCGCAGGATTACACAGTGTGGTGAATAATGTGATCGCGCCTGAAGTCGCCGCAAGCATTGGTGCTTTTACCCCGATAGATGCTCAAGACCCGCTCATTGCACATTGTTTGCAAACAGGCGAATTAGTCCACATCAATACAGAAGAGACCCTAAGCGAAATCCCCAGCCGTTATCTGGTTGCGGTCCCGGCTAAAACTGCAGATGGCAACATACTTGCCATCCTCGCGGTAGAAAAAATGCTTTTTTTTGCACTGCAAACAAGCAATATGCAGACCCTGGCGGTATTAACCAGCTATTACGCCGACACTATCAGCGCGAGTGAGTTCACGCCGCTGCTGACTGACAAGCTAAAAGATTGCCCAATAGATTTTTTCAAAGCCATTAATACACTCAGACGATTACAGCGTGACATGCAGATTAGCACCCTCATTGTGGGTTTTGTAGCCGCAGATAATCCCGAAAGTGCAGAACAATTAAAAACCATAGCCAACTCGGTACGTGGTTTAGACGAAACCTGGACCTTTACCAAGGATAACGCACGCATCTGCCTGGTGTTATTGCCATTAGCAGGAAATACCGCGTTAACTGGTTACATAGACCGTATCGAACATATTTTTGTCGAGCGTTTTGGCGCCCGTCCGGGTCAATTAAACATACTGACTCGATCGACCACCTTAGACACCGACCCGATCGCTGCCAAGCTGGACAGCTTTATTCTCAGTTTAACCAATCAAACGACTTATTATGCTACTGAACAATAAACTCATACTCACTGGGTTGAGTCTGGAAAGTGGCGCACTCGCCGTGCTGAGCCAAGATATAAGCATCCCGTTACAGCTGTTTGGCTATATGAGTTTGCACGCAGCGGCCTCTGGGATTATCGCCTATCTGGCACTGATATTTTTGCCTACACAGTATCGCCAACCCAAATTAGCCGTACTAAGCATGTTTTTTCTATTCGCATTTTTGGTACCCCTGCTCACCATTTTCACTATTATTGCGATTATCATCACCACCCGATATTTCTCTAAACCCATCATTTATTACCCATTTATTAAAGTTGCGCTACCTCAATTTACTTTGGGTAGCGCAGGCATACGTCACACCCTGGGCGAAGCAGCTATCCATACACGCCTGAACACACCCAGCCTGCCTACCGAAGTACGTATGAAAGCGCTGCTGACGGCAAATATTATGTCGCCACGCTACTCTATCCCCATGCTCAAAGCCCTGTTGGGTGATGAAGCTGATGATTTGCGTTTACTGGCTTATGGCATGCTCGATAGCCGTGAAAAAACGCTTAACGCATTAATACACGACTTATTAAAAAAGTTAGCCGATTGCACCAGTGCTGATTTAACCCACCTGTATCAAAAACAGCTCACTGAATTATATTGGGCATTTGTCTATGAACAGCTCGCTGAAGGTGACATGCGTACCTACATGCTTAACCAATCACAGAAATATGCACTCTCCGCTTTAGCCATTAAAGAAGATGGTGATTTATGGGTGCTGTTAGCGCAAATTTTAGTCAGGCAAGAGAAGCCATTAGCTGCTGAAGCTGCCTTTAAACATGCACAGCGTTTAGGGATTCCAGCAACTCGCATATCGCCTTACTTAGCCGAGTTAGCCTTTTTGCAACACAATTATGCTCAAGTCCGCGAGTATTTATCTGAGTTACACCATGCCAACCAAACTCGCCCTATTGCTAACATCGTCAAATTTTGGCAAGGTGCGCGCGTATGAACTTTCCCACGGCAACCAGTGCTGACATCGCCCTATTACTTGAAGGCACCTTTCCGTATGTCAGTGGCGGCGTATCAAGTTGGGTCAATCAAATTATCAAAGCCTATCCAGAATATCGCTTTGCGGTTGTATTTCTGGGCAGCCGTCCACAAGATTATGGCGATATAAAATATGTATTACCCGATAATGTGGTACATGTCGAAGCCCACTATTTACATGGCACGCACACACCACCATTAGTTCAGGCAAATGCCGGTAATGATGAAGTAATCGCCCAGGTAGCCAACTTGCATAAAGTGTTTCGCTCCAGCCAGGGCAATACCGCATGCGCCTTCGGCCAATTAGCCGAACTGATGAAACGGGGGGAAATTGATGAGGCGTTCTTCCTCTACAGTCAAACCGCATGGGATTTCATCACCCACAATTACCGTGAACATTGTACCGACCCCTCTTTCATTGATTATTTCTGGACGGTGCGTGCCATGCATGAACCGATTTGGGTAATGGCACGTATTGCTGCCAACCTGATACCGGTGCGCGCTTATCACACCATTTCCACAGGGTATGCAGGATTCCTCGGTGCGATGTTGAAGCATCGTACGGGCAAGCCGCTGATACTCTCTGAACATGGCATTTATACCAAAGAACGTAAAATCGATTTATATCAAAGTGAATGGATTTCCGACAATCGCAATATTTTTGAAAAAGACCCAACCGAAGTCAGTTATTTCCGTGAGTTATGGATGCGTTTTTATACCTCATTGGGCAAGCTCTGTTATCACCATGCTGACATCATCACTGCGTTATATGAAGCCAATCGTCAGCGCCAGATCCTCGACGGCGCGCCTGCCGAACGCACACGGGTCATTCCTAACGGTATCGATTTAGCGCGCTTCCAGCCTGTTCGTGCCAAGCGCCCTGCTGTGCCGCCACCGATATTGTGCTTAATCGGCCGAGTGGTATCGATTAAAGATGTCAAAACATTTATCCGCATGATGCGCAGCGTGGTCAACCGTATTCCTGAAGCTGAGGCATGGATAGCCGGCCCCGAAGATGAAGATCCAGGCTATGCCGAGGAATGCCATAACCTGTGCGCGAGCTTAGGTTTAACTGACAAGGTCAAATTTCTGGGCTTTCAAAAAGTGGAAGTCGTACTGGAAAAAGTCGGCCTGGTCGTACTCTCGTCTATCAGCGAAGCCTTACCGTTAGTACTATTGGAAGGCTACGCCGCAGGTGTACCCGCACTTACTACGGACGTTGGCTCATGCCGGCAGCTTATTTACGGATTAACGCCCGAAGACCAGGCATTAGGCGCGTCAGGAGTAGTTGTACGGATCGCTGATCCACAAGCCATGGCAGCTGCTGCAATTGAACTGCTGCGACCAGAAAACTGGTTCCCCGCACAACAAGCCGCGATTGCGCGAGTAGAACGCTATTACACCCAAACGCTGATGTTTAATGACTACAAGCAAGTTTACCAACAAGCACTGGGTGAAACCTAATGGCTGGCATCGGCTTTGAAATCAAGAAAATCCTTCGCCGTGACAGTTACTTATCGCTGTTTACCGCCTATGCTTATGCTGGCATTATAGGTTCCGGTCCTTGGGTACTATCCATTTTAGGCGTGCTCATTATTGGTTTAATGAGCCTGGGTGTGGTATTGCCTCACGTACTCATCACTCAATTCCAGGTGACTATTACCCATCTCATTGCCATGAGTTTGATACTCACCGGATTCTTGCAACTAAGTTTTACCCGCTATATTGCTGACAGATTATTTGAAAAAGACGCTTCTATCATTATGCCCAATTTTATCGGGGCGTTATTCGTTACAACTGCTGTAGCAGGCATCATCGGTATCTTGTTAGCCATGTTTGCATTCCCGCAGCAAAGTGCCATTTATCGAATCTTACTTATTGCCAACTTTGTCGTACTCTGCAACATCTGGATAGCCACGATTTTTCTCTCGGGCATGAAAAACTACAAAGCTATTCTCATCCTTTACACACTGGGTTATGGCATAGCCGTACTGGGCGCTATTTTACTGCGTGGCGCGGGCATCAATGGATTGCTGATGGGGGTATTGCTCGGGCACTTTGTCTTGCTCAGTGGCATGGCATTATTGATTATTAGTGCTTATCCATCGGATCGTTTTATCGAATTCGATTTTTTACGAAAAAAACGCATGTTCTCTTCACTGATCTGGACAGGGTTTTTCTTTAATTTAGGTGTCTGGATAGATAAATATCTATTCTGGTACACCCCAACGACGGGCCAATCCGTCATTGGTATTTTCAATGCCTCGCTGATCTATGACCTGCCAATTTTCCTCGCTTATTTGTCGATTATTCCGGGTATGGCCGTATTTCTGGTCCGCATGGAGACTGACTTTGTTGAATATTACCAAAAATTCTACGATGCGGTACGGGATGGTGGCACTTTGAGCTATATAGAAGAAATGCGAGATGAGATGGTCGCTACCGCCCGACTGGGCATTTTCGAAATTATCAAAATACAAACTATCGCAGTACTAATCATTTTTGTTGCTGGCCCCACCATACTAGACGCAATCGGCATCTCGCAATACTACTTGTCATTACTCTACATAGACGTAGTGGCGGCTGGATTACAAGTCGTTTTTCTGGGCATTATGAATGTTTTGTTTTATCTGGATAAGCGTCACATTGCATTAGCATTAACCGCGTTATTTGCCGGACTCAATTTAACGTTTAGCTTAATTAGCCTCTATTTGGGTGCTGCATGGTACGGTTATGGCTTTGCTGTGTCACTGCTGATCAGTGTCGTGGTGGGCATGTACTGGCTGGATAAAAAAATGGCCATACTGGAATATGAAACGTTCATGTTGCAGAGATAGCGCGATAACAGCTGTTATCGCGCCAAGGATTTACTTAACTTTACCTGCGATACGCGGGGTATCGACCACCACATCAGCACATTGCCCACGATGTCTGAGCGCGTGATCTATTAATACAATGGCTAACATGGCTTCAGCAATAGGCGTTGCGCGTATGCCCACACACGGATCATGACGCCCATGTGTCTCCACCATGACGGGGTTACCCGCTTTATCAATAGAGTTGCGTGGCAAACGAATGCTGGAAGTCGGTTTGATGGCAATATGCGCGACGATGTCCTGACCTGTCGAAATGCCACCCAATACGCCACCAGCATGATTAGATAAAAAGCCTGCTGGCGTCAATTCATCGCCATGCTCGGAACCTTTTTGCGTGACAGACGCAAAGCCCGCACCAATTTCTACGCCTTTTACCGCATTGATACTCATCAGTGCATAAGCCAAGTCTGCATCGAGCCTGTCGTAAACTGGCTCACCCCAACCCACAGGCACATTTTCTGCCACTACTGTAATTTTTGCACCAACAGAATCACCTGATTTGCGCAGCTGATCCATATAAGTTTCTAATTCGGCAACCAGCTCAGCATTTGGCGCAAAGAACGGATTCTCACTCACGGCATCCCAAGATTTAAAGGGGATTTCTATCGGACCCAATTGCGCCATGTAGCCACGAATAACGATGCCGTAACGCTCCAACAACCATTTGCGCGCAATCGCGCCAGCAGCCACGCGCACAGCGGTTTCCCGCGCAGACGAACGCCCGCCACCACGATAATCACGTATGCCATATTTATGCCAATAGGTGTAATCAGCATGCCCAGGACGGAAGGTATCAGCGATATTGCCATAATCTTTACTGCGCTGATCTTCATTACGTATCAACAGGGCAATTGGTGCGCCCGTAGTCTTACCCTCAAACACGCCAGAAAGAATTTCCACCGTATCCGATTCACGACGTTGCGTGACATGACGTGACGTGCCAGGCTTGCGTCTATCTAATTCTAACTGGATATCTTCCGTGGTCAATGCCATGCCAGGTGGGCAACCATCCACAACACAGCCAATCGCTGCGCCATGCGATTCACCAAATGACGTCACGCAAAATAAATTACCTATGCTGCTCCCGGACATAAGTGCTTTCAATGAAAAATAATCTCTACATTTTAACCTATCCAGCCCAAAAACTGAGACAGAACTAATTATTTTGCCCAATTATGCAGATGATACTTTGACCTGATACTAGGTTTATCAGATAATGGCAGGGTTTGCGTTATATTAAACTCTGGTTTTTGCAAGGAATACATAAATGACATTGGATGACAAAAAGCGCGTGTTGCGTGAAATGGTGCTACATCGCCGCTTTGAAGAGCGCTGCTATCAAGCTTATATAGAACGTAAAATTGGCGGATTCCTCCACCTCTATCCTGGCCAAGAAGCTTGTTGCAATGGCGTAATGGAAGCCGCCCGCCCGGGTCATGACTATGTCATAACAGGTTATCGCGATCACGTCCACGCAATGAAATGCGGCACTGATCCTAAGGCTGTCATGGCCGAACTCTATGGCAAAGAAACCGGCTGTTCCAAAGGCCGTGGTGGTTCTATGCACATTTTTGACGTAGCCCATCGTTTCATGGGTGGTTACGCGTTAGTTGGTGGTCCCTTCCCACTTGCGGCCGGTATTGCCAAGGGCATACAGCTCAAAGGTGGTGATGAAATTGCCATTTGCTTCCTGGGCGATGCAGCAAACAACCAAGGCGTGTTCCACGAAACCTTGAACATGGCAAAAGTATGGAATTTGCCAGTGCTGTTCGTTTGTGAAAACAATCAATATGGTATCGGCACTGCTATCCACCGCTCAACTGCGGTGCTTGATCAATACAAACGCGCTTGCGGTTACAACATCGAAGCGGCGCAATGCGATGGTCAAGATATAGACACTGTTTATGAATATGCCAAAACCGCTGTTGATTATGTGCGTAGCGGTAAGGGTCCTTATTTCCTGGAATTAATGACTTACCGGTATCGTGGTCACTCCATGTCTGACTCACGCGGCTACCGCAGCCGTGATGAAGAAGACGAATGGAAAAAACGTGATCCTATCAACATCCTGCGCGATCGTTTAATTGCGGCAGGCGAATTAAGTATGGATGAATTTACGCAAATTGAAAAAACCACCGATGATTACATCGAAAATGAAGTGATCAAATTTGCTGAAGAATCACCAGAACCTAATGTTGCTGATCTAGAAAAATACGTATTGGCATAACAGCAATCATATTGCTTAAAAAAATAGCAGATTAAAGGAATAAACATGGCTGAAATGATGTATTGGGAAGGCTTACGCCGTGCACATGATGAAGAAATGTCGCGCGACCCTCTCGTTATCTGTATGGGTGAAGACATCGGCGTCGCTGGCGGCACTTACAAAGCAACCAAAGATTTATATGAAAAATATGGCGAAAAACGTGTCATGGACACGCCAATTTCAGAAGGTGGTTATACCGGTTTAGGTATCGGCGCTTCTTTTGTTGGTATCCGCCCTATTATTGAGATCATGTCGGTCAACTTTGCTTGGTTGGCTATGGATCAGATGTTCAACTCCGCCGCTAAGGTACGTTACATGTCAGGCGGCCAACTCACTGCACCGTGTGTATTCCGCTCTGCTGGCGGTACAGCGCATCAACTCGGTGCGCAGCACTCAGCCCGCATGGAAAAAGTATTCATGGGCGTAGCCGGTTTACGCGTAGTTACCCCATCCAATCCTAAGCAAGCTTATGGCTTGTTAAAATCTGCTGTACGTAGTGATGACCCTGTGTTTATTTATGAACACGAACTCATGTACAACATGAAGGGCGAAGTACCTGATGAAGAGTATTTCCACCCGCTAGAAGGCTCAGAAGTTACCCGCAGTGGCACTGACGTGACTCTGTTCGGCTATAACATTTCCGTGCACTGGTGCTTAAAAGCCGCTGAAATATTAGAGAAACAATACGGCATTTCTGCGGAAGTGGTTGACCTGTATTCACTTGCACCGCTAGACCGCGCAGGTATCAAAAAATCCATCAGCAAAACCCATCGTGCTGTGATTGCTGAAGAAGATGAAGCACCTGTAGGTGTAGGTTCTGAAATTATCGCTATCATCAATGAAGAGTGTTTCTTTGAGTTAGACGCAGCACCCGTGCGTGTCCACTCAGCTTTAGTACCACAGCCATATAATCACAAACTGGAAATGGCCGCCATTCCTGATCACGATGACGTTGTTAACGCCGTGCTCAAGTTATTTGGTAAGGCTTAACCCCCCTCTGTCGCAAACGTCCCCCTGAGTGGTACAAGCCACTCAGGGCAACGAGTTAAGGATTTCAGCATGTCTGCACATTACGTCATCACCATGCCACAACTTTCCGACACCATGACCGAAGGCGTCGTGGTTACCTGGGAAAAAAATATCGGTGATAAAGTCGAACGTGGCGATATCGTCGCTACAGTCGAAACCGATAAAGCCATTATGGATGTGGAAGTATTCAAAGCGGGTTATCTCGCTGGTCCACTTGCCGATGTAGGCACAACCATTATTGTTGCAGGTGCAATGGGCTACATCACCGACACACTCGGTGATATGAATATTGCGGTGAATGAAACTGTCACCGAAATCGCACCAACCGAAATGGTACCCCACAACGCAGGCATTGCCATCGTCATGCCGCAACTGTCTGACACCATGACTGAAGGTGTAGTCGTCACTTGGGAAAAACAAGTCGGCGACACCATCAAGCGCGGCGATATTGTGGCCACCGTTGAAACCGACAAAGCCATTATGGATGTCGAAGTATTCCAGGAAGGCTTTCTTTCAGGCCCTGTCGCAGGCGTGGGCAGCACAATCGTTGTGGGTCATCCCATGGCATTTATCGTTGCGGATGCGGCTTTGGTCAGCGATACCGAAGTCACACTATCTGCAGCACATAAAGTCATTGAAGCGCATCATCAAAAAGACAAGTCTGTCATTAGTGCTGCTGTGCCAGTCAATACATCAGCACCCAGCTTGAACCCAAGCGCAATACCTGCAGCACGCGTTACCGGACAATACGCTAGCCCTTATGCGCGAAAAGTTGCAGGCTCTATGGGTGTGGATTTAAGCAAACTTCGTGGCTCTGGTCCTCAAGGTGTCATTGTCGCTAACGACGTACTCTCAGCACGCCCAAGCATGAAAGAAGTTGCACATTCATTACCGCAGGTTGAAGTACCAGGCAACGGTCGCAACATGACAGCGATGGAAAAAGCTGTATCGCATTCCATGACAGCATCACTCACGCTGCCTACGTTTGACGTCACATTCAACATCAAGCCAGAAAAACTGATTGCTGCCGCTAAAGCACGCAAAGTATCGGTGACGGTTGCGATTGCCAAAGCCTGCTCTATCGCCATGCTCAAGCATCCTACGCTCAACAATTGCTATCAGCCTGTCGATAAAATAGTTGAACGCAGCAATCATGATTTTGGTATTGCAGTATCCGCTGACGGCGGTGGTCTGGTCGTACCGATATTGCGTGGCATAGAACAAAAATCACTGGAAGACTTACAAGCCGCATGGACTGATTTAATGCCGCGCGCGCGCACGCGTAAATTGGCACCGGCCGAATATGCCAACCCAACTTTCACCATATCCAATATGGGTATGTTTGGCGTCACCCACTTCACCGCAATCCCTACACCTGGCATTGCCGCCATTATGGCTATTGCAGCGACAGGTGCTGACGGTATGCCAGTGAATATCACTGCAGACCACCGTGTCGTCAACGGCGCTCACGTGGCGGCGTATTTGGCTGACCTCAAGCAGGTCATCGAACAACCTGAAAGCTGGATGGATGTAGCTCCAACATCACCTATCCCTGCAGGCGAATGGGACTTCCCTGTGGTCGTTATCGGTGGCGGCCCTGGCGGCGAAGACTGTGCACGCGATTTGATTGAACATGGCGTTAAAGTTGCCATGATTAATAACGCACCACTGCCGGGTGGTGAGTGCCTATGGCGTGGCTGCATCCCATCCAAAGCTTGGCGACACAGTGCCGACATCATTCGTGATCGCGCACATGATGCTGACAAAGGCGTAAATGGTACCAACCAGTCACAACTGGACTGGGCTAAGCTAGAAAACCACCGCAAAACCATCTTGCAGACTCGCGGTGAATTGGCGCTCAAAACTGACAAGGGTGTGAAGATCGATGTGCGGGAAGGCTACGCATCATTTATTGACGACCACACTATCCACATCCAGCCACCGCAAGGCGACGCATACACCTTGCGCTTTGGTGCTGCGGTCATTGCTACGGGTGCACCACCTTTCGTTCCACCTATTCCTGGCGCGGTGGATGGTTTAACTTCGGGTGGCGTCATTACTTCTGACACGATCTGGAACCTGCCTTCCCCACCCAAGAAAATGGCGATTATCGGTGGCGGTGTTATCGGCGTAGAAATGGCGCAAATCTTCCGTGATTTCGGTACTGAAATCGTGATGCTCGAAGCCAAAGATCGCATCCTGGCAGAAGTGGAAGATGAGATTGCAAAACAGCTCACCGATATACTCAAGCAAGAATTCACTGTTGTCACCAGCGCAAAAATTAGTCAAATCGCAGGTAAAATTGGCGCAATGCAAGTGAGTTATGCCGACAGCGAGGGGGCTGCGCAGATATTTGATTGCGATTACGTGCTGATGGCAACCGGCAAACGTCCTGACACCAGCCGCTTAAATCTCGCCAGTGCGGGTGTGCAATTAGATGGCGCTGCGATCAAGGCAGATAAACGTGGTCGCACCAGCGTTCCACATATCTACGCAGTGGGCGATGTTATCGGTGGTTACATGTTAGCTCACACCGCAGCAACGCAAGGCCGGGTCGCAGCAAGTAATTTACTCGGCGAAGACCATGAGTACAATCAAGACCTCGATTGCGGCGTGACCTTCAGTCGCCCACAAGCAGGCTTTGTTGGTCTTTCTACAGCGCAAGCCAAGGAACGCGGTGTTGATGCAGTAGAGGCAAAAATGCCTATGAGCATCGATGCGAAAGCGATGATTACAGGCGAAACTCACGGTATGATTAAACTGGTGGCTGATAAAGCGACCCAAAAAATCATTGGCGTGCATTTCCTCACTGAACATACCGACACCTTAATTGGTGAAGCGGTAATGATGGTGTCAGCGGGCATGACTTTAAAACAAGTTGCGCAAGCAATACATCCTCACCCTACGCAAACCGAATTGTTCGGTGAGTTAGCGCGACGATTATTATCGCGTTTACGTCGTACGGCAAAAAAATAAACCGTCCACACTAAAAATCGCCATCTCAGCATGGCGATTTTTAGTTTAACGATTACAATACCAGCATGTACTCCCTACTCCGCCCATTATTCTTTAAGCTAGATGCCGAAACCGCACACCACGCGGGGTTGAATGCATTATCTGTCGCACATAAATTACATCTCACCTCACTGATTACATCCACCAAACATGGAAAATCGGTGCAAGTGATGGGCTTAGACTTTCCTAATCAGGTCGGTTTAGCCGCAGGTCTGGATAAAAATGGCGCTTACATAGACGCGCTCGCCGCACTTGGATTCGGCTCTGTTGAGGTAGGCACAGTTACCCCAAGAGCTCAGCCTGGCAATCCACAGCCACGCTTATTCCGCATCCCCGAAGCACAGGCAATTATCAACCGCATGGGATTTAACAACGATGGCGTTGAGCAACTCATACACAACGTAAAAAAATCTCAATTTAAAGGCATACTGGGCATTAATATAGGCAAGAACTTTGATACGCCTATAGAACGCGCAGCAGAAGACTATTTAACTTGTCTGTCTGCCGTTTATCCCTACGCCAGCTATGTTACCGTAAATATTTCTTCACCCAACACCAAAAATTTGCGTGATTTGCAATCTGCCGATGCATTATCAGACTTATTGAGTCAACTCAAAGCCCAACAATTGCGACTGAGTGATACGCACGGTCATTATGTCCCTATCGCGCTCAAAATCGCGCCTGATCTAGACGACGCACAAATTCACGACATTGCACGGTTATTAAAACAGCATCAATTTGACGGGGTAATTGCAACTAATACCACTTTGTCTCGACGCGATGTCGGCAGTCTACCTCATGGCAATGAAACAGGTGGATTATCAGGTGAACCTGTGCGCTTATCGTCCACACGCATTATCCAGAAACTAAGTACGCAATTAGCTGGTGAAATCCCCATCATCGGTGTTGGCGGCATCAGCACAGGACAGCACGCACTTGACAAAATCAACGCTGGTGCAAGTTTGGTGCAACTCTACACGGGACTTATTTATCGCGGTCCACAGCTCATATCAGAATGTATCGATACGCTTGCTTCGGCCTGATCTATCTACTGAGCGCAGCCAGTTATGCGGCGACTGTACCTAGTTTTACTAAAATCAGGGCGCAATATACCAGTAGCGTGATCAACTTATTGGATAGAAATGGGACAGTACTAAATCAACAAGTCATCTATCCACAACAACAGCGCTTGTCCTGGATAAATCTGAATGAATTATCCCCGGCACTACTCAATGCACTACTGGTTTCTGAAGATCAGCGCTTTTACCAACATCAAGGCGTGGACTGGCGCGCAATTGCGGGAGCGGCGTGGGAAAATCTAATCCACAATACCCACAGAGGCGCATCGACACTGACGATGCAACTGGCTGGACTGCTCGACCCCAGCCTCAGCCGAGGTACAGGTGGCAGAACTTATAATCAAAAATGGCGGCAAATCAAAGCCGCTCAGCAATTGGAAAAGCACTGGAGCAAAACACAGATACTCGAAGCCTACCTCAATCTAGTTGATTTCCGCGCCAATATCATTGGCATACATGCGGCCAGCAATGCCTTATTTGATAGCACACCGACACATATCACTACCACTCAAGCCAGTATATTAGCAGCCTTATTACGCGGACCGAATGCACAAACCGATATTGTTGCGCAACGTGCATGTGGCGTCGCATTCCAATTAACACACAGCCATGCGCCCTGTGAGGACATACAAAAAATTAGCCGCTCCCAACTCAGCACATCCCCCAAACTCAATCTTCATCCTCAGCTAGCCTCTGAAGTGGCTCAGCAATTACTTGCCAATAGCCAGCAAAACGTACTCTCTAGTTTAGATTACAGCTTACAAGTCAAACTCATCGAGCAACTCGCACAAATACCCTCCACCGCCGCAGTAATACTGGATAACAAAACTGCTGAAATATTGGCTTACGTCAATACTGATAGCGCCACGAATCAAATCATCACTCCACATGACAACGGGGTTGCGCTGTACCCTTACATTTACGCAACTGCAATCAGTCAAAAACAATTGACAGCAGCGAACTTGTTCGACAATACAGCATTAGTTTTTAATACCGAACTATCCGCCTACACACCCACTCCGCCATCTCGTGACTGGGTCAGCGTACGTACTGCGCTATCAAATGCTTTAACTTTGCCGACCCAACAGGTATTAACTCAACTAGACCATACCAAATGGAACCAGCAACTCCAGTCGCTCAAACTTAACCCTGGCAGTAACACACTACTCGCCCTTGCTAATGCATATCAAATGCTGGCGAATCGTGGTCTCTACTATCCAGCCAGTTTCCATCCAGGCGGGGTACATTTACCCACCCGCGTCTATTCGGACGCCACCAGCGGCATTATTAACGACATACTTATTCCCAACCATGACGGAACTAGTTATTTCACGCTAATTAGCGACCACAACTGGGCAATAGGTGCTGATGCTCACTACACCGTCGCACTTTGGTCAGAAAAATCCGACGACATACATGACCTATGGCTGCAAATAGATGAAGCACTGACACTCAACACACCAAGTCATCCACCTAAACTATCCACCAAACTGGTCAAACAAGCTGTTCAATTTGAAGCCGATGTTGAACCACCTCGAACTGAGTTGTTTTTACCCAATACTGCAAGCAGCTTCATCGCCATTCCCGCGTCAATAAATATAACTTTAATCCCAAACATAGTCAGCAATACGTCAGCTAACATCAAATAAATTAGACCTTTAACGTTATATGGTTGAAAAACTATCGCCAGCAACGGATAATCCAATCTCTATGCAATAACACTAAAGTTATGGACTATCAAAGCTATCTAATTATTCTGGTTGGAACAGTTTTTGTTAACAACATCGTGATGGCAAAAATACTCGGCTTATGCCCTTTTATGGGGGTATCGAAAAGCCTGGAAACTGCTATCGGCATGGGTGCGGCGACAACTTTTGTTTTGACTTTGGGGTCAGGCTCCAGTTATTTAATTAATCATTACTTACTGGGCACCGAATTAGGATATTTGCGTACACTATCTTTTATCGTGGTGATTGCGGGCATCGTTGGCTTTACTGAAATGTATGTGCGCAAAACCAGTCCCGTACTATTTCGTGTACTCGGCATCTACTTACCGCTCATTACTACAAATTGTGCAGTACTAGGTATACCGTTGCTGAATGTACAACAAAATCATAATTTTATTGAATCATTACTCTTTGGTTTCGGTGGTGCAGTTGGATTTTCCATGGTGCTAATTCTATTTGCAGGCTTGCGTGAACGGATAGATGGTGCCGATGTACCTATTATCTTTCGTGGCACCAGCATTGCCATGATTACGGCTGGCATTATGAGTATCGCCTTCATGGGTTTCGCTGGCATGGTGAAATAAATGATTGCTGCTTTATTTGTGATGGCGGGTCTCGCCATCGTGCTTGGTGCGGCTTTAGGTTTTGCTGCAATCAAATACAAAGTCGAAGAAGACCCTATTGTTGAAAAAATTGATGCCATACTCCCACAGACTCAATGCGGTCAATGTGGCTATCCTGGTTGCAAACCCTATGCGGAAGCTATTGCAAGCGGGAAAGCTGATATAAACCAATGCCCCCCTGGTGGTGATGAGGGTGCGCGCAAATTAGCTGAATTAATGGGTGTTGAATTCAAACCACTCAATGCCGAATTTGGTGAACCCAAACCCAAATCAGTCGCAGTAATTGATGAAGCCATATGTATCGGCTGCACTCTGTGCATACAAGCATGTCCAGTCGACGCCATTCTGGGTGCAGCTAAGCAAATGCACACCGTCATCGCCAAAGAATGTACAGGCTGTGAATTATGCATCGCGCCGTGCCCAGTGGACTGCATAAGTATGGAACCCATCAAAGAAACCGTCGGCACCTGGAAATGGAAATATCCTATCGTCGAACTGAAAGCCGTGTCATGAGTCGTACCCTTTACCAATTTCATGGTGGCGTGCATCCTGAAGAACATAAGCAGGTTTCTACTCAGCTTCCTATTGCCGTTGCGCCTATCCCTGCGCAACTGATCGTACCTACCCGCCAGCATATAGGGCATCCTGCCAAACCCTGTGTCTGCATCGGTGAATATGTACGCAAAGGGCAAATTATTGCGCAGGCTGATGGTTATATTTCTGTTGCGATACACGCACCTAGTTCCGGTACAGTTACGCACATAGGCACTCATCCCATGCCGCACCCATCAGGCTTGGTGGACAACGCTATCGTTATTGCGACCGACGGTAAAGATGAATGGTGCGAACGGCAACCAATTGATTATCGAAATTTGAATGCCAGTGCTTTACGCAACCGACTCCGTGACATGGGCATTGCTGGACTGGGGGGTGCAGTTTTCCCCAGTTTTATCAAACTTAATCCTGGTGTGCCACAAAAAGTACAAACCCTGTTACTCAATGGTGGTGAATGTGAACCCTGGATTACTTGTGATGACATGACCATGCGTGAACGCGCAGCTGGCATCATGGCGGGCGTAGCAATCATGCGTTTTATGCTCCGTGCAGAAACCGTCATAGTCGGTATAGAAGATAACAAACCTGAAGCCATCATCGCGATGCAACAAGCTGCTGCACAATGTCAATTTCCTGTCGAAATCGTCGTCATTCCCACGCTCTATCCCAGTGGTGGTGCGAAGCAAATGATTAAAGTCATTACCGGGAAAGAGGTACCTTCAGGTGGCCGCTCCACCGATGTTGGTGTTGCCACCTTTAACGTCGGTACGGCATATGCAATTCACCGCGCTATCGATCATGGCGAACCGCTGATTTCGCGGGTAGTCACTGTGGCTGGCAATATTCAACAGGCGCGTAATTTTGAAGTATTAATTGGCACCCCTATGAATGAATTAGTTCAGCTTGGGCAAGGCCATCCCGCAAAGGTCAGCGGCTATGTCATGGGCGGCCCAATGATGGGCATAGATTTGCAGCGCATTGATGTGCCTGTAGTCAAAGCTACAAATTGCATATTAGTCAAATCCCAAACGCTGTTCCCGCCTGCTCCGCTAGAGATGCCTTGCATACGCTGCACGCGTTGCGCTGATGCCTGCCCTGCTGACCTGCAACCACAAGAACTGTATTGGTTTGCGCGTGCGAAAAATTTTGATAAGGCGCAGAAATATAACCTGTTTGATTGCATAGAGTGCGGATGTTGTAGTTATGTTTGCCCCAGCCATATACCGCTAGTGCAATACTACCGCTACGCCAAAAGTGAAATAGCCTTCAATCTGGCTGAACACAAGGCCGCAGACCATGCCCGTGAGCGACATGAAACCCGATTAGCACGCATAGAGCGGGAAAAAAAGGAACGCGCTGAGAAATTAGCACAAAAAGCTGCTGCCAAACCTGCAACAGATACGTCATCTGACGACCCTGCCACGACAGCAAAAAAGGCAGCGATACAGGCTGCAATAGAACGCGCCAAGGCTAATCAAGCGACAACGCAACCCCCAACCGAGCCATCATGACCTCATCGCCCTATATAAGTCAGCAAACCAGCGTTTCCATTATCATGCTCAAAGTCGTGCTGGCGCTTATTCCCGCCATCATCGCTTATGTCTGGTATTTTGGCCCAGCCATACTGCTCAGTCTAACGCTGGCAACTGTCACCGCTTTAGTGCTGGAAACTACCGCGCTCAAATTACGTGGCTTGCCGGTTAAACCCTACTTAATGGACGGAAGTGCACTGGTAACGGCCTGGCTACTGGCCCTCTCTATTCCATCTATTGCACCCTGGTGGCTGATTGTTGTTGGATTGTTTTTTGCCATTATTGTCGCCAAACACCTTTATGGTGGATTGGGCAACAATCTCTTTAATCCAGCGATGGTAGGTTATGCAATTTTAATTATTTCGTTTCCAGTACCAATGACACACTGGGCTGCACCAACGGTATTAGCAGGACAGCAACTGGGGCTTACTGACGCGATACAGTACATTTTTAACGGCACACTCTCCACCACCCTAGACGCAATCAGCACCGCTACGCCACTCGATACACTACGAACACAATTACATCTTAATCGTAGCGTCGGCGAAATTACCCATATGCCTATTTTTGGCACATTCGGTGGCCAAGGCAGTGAAATAGTTGCGCTATTCATCTTGTTAGGCGGTATCTACATGTGGCTGGCAAGGATTATCACCTGGCACATTCCTGTTGCATTCCTGGGCGGTCTGGGAATAATTTCAGGTATTTTTTATATGCTAGACGCCACGCATTATGCATCGCCATGGTTTCATTTGGCGACTGGCGGCGCGATGCTAGGTGCATTTTTTATCGCGACTGACCCAGTCACCGGCGCAACAACCCCTACAGGTAAATTAATATTCGGCGCAGGCATAGGCATCCTCACCTACCTGATTCGTATAATAGGTGCGTATCCTGACGGTGTTGCATTTGCTGTTTTACTCATGAACATTGCCGTCCCACTTATCGACAGCTACACCCAACCAGCAGTGTATGGTCACAAGGATAAGCAACCATGACCACCATTGCACGCGCTGCCGCACGTGCGGCTGGAGTATTATTGATATTCAGCATCGTACTTACGGCAATACTTGCTTATACCTATTACCTTGCTCAGCCAAATATCAAGCGCAATGAACAAGACGTTAGCCGCCAGTTGGTTGCACAAACATTACCCGCCTCAAGCTACAACAATGACTTATTAAGCAATCAGCTATCTGTACCCCCAAACACATTACTGGGAACAGACAAGCCTGGCCTCGCATGGCAAGCACGTTTAAACAATGTGCCAGTTGCTGTAGTGCTAGAAGCGACTGCACCTGATGGCTACAGCGGTAAAATAGAATTACTCATTGGTATTGATACCGAGGGAAAACTAACTGGCGTACGCGTTGTCTCTCACAAAGAGACGCCAGGTCTGGGAGACTACATTGAAACGGCCAAAAGCAAGTGGATATACAATTTTGATGGGAAATCAAATACTCAGCCAGATGACAGCGGCTGGAAGGTTAAAAAAGATGGCGGGCAATTCGACTACATGGCAGGGGCGACCATCACCCCGCGCGCGGTAGTAAAAGCTGTCCATCATGCATTACAATATGTAAGCGAACACCACGAAACATTATTTGCGGACCAACCAGGAGTAAAAGCATGAATCCCTATCGCGAGATTATGATTAACGGCTTATGGAAGCAAAATCCCGGTGTAGTCCAACTGCTAGGACTGTGTCCGTTGTTGGCAATAAGCAACAATGTTGTAAATGCTATAGGTCTAGGACTGGCGACCAGCATAGTGATGTCGCTGAGCAATGGTGCCGTTTCTTCCATACGTAATCACGTCTCAAATGAAATCCGCATTCCCGTATTTATCTTGGTTATCGCGTCCTTGGTCACAGTGATAGACCTAGCGATGAATGCCTTTATTCATCCCCTGTATTTAGTATTGGGCATTTTCGTACCGCTCATAGTCACCAATTGCATCGTATTAGCGCGAACCGAGGCGTTTGCGGCAAAAAATCCAGTTTTACCGGCCATGTTAGATGGCTTGATGATGGGAATAGGACTTACTGGCGTTCTGACATTATTAGGTGCAATACGCGAATTAATTGGCAAGGGTACCCTATTATCTGGAATAGATTTGGCGTTTGGCGATTCTGCCAAAACATGGGTGTTACATGTAATACCGGATTACCATGGATTTCTAATTGCCATTTTGCCACCGGGTGCCTTCTTTGGTTTAGGGTTGCTGATCGCCCTGCGCAATAAGTGGG
This sequence comes from Burkholderiales bacterium, assembly GCA_038217005.1. Classification (GTDB taxonomy): domain Bacteria; phylum Pseudomonadota; class Gammaproteobacteria; order Burkholderiales; family Sulfuriferulaceae; genus Sulfuriferula. Next base: position 26,369 of record JBBQPT010000002.1, read on the forward strand.
ATCTGCACAGCAAAAATAAATTAACCAAGCTCGCCTCTGCGGAAGGTGAAAGTAAGCCTGCAGCTATACCTGCCTAATTAAGATGTTAAGTTGATGATGAACCACAACTTCCTAGTTTGTTTTGCATCCAACCATATGCATAAGTGCCCACAAATACCCCTAACAAGACGGGTAAAATAATTAATTTCCCTTCGCCCAACATAGCTGGTGCAGAACCTGGACAAGATCCGGTAACCGCCCATCCAGCTCCAAACAATAGCGAGCCCAATACCAAAGTTTTAGGGGCCGGTTTTTTATCAAATATTATCTTGGCACCCGTCATTATCGCACGCGCTTGCACACGTTTCATCAACCATATACCGATTACCCCAACCAAAACAGCTGAAGCTATCACACGACTTAACTGCATATTTTGGAATAAAAATAATTCCACATAAAAATCAAAAGTTGTTGCCCCAGCCAAACTCAGCAACAACCCAAACACAGCACCAAGCACTAAATAAATAATATTATTCATGATGAGACAAGCACTCGCGTAATAAACTGCATAGTCATTATGCCCCCTACAAAGAACAACATACCAGAAAGGACGCTAGAGCCATTCATCATGGGTATACCCGAAATAACATGACCGCTCGTACAACCGCCAGCAAGTCTCGCCCCAAAACCCATCACTACTCCGCCAAAAAACAATACAACCATACGCAATGTTAAATCCATTGGCAATATTGCATTGTAAGCATCTCCCATGTCGAAGTTCAACACCAATTTACCAGGATGAGCGATCATTGCAGCAACAAATCCACCGATGACAATTCCTGCTATGAACCAAATTCGCCAAGAGTGACTTACATAATCCTGCTGTTGAAAGAAAGGATTTTTAGACATTAAAGCAATAAAATTGCCATAAGCTCTAGATACACCCAGTTGTTTACCCGTAATCCAAAAAAAAGCCACCATCAACAATCCAATGCCAGACCCGGCAAGCCAAGCGGGCCATATGATACTTTGATGCATCATACATCTCCTCAATCTTTTTATATTGTGAGGAGGCATAGACAATGCCCCCTAAATTCACTACTCATACAACCATATCTAATAATTTGGTTGAGTGGCGCCTTTCAACGGCTGTATCTCCCGACTAGCTGAAATAGGTGCCGGCAAAGGAGATAGCAAGCGCACGCGATTAAGCTCAGGATCTACCGTATGGTCAGGCAACATATGCAAATAATATGCCACGATATCAGTCGCATCTAAAATACCGCCATCTTTATCTTTCAACACATTAACGTCCCAAGCCTTGTGGCGATTAATCATATTTGGATTATCCACATACCAATAACCACCAACAGTGTAAAGCTTCTCCATATCGATAGGATCACTCCCACTCAAACGTATATTAGAAACACGATTGCCATATGATTTCTTCGGATCCAAATCATAGGTGAGTCCGGAAAAAGCAATCTGCCAGCCGCCACCCCACCACCCAACATAGGGCGACAAGGAAGAATCTGCACCACGTTCTAGCATCCAGTGGATATCATCTCCAGACAACTTACCACAAGCAACTTGGGGGCCTATAGGAATGTAGTGATAAATATCTTCCAGTTTAATTGGACCAGGAGCGATATGTGTACCATAACGAAAACCACGCATCAGCCCCAAATCCGAATCACATGCAGCCCGAAAAGCATCTGCTAAAAAATCATGTGAAGAGCCCTCGATCACCGCATTCATACTCTTAGAACCGGCAAAATTGGCACGGTGGAGCGGTATTTTAGTAAAGCCTATAATGGTATCGATCGGTGTACGCAAAACAGCCGCATTGATGGGATTTACATGAGTCACAAATCCGGCTTTAAGAAAAGGCTTGCGGATTTCAGCAATTTTTGCGGCGACAATAGGATCTGGTTGGTTGTTTTTGGTGGTAATCCTGTGCTGCACCCATTCATGACCAACCATTTTCCCATTCTTGACATGGACAGTCATCTCACCCAAAACGGTGCCATCTTGTCCTTCTTCAACTAATACGGTTCCCGACTTTGCGATTAACTCTTTGCGCGACTCTTCATGCATATCAGACGACAGCACGATGTCTATGCCGGGTATAGTTTCAGCGATTTCCAAATTCGCACCCAAGCCGCGTTCAGATATCAAAACTATCAAATCTACTTTGTGCGTTTGCCGTAACAAAGGTATTGCAGCAGCCACCTCATACTCACCTGGTGTCATGGTAAAGCCATCCATAACTCGCGTGCTCACCGCTTGCGGTCCGCGATCAGCTGTCAAACCAATAATACCTACCTTAATCCCATGCACCTCTTTAATCAGATAAGGTTTTAGCACACGTTGCCCAGCCTGCTTTACGTAACGGGTTTCGGGAAAGGTATATAAAGTCGAATAATACAGATTTGCTGATAATGCATTCCAATTGGCCAGCGGTTTATCACCCGCGAACAATTCCCGAAAACGCTCAGCCCCATACAAATAATCCCAGTTACCTGGATTAAAGGCATCAATCTTGAACATATTCAAAACATCCACCATCGCTTGGCCACGCGTGTACAACGCTTCAGCAGAGCCTTGTACGGTATCACCACCGTTAATCAGTAGTGCATCAGGGTGCACTTTACGTATTTTTTTGATTTGGTCATAAACGTAAGCCAAACCACCCATCATTTGCCCTTGATCGGGATCACCCTCACGCATATTAGGACGCGGCACTAAATGTCCATGTAAATCCCCCATATGAATTAATGTAACATCCCCACTACCTGCCGCAAAGACACTCACAGGGACCATCAGCGTAGCAATACATAAACTGATTACTTTTGTTTTAAGCTGTCTAAACATCAATATTTCCAATATGACCAACGTCTTTAGGGACGAACGTAAGACCAACCTAATTTTTGTTTTTCCATGATTTCAACTACACCAGAAGGTACATAGCTCACATCACGTAACATGTCAGAAGGTCGCAGCTTTGCAGCGCGCATAGAATAATCACAAACAACTATTCGAATACCGTTGTATTTTTCTTGTTTAACCCGCTCTGGCAGCGGTTTTGGAGCATAATACTTGACTGTTTGTACCCCAGGACCAAACACCACAATTTCAATCTCAACATTAGGCGCGCCATATTGCGCTTGGACAAATTTTGCCGCATTCAATGCCGCGTTTAAACGCTCGATACTGTCTTCACTTACTTGAATAAGTAAATGTTCTTTAACTTGCTCTGCGGCGTGACTAACTAAACTTGCACCTGCCAACCATAAAGCAAACAACCAAAATTTGACTTTCATCATAACCACATCCCCATCAATAATTAAATTAACTTTGCGCGCGTAGCAGGTTTAATCAAACCTGTTTCAGCAATACTCTTCTTCGCACGACCACTACAAAATATATTTTCTGCCCCTAAAGCAGCTTCCAGTACTTTAACAACCTGAGGGTCTTCCAATGCACCAGGTCTTACCCACAATGACATAAGGTAATTATTTGCCTGACGACGTCGAGCTTCCTGCGCTAGGATTTCAGCAGACGAGATATCAATACCTGTCGCATGCTCGGCCATCACAATCAAATTCGCTTTGCGATGATCATCCTTAGCCACATTAATCAAAGCACGCTCAATATTGTGACTTGAACCAAAGAACAAACTGCCTGAAATAGCAATAGCCGTAGTGTCATCTAGCGTCATTCCAGAAGACAGGTAATATGTTTTTTCTCGCTCAAATACCAATTCCAATGAGGGTTTAGAGACGTTACGCAAATAGCCTACAATTGACAAAAATATGCCTAAATACACGCCGTCATCTACACCACTTCCTAGCGTGGTGAATAGCACCAACAAAAATACGACACGACCACCGTCCTTAATTGCCAGCAAATGACGTATGTCTTTAATTTTAACTAAAGCAGCGCCTACCAAAAACAGCACGCCTGCCATCACGGAAACTGGCAAATAAGCGATTACCGGTGCAGCAATCAATACCAGCAATGCTAATGCAAAGGCCGAAATAAGCCCTGCTAACGGAGTTTTTGCACCCGCCTCTATATTGGCAGCGCTGCGATTAAAAGAAGCACAACTAGTAAAACAAGATAAGAAGCTACCCACTATATTAGACAGTCCTTGGCCTATCACTTCCTGATTCATATCCAGACCCTGTTGACCTGACTTGGCAGCCATCGACCTAGCAATTACTGAAGACTGCATCAATCCCAGTACGGCCATACCTATTGCGGCAGGATAAGCAAAATTAGAAAAAGGACCAAAATTTTCAGGTGAAAAATCAGGCGCTGAAAAAGGCACTGCTGAGAATTTCATATAACCAAGCATATCAATATGGGCTGTTGCACTACCAACCAGCATGCCTATAGCCCAAGCCACAATCATTCCGATCCCTACAGCCATGATGTAATGCGGCCATTTGGGACGAAGACGCTTAATCATTAACCCCGAAACTACCGTAGTCACACCCACCATCACCGCATAATGGTTAGCACGGGGTATTGCCAGAATAATTTGGTAAACAACCTGATCTAGCGTCTCATTCAGGTTCATCACCACACCTAAAAAGTTACCCACTTGTTGGATAACAATGATGATACCAACGCCCGTCACCAACGCGACCATGACCGAATGGGAAAAATAATTGAATACCACACCTAATCTCAACACACCGAATAGCAACTGGAGAATACCCGCCATAAAAGTAAGGGTAATCGCATATTGCACATAATCTGGAGAACCTATATTAGCAAACGGTGCGATAGTCATTGCGATCAAAACTGCCAATGCTGTATTCGGACCCGATAAAGAATGCCAAGAAGATCCATATAAAGCTGTAATAATTACAGGGAAAATCGCCGTATATAATCCATACTCGGGCGGTAAACCAGCTAACGTTGCTAGTGCAATCGCCTGCGGCAAAATTAAAACTCCTGCGGTTATACCGGCAATCGCATCATTGCGAACAGTAGCTCGATCCAGCAATGGCCACCACGCCATAAATGGAAATATCACATTGCGCACACGCGTTGATTGAAGCATACGATTTATCATTATCAACCCTCAGTCACTGGCATAAAGATACTCATAAACGTCCCCTTGCGTGGATCCCAAGGACGGTCTTGCACGAACATATGCACACACACATCCAGCGCCTCGTCATCTGTCAGCGTATTGGGTTTACCCAATGGCATATTCGCCTTTACAAATCCAGCACATGTCTTAACCTTATACATCCCAGCCCCTTTGTTATAACTATCAGGCCCAGCTAAGGGAGGGAACATATATCCTTCACGGTTGGTAAATTTCTTACCTTCCAAATTATCACCATGGCAACTGGCACAATATTGCTTGTAATGTACCGCGCCATTAAATGGCGAAGGATCTTCCGTCTTATCAATACGCGCAAATCCGCGGCCAGGCATGATCGTTCCGACCGGAATACCTGTTGATAACCACTGGGCGTATACAGTTAAAGCTTCAATTTCACGAGAATCTAATGTGGGCGCCATCCCATTCATACTAAAACGAAAGCAGTCTTGCAAACGCTCCTGAAAACTAATCACTTGTCGACTTTTGTCTCTATACATAGGATATAGAGGGTAGGCAGCCCATAACGGCGCTGCATAGGGTTTACGTCCCTCTTGCAAATGACAATTACTGCAATTCATGCCATTACCAACGTAGCGTCTAGCATAGTGTTGTGTATCAACAAATATATTACGTCCCAGACGCACCTCTTCAGCATATTTGCTGTCATCTAAATCTTCAAGCCTAGGCGGCACAAAATATTCGCCAGGTTTTACAACAGGCACTATAGTAAGCTCATCCGGTAAGCTCTCATGGGGGCGCTGCATACTGGCACGTGTTTCTATAGTGTCTAAAGTAGGCAAATCATCCCCAGCATTATCCGGAGACTGCGTATCTGCCGTAACCCAAGTGCCATAAGCGGTCCCAGCCAATGCCGACAATACCAATAAAATTTTATATAATCGTGTGAATCTCATCTGCTCACTCCCTTAATTACCACCAGTAGGCGGAGCAAAAATATTAAAAAACCAGCCAAATCTCGGATCCCACGGTCTATCTTGCAACCAGATGTAAGTGCAGATATCCCATGCTTCCATATCAGTCAACGTCCAACCTTTACCTAATGGCATATTAGCCTTAGAAAATTGCGCGCAGCTCTTTACAGAACTCATACCCGCTCCGTGATTAAACGAATCTTTGCCCCACAATGGTGGAAACATATAACCATCACGATTGGTAAATTTTTGCCCTTGACCATCTAGGCTATGACAACTCGCACAACTTTCCTTATAAAGTTTCTCACCATTGATCGGTGTGGGATCGCGTGGTTTACCTAATCTGGCAAAACCACGACCAGGTAACTCTTTATTAAAAGGCGCGCCAGTAGAAAGCCAATGAGCATAAGATGTAATCGCCTTAATTTCAGGCGAGTCCAAAGTGGGTGCTATGCCATTCATACTAAAACGAAAGCAATCCTGAACTCTTGCTTCGAAAGTCACCACATCACGGATTTTATTACGAAACTCAGGATACATGGGATAAGCCGCCCAAAGAGGGGCGGCATAGGCTTTACGCCCCTCCTGCAAATGACAATTACTACAATTCAAACCATTACCAACATAGCGCTTGGCATAATGTTGGGTATCAATAAATATATTTCGCCCCAACTTGACCATGTCGCCATACTTACTCGTGGGAATATCACCCACATCTGGCGGCACAAAATACTCACCAGGACTGATCGCAGGTATTTGCCGTATAGCTTTCTCGCGCGTCAAACTGGTAGGAATGCTCGCTCGTGCATCATGAGCATCTACCCGTACTTCAGTCTGCGTCAATTCAGCTGCATTACCAATATTCAACGTCCCAGCTATGAACAAAAAAACTAACTTTTTCATGGCATTATTGACCTTTTACCGCCAACGAACGATTTGCATAATAAGCTGCAACATTCAGCTTATCTGCATCGGTCAATTGATCGGAAACTGCTTTCATCAACCCTAAATTATCGTTATCACGCTGTCCTAGCTGCCACTTATTAATTTGATTAACCGTGTACGACGCAGGTTGGCCAGCAAGAGGCGGAAAATCCGCACCGAATCCTTCTCCATCAGGCGCATGGCATGACACACAGGCGGGTAAGCCATATTCTGCTTTCCCTCGTAAAGCCAAATCTTGTCCACGCTCTAGTACTTGAAAATCAGCGGCTACTGGCTTCGCTGTATAGGATAAACCAGCAAAATAAGCAGCAAGATTATGTATGTCCGTCTCACTTAACTGCTTGGCAATGGGACTCATAATGTCGTCGTGCCTTAAACCTGGGCTGAATACAGTTAAATCAGAATAAAGCCTAGGAGTTTTACTATAATCCTTTGCAACGGACTCTATAACCACGCCTGCAGGTGGTAACTCTCTAGCCAAGTCTTTTAACTGTTTTTCGATATAACTAGAATCCAAACCAGCCAACCGAGGGTAACCCGCCGCCTCTATCCCTTCACCGTGTGCACCATGACAGGCAACACATCCAGGCACAGTAGTACCACGACCTTTTTCTGCTAAAAGCTGCCCTGCTGAAACAGCGCTCTGGTCTACAGCGTTACTCTTACTACAACCAGTCAAAGTAACTATAGCAGCACTCACTATTAACCACCCTAAGCACTTGTACCGGATGTTATCTTTATTTACTGTTTGAATTTTCATATTTATCACTTAATAATAAATTAATGATCTTAAATCTAAAACCACACTTCACTCTGCACCTGCCCCAACCCCTTTTAAGGGTTGCACAAATGCATCAACTGGCCACATTTTTGTTTGATGTACATCTTCTACATCATGCCTACTTTGCTTACCAATCAATCCATTTTTCAAACCATAAATAAACAAATCGGCTGCTGTCCATGGTTTGGCAGTGTCCGGATTAATAAGAGATTCAACTGATTCAAATCCGTCATAACTACACAATGTCGTATCTGCCTTAAAATCAAAAGGACGTGCGCACCCCGTCACCGTAACCAACTGATCTGGTAACAAGGCATGTGCTTCATCTTTTAATTGCAGATCTAACACACGGCTACCATTGGGTCGTGCTAGGTCCAGTTTGATTTTCAAGCCAGACCAGCCATCCGCCCATCCACCAGATTGCAGCGCCACATCGGGTGAAAATACACTAGTCAAATTATATTCAATCAATTCGCGCAATTTCTCGGCTGTAATCTCCCCTGTTGCAACCATATAAGGTACTGGAAAATAACGATAAACATCCTCTAACGTAATAGCGCCATTGGCTATAGTATTATCCTCAAGGGCTGCTCCTGCTACGTAAACAGGACTATCAAAACGAAATCCCGGCGTTATCGCAACTTGCGTTTTACCAACCTTACGCATTACATCTGCCATTGCGTCGTTAAATGTACTTTCCAAGGCGTTATGCCTATCTAATGGCACGGAGGTATATCCCACGACCGTATCAATGGATTGAGTCAATTTAATACTGGCTGCCATGCTAGGCAGTTTGACATTCACATGATCACCCAAGAAAGGTGCACGCGCCGCTGCCACTAGCACTTTCATCTGTGGATCTTCAGCTATTTTTGTAGTCACATCAAACAAGTGCCAATCACGACTCACCACCCGATTATTTTTTACCACAATATTCATACGTCCCAAATAAGCACCATCTCCCCCAGCTTCCACCACCAATGCACCACTTTTGGTCGTTAGGGGTTTGCGTACTACTTCATGCGTATGCGCAGAAAAAAACACGTCCACAAAATTGGGTGGAATAACGTTAGCTAACGAGTAATCTTTTTGTATTCCCAGCTCACTCATAACTACAACAATTTGAGCACCTTGCATACGCAAATCGGACGCATGCTTCGTGATTAAATCCGCATATGTTTTTGTATCGTAATCAAGGAATCGAAGACCAAATGCCAACATCGGATGCATACGTGGCACGATGTCCGAAGTGATACCCACAAAACCAATTTTTACGCCATTAATTTCTTTCAGCATGGTTGGTGGCATCAAATAATCACCACGCCGAAAAAATGGTAACGTAATTTTCAGATTAGCCGCTAGTGTCGGATAATTAACCCGCTTAATCGTACCATCAGTAAATAAGCCTTGTGATTTCAACGCACCGAATCGTGTTCGTGTCACTATAGGTCCATAAGCATAATCCCAGTTACCGACTACGCCCACGTCTACACCTAGCGCACTAACTGGATCAATGATAGCGTTTCCATTGGTAAACAACGCTTCCACTCCGCCATGAAAAGCATCGCCAATATTCATTAATACGCTATCTGGATATTGCTGGCGTAGCTGTTTGATCAGTGTCGCCAACCGCGCCATACCGCCACGCTGTTCAAGCTGAGATACTTCGCCATAACGCACCAACTCTGGATGAGTGGTCAAATGAGCGTGTAAATCATTTAAATGTATAAACGTTATAGTTTTGGTGTTCGCACCCTTTGTAGCATCGACAGCAACTGCTGGCCCATGTACCAGCAGCATTGTTGACACAAACAAGAGACACGTCGATTTAATATAACGTAGCAACATATTCATCAGCCCAGATCCATCTGATTAATGCGCATCTTGAAGTGAATTAGCATCGAATTCATTAGCAGCCAATCCCGTTCCAAATTGAAAATTATTTGAAACCATCACTGTGCTTTTGCCATTGATGTGGTTAACCATCTTGCCGGTATCTGCACGCCAGAATTTGCCCTTATAAAGCTTAAATCCTGATTGGGTTAATGTTTTCAACAACTCACCTTTACGCTCGTAATAGTCGACTTTCACTGTCCGCAACTCTTTAGTATCTATCCATGTAACCTGTCGTGTGTACCCTGAAAACTCATAAGCTGGAATGCGTTCAACGACATAACACTGCCATTCACCGCAAGGTTCATCCCGCAACCAGTTATAAGTAAATTTCTCTACTACAGGTGCACTTAAGTCTTCATATGAAAACTCACTGCCCATAAATGGACCTGATTTATTGTTCGAATTAAGCCGCTTTACACGCTTCACGGCGGGTAAAAATAACCACTGATCATCAGGCTTCAATCCATGACTAAAAGTCAACATTGCCGTACCCTTCACATCAGCAGGCTTATCAAACACCAATTTACTTTTATCTCCCTCACCATCGACAGGTACCTCTAAAGTTAAAGAGTGTAAATAGTTGACCGTTTCTTGACCCTGAGCATTTTTCAAAGTCATTACAATGTCATTCGTATAGTCTTTAAAACCGCTATTTTTAGTATCTTGTTGTTTAGCGATGGCCAGACCTTTTTCTTGTGTAGTCTGCGCATGTGCACTAAAAGGGATAACTAGGGCTAAAATTGCGAGTAATTTATACATGTCATAATCCTTTAAAATTAAATTTTTCCACCACGATCAACCAACAATATTAACCCTGGCAACATAAACGCTTCAGTCAGTGCAGCTACCGTAATCGTGATTGCTGTCACCAACCCCATATCCGAATTCATGGCGAAATGTGAAGAGGCTAATACCAGGAAACCACAGACTAACGTCAATGTTGATATCCACATGGGAATGCCTGCCATATCAAATGCATAACGTAATGCATCTTCAGGTGTTTTTTCCATTTCTCGTCTGGCAGTCAGATATTTACTCAGGAAGTGCATCGTGTCATCTACGACTATCCCTAATGAGATAATGCCCACCATCGCCACACCCATGTTAATTTGGCCTACAGTCATACCCCAAATACCATAAGCAATTAATGCCGGCGTAATATTAGGCACCATACTCACAACACCCAATTTGAATGAACGTATGGCCAGCATAATCAATACCGAGATTTGCAATATCTGTATCACTTCACCCTGCAACATACTCTTGCCATTTTCCTGTCCGACGTGCGCGAACATTAAACCAGCTCCGGTAGCTCCGCTGGATTTAACAATGCCATCGCCATGCTCTTTCAACCATTTATTGGCGCGCTCTTCAAGCGCTATCATCTCGGTTGAATGCACAGCGTGTAACGTTGCGGTCAATTTAGTAGCGGAATTATCCAGATTTATCTGATTGGTCAGATCCAACCCATAAGGAAGCGACAATTCATATGTCAATAAATATTGCGCGGCTAACTCACGGGATTCTGGTAATTTATATTCCGCAGGATTATCAGCGTGCATATTCTTATTCAGGCGCTTCATAATATCCGTGATGGTATTTACATGCATCACTTCAGGCTGCTTGCGCAACCAAACGGCAAACTCATCTGTTTTCTGAAGGAACTTGGGCTCGTTAATCCCCCCTGGCTGGCTTGCCTCAATTGAGAAATCCATCAAATACACGCCAGTCAGATTTTTCAAAGTAAAGTCAGTTGATTGACGAAATTGCGTAGACTCGTCGAAATACTCATGAAATGAGTCATCAAATTTATTATTTGTGACAAACGATCCCACGACGATAGTAAACAGCACGCTCCCAAAAAGCATTTTGTAACGATTCCGCAGGAAAAAATCCTGATATATTTCCATCCATCTGACTTTACTATCTTCCTGTGAATTCACTTTGCCAGCCGGTAAAAGCAGCATCAGCACAGGGATCAAAGTCATGGTAATAACAAAAGCAATCATGATACCGACAGCAACCACATTGCCTAACGTATTAAACGGTGGCACATCAGACATATTCATAGTCAGATATCCCAAAGCGGAAGTCACATTCGTGAATAACATCGGAGCGAAACTTGATCGAATACTCTCTTTCATTGCATCGACACGTGAAGCACCATGTCGCAATCCATGTCCATAATGCGACAGTAAGTGCACGCCGTCCGCAATAGCCATAATCAATATGGTCAGCGGTGCAGTTGCGACGGGAGCTGACAACACCACATCAAACCAGCCCGCAATCCCCATTGCAGCAGCGATAGACAGCATAATATTGAGGAAAATCAACCCAACAGCAGGCACACTACGCAAAGTCAAAATTAACACTAACGCCAATATCCCCATCATATAAGGAACAAGATGGCGCATATCATTTCGGGTAGCTTCAAGGAATGCATTATTCATCATCACTGCACCATTTAGGTACAGCTTGGTATCCGGATGCTTGAGTTCAAATTGGTCATGCATAGAATTGACAAATTTAACGACCTTTTCAATCTCTTTAACCTTGTTTTTGCCGGGTAATTGCAAAGTAATATTGATACCCGTCACACGACCATCCTCTGACACCAAGCGCTTAGCCAACAAGGGATCATGGACAGCGATATTGCGAATGTGTGCAATATCCTCATCAGTAAGCGAATTAGGATTTTTAACTAGATCAGCCACATTTAAATTATCACCATCCGCAACCGAATTTTGATAATTGCTAATAGAATCAACCCGACTGGAATAAGGTGTATTCCAGGCAGCATCAGTCAACTCAATCAGTGCGGATAAATTTTTGCGAGTGAACACATTTTCATCTTTGGGTGCGAGCACTAACAGCACATTATCGCTTTTAGTGTAAATCTTCTGCATCGCATCAAACGATTGTAATTGAGGATTATCTGGCTTAAAAAAGATACGATAATCACCACTCATAGTTAATCGCTTTGCACCCATCGCGGCTGCGATTATGAGGGATAGCATTACAACAATAATTAACCAACGATGTCCGATAACCCAATCAGCAAAACGCCGTGTAAACGAATTCACTCACTTCCCCTATCAATCAATACTGAAATTCACTTTACGGAAGCCTCTACGCAGAGGCTCTATTCAACTATTACCATAATTTAGAAATATCGCGCCAACGTAGCCTGTAAATAGCTATCTTCACGATATGCATTTAACGGATTGCCAGAATCTACCGAATTGAACCACTGCCCTTCAAACATCGTTGACCAGTGATCATTCAGACGCCGACTTATCTGCAAGCGTGTACTACGCGTACTATCATTAGTGTCAGTCAAAATCCCAAGCTTAATTTGAGTGGACTTTTCATCATTCAGATTCAAGCGCAATCCAGTAAACACATCACTTTGGTAGACTGCCTGACCTTGTCCCCGGCTGTCATAGTTATACTCAAGAAAAGAATTTACATCATAAGCAGTATTGAAAATGCCATTGAATGAGTACTCAACGCCAGTTACGTAGGCATAATAATGATCATAATCCGTGGTTCTGTGCAACGCTTCCAGCTTACCTATCCAGCTACCCAATACACTGGTCACATCAATACTGGTTTGCTCCATCTGGTCATAACTGACGTATAAACCAGCTGGATTTGCAGTAGTAACATACTGATTAGCAACAGCCACACGCGGGTCACGATTGGTTCCGATAAACTGGGAGATACCTATGTCCGTATTACCAAATGACTTGGACCAACGTAGCGCAAAATCAACATGATTCTGCCCATCACCAGACTGGTAAACTACGGGTAAGGTGTCCAGAGAAACCAATGGACGTAAACGCCCGTCAGTACCAGAAAAAGTACGATTGCGGAAATAAGGCAATACAAATGCATCTAGCGTGCCCCAGTCTCGACTCATCGTCGCCCTTATCATAGGTTGACCCAACTTACTCTCTTTATTGATATTTTCCACTTCATCTGTTTGATTGATTACGTCGACCAGATGCTGCGATTCAGCTGCCCCCCAAAAAACCTTATCAATACCAACGCGCAATTCCCAAGACTTATCTTCAGTACCATGCTTGGATCGCCACACCATTTCACGTATATCAGCATGGGTACGTGCATCATCCATATTATCCCAGCGGAAAAATGGCTTAAAAGAGAATGAATTGGTTTTATTGTCCCACTCATTAAAATAACTAGGCTGCACCACCACTGATGGTTGATTATTACCCTGTACCCCGCCCCCGCCGTTTTGCACTGCAGACACGGCTAACACTGCCTGTGGCACAGTAACAAAACTACTAACTGGCACACCGACACTTAACAAAAACTGGTAAAAGTTAGCCGCAATTTGCTCTGGAGTTGTCGCTAATGGCACCTGTGCTGCAGGTTTACGAAAATACCGGTAATCCAGATCCACTTCAGTGGTCCACTCACCTGCCCAGGCCCCTCCGACTCCACCAGCTATTTCAACAGCTAAAACAACTAGAGTTGCAATCTTTGTCAATTTATAATTCATATCCCTATCCCAAAAACCAAACTTACATAACCAAGCAATGTTTATGCCGATTTTCACAAACAAAAAATCTAATTAACACCGGCTAACATTGTAGGCAATGTTACAAATTGTTACAATTGCGCATTATCGCATCAAATTATGACAGAATCAATCTCATACAGCAGACAGCCAAACCGACATTTATACTACATCACCATGCCTAATTTCGAGACCAGTTTCTTTCACTCACCATTCACCACCTTACCCAAACATTTTTACAGTCAGGTTAAACCAACACCACTACAGGAAGCGAAGCTACTAAATTTCAACCCTGCAGCAGCAGGACTGATTAACCTCGACCGAAACCACTTTACCAATGACACTATTGCTGACTACTTATGCGGCAACCTATTACCCGACGCTGTGCAACCTATCGCCATGGCTTATGCAGGACATCAATTCGGACACTATGTGCCGCAACTGGGCGATGGGCGTGCAATTTTATTGGGTGGAATAGTGCATGAAGACCAATATTGGGAATTGCAGCTCAAAGGTGCCGGCCCCACAAAATATTCGCGCAACAGCGATGGCCGTGCGGTTTTACGTTCCAGCATACGTGAATACTTATGTTCTGAGGCTATGCATGGATTAGGCATCCCAACCACTCGCGCACTTTCTCTGGTCGGCAGCAGCCAGCCTGTTTATCGCGAGACCATTGAAACTGCGGCAGTTGTGATGCGCATGTCGCCCAGCTTTATTCGCTTCGGGTCTTTTGAGTATTTTTTCTACCGCGGACAGGCAGATGAGGTTCGCACGCTGGCAGATTACGTTATTGCGCAGCACTACCCAGAACTCACCGACAGAGCAGACAAATATTCATCACTCTTACATCAAATAATTATCAGCACCGCCAGGTTAATGGCACACTGGCAAGCAGTTGGCTTCGCTCATGGCGTCATGAATACTGACAACATGTCCATCCTTGGACTCACACTTGATTATGGTCCATTCGGATTTTTAGACAGTTACAATCCTCAGTTCATTTGCAACCACACCGATCAAGCCGGAAGATATGCATTTGACCAGCAACCCGACGTAGCTGCCTGGAACCTAACTCGTCTCGCGCAGGCGCTTACTCCAGTTATCAGCATAGAAGAAGCAAAAACCGCATTGAGCACTTATCCTGCACATTTTGCCAGCGCGTATATTAATTTAATGTGCGCAAAATTGGGCATTAATGCCGACAAATCGGCTGTGCCACTTATCATGCAACTGCTTGATATCCTCAAAAAAAATCAAGTGGATTACACCATCTTTATGCGCCAACTTGCGTATTTCAACAGCATGCCGGAGGCCATCAATGCAACCATACGTGATCTATTTATAGACCGTTCTGCATTTGACACTTGGGCTAATAACTATAAATTGACACTGCAAACACAACACAGTGTTGACGCGGTACGCGCAGCACAAATGAATCGCATTAACCCCAAATACATATTACGTAATTATTTAGCCGAGAATGCCATTGTCGCTGCACGTGACCACGATGACACCAGTGAAATAGATAAACTCATGCACTTACTGCAAAGTCCTTATGATGAGCATCCGGAATATGAAGCTCATGCCGCAGCACCACCAGACTGGGCACAACATATCAGCGTGAGTTGCTCATCGTGAAATTAGCAGCTATTGTTAACCTGTTGCTGCACGCCTGCAGCAACCCAATCTACTTTAAAATGTAATCATAGTGTTAGATACGGATCTGGCAAGCTTACTGGCGACCAAAATCAACTGGCGCGGATTGCATTAAATTGGCGCATTAACCGACTTGCACAAACAGCAGGTAGAATGTTATTTTTACTGTTTTAATTTAAAGGAGACGTTTTGCATAAGCCATACTTACAAGCCATCACCTTGGCCATCATTTTACTCGGCACGTCCCAATTCTCCGCGGTAGCAAGCGGTACCACCAATACACCACTTAAGGCACACAAAACCATGACCACAGAATCAGGACTCGTTTACGAAGACATTACTACAGGCACCGGCGCTACCGCTCAAGCAGGGCAAATGGTCAGTGTGCACTATACTGGCTGGTTAACTAATGGCACCAAATTTGATTCCAGTAAAGATCGCAACCAACCATTCAGTTTTCAACTAGGCGCAGGTCAAGTGATACGTGGATGGGATGAGGGCGTAGCGGGTATGCAAGTAGGCGGTGTACGTAAACTAACCATACCACCCCAACTCGGCTATGGTGCACGCGGTGCTGGTGGAGTCATACCACCTAACGCCACACTCATATTTGAAGTTGAATTGCTCGGCGTTAAATAAATCAAATCACACTTTGCACGAAGCAGCATTCACTGCAATCGTGCAAAAGCCAGTGCTTAACTTGATGAACGCATACGTTTACATGCGTTCATCAAGCCATTTGTCGAACTGTCATGTTCGGTAACGCGCTCATCAGATAACAGGCCACTTTCGATCGCACCCGCAAGCTGTTTACCCAATTCTACTCCCCACTGATCAAACGAATTGATATTCCAGATTACCCCTTGTACAAACACCTTATGTTCATATAACGCGATCAATGAACCCAAAGTACGCGGTGTAAGTTTACGGTAAAGTAAAGTGCTAGAAGGACGGTTCCCAGGAAAAACCTTATGCGGCAACAGCGCTTCCAGACTATCTCCAGTCACCCCCCCGCGAATCAACTCCACACGCGCCTCATCACGTGTTTTACCTCGCATTAAGGCTTTGGTCTGTGCAAAGCAGTTAGATAACAGCACTTCATGCTGATGCTCAACAGGATAATGTGATTCCACCGCCACCAAAAAGTCTGCTGGCACTAAACGCGTTCCCTGATGCACCAGTTGAAAGAACGCATGCTGCCCATTACAGCCAGGTTCACCCCAAATAATAGGACCCGTTTGACAATGCACCATCCTGCCATCAAAAGTTACACTTTTGCCGTTACTTTCCATATCCAACTGCTGCAGATACGCAGGAAAGCGGCCTAAATATTGATCATATGGAAACACCGCATGACTGTCTGCATTCCAAAAATCGTTATGCCAAATCCCCAGCAATGCCATAACAACAGGCATATTTTTCTCTAATGGTGCACTGCGGAAATGTTCGTCCATCGCATAACCACCCGCCAGTAACTCCTCAAAATTATCCATCCCTATCATCAGCGCCACAGGCAAACCCACAGCGGACCAGATAGAATAGCGCCCACCTACCCAATCCCAAAACTCGAACATATTGGCGGTATCGATTCCAAATGCATGGACTTTTTTTGTGTTTGTTGAAATCGCAACAAAATGCTGTGCCACGGCTTTTTCAGTCCCAAGTTGCTTAACCAACCAACGCCGTGCAGCCTGTGCATTAAGCAACGTTTCAGGGGTTGTAAAGGTTTTCGATGCCACAATGAAAAGCGTTGTTTCCGGATTAACCATCGCCAATGTTTCCATTATCTGACTAGGATCAACATTCGAAACGAAATGGGCCTGCAATCCTTCTTGCGCATAATAGGTCAAAGCCTGCGTCACCATGACTGGCCCCAAATCAGACCCACCAATACCAATATTCACCACATCGGTAATGCGCTTCCCGGTAGACCCCAACCATTCGCCATTACGCACAGCATCAGTAAATATTCGCATCCGCGCCAATACACCACGAACCAAAGGCATCACATCTTCACCATCAACAACAACAGACTGACCTGATTGATTACGCAACGCTGTGTGCAGCACCGCACGACCTTCAGTTCTATTAATCTTTTCACCACTAAACATAGCGTTGATAGCATTAGGAAGCTCTGCATCCATCGCAATTTGGGTCAATAAACGCATCGTCGTATTGGTTATTCTATTTTTTGAGTAATCCAGCAGAATACCAACAGCGTCCATAGAGAAACGCTTAAATCGCTTGGGGTCCTCTGCAAATAAAAACCTCATCTGAATTTTAGCCATATCTCTTTTATGGTCTTTTAATTCTTTCCACGCTGGAAATTGCGTGCAATCACTCATTAATTATCTCCACTATTATTTATTAAATTTAATTAAGCCACCCAACCAAACTGCTACAATACAAGCATACGATATTGATATTAAAATGCAAAGACAAACTAGGTATAACCACCTAAAACTTACACCTACAATTAAATTTAATTGACGTCACAGTGAACCTGTCACATAAATATGCGTCTTTATAATTGCGATACCATTACGAAAAACCATAGGGAGCACTCATTATGAACACAGCTAAAAATAACAAAGGGTTGTTGCTACAAACACCTTTCCTTGAAACGTTACGCACAGATAGCGTTCCTGTTTCAGTTTACTTGGTCAATGGCATCAAGCTGCAGGGACAGATTGAAGCATATGATCAGTACATCATATTGCTAAAAAACATGGTCACACAAATGGTATATAAACACGCCATATCAACCATCGTGCCATCTCGTCCAGTACCATTGCAAGCAGCAACTGTTTAGGTTTTAGTAACGCATGTTTGAACGGCACAGTGGCAGTGAGCGGGTTTTACTGGTCAGCATTAACTTTGGCGAAGCAGATTATCAAGACAGTGTAGAAGAGTTGCACAGACTCGCTGAAAGTGCCAGCTTAACGATCATTGGTTTAATCGAAGGCAAACGTGCACACCCTGACTCAGCATTATTTGCGGGCTCAGGCAAGGTAGAAGAAATTGCCAGCATGGTCAACGCGACTGAAGCGGGCGTGGTGATATTCAACCACGCACTATCTCCTGCGCAAGAACGCAATTTAGAACAAGCCTTACAATGTCGCGTAGTGGATAGAACCACACTTATTCTTGACATATTTGCTAGTCGCGCCAAAAGCGCAGAAGGCATATTGCAAGTTGAGTTAGCACAACTGGCTCATCTTTCCACCCGATTAGTGCGTGGCTGGACGCACTTAGAGCGCCAAAAGGGTGGTATTGGTTTACGTGGGCCAGGTGAGACTCAATTAGAAACCGATCGTCGTTTAATCGGTAAGCGGGTTAAATTACTGAAAGACCGACTGGCCAAACTGAAACAACAGCGCAGCATACAACGCCGCGCACGTAGCCGCAACCGAGTCATGTCAATTTCACTGGTAGGTTATACCAACGCGGGAAAATCGAGCTTATTTAATGTCCTTACCCACGCGGATAGTTATGCAGCTGACCAATTATTTGCGACTCTGGATACCACCACGCGCCAATTATTTTTACCTGATGTTGGTGAGTTGGTGATTTCAGATACAGTAGGATTCATCACCCGCCTGCCACACACCCTGGTTGAAAGCTTTCGTGCGACACTGGAAGAAACCATACAGGCTGACTTGCTATTGCACGTCGTCGACGCTGCCAGCCCGATGCGTGACAAACACATCATTGAAGTCAATAAAGTATTAGCCGAAATTGGCGCTGCCAATGTGCCGCAGATTCTGATTATGAACAAAATTGATTTATGCGCCAGCACAGCAGGCATAGTGCATGACGAATATGGTAAAATTCAGAAGATACGGCTCAGTGCTAAAACAGGGGCAGGTGTGGCATACTTACGTGAAACCCTAGCTGCAGCCAAGCAAGATTTTATGTTACCCACAACGCAAAACACGCAAGCAAATATTGTAAACAACGAATATCACCCAGAATTGGATTAAACATGGCATGGAATGACCCACAATGGGGCAAAAAAAACGAGGGCCCACCTGACTTGGACGAGCTTTGGAAAAAATTCAATGCCAAACTCAACACTTTATTCGGTGGCGGGTCAGCTGGGGGTAACAACACCCCTGGATTTAATGCGGGTGGTCTAGGCATTATTGCGGCAGTTATTGTTGCAATCTGGCTGGCTTCTGGCTTCTATATTGTTGATACAGGCGAGCGCGGTGTCGTACTACGTTTTGGCAAATTCATCGAAACCACTCAGCCAGGCCCGAACTGGCACTTGCCCATGCCGATAGAAAGTGTACAAGTCGTAAATATCGAGCAAGTCCGCACTGTAGAAGTCGGTTATCGTAACAATGTCAAAAGCAAAATGTTAAAAGAATCACTTATGCTCACTGACGATGAAAACATTGTCGATATCCAATTTGCCGTGCAATACACCCTAAAGGATCCTGAAGACTACCTGTTCAGCAATCGTTCACCCGACGACGCGGTACGCCAAGTTGCCGAAAGCGTCATGAGCGAAATCGTGGGCAAAAGCCAAATGGATTATGTACTTTATGAAGGTCGTGCTGACGTTGCTGCACGCGCCACTAAAAACATACAAGATGCACTTGATCGATATAAAACCGGCATCAGTGTCAGCAAAGTCACCTTGCAAAACGCACAACCTCCGCAAGAAGTTCAAGCGGCCTTCGATGACGCGGTTAAAGCTGGTCAAGACCGTGAACGTTTGAAGAGCGAAGGTCAAGCCTATGCCAACGACGTAATCCCGAAAGCACGAGGTATGGCGGCACGCTTGAGTGAAGAGGCTAATGGTTATAAACAATCCACCATTGCCAATGCGGAAGGTGAAGCCAGTCGCTTCAAGCAAGTGTTGGTCGAATATAGCAAAGCACCAGCAGTGACCCGCGACCGTATGTATTTGGACATGATGCAGCAAATACTGACAAATACCAGCAAAGTCTTGGTAGACAGCAGTAAAGGCGGCAACAACCTGATCTACTTACCACTCGACAAACTAATGCAAATGAGCACACCTGGAACAGCATCACCGACAGCGCCTGTTGTCCCAACCACAGACGCTGCCAAACCTGCTGCCAGCGACCCTAGCACAACCGAAACAGGACGCTCCCGTGATGCCTTCCGCAGTCGTGACCGGGAGGAGAGACCATGAAAAAATTCAACATCATTGCAGTTACATTACTAGGCTTGCTCATTGTTGCCAGCATGACTATATATACTGTCGATCAACGTCAAAACGCCATGGTTTTTCAGCTTGGTGAAGTCGTTGCCGTAGACAAAAATCCGGGGTTATATTTTAAGCTGCCTATATTGCAGAATGTACGTTATTTTGACACACGCATCTTAACCCTGGATCCAGCTGACCCTGACCGTTTCATCACATCAGAAAAGAAAAATGTCCTGGTCGATTATTTTGCCAAATGGCGCATCATCGATGTTAAGCAATATTATGTCAGCGTCGGTGGTGATGAAACGCGCGCACAAACACGTTTACAACAAACCATCAACGACAGCCTGCGTGCCGAATTTGGTAAACGCACCGTGCATGAAGTTGTCTCTGGCGAGCGCGATGAAATTATGGCCTCGTTACGTTTAAAAGCTGACCAGGATGCGCGCAAAATCGGCGTACAAGTAATGGACGTTCGTATTAAGCACGTTGATTTACCACAAGAAGTCAGTGACTCAGTATATCGTCGTATGGAAGCCGAACGTAAACGTGTTGCCAATGAGTTACGTTCTACGGGTTCTGCCGAAGCTGAAAAAATCCGTGCGGATGCTGATCGCCAACGCGAAATTATTATTGCAGAAGCCTATCGTGATGCACAACGTGTCAAAGGTGAAGGCGATGCTAAAGCCAGTACGATTTATGCCGCAGCTTACTCGCAAAACCCTGAATTCTACGCGTTTTATCGTAGCATGGATGCTTATCGCCAAAGCTTCAAGAACAAGAATGATGTACTTGTTTTAGAACCTAACTCAGCTTTCTTCAAATATATGAAGTCACCGAAAGCTAGCCGATAAATGTTGGTTGAGCTGGCAAGTGCATTTGCCCTCGTTTTTATAATCGAGGGTATGTTGCCGCTGATTTTACCAAAATTATGGCGTGAAACATTTACTAAAATGATAGACTTTAACGATGGTCAATTGCGTACAGTTGGCCTCTTCTCCATGATTATGGGCTTACTGATACTGATAATGGTGCGCTAACATGCATAAATGGTTACTCCCCGAATACATAGAAGACTTACTCCCTCCGACGGCATTACGCATGGAAAATCTGCGTCGCGGCATACTCAATTTATTCCGCGTACACGGCTATGAGTTAGTTACTCCGCCACTCATCGAATATATCGAGTCCCTGTTAACAGGTGCCGGTGGTGATTTAGATCTCAAAACTTTTAAGCTGGTCGACCAAATTACCGGCAAAACCATGGGTGTACGTGCAGATATCACCCCACAGGTCGCACGCATAGATGCACACCTGCTGAATCGCCAAGGCGTAACTCGTTTATGTTACGCAGGTTCCGTGCTGCACACACTGCCCGACGGCACAAATCGTTCACGCGAACTCATGCAGTTAGGCGCAGAGCTTTATGGTCATGGCAGTTTTGAAGCCGACGTAGAAATACAAAAACTCATGCTTAATGCGCTCAAAATAGTCGGTATTAATGATCTGCATTTAGACATTGGGCATGCTGGTGTGTTCCGCGGTTTACTGACCTATGCCAATATAGACGAGGCACAAGTTCCTGCGCTGTTTGCCGCCTTACAAGCCAAGGATGTCACCACACTACGTGAGCTCACTGCACATTTAGAAAAACATGTACAGGATGCATTCTGTGCATTGCCTCGTTTATATGGTGGGGTTGAAGTACTGGAAGAAGCTTTCCGTGTCCTGCCTAGCCAGCTGGACATCAGCCAGGCATTGGAAGAACTCAAGGCCATCACTGCTGAATTAAAAGGTGATGCGAATATCAACATCGATCTGGCGGAACTACGTGGTTACCGCTATCACAGCGGCGTGATATTTGCAGTTTACCACCAGAACCATCCAGTGCCACTTGCACAAGGTGGGCGTTACGATGAAGTCGGTATCAGCTTTGGACGCGCTCGTGCAGCAACTGGCTTTAGTATGGACTTGCGTGAAATTGCCACTCGGTTTTGGCGTGCGCCAGGTGCGAAAGCTATCCTTGCCCCCTATGCCAAAAATGCAAAACTACACGAAAAAATCACAGAATTACGCAACGCAGGTGAAATCGTTATTGCTGACTTACCCGGTCACGAAGACACCCAACATGAGTACGATTGTGACCGCACGCTCACCCAGGAACCTGATGGTAGCTGGGTCATAAAACCGCGCCCGCAAGCTTAGAACTCGCATCACGCACATCGCAAAAATCATTATTGAACAAATTGGAAATAAATATGAGTAAAAACGTCGTCGTCATTGGCACTCAGTGGGGTGATGAAGGTAAAGGCAAGATAGTAGATTGGCTAACCGATCACGCCCAGGGCGTGGTTCGCTTTCAAGGCGGTCACAATGCAGGCCACACCTTAGTAGTCGCTGGTAAAAAAACCGTACTACATCTTATCCCTTCTGGCATATTGCGGGACAACGTCACTTGTTACATCGGCAACGGTGTCGTCGTTTCCCCATCAGCACTGTTAGAAGAAATGGACATGCTCGCCACTCATGGGGTGGATGTCGCTTCACGCTTGAAAATATCTGAAGCTTGCCCTTTAATATTAGGCTATCACATTGCCATAGACCAAGCTCGTGAACGTGCCAAAGGCAATGCTAAAATCGGCACAACAGGGCGTGGTATCGGCCCCGCTTACGAAGACAAAGTCGCGCGCCGCGCCATCCGTCTTCAGGATGTATTCCATCGTGAACGTTTTGCTGCCAAATTAGGCGAAGTGCTGGACTATCACAACTTTGTACTGAAAAATTATTTCAATACTGATATCGTGGATTTTAATCAAGTTTTAGATGAAACCATGCTGCTGGCTGAGCGCATCAAACCCATGGTCGCCGACGTGCCACGTTTACTTTATGAAGCGAATCGTGGCGGCAGCAATTTATTGTTTGAAGGTGCTCAGGGCACATTGCTCGACATTGATCACGGCACATACCCCTTTGTTACCTCCAGCAACTGCACCTCGGGCGGCGCAGCCACAGGTGCAGGCGTTGGGCCACATACCCTGCATTACGTACTAGGCATCACCAAAGCCTATACCACACGCGTTGGTTCCGGCCCATTCCCAACCGAGTTGTTTGACGACAATGGCAGATATTTGGCCGAACGTGGTCATGAATTTGGCTCCACCACGGGACGCGCGCGCCGTTGTGGCTGGTTTGATGCAGCTGCTTTAAAACGCTCCATACAAATCAACGGCGTATCTGGCTTGTGCGTAACCAAATTAGACGTGCTTGATGGCATGGAAACACTGCAAATTTGTGTGGGTTATAAATTAGCCGATGGCTATTCTGATATTCTTCCTGTAGGCGCAGAAACATTATCCGACTGTGAACCTGTTTACGAAGAAATGCCAGGCTGGACAGATAGCACAGTGGGAATCAAAGACTTTGACCAACTTCCCGCTAAAGCTCGTGCTTATTTGAAACGTATGGAAGAATTATGTGAAGTGCCTATAGACATGATTTCCACTGGCCCAGATCGTGAAGAAACCATCGTGTTACGTCACCCCTTCAGCGTTTAGAACGACACGGTAAGCTGTGATCAATACCGACAGCTTACAATCCCAACATTAACCGCGCGGGATCTTCTAGCGCGGTTTTTATTTCTACTAAAAATCTCACTGCATCACGTCCATCAATCAAACGGTGATCATACGACAACGCCAAATACATCATCGGACGAATGACAACTTGCCCATTTTCAGCAATAGGACGATCTTGTATAGCGTGCATACCTAGAATTGCGGACTGTGGCGGATTTATGATGGGAGTGGACAGTAACGAGCCAAACACCCCGCCATTACTAATCGAAAAAGTACCACCCTGCAATTCGTCAAAACCCAATGCCATCGCCTCGGCTCGCTTGGCCAAATCCGCTATAGATTGCTCAATCTGGGAAAAACCCAATTGATCTGCATGACGCAACACTGGCACTACTAACCCACGGCTAGTCGAGACTGCAATACCAACGTGATACTCATCGTAATAAACCATATCCGAGCCATCAATCGCTGCGTTGATCACAGGAAATTGCTGGAGCGCTAACACCGCTGCTTTAACAAAAAATGACATGAACCCGAGTTTCACGTCATGCTCACGCACAAAATCAGCTTGATAACGCTCACGCAAGTCTTTGATCGGCTGCATATTGACTTCATTAAAAGTAGTCAATATCGCCGCGGTATGTTGTGCTGTCACTAAACGCTCGGCAATACGCAGCCGCAAACGGCTCATAGCTTGCCTGTGCGACTTAATTTGCGGGGTTGCGACAGGCTCAGCTAACGGCAGGGCTGGCTGTGGTACAACTACGGCTGCAACTTCATGCGTTTCAGCAGGTACAGATATTATTTGCTCAACTTTCGGCACACCAGCTATCACGGGCTCAATCGGTATAGACTCACCATGCTCGCCATTATCGATGCGTGCAATCACCTCTCCCGCCGTGACCACGGCACCATTTTCACGCAACAACTCAACCACCATCCCACTGCACGGTGCAGCGATTTCCAGTATTACTTTATCCGTTTCCAGATCAATCAGCGTTTCATCACGCTGCACCTGCTCGCCAACCTGCTTATGCCATTCCAGCAAAGTACCTTCGGCAATAGACTCAGATAATTCAGGTGTTTTAACATCGACTATCATGCGGCAAAAACATCTTCAATAAAGCTACGTTTTTGTGCTTCATATACCTCGGGATAGCCTACGGCTGGCGACGCGGAAAAATCTCGACCAACATAGCGCAAAGTTTGCGAACCATGCAAACAAGCTAATAAATGATGCTGTATGGCGAACCACGCGCCTTGATTTTGTGGTTCTTCCTGCAGCCATACCACATCTGGCGTCGTCGCATATTTGGACAACATAGCAGACAATTCCAATCGAGGGAAAGGATATAGTTGCTCTATACGTATCAACGCAATATCGCTACGACCAATTAGCTCACGCGCTGCCAGCAAATCGTAATACACCTTACCACTACACAACACTACACGCCGCACCGACGTCAAAGGCTTAATCTCATCTATCAGCACCGCAAAGCCACCTTGAGCAAGCTCAAGCAATGGCACACCAGCCTGTTTGGCGCGTAACAAGCTCTTGGGTGTCATTACGATTAGCGGTTTGCGATAGGGGCGCAACATTTGCCGACGCAGCAAATGGAACATCTGACCCGCATTACTAGGCTGACACACTTGCATATTATCATTGGCGCACAGCTGCAAATAACGTTCCAATCGCGCTGACGAATGCTCGGGCCCCTGCCCTTCTTGCCCATGCGGCAACAACAAGGTCAATCCACACAAACGTCCCCACTTTGCTTCGCCACTGGCGATAAACTGATCTATCACGACTTGCGCACCATTGGCAAAATCACCAAACTGCGCTTCCCATATCACCAACTCGTCAGGCTCAGCACTGGCATAACCATACTCAAATGCAAGAACCGCCAGCTCGGACAATAAAGTATCAATCACAATAAAATGCGGCTGATTGGGATAAATATACTGCAACGGAATATATTCCCCCGCATCCCAGCGTTCGCGATGCTGGTCATGCCATACAGCGTGGCGATGGAAAAATGTGCCACGCCCGCTATCTTGCCCCGCCAAGCGCACAGGATAACCATCACGCAGCAAGCTGGCATAGGCTAAATTCTCTGCCATACCCCAATCCACCAATTGCTCGCCCCTTGTCATTGCACGCCGGTCACTGATCACTTTTTCCACGCGGGCATGCAGGGTAAAACCATCCGGGACAGCAGTGATTTTCTCACCCAATTCAACCAACTGATTTATCGAAACTGCCGTTTCAGCAGGATACCGCCAATCATGCTGACGATATGGCTCCCAATGTGCCGCGTAGCTGCGTTTATACAACGATACTGCAGGGACGACGATGCGCTCCTCGGATTCCAGACGCGCGCGATAATCAGCGATTAACTGTAGCGGTAATGTCTCAACACTACCTGCTGCAACCAGCTTATCCGCGTACAGTTGCCGCGTGCCACGATGCGCATTAACACGCTGATACATAAGTGGCTGGGTAACTGCTGGCTCGTCCTGCTCGTTGTGCCCATATTTACGTAAACACACCAAATCAATAATAATGTTCTTATGAAACTCACGCCGATAATCCAAAGCGATTTGCACCGCCATCACTGCCGCTTCAGGATCATCCGCATTGACATGTAACACTGGAATTTCCACCAGTTTCGCCACATCAGTGCAGTACAACGATGAACGACTATCACGCGTATCCGACGTGGTAAAACCGATTTGGTTATTGATAACGATATGTATCGCGCCACCCGTATTGTAGCCGCGCGTCTCTGACATATTCAGGCTCTCCATCACCACACCCTGCCCTGAAAATGCGGCATCACCATGAATAAGCACGGGCATGACTTCATTGCCTAAGGCATCACCGCGGCGCTGCAGACGCGCACGCACTGAACCACGGACTACGGGATGAATGATTTCCAAGTGTGACGGATTGAATGCCAAGGCTAAATGAACAACCCCATTAGGCGTAGTAACATCAGTAGAAAAACCTTGATGATATTTCACATCCCCGGTCAAAGCCTCTGCATTTTGCACATTACTATCAAAGATTTGCGTTAGTGGCTTGCCCAGCACATTCACCAGCACATTAATACGCCCACGGTGTGCCATGCCCAGCACAATTTCTTCAACACCGTGCGCAGCCGCACCCAGAATTAATTGCTGCAACATCGGGATAAGGGTTTCTGCCCCCTCTAGTGAAAACCGCTTCTGACCGACATAACGCGTATGTAAAAACCGCTCCAGGGTCTCTGCCGCCGTTAGATCAGCCAATATGCGTTGCTGGATCGCAATATCCAACTGCGGAGTAGCCAGACTACCCTCCAAACGTTGCTGCAACCAGCGTTTACGCACATTATCACTAATGTACATATACTCCGTGCCCAGCGTGCCGCAGTATGTCCGTTTTAAGGTAGCAATTATTGCAGCCAGGCTCGCACGCGCAGGACCAACCAACGACCCCGTCTCAAACACCGTCTCCATGTCCACCGCCATCAGGCCATAATAAGCAGGGTCTAATTCAGGAATATCAGGTTGTGGGTAGCGCTGCAGCGGGTCTAATTGCGCCAAGCGCACACCTAGAAATCGGTACGCGTTAATCAGCCGTAATACATTGACTTGCTGTTGATCACACACGCCAGTCTGGGAGGATGCAGTGGGCGATGCCAAGTTAGCGAAATACGCCTGCCAATCCGCACTGACAGACGGCGGATTCAGCAGATATTGTTGATACAGCGATTCCAGCCAGTCAGCTTGTTCTGGCGCAGGTGGCTGGTTCACTGTTTAACCTCGTTGATCTATAGGCACATAATCACGCCGTGCTACCCCTGTATATTGCTGACGTGGACGGCCGATGCGATGACCCGTCTCAGATAGCATTTCATTCCACTGTGCCACCCAGCCTACCGTACGCGCCATAGCGAAAATAGCCGTAAACATCGAAGTTGGAATACCTAATGCACGGAACACGATACCCGAGTAGAAATCCACATTCGGGTAGAGTTTTTTCGCAATGAAATATTCATCCTGTAATGCAATTTGCTCTAATTCCAAGGCGATTTTGAATAATGGATCATCATTCAAATTCAACTCATCCAGCACCTCATGGCAAGTCTGACGCATGACTGCAGCACGTGGATCCATATTTTTATAGATACGATGTCCGAACCCCATCAGGCGGAAAGGATTGGTTTTGTCTTTAGCGCGTGCCACAAACTCAGGAATGCGCGACACATCACCAATTTCCTCAAGCATTTTCAACACCGCTTCATTCGCGCCGCCATGCAATGGCCCCCACAACGAGGCCATCCCTGCCGCAACGCAAGCAAATGGATTTGCCCCGGACGAACCCGCCAAACGCACGGTGGAAGTCGATGCATTTTGCTCATGATCCGCGTGCAATATCAATATCTTGTCCAGCGCCCGCGCCAGTACGGGATTAACCTCATAAGGTTCACACGGC
The DNA here is from genome assembly GCA_038217005.1 of Burkholderiales bacterium. Taxonomy (GTDB): domain Bacteria; phylum Pseudomonadota; class Gammaproteobacteria; order Burkholderiales; family Sulfuriferulaceae; genus Sulfuriferula. The sequence continues at coordinate 55,469 of JBBQPT010000002.1, forward strand.
GTGGAGAACATCATGTGCAAAAAATTCTCAGCATAGCCCAAACGATTTTGCGGATAAGCAAATGGCTGCCCCATATTGTACTTGTACGACATCGCTGCAATAGTCGGCACTTTCGCCATCAGTCGATAAGCCGAAATTTTACGGCTATGCACATCAAATGCGTCCATTGCATCGTGGTAAAACGCCGATAACGCACCTGTTACCCCGACCATTACCGCCATCGGGTGCGCATCACGACGGAAACCACGAAACACGTTATTTACCTGATCGTGGAGCATGGTATGACGACGCACTCCCTGCTCAAAATCTCGCTTTTGTTCTGGTGTAGGCAATTCACCAAAGATCAACAAATATGACACTTCAACAAAATCAGCATGTTGCGCAAGTTGCTCTATCGGGTAGCCACGGTAATACAGCAAGCCTGCATCCCCATCAATATAAGTAATTTGCGATGAACAGCTCGCTGTCGCCATGAAGCCAGGATCATAAGTCAAATAACCATGCTGACTAAGGCTGCGAATATCAATCACATCAGGGCCTAACGTCCCCGCTGATACAGGTAGCTCAATAGGTGGCTGACCGTTATCAAACGTCAATGTTACTTTTGTAGGTGTTCGCATATTTATTTCCTTCAATTCATTGCATTAATCACGACAAATATTCCATCGTTATTTTGTATTTTATCCCACAAAGCCATATCGTCATAAGCAAAAAATACGCCAACAATAACTTCTATAAATCCGCAGAATGGCGTAACTGAAGTTGCTTAAGCTGAGCATCCTGACGAGCAGCCAACAGAATTTGTGCCAACACACTGCCTATCAATGCCATCAGCATATCCTTCTGCGTATCCCAAACATCACCTTGAGTCGCTAAAAATGCAACCGCATCGCTGCCGCTCGTTGCAGCAACCATCCACTCTACAATCTCATAGCTGGCACTAATCGCGAGACAAACACACACGACTAAAAAGAACAGCATCTTGCCTGCTTGCAAGGTCGTGGTGCGGAGCAAAATCTCCCGCGCTATCATTGCCGGTACAAAGCCTTGCGCTAAGTGACCCAACCTGTCGTAATGATTACGCGACAAGTCCCAGGCATCACGCAGCCAATTAAACAATGGCACTTCGGCATAGGTGTAATGTCCGCCTATCATCAAAATCACCGCATGTACGGCAATAAGGATATAACTTAATGGCGTTAATGGAAAACGCTGGCGCGTGATAATCAAAACTGGCAGCGCAACAAGCACTGGGGTCACTTCCAGCAACCAGGTGAAATAGTCATGCGGCTGATAACCTGACCAAACCAGCACCAGCAATACCGAAATGAATGCAACTGTGCGTGTATCGAACATGACAGCCTCCTGTTAACGCAGTGCTTTATCCTGCATCAGGCACACGGTAACCTCTTCTCTATCGTGATACAGCTGTTTGATTTCGATACTATAATTAATATCTTCGCGCGCCAGACGTTGCTCGATAATATCAGCGCAGCGACGCACTTCTTCCAGGCGTTTTTTCATAGGCAGTTTCAAATTAAAAATCGCATGACGCGCATGCCCACGCGCTATCCATTCAGCGACTAATTGCGCAATACGCGAAGGACTTTCTACCATGTCACACACCAGCCAATTCACAGGACGATGTGGACGATAACTAAAGCCATCACCGCGTACATGCTCTATCATTTCAGTCGCCATTGCCACCGCTGACATCGGACCATTATCCACCGCAGTGACGCGAATACCACGCAATGCCAGCACCCACGACCAACCACCTGGTGCCGCCCCCAAATCCACAGCACGCATACCCGCTTTCAATTCATGCGCACGATCTTCAGGTATCATCACCATCAACGCTTCAACCAGCTTGCCTGCGGAACGACTGGGCGCATCCTTGCCCACCCGCACTCGGGGTATACCCATAAACCACGGCGAAGAGTTATCTGCATCAATCACGCCGACAAAGGCCGCATCATCCGCTACAAAACACACATGCAAGCGTGGCGCACTAGTACCTAACGCCAGCTGATTCTTCTTTTCCAATGCATTGGTTAGCGGCTTAGTGAAACGTCCACAAAACCCCAAACGTGTTTTTGCCGCATCGGTGTCAGGCGTTTCCACCCATACTTCACTGTAACGTGGCGCCAGCTCGGCAACACGTGCACGAACTGCACTCAGGCGGTCACCTTCTGGTAAATTTTCCAACAACGGCGAAACACGGATCCACTGGCGTGTAAAAATCTGCCGATAGAACGGCAATTCCGTCGTCAACAAACTAATATCTTCAGCCGATGCGCCTTGAAATAGTACCCAGGCTGAACCAGGCTCTGCTTTCACATAACCATGCACACCCAATTGCTCAGCATTCGCAATGATTTCGGCCGCACATTCTTTTTCAAAACCTGCACGGCAATATAACAATAATGCATCCATCTGACTCATGCGACACACTTTCCTAAAAAAACGACAGTATAACGGCTAATCAGCGGCACTAAAAACTGATTAGCTATCTGCCTATAAAGCGCAGTAACGAGACCTGCTCACTTAATAGCCAACTGACGAATACTATGCCGTATGGCAAGGTAGCAAAATCAACAGTTTTGAGTTGAGAAACAATCGTGATGTCGAATTAAAATATCGTCACGACTTGAATTTATTGCTATAATCCAAAAGCTTTTTTTGACGTAATTAAGCATCACTTTTATTTAACTTATGGAGAAAAACACATGGCTGATAAGCTAATGATTATGATGGTCAACACCGATCCATCGAATCCTTCTGAATTGGGCGCACCATTTTTCCAAGCAACTGTTGCAGCTGCGATGGAATATGAAGTTGAAGTAATCTTGACTGCACGTTCTGGCGAATTGGCTGTTAAGGGCTTCGCAGAAAAATTATTTGTTCAAGAAGGCTCACCTAAGAGCGTGTATGACTTTATCAAAGACGCACACGAAGCTGGCGTAAAATTCAAGGTTTGCACCCCAACCTTGGAACTATGGGGTCATGATCTGATTCCTGAAATCGAAGAAACAATTGGTGGCGCATATGTCATCCAGCAAGCAATGGATGACGATGTTGTAACCTTGTGCTACTAAGCATCAAGATTCATTAAAAAAGCGGCGTTTACGCCGCTTTTTTTATTTTTATCACTTAGGCACTGAACTTTATTAACACAATACAAGTCTTTAACTACAAATAACATTAAGATGGTAATACTTGCCATCAAGACAAAAATTCAGGGATGAATACGAATAATGACTGATCGTGAACTCGATCAACAACTGGTGGAGCGTGTGCAGCGCGGTGATAAGCGTGCATTTGATCTGCTGGTAGTGAAATATGAACGTCGATTAGCGCGACTGCTGTCTCGTTTCGTGCGCGATTCGCACGAAGTCGAGGATATCTCGCAAGAGACTTTCATCAAAGCCTATCGGGCTTTGGCTACTTTTCGTGGCGATGCGGCTTTTTATACATGGCTTTATCGTATAGGCATAAATACTGCGAAAAATTATTTAATGGCGCGCGGTCGCCGTGCGCCGACAGTGACTGAATTCGACGCTGAAGAGTCTGAAGGATTCGAGGGTGCAGAGGCGCTACAGGAACTCAATACACCTGAAAGTGAGCTGCTATCCAAGGAAATCGGACAAGTGGTTAACGATGCGATGGCCGCATTGCCAGAGGATCTGCGCACCGCCATTACCTTGAGAGAGATTGAGGGGCTGAGTTATGAAGAAATTGCTGAAACAATGAACTGCCCGATAGGTACGGTGCGCTCACGTATATTCCGTGCACGCGAAGCGATTGCAGCAAGATTACGCCCTATTTTGGGTACCAATACAGAAACACGATGGTAAGGATTTATCATGCAAAATACAGCTAAATTAAACAACACTGGTGCAACCGGACAGATGGACATCGTTTCCGCTGCCATCGATGGTGAGTTAGACTCTGCCCAGTTTGAATTATTCATCCGTGATTACAAACGTGACAGCGATTACACATCGCAGTGGCAAACATATCACCTCATCGGCGATGCGCTGCGACTAACCCCTGTACATACTCCCAGCATCGCCCAACGCGTAAGTGCTCAACTCGCCAATGAGCCAACAATACTTGCACCGCAGCGTAAATCAATTATGCACAGATATGCCCTGCCCGTAGCCGCATCAGTTGCCGCAGTGATGTTGGTGAGCTGGAGTGCGCTTAATTTGACACCCGACAACCCTACTACACTGGCGACCAACACCCCTGCCAAGCAACCGCAAGTAACCCAAATGGCTCAAGTTGATCCAGCACAAATCAACGAATTCATCGCTGCGCATCGTGACTATTCTGCGGGTGTGAACTCACCATTCGTCAATGCTAGTTATGAAATTCCGGCGGAGCGTAGTCGATGAGATGGTTGTTAATTTACTTAATCTGTTTTTGCTTACCTGCCAACGCCGCCTCGAACAACAACCTCAATGCCACACTAGGTCACATTGCCAAAGCCACGACACAGCTCAGTTATGACGGCACCTTTATGTATCAGCATGATGGACGTGTAGACATATCACACATCGCACATCGTATAGATAGTGCGGGGGAGTTAGCCAAACTCGACATATTATCAGGCCCACCTCACGCATTCGTTCGTATCAATGATGCGGTTTATTGCTACATCCCGAACGGCGATCAGGTAAAAGTTGAACGTCGTCAACATCACCAGTTTTTCCCTGAACTGCTGCCAGCCAATACCAGCAGCATCAGTGAGAATTACACCATCAAAAGCCTGGGCACATCGACTATCGCCAGTCGCAACAGTATAGGACTTAGTCTTATCCCTAATGATGGTTACCGTTATGCTTATCAACTATGGGCAGATGCTGAATCTGGCCTGCTGCTCAAATTCGTCAAACTTGACAGCAAGTTAAGAAATGCTGGCGAGTTCACTTTTTCACAGGTTGATATAGGGCAAGCGCCTGAACGTAGCCAGTTTCAGGCAGGTTACATAAACAAAAAAACTATCGTGCTGCCGAGCAAGGAAATCGAAACAAAATCCAACTGGCGGATACGTAAATTACCGTCTGGATATTTCCTCCTCAAAGAAAATATGCGTGAACTACCTGGCAAGCAACATAATGTCATTCATCAAATTTATAGCGATGGCCTTTCAATAGTATCGATTTTTATCGAGCCACTTGAGCAGCTCGGCAACAACCCGCCGACCGGCTTAACTAGCCAAGGCTTAATGAGCTTATATGCCCATCATATTGGCCAGTATCAAATAACTGCACTAGGTGAAGTGCCAGCTGCCACACTCCTGCTCATGGTTGACAACCTGTCACAAGTGACTGTTCCATGATAGAGATGCAAGCTCGTGTCGTCGCAATCGACAATGGCATGGCTGTGGTTGAGCCTATGTCGGGCGGATCTTGCAGCAGTTGTGCCAGCAGCTCAAGCACGACCCAGAGTCCGGGTTGTGGTGCAGATCAGATAGGACAAATTTTCACCTTAAAAGCCAAAAACTATCGTGTAATTAATAGTATTTCCAGCCGTATTGGTGACGAAGTCATCATCGGCATAGAAGACGGCGCAATATTACGGGGTTCGGCTGCCGTATACATGCTGCCACTCGCACTGGTATTTATCGGCGCGACCACAGCCCATTATTTGCTACCTCACATTAACGATGATCTCGCCTCGATCACTGGTGCCGCGCTAGGATTTGCCATCAGCGCGCTATGGTTGTTACGCTTCAACCAGCGTGCCAGTCGCAACCCTCATTATCAACCTGTTATTTTACGCAACGCCCATGCGGGCACATTTATACTGAAGGAGGTCAAAAGATGAGAAAATCATTGTTTTATATGTTTTTTTTGTTTGGTTTCAGTTGCTATGCGCAAGCTAAAGAACTCCCTGATTTTACTGAACTAGTCAAAGATCATGGCGCATCAGTGGTCAACATTACCACCACCCAGCTGGTTAAAGCCCAAAATGGTTTTGAAGGTATGCCCAATGATGAAATGTTCGGTTTTTTCCACCGTTTCATGCCACCACCCAATGCCCGTGGCAAATCTCGCGAAATCCCTATTAAGGGCAGCGGTTCCGGTTTTATTATTACTAGTGACGGCTACATCCTCACTAACGCCCACGTTGTCGATGGCGCAGATGAAGTCATAGTCAAACTCACTGACAAACGCGAACTCAAAGCCAAAGTCATCGGTACGGATACACGCTCAGATATCGCCTTAATTAAAATCACAGCTAACAACCTGCCCAAGGTACCCATAGGCAACCCGCAGCAGCTACAAGTCGGCGAATGGGTACTCGCCATCGGCTCACCGTTTGGCTTTGAAAATTCAGTCACCGCAGGTATCGTCAGTGCTAAAGGACGCTCACTACCCAGCGAAAATTTCATCCCTTTTATCCAGACTGACGTTGCCATCAATCCGGGCAACTCAGGCGGACCGCTATTTAACATGAAGGGCGAAGTCGTTGGTATCAATTCGCAAATTCTGTCGCGTTCTGGCGGCTACATGGGGCTTTCATTTGCGATTCCGATTGATGTCGCCATGCAAGTGGCTGACCAAATCAAAGCCCACGGCAAAGTCCAGCGTAGCAAGCTTGGCGTAGTCATTCAGGAACTCAACGCGGGCAACGCCAGCGCATTTGGTTTGCCTTCAGCTGAAGGCGCCCTGATCGCAGAAGTTGAAAAAAACAGCCCCGCCGCAAAAGCCGGCATTAAAACCGGCGACGTCATCCTCAAATTTAACGATCAACCGATAAAAATGTCTATCGACTTGCCTAGTCTGGTTTCAACAACCAAGCCTGGCACAACTGTTAAATTACAAATCTGGCGTAATCGCAGCTTAATTACCGTACCAGTCACCGTTGCAGAATTAAAAACCGATATCAGCGCTAAGGCCGATAAGTCATCCGCTGAACGCACTGCCAACAAAATCGGTTTAATCGTGGCTAACATCACTGCCGCCGAACGTGATCAAATCGGCATCACGCACGGTATCGTCGTACAAAGCAGTGATGGTGTTGCTGCCCGTGCAGGCATACAAACAGACGATATTATTTTAGCCATCGGCAACACCAGCATAGACAGCGTTGCCCAATTCAATAAAATCATCGACAGCACGAGCAAAGGCAATAGTATCGCCCTGTTAATCAAGCGTGAAAACTCACGTCTTTATCTACCTGTCCATATCGAATAATCTGAATCGGCGGGGTTAGCCCCGCCCTGCTCCCATGACCCAGCTTACTGTTTATTTACGCACTTACTGCCACTTATGCCATGATTTATTGGCTAAATTAACCCCATACCAACAACGCTATGAATTCGACATTATTGAAATAGACATAGACACTAGTCCCGTATTAGAAGAACGCTATGGCGCCTTGATTCCCGTGTTGACCGATGCTGATGGTAATGAAATTTGCCATTATTTCCTTGATGACGCAGCACTTACAGATTATTTATCGAAAATCCGTTAAAATCATGACTTCAGATTGCCCCTAGGCGCACCGTGTGTGCCTTTTTTATTGATGAAAAATATACGAAATTTCTCCATTATTGCCCATATTGACCACGGCAAATCCACTCTGGCTGACCGCATTATCCAACTCTGCGGTGGCCTATCTGCCCGCGAAATGGAAGCTCAAGTGCTTGACTCTATGGACTTGGAGCGTGAACGCGGCATTACCATCAAAGCGCAAACTGCTGCGCTTGAATATAAAGCCCGCGATGGCCAGATTTATCAATTACATTTAATTGATACACCAGGACACGTCGATTTCTCTTATGAAGTCAGCCGTTCCCTCTCTGCGTGCGAAGGCGCGCTACTGGTTGTGGATGCCTCACAAGGCGTAGAAGCGCAAACTGTTGCCAACTGTTACACCGCTACCGAGTTGGGCATGGAAGTGGTTCCCGTACTCAACAAAATCGACCTGCCAGCCGCCGAACCTGAACGTGTCATGCAAGAAATTGAAGACATCATCGGCATAGATGCCAGTGATGCGGTTCATGCTTCTGCCAAAACAGGTATAGGCATAGAAGACATACTCGAAGCGGTGATTAGCAAAATTCCGCCACCACAAGGCGATCCCGATGCGCCACTGAAAGCATTGATTATCGACTCATGGTTCGACAACTATGTTGGCGTGGTCATGCTGGTTCGCGTATTTGATGGGCGCATCCAACCTAAACAAAAAATCCGCCTGATGGCAACCAAGACGGTACACCTAGTTGAACAAGTCGGCGTATTCACCCCTAAAGCACGTCAACTTACCGAGCTGTCGGCGGGTGATGTAGGCTTCATCATTGCGGGCATTAAAGAGCTAAAAGCAGCCAAAGTAGGTGACACCGTCACCCTGGATGGCAATCCTGCCAGCGAAGCACTGCCCGGCTTCAAGGAAATCAAGCCACAAGTATTTGCAGGCTTGTATCCTGTCGAATCGCACGACTACGACGCGTTGCGTGACGCGCTGGAAAAACTCAAGCTCAACGATGCCTCGTTGCAATACGAGCCAGAAGTCTCACAGGCACTGGGCTTTGGATTCCGTTGCGGCTTCCTTGGTTTACTGCACATGGAAATCGTACAAGAACGCTTAGAGCGTGAATACGATATGGATTTAATTACCACCGCACCCACGGTTATTTATGAAGTGGTGATGAAAGGTGGCGAAGTTATCCATATTGAAAACCCATCCAAATTACCTGAGCTCTCCAAAATCGAAGAAATACGCGAGCCCATGATTACCGCAACCATACTCGTGCCAGAGGAATACCTGGGCAGTGTGATGACGCTATGTACGCAAAAACGCGGCACGCAGACTAATATGCAATACATGGGACGACAAGTCATGCTCAATTACGACATGCCGATGAATGAAGTGGTGATGGACTTCTTTGACCGCCTCAAATCAGCGACGCGCGGTTATGCATCACTGGATTACGATTTCAAAGAGTATCGCACCGCAGACTTGGTGAAGCTGGATATTCTGGTCAACAACGAAAAAGTGGATGCACTCTCACTCATCGTTCACCGTGCTACCAGCCAATACAAAGGCCGCGAGCTTGCGTCAAAAATGCGTGAACTCATCCCGCGTCAAATGTTTGATGTAGCGATACAGGCTGCTATTGGTGCGCAAATCATCTCGCGTGAAAATGTGAAAGCACTGCGTAAGAATGTGCTGGCAAAATGCTATGGTGGCGACATCAGCCGTAAACGTAAACTGCTGGAAAAACAAAAAGCGGGTAAAAAACGCATGAAGCAAGTGGGTAACGTAGAAATTCCGCAAGAAGCCTTCCTCGCAATTCTGCAAGTTGGCGATAAATAAGGATTTAGTCACATGAATTTTGCACTCATCATGTTTGTAGCATTGGTTGTCACTGGCGTTATCTGGCTAGTTGACAGCCTCATCTTCAAACCTAAACGCGCTAAAGACGCGAAAATGCCTGTTTTAGCAGAATATGCCCAAAGCTTTTTTCCTGTCATCCTCGCGGTTTTCATGTTGCGCTCGTTTTTAGTAGAGCCATTTAAAATCCCGTCTGGCTCAATGTTATCAACGCTATTAGTGGGCGACTTCATCCTGGTCAACAAATACACCTACGGCATCCGTATTCCTATCATCAACACCAAGGTTATCGAAGTCAACCAACCTAAAAACGGTGACGTAATGGTATTTCGTTATCCAGAAGATCCTAGCCTGGACTACATCAAGCGGGTTGTCGGCATACCGGGTGACACAGTGCGTTACTACGACAAAAAACTCACCATTAACGGCAAAGCCATTTCGCAACAACAAGATGGCAATTTCAGTTATGTTGATAGCAACCTGAATGCAGTCAGCGCTAATCAATATTTGGAAAAGCTCGGTGATCACACACATAACATACTGATTCTGCCAGATACACCGACAGTATTTGTCGATCAGGTAAACAGTCAATTCCCCTATCGTCAGAATTGCGATTACAATAACGAAGGTTTCACCTGCAAGGTGCCGCAAGGCTACTATTTCATGATGGGTGATAACCGTGACAGTAGCAATGACAGTCGCTATTGGGGATTTGTCCCTGATCGCAACATTGTCGGTCGCGCATTCATGATCTGGTTTAACTTCGACGATTTCAAACGTATCGGTCACTTCATAGAATAAGAGGAAATAATATGCGTAACAAACAACTTGGCATTGGCTTATTCGGCATGTTCTTTGTAGCCATGGGTCTGGTTTTCATCAGTATGGTCATGATGAAAGTCATCCCTTCCTATATCGAATATTTTTCGATCAAAAAAGTCTTCGGCGCTATGGTTGCCGACCCGCAAATGCAGGATGCCAGGCCGTCACAAATTCGTGAATCTTATATTCGTCGTTCAGGTATAGATAACATCACCAGCGTAAAAGCAGAAGACCTGGATATTTCTCGTGACAATGGCAAACTCACTATCAGTGCAGAATATCACGTAGAAAAACCACTATTTGACAACATAGGCATTTACATCAATTTTGCCCCGACGACCGCAGTCAATGCCACACCCTAATTTTCACCCTGTAGAACGCGCGCTCGGCTACACCTACAAACAGCCGCAACTACTCACGCAGGCGCTCACTCATCGCAGCTTTAGCACGCCACACAATGAGCGGCTAGAGTTTCTGGGCGACAGCGTACTTAACTGCGCTATCGCCCAGCAACTTTACACCCACTTCCCGGATTTACCAGAGGGTGTCTTATCACGACTACGCTCTAATCTTGTACGCCAGCAAACACTGTATGAAATCGCTACCACCCTCGACCTCGGGGAACACCTGCGCCTCGGTGACGGTGAAGTTAAAAGTGGCGGTCGTAATCGCCCGTCCATACTGGCTGATGCGGTAGAGTCCCTATTTGGCGCGATTCTGCTCGATAGTGATTTTGACCAGGCACAGCGGATTATTCAGCAACTCTACGCCCAGCGTATCGCTGCTATCGACCCTGCGACGCCAGCCAAAGACCCGAAGACCTTACTTCAGGAAGCACTACAAAGCCGTCATCTGCCGCTACCTCATTATGTCCTCATCAACACCACCGGGCACGCACACGAGCAGATTTTCAGTATCAGCTGCAATATCCCTGCACTCTCTATTCTCACCACAGGCGTAGCTAACAGCCGCCGTGCCGCTGAACAAGCCGCAGCACTTAGTGCATATGAAGTATTAAACAAGTAACACCGAATCAGCCTAGCACTTCAGAAGTGTCCCAAACAGGATGTGTCTTCCAATAATCCACCAGCCAGGCCAGCGCCAGGCCGTGATGATGACTATTCCATGCCATAAAAAACTGCGTGCTGGATTTAGGCTCAGCCACGGCCTTAATCACTAATCGTCCGCTAGCTTGCGCAGCCATTGCCAATGCCTTGGGTAAATAACCCACCCCCAAACCTGATTCCTGCGCCAATAATTTCGCCGTCATATGCGGCACAGTCAGCACATCCTGCCCGTTAATCAAACCAGATGTACGTACGGGTAATTGACGAGAACTGTCGGCTGCCGATACCGCACGAAATTGAGCAATATCTACAGTCTGTAAAGGCTCTGCATAGGTTGCCAGAGGATGACTTGGTGCGACAGCAAAAACAAAATCCACCACACCCATTGCATGCGTCACATAACCGCCACCAGCAGGACCATCATTGGGGGCGCCTATCACCAAATCTGCACGGCCATCGGCTAAAGCATCCCAGCAACCACCAAACACCTCGGTACTCACACGCAATCGGGTGCCTAGACCTTGTGCATAAAATGCGCTCAAACCTTCATATAACATAGCCCAGTCAATCAAATCGCTAACAGCAATTCGCAACTCCACCTCGACACCTGCCGCTATACGTTGGACACGCGACTCAAGTTCCCGCGCTGCATCCAACAAATAGCGCCCATCGCGCAGCAACGCCAAACCAGCTGCTGTTAACACTGCACGATGACCGCTGCGATCAAATAACTGCACTGCCAGATCCTGCTCCAGTTTTTGTACGCTGTATGTCAGGGCCGACGGTACTCTATGTAAAATCTGCGCGGCAGCGGCAAAGCTGCCATGAGTAGCAATGGCGTCTATTACCACCAAATGATCAAGATTAAGTTTCATTATCAAATTTATTGAACGGGATATACAAAATTATTCGCTATCATTCAGATTATTTCAACACTAAACTGAACCGAATTATTATTCATGAGGAATAATCATGTTCACACTATACCCCGCGCATCAACGTGGCCATGCCCAACATGGCTGGTTAGAGAGTTGGCACAGTTTTTCTTTTGGTGACTATTACGACCCTAAAAAAATGGGGTTCGCCAGTTTGCGCGTCATTAACGACGATTATATTGCACCCAATGCAGGCTTCCCGACTCACCCCCACCGTGACATGGAAATCATCACCTATGTGCTGTCAGGTGCGCTTGCCCATAAAGACAGCATGGGCAACGGATCAGTGATACAAGCCGGTGATGTGCAAAAAATGAGCGCAGGCACAGGTATACAACATAGTGAATTTAATCCTTCAACAGATACACCTGTGCATTTACTGCAGATATGGATACAGCCTGATCAACGTGGCTTGGCACCCAGTTATGCGCAACAGAACTTTAGTACGCAAGATAAACAGGATAAGTTTTGCCTGATTGCCGCGCCTGATGGCGCACCGATTCCATTACATCAAGATGTTAAGCTATATGCAGCTAACCTATCAGCAGGAAGCGAGCTTACTTATCAATTTGCGCCAGCTCGTTCAGGCTATTTGCATGTTGCTACTGGTAGCATCATGATTAACGACCTGACACTTAACGCAGGTGATGCAGTTACCATAGAAGATACCACCAGCATTACGATCAGCACCAATGACGAGGCAGAAATCCTGCTTTTTGACATTCATCCCGTGGCACAATAAGGACAGTATATGACTACCAATCTATTCACCCCGATCAAACTCGGTCGTTACACCCTTCATAACCGCCTCGTCATGGCACCGCTCACTCGATGCCGCGCCGATGCGAACAATGCACCGCAAGCAATGAACGTTGAATACTATCGCCAACGGGCAACTGCAGGACTCATCATCAGCGAGGGCTCACAAATCAGTCTGACTGCGGTTGGCTATCTGGGTACTCCTGGCATATACAGCGAAGCGCAAATTGCAGGCTGGCAACAAGTCACCGATGCGGTACACAGCCGCGGCGGACGTATATTCCTGCAACTTTGGCATTGCGGTCGCGTTTCACATCCATCCATGATCCCAGATAACATGCTGCCTGTAGCACCCTCGGCTATTCGCGCAGAAGGTTATGCCCATACAATCGAAGGCGTGCAGGCATTTGTGACCCCGCATGAATTGAGCATTGCCGAAATTGCTGCCGTCGTCGCCGATTTTGCACAGGCAGCGCAAAACGCATTGCAAGCAGGTTTTGATGGCGTCGAAATACATGGTGCCAATGGTTATCTCATCGACCAGTTCATCCGCGATGGCAGCAATCACCGCACTGATGAATATGGTGGCTCACTGGCAAAGCGTGCGCGCTTCCTGCTGGAAATCACTCAATCTGTTGTTAGCGTATGGGGGGCAGACCGCGTTGGTGTGCGTTTATCACCGATCAACCCATTTAACGACATGAGCGATAGCGATCCTCAAGCCACATTCGACTACATGGCACAGGTGCTCAGCCCATTCCATCTCGCCTACCTGCACGTTACCGAGTGGGCAGGACATGATGCAAGCCAACCCAAGCCTAAGTTTGATTTTGCACAATTACGCGCCGCCTACCAGGGCACTTACATGACCAATGGTGGCTACACGCAAGATACAGCGAACAACGCGATCAGTACAGGAGCGGCAGACCTGGTTGCGTTTGGCAGTCTCTACATTGCCAATCCTGACCTCGCCGAGCGCTTCGCCCAGAACGCCCCGCTCAACCCACCCGATGCCAGCACATTTTACGGCGGCAATGAGATTGGTTATACGGACTATCCTAGCCTGAACCAAGCCACTGCTTAATTACTTACTCAACATTGAACAAGGAACTGAAATATGGACGTCACTAACGCTATTGAAACCCGTCGCTCGGTCAAAAGTTTTGACCTCGCTCACAAAATGACTGATGCAGAAGTGGAAAAATTACTTGGCTTAGCCATGCTCGCCCCCACCGCCTTCAACATCCAAAACTGGCGTTTTGTCGCAGTTCGTGAACCACAATTGCGTGCCGACATACGTCAAGCGGCATGGGATCAATCGCAAGTGACTGATGCCTCTCTGCTTCTCGTCTTGTGCGCCGATGTCAAATCCTGGGATAAGCAACCTGAACGCTACTGGCGCAATGCCGCGCAACCGATACAGGATTTCATGGTGCCGGCTATTGGCCAATACTATGGTGGCAAAGACCAGGTGCAACGCGATGAAGCCATGCGTTCATGTGGTATTGCAGCAATGGCGATGATGTTGGCTGCCAAAGAAATGGGCTATGACTCTTGTCCTATGGATGGATTCGATTTTGATGCAGTTGCAAAACTCATCAATTTACCGCAGGACCATATCATTACCATGATGCTATCCGTAGGTAAAGCCACCCAGCCAGCCTGGCCACGCGGCGGCCAACTGGCAATGAATGAGGTCGTTATTAACGACCGTTTCTGACCCCAAAGCTAACTACTACGACATTACTGTGATAGTGAATTATGTTACGCTGTCACGCTTAATATAAACACCAGGAATCACCGTAATGTCGCAAACAGATTTAGCAAAAACCCGCTGGTTGGTCGTTGCCGATGTGGTCACCGCAGCCCTGGTTGGTGTCGCCCAGGCCGCAGACCGTGCAATCAGCATACGTGACGAATTCCACATCGTATTAGCAGGTGGCAATACACCCAAGGCGTTATACGAACGCATGGTGAATCTGGACACTGACTGGTCACGCTGGCATATCTGGTTTAGCGATGAACGCTGTTTGCCTGCCGATGATGTTAATCGCAACAGCCACATGGCGACGCAAGCCTGGTTGGCACATTGTCCCATTCCTGCTGAACACATCCATATCATTCACGCTGAACGCGGCGCAGAAATAGCAGCAGCAGACTACGCTGAGCAACTGCAGCAAGTAGAGATGTTTGACCTGGTACTGCTGGGCTTGGGTGAGGATGGTCACACCGCCAGCCTATTCCCTGGCCAGTTTGATCCCGATAACTCGGCCGCAGCCACCGCCGTGCACCATGCACCCAAGCCCCCTGCCGACAGAGTGAGCCTCACTGTGCGCTGCCTGAACGACACTCGCGCGGTGCTGTTCCTGGTGACAGGTACAGGCAAACGCGATGCAGTGGCAGCATGGCAGCGTGGCGACCCCATCCCTGCGGCTGCGATTCACGCTAAAACAGGCGTCGATGTGTTATTAGAACCCATATGTGTAAAGGCAAAATCATGAAACTAGCACTCATCATCAGTTTACTATTTGCCAGCCACGCGTACGCGGCGGTGCTGGACGAAACAACCACCACTCTGGCCGACCAACGCGAACTGGCACTCACTATTTACAACGACGATTTAGCCTTGGTCAAAGACCAGCGTAAAGTCAGTCTGTCCGCCGATATCAATCGCTTGGCCTGGCGTGATGTATCCGCACGGATACGCCCAGAAACCGCTCTGCTACGCAACATCAACGATGCCGCTGGCATACGGTTATTAGAGCAAAATTTCGATTACGACCTGCTCACGCCACAGAAACTGCTCGAAAAGAACGTTGGTAATAGCGTCACCATTATCAGAACCAACCCTGCCACAGGCGCGGAAACCCGTGAAACCGCCACCATATTGGCAGCCAATAGCGGTGTCGTGCTTAAATATGCCGACCGCGTTGAAACAGGCATCAACGGGCGCATCGTCTATGCAGGCGTACCCGACAATCTGCGTGACCAACCCACGCTCGCCATGACCGTCATCACCAACAAGTCTGCCAGTCAGAATCTGGAATTATCCTACCTCACTGGTGGTTTATCGTGGCGTGCCGATTATGTTGCCGAGCTCGGTGCCAACGACACTAAAATGGATTTGAACGGCTGGGTTACCATCAATAATCAAAGCGGAACCAGCTACCCCAATGCCAAGCTACAATTCGTTGCAGGTGACGTCCACCGAGTCAGCGAACAGCTACGTCCCGAAATGGCCCCACGCGCAGTCATGAGCATGGCAAAAATGGCCGACGCGCCTATGGCACAGGAAGGTCTGTTTGAATACCACCTCTACAGCCTGGGACGCACCACCACACTCGACAACCAGCAAACCAAACAGGTCGCCCTGCTCACCGCACCACAAATCAGCGTACGTAAAATCCTGGAACTACGCGGCGCTGATTATTACTACCAGAGTGCAACTGGTGATTTAGGACAAAAGATCAAAGCCAGCGTCTATATCAGCTTCGACAACAAAGGCGGCAATCTCGGCGTACCGCTGCCCAAAGGCATCATGCGCATCTACCAGAAAGACAGCGCTGGCAACGCCCAATTTATCGGCGAAGACAGCATAGAGCACACTGCGAAAAACGACACCGTACGGCTAAAATTAGGCGATGCGTTTGACGTCTATGCCGACAAAAAACAAACCGATTTCCAAAAAGTCGCGTCCACCCGCAACAGCTACGAATCGGCTTATCAAATCGTACTGCATAACGCCAAAACAGCAGCCGTCACCGTCAGCGTATTCGAACCCATCCCGGGCGACTGGAGCATCCTCAGTGAATCACAACCCCACAGCAAACCCAACGCCAACACAGCGATGTGGTCAGTGGTTATTCCAGCTGAGGGACAAACCACATTAAGCTATCGCGCAAGAGTGAAATTCTAACAAGCGACTCCTACCAATACGGCCAGAAAGCAGGCGAACAATCTGGAAAGCGAGTAAAATGAGGCTTATATTTTAGCCATACGGTCCACACCATGAACCCCAGCAATCCCGATTTTCGCACTGGTTATATCGCCATTATTGGTCGTCCAAACGTGGGTAAATCCACGCTGACCAACCATATCGTCGGCGCAAAAGTCAGTATCACTTCGCGCAAGGCGCAAACTACGCGACATCGCATCCACGGCATTTATACTGACCCAAATGCACAGTATATTTTTGTCGACACCCCAGGCTTCCAAACCCAGTACGACAGCGCACTAAATCGCGGCATGAATAAAACCGTGGTCGATGCTTTGCACTCGACTGACGTGGTGCTGTTCGTCATCGAAGGTACCCGCTTTGACAGCCGTGACCAGAAGGTGGTGGATTTGTTGCCTAAAGACATTCCCGTAATTTTGGTGCTTAACAAGCAGGATCTGGTTAAGGATAAGGACAGCCTGCTGCCGTTTATGGCTGAAATGAACGAGATTTTCCCATTCGCTGCCATCGTCCCTATCTCTGCGCGCAATGGCGAACAAGTACCTCGATTATTAACCACCATACGCGGCTATTTACCTGTTGCCGAACCGATGTTTGACGAAGACGACATCACCGACAAAAGCGAGCGTTTCCTCGCCGCCGAAATCGTGCGCGAAAAAGTATTCCGCTTATCCGGTGAAGAGGTACCCTACTCCGCCAGCGTAATGATAGAAAAATTCGAACAGGAAGGTGAAATGCGCCGCGTATTCGCGACTATCCTGGTTGATAAGGAAAATCAGAAAGCCATCATCATCGGCCACCAGGGCAGCAAGCTCAAAGAAATCGGCACTTCTGCGCGACTGGATATGGAACGCCTGTTCGGCGGCAAGGTTTATCTGGAGCTATGGGTCAAGGTCAAAGGTGGCTGGGCTGATAGCGAACGCATTCTCAAACAACTGGGCTACGATTGAACGCACGCTTACCTAGCACACACGAACGTGGGCGCGTGGACAACGCGCTGGGTTTGGTGCTGCATAGCTACCCGTTTCGTGAGACCAGTCTGATTGCCGAAGTATTCACCCTGGAACATGGACGTGTCGCCATGGTCGCGCGTGGCGCGCGCCGTCCACGGGCGCAATTACGCGGCCTCATCCAGTCATTTACCCCATTATTAATTTCTTACGCAGGCAAAAACGAGCTGCGTACCTTGCACAGCGCGGAATGGCAAGGCGGACTGCCGATACCGCAAGGCATGGGTTTGCTGTGCGGATTTTATATTAATGAGCTACTGCTCAAATTACTTGCCCGCGAAGATCCGCATCCTGCGTTATTCGAGCATTATCTCGCCACCTTACGTGCACTTGCCACGCCGCACCTAACCCAAACTGGCTACGCGATTATCCTGCGCCAATTTGAACAAAGGCTATTAGCCGAGTTAGGCTATGCCCAGCCGTTCACCCATACCGCTGATACCCACGCCGAAATCATTGCCAATGATTACTATACCTACATTTGTGAACGCGGCGCAGTATGCCAACCTACCACCGAATCAGGCATTACGCTGCGCGGCAAAACCTTACTAGACTTAGCACAAAGCAATTACGACGATCCCACCAGCCTGCAACAAGGCAAGCAACTCATGCGCCACATTATCAACCATCACCTCGCAGGGCAAACCTTGCACGCGCGGGAATTACTCAAGGATTTACAACAGCTATGATACAACTCGGTGTCAACATTGATCACATCGTTACCATCCGTCAAGCACGCGGCACACGTTATCCCAGCCCAGTGCAGGCCGCGCTGGTCGCTGAATCTGCAGGTGCTGATGCGATTACCCTGCACCTGCGTGAAGACCGCCGCCACATCCAGGATCATGATGTTGATACCCTGAGCCGCGTCCTCACCACACGCATGAATCTGGAAATGGCCGTGACCGACGAAATGCTCGATATTGCCTGCCGTGTTAAACCGCAAGACGTGTGTCTAGTCCCAGAACGCCGCGAGGAACTCACTACTGAAGGTGGCCTGGATGTCGCAGGGCAAGTGGATAAAATTAAACGCGCCTGCAGCATACTCGCCGATGCAGGCATACGCGTATCGCTGTTCATCGACGCCGACGAACGCCAGATCGCTGCTGCCCACGCCTGTGGTGCACCGGTGATAGAAATTCACACAGGCAAATTTGCCGATGCTACCAGCCGTAGCGAGCAAACCGAAGAGTTACAGCGCATCCAACACGCTGTCGCCTACGCCCATAACCTCGGCCTGCAGGTCAACGCCGGACACGGCTTGCACTATCACAACGTCCACGCCATCGCCGCGATACCGCATATCGCCGAACTCAACATCGGCCATGCCATCGTTGCCCAAGCCCTGTTCGTTGGCTGGGAAGCGGCGATCCGCGATATGAAACAGCTCATGCTGACAGCCGCGCTGAACCCCACCGCCTAATCTACCTTTCCATCATTCCCGCGCAAGCGGGAGTCCCATATTGCGAGCCACACCATGCACATCACCAGCCAATTTGACGCAGGCGCAATCGAAATCATAGCTGCCAGCCAGCCAGACAACATCCGTCTCAATATCCGTGCTGATAACGCCGGTGAATTTCGGCAATGGTTTTATTTCCGCATCCATGATGTGGCTGACACCGCACTCACACTCAAACTGGAAAACGCAGCGGCTTGCACTTACGCGCAAGGTTGGGAAGGTTATCAAGCTGTTGCCAGCTATGATCGCAAAACATGGTTTCGCATCCATACCGAATATGACGGGCAAACGCTTGTCCTATGCCATACATCCACACACAACGATATTTACATTGCTTATTTCGCCCCCTACTCCTACGAGCGCCACCTGGATTTAATCGCACTCGCTAATACCCGCGCCCGCGTTAGCAGCTTGGGCAACAGTGTAGAAGGCCGCTCCATCGACTGCATCACTTGGGGCACAGGCAAACTGCCAGTGTGGATAATAGCCCGCCAGCATCCAGGCGAAACCATGAGCGAATGGCTGGTAGAAGGCTTATTAAACCGCCTATTTGATAGCAACGATGCTGTCGCCCGCCAACTCGGACAAATCGCCACGCTGTACATCGTGCCCAACATCAATCCAGACGGTGCAATCCACGGCAACCTGCGCAGCAACGCAGTGGGCGTTAATTTGAATCGTGAATGGATGAGCCCAAGCCTGACACATAGCCCCGAGGTTTATCACGTCCGCAACGCCATACACACAACTGGCGTAAATCTATTTCTCGACATCCACGGCGATGAAGCCATTCCGCACGTCTTCACTGACGGTTGTGAAATGATCCCCGACTATCCAGCCACCAGCATCATTCTGGAACAGGCTTTCACTCAATTATTAGCTGCCACCACCCCTGACTTCCAGACTGAACACGGCTACACCCCGGACAGATTTTCAGACGAAATGCTCACCCTCGCCTCCAAATACGTCGGTCATAGCTTTGGCTGCGTTTCACTCACATTGGAAATGCCTTTCAAAGATCACATTAATCAGCCTGACGCAATCTACGGCTGGAGCCCAGCACGCAGCCAGCAACTAGGTAAAGACCTGTGTGTGCCGATATTGGCACATTGTTTGAAAATTCAGGGTTAGCGTCAAACAGAATCCCGATGAGTTTGTGTTTTAATCTAACGCCTGACAGCAAAACTCAAAAACTCGTTCATGGCGCATCACAGGAGATATATGAACGACAACATCCGCAGTTTGCTTACGCAAATCAATACACTTGAGGATGAACTGCGAACTGAGCTACACCAACAGGAATCCCGTATGTTGTTTGAAATCAAGGGCAAGCATGTTGAATTCGAACAGGCGGTTAAACTAGCTCACCGCAGGCTGAAACAAAACCTCTTTCGCTGGCGGGTAACAAATCGCCCATGGAACCTGATTACAGAGCCCATCATTTATGGTATCTATAATAAAATCCGGCATGAGTTGTTGCGCTGATTCACAGCTGCAAGTTGCCATCTATGCAACTAATCACGATTAGCTGAAATAACAAATGCAAAACACCCTTGAACATTTTGTGTATGAGGGTGTCTTTAATAGGTAAGTTAATCTTGCATCTTCGCAATATTCATTTCACATTGCATGAGGTCCACATGAAATATCAGCAACTTGGCAGCAGCGACCTGATGGTGTCGGAAATCACATTGGGCAGCATGACTTTTGGCGAGCAGAATAGTCCAGAACAAGCCGCACAGCAACTGGATTACGCAGTGAGTCGCGGCGTCAACTGTATTGATGTGGCAGAAATGTATCCAGTACCACCACGAGCAGACACGCAGGGCCGTACTGAAGAATATGTCGGACGCTGGTTAAGCAAACAAGCACGCGACAAGCTCATCATCGCCACTAAAATTACTGGCGCGGGGCGCGGTATGGAGTGGATACGTAATGGGCCACGTGTCACACCTAAACAGATTAAAACGGCAATTGATGCAAGTTTGACACGCTTGAAAACTGACTATATTGATCTCTATCAAATCCATTGGCCGGATCGTAATGTACCCATGTTTGGCAACAGTGAGTTCGACCCTGACGCCGAGCGCGACACCACCCCGATAGTTGAACAGTTAGGTGCTTTTGCAGATTTGATCCAGGCGGGGAAAATTCGTCATGTGGGTTTGAGCAACGAGACGCCCTGGGGCATATCACAGTTTATCCGCGCTGCAGATGAGGCAGGATTACCGCGCGTTGCTTCGATACAGAATGCATACAGCCTGCTGAATCGTACATTTGAATACGGGTTGGCCGAAACCTGTTATCGTGAACAAGTCGGTTTGCTGGCATATAGCCCGCTGGGTTTTGGTACGCTTACCGGCAAATACCTTAATGAGGATGGAACTGGACGCATGACGCTGTTCAGCGGCTTCGGTCAGCGTTATAACAAACCTGCTGTCACCACTGCAGTAACCGCGTACGATGCACTGGCTAAACAGTTTAATATGCACCCAGCTGCACTGGCACTTGCCTTTGTGCGCAGCCGATGGTTTGTAAGCAGCACGATAATCGGTGCTACCACCATGGCACAACTAAAGCAGAATCTGGATAGTATCGACATACAACTAAATACCGAATTGCTACAGCAGATTCAGGCTATCCATTTACGCTCGCCGAACCCCGCACCTTGAACACTTATCGAAGATGGCGAACTATGAGGGCTGAAACTAGACTAATCAATAAGCAGCTAACTGCCATTATGATGAATACTTTGAGAGGCCAGTATGATATTCAAACAACTATTTGAACCCGTATCCAGCACTTATACTTACTTACTCGGTTGCACAGAAAGTGGACAGGCTGTGCTGGTCGATGCTGTCTTACCCACCTGGCAGCGCGACATGGACGCCATCAACCAGCTGGGATTGACGCTGGCTTACACCATCGATACTCATATACACGCCGACCACATCAGTGCAGCACGCAAATTACGGCAGGAAACAGGGAGTCGCATCGCTCATCCAGCGTTGGATAATTTAAGCTGTGCAGACGTAGGTCTGGAAAACAGAAAACCGTTTAATTTTGGCAGCGTGATCATTAATCCATTACATACGCCTGGACACACTGATAACCATTTTTCCTACGCGGTTGATGGTCGAGTATTGACGGGTGATGCTTTGCTGATTGATGGTTGTGGTCGTACCGACTTCCAAAATGGTGATGCACCCACTTTATACCGCAGCGTTCACGATCAGCTATTTACTTTGGAAGACGATACGCTAGTGTATCCCGCACATGACTACCAGGGACGACACGTATCCAATATCGCCCAGGAAAAAATGCGTAACCCGCGTTTGGGTGGCAACAAACCGTTAGCAGAATTTGTTGAAATCATGGCGAACCTGAATCTTGCCTATCCGAAGTTCATCGATTACGCAGTGCCCGGCAATCGTGAATGTGGCGTCTGCTCGCCCGATGTACCCGATGCGCTGCAACAGTATTGCGATCAAATACGAGATAGCCAGCAAGGCTAATAACGGAAAATTACAATTTGAACTAGCTATGTGCTGGTTAGGCAGATGAAAACTGCACGTTATTCAAGCAAATTGACTTGCACATTTATCTTCATTGTTGGCGTTGTGGCACCTATACCTACGAAACTACCCGAGACTGGCGGCACAGACTCGGAGTCTCTCGCTACCGCAACAGCAATATGCTGATTACCGGTGACCACACCTGAAGTTGGATCAAAACCTTTCCATCCTGTACCAGGCAAGTATATTTCAGCCCAGGCATGGGTAGTTGCATTGCCCGTTTCTGTTGCCGGTGCATGCAAATACCCACTGACAAAGCGGCTGGCTAATCCCAGGTAACGACAAGCCTCAATGAAAAGTGTCGCATAATCTCGACAGGATCCGCTGCGCAAACTCAGCGTTTGTGCGGGTGACTGAACACCAGCCTCTTCTCGAGTTCGATATTGAAACTGGGTGCTAATGGTCTGGTTTAATTTAACCAGCAAAGCAAAGGTTTCCAGGCCAGTCAAACCTAGCTGTTGCAGCCAATTATTTACCGTTTGCCTATCCTCAACAAAGATAGACTGCTGAAAAGCGAAAAGATCATCCTGCTCATTCTCTGCATATCTAAATGGAAATTTCACTGCATAATCTTCCAGCAAAAAGTCAAAAGGTGCCTGAGTGTAATGCTGAATAACAACCTCACTGGTAATAATTAGTTTATTAGTACGACCAGAGAAGCTCACCACTGCCAGCGAGTTATCAAATACATCACGCTGCCATTTGATATTGTATGCGGGGGTAATGTCCAGCTTGGAACTTTCAATACGCACGTCATGACCTTCACGCGGGCGTAACAACAACCTGTGTGGGTTAAGCGTCACTTCAGTCGGGAAAAGATATTCCGTCAGGTGTCTGATTCGCAGTCTCTGCATTAAATTTAATCCGGTGCTGTCGCCAGCATCTAAACGCGCATTATTATTCACGTCAAAGGTGATATCACATCCAGTACGGAGTCACGCAACGATCTTCCTTTTATTTGGATACAATAAGAACGCTACAGAAACCGTACCACCGCAATCAAACCTAACATTCAAAATTGCGCTAAACATCAACACGATTGCATACTAAAAGATATATGGATATCTCAGGCTAATCACATTATAGTGCAGTTCACTTAAGACGATACAATTCATGGAGGAAAGTAAAATGGGGTTAATTAAATGGGTAGCATTATTGCCAGTGCTGCTTTTGTGGGGCTGCAGTAACCAATTAACACTAGAAAATTACAACAAAATAACCATGGGTATGAGCTATACCGAAGTCACAACACTGATCGGAAAACCTGAAAAGTGCGATGACATTATGGGCATCCGCAGCTGCCACTGGGGCGATGATAAGGGCGGGGTCAACGTAAGCTTTGCAGCCGATAAAGCGATGCTGTTCTCGGCGGAAAATTTACATTAACCAAACTATTGCAGTCGGCTGTTAAGCACAATTGCAGCCAGCCGAGGTCAAACCTGACACGTCAACAATACACGATTACCTGCTTCACAAGAACCGATCCAATCGTCTGCGACTGGCGTGGTCCAGCTTCTCGATATCATTAATCACAAACTGCAACCCGTTACTATCTGCTATCAATAAACGGGTGTGTGTTAAACGACGAATATCTTCTTCACCTTTAAGGGTGAATTCAGTTTCGCCTTTGTCTGTGGTGACTTGCCAGACACTAGGTGTAGCGTAGTTGGAAACGGTATTGATGCGCTGAATTTCAGGCATGAATTCGCGTTGCGCCAGTAGCGTATCGAGTACAGTGCGACTAGCAATGTCTAGTTGTGCAATGTCATCTATCCATTGCAATTCATGACCTGTGCTACTGACGATGGATACCCCATGCTCGGGTGCAGTGAGCGGGAATGCGCGCACGGCAACAACGTCAACATACTGCTGACCATCACTATCGGTAAAGCACCACTGCGCCTGTGCATTCTGCAAGAGATTAAGCATCATCATCGCCCTCCTCGGCATCAATCTGGCGAGCTTGCGCTTCATAAAGTTGCGTGTACATGCCATTGCGCGCTAATAAATCATCATGATTGCCAACTTCAACGATGCGTCCCTTGTCCATAACCACCAGTCGATTAGCATGACGCAAAGTGCTGAGTCTATGTGCAACAGCGATAGTAGTACGCCCGCGCACCAAGTTTTCAAGCGCCGCCTGAATTTCACGCTCAGTAGTGGTATCAACTGATGAAGTAGCTTCGTCGAGTATCAGGATACGTGGATCGATAAGCAAGGCACGGGCGATGGAGATACGCTGACGCTCGCCACCCGATAGTGCCTGTCCGCGCTCACCCACGAGCGAATCATAGCCATGCGGCAAACGCAAAATAAAGTCATGAGCATGGGCAGCACGCGCAGCAGCAACGATTTCGGCGCGGCTGGCATCAGGCTTGCCATAAGCAATATTTTCCGCGATCGTGCCAAAGAACAAGAATGGCTCTTGCAACACCAGTCCGATATGGCGCCGATATTCGGTGACAGGCAATGAGCGTATATCCACGCCATCTATCCATATCGCGCCTTCAGTCACGTCATAAAAGCGACACATCAAATTCACCAGTGTGCTTTTACCTGATCCGCTATGCCCGACCAAACCTATCATTTCGCCTGGCGCAATGGTCAAATCAAGACCGCGTATTACGCTGCGATTGCCATAACGAAAACCTATATTACGCAACTGAATCTCGCCGCGTACTGTCGGCAAATGCACAGGTTGTACAGGTTCTGGCACACTGGACACATTATCCAGAATATCGAAAATCCGTTTCGCCCCCGCTGCCGCTTTTTGTGTGACCGAAACGATGCGGCTCATAGAATCCAAACGCGCATAAAACCGGCTGATATAGGCCAGAAATGCGGTCAGTACACCGACGGTAATCTGATTATGCGACACTTGCCAAATACCAAACGCCCACACGATCAACAAACCGATTTCGGTGAGTAACGACACCGTCGGTGCAAACAGCGACCACACTGCGTTGACCTTGTCATTAATCTGTAAATTACGCTGGTTCGCGTCGCGGAACCGCGCCATTTCCCGGTGTTCCTGTGCAAATGCTTTGACGACGCGGATACCCGGAATGGTATCGGTGAGCACATTGCTAATCTCCGCCCAAACTCTGTCTGCCTTCTCAAAACCAAATTTCAGCTTGTCGCGTACCACATGGATCATCCAGATAATGAACGGTATCGGCAGCAAAGTTACCAACGCCAGCCACGGATTGATCGATGCCAAAATCACTGCCGTCATCACAATGACCAGCACATCAGTGGCAAAATCCAGCAGATGCAGTGACAAAAAGATAGAAATACGATCAGTCTCGCTGCCCACCCGTGCGATTAAATCCCCCGTGCGCTTGCCCCCAAAAAAGGCCAGTGACAAGGTGTGCATATGCTCATAAGTCGTGAGTCGCAAATCCATACAAATGCGCTCACTCACCCGCGCCAGCAAATAAGTTCGCCACCAGCCCAGACCCCATGCCAGCAAAGCTGCACCG
The DNA here is from genome assembly GCA_038217005.1 of Burkholderiales bacterium. Lineage (GTDB taxonomy): Bacteria > Pseudomonadota > Gammaproteobacteria > Burkholderiales > Sulfuriferulaceae > Sulfuriferula. Next base: position 81,887 of record JBBQPT010000002.1, read on the forward strand.
AACAATCCCAGCATGTATAACATCACTAAATGCGTATCGATAGGCTTGCCATTCTGGAATGGTATCAACACGTTATCCATCAGTGGCATGGTCAAATAGGGTGGCACCAGCGTTGCCGCCGTCGCCCCCAGCGTCAGCATAAAACTCAATATCAATTGCCATTGATAAGGCCGTGCAAAACGCCCCAAACGCAGCAGCGCCCAGGTAGAAGGTGCAGTTACCGTTGCCTGCTCACATATCGCGCATTCGGTTTCGCCTTCAGGCAGCGGAGCGAGACAATTGGCGCAAACAGCGCTATCCGATTCGGCGGCGGGTGGTTGTAGACGCGCTGTAAATACTTGTGTCAGCCGTTGTGCCGCAGCGTTATGCGCCAAGGTATAATGCCACGTTGCTATTCGCCCTGTCGCGTCTTCCACATCGATATTTGCCACGCCAGCATGATCGCGCCTGTGCATAACGCTATAGCTTGAAAAATCAACGACCTGCCAAGCCGGGTTTAGTCGTGCATGGGTCGCCAGAAAACGCTTATTGGTCAGCACCAGCAAGCCATCAACGAAGTGCAATTGCGCATTCAAATCCAGAGGCATCCATGCGACAACCTGTTCGTCAGATGCAAGCTGGTTGTGGATTTCATCCGCCCACGTAGCGGGGAAATCATCAATAAGAGTAGATTTTGTCGAAAGAATCGCAGACACTGTCATAAATTTGTAAGTTGACGTAAACGTAAATTCTACTGGTGCGTTAAGTAACAGTACAGCATTATTAAATAAACCATACCGCACAAAATGATGATAACTTCTAAACGTGACATGACGTTCTTACGCATTATGTCGTTAAAAGGTCCAAACATTTGGACATACCGCCCAGTGCTTGAAGTTTGGGTAGATATAGGTGATTTAGAAGATTCACCGTCCAACACGATACCCGGCTTCACTGAGCGCTTAATCGCCTGGTTACCCAGCTTGATAGAACACCGTTGCAGCATAGGTGAGCGCGGTGGTTTCATACAACGGCTACATAATGGCACCTGGCCAGCACACATCCTTGAGCACGTTACGCTGGAACTGCAAAATCTGGCTGGCATGCCAGGTGGTTTTGGTAAAGCCCGTGAAATGGATAAGCGCGGCGTGTACAAAGTGGTAGTCCGAGCCTGGCATGAAGACGTCACTCGCGCCAGCCTGCATCACGCACGTGAATTAGTGCTGGCGGCGATGGACGACCGTCCTTTTAACGTCGCTGCAGCTATTGCAGACTTAAGTGATTTGGCTGAATCCAAGCTGCTTGGGCCTTCTACGTACAGCATCGTTGACGCCGCCGACAGCCATAACATTCCTGCTATTCGCCTCAATACAGGCAATTTGGTGCAGCTTGGCTACGGCGCAGCGCAACGCCGCATCTGGACAGCAGAAACGGGTCAAACCAGCGCGATAGCCGAATCTATATCGCAAGACAAAACCCTGACCAAGCGTCTGCTCAAAGACGCGGGCATCCCTATTCCAGAAGGGGTGGATGTCAACAGCGCAACAGAAGCATGGGAAGCAGCTGAAAATATAGGCTTGCCTGTCGTCGTCAAGCCATGCAGCGGCAACCACGGTCGCGCTGTCTTTACCAATCTCACGCTACAAGCCGAAATTGAATCTGCCTATCAGGTCGCATACGAAGAGGACAGTGGTGTCATCGTCGAACGTTTTATCCAAGGACAGGAACATCGCTTACTCGTCATCGGCGGCAAACTTGTCGCTGCCGCACGAGGTGAAATCGCCAGTGTTACAGGCGATGCTATCCACACCGTTAGTCAATTAATTGATCTGCAATTAAACAGCGACATTCGACGTGGCACGACTGAAGAGCACCCACTCAACCTTATTCGTATTGATAGCGCTGCCAAAATAGAATTAGCACGCCAGGATTTAACCGCAGACAGTATCCCCGCCGCAGGCGATAATGTAATTATTCAGCGTATAGGTAACGTCGCATTTGACTGCACCGACGAAGTTCACCCAAGCACCGCAGCCATTGTCGGATTGGCTGCAAAAGTAATTGGTCTGGATATCGCAGGCATTGATTTAGTCGTTGAAGACATTAGCCGCCCACTGGCCGAACAAGGTGGTGCAATCGTAGAAGTCAACGCCGGGCCCGGCTTACTAATGCACCTCAAACCCGCGGCGGGCAAGCCGCGTCCAGTTGGACAGGCCATCGTCAACCAGCTATTCCCTGCACAAGTGGATGGGCGCATTCCTGTGGTCGCCGTAGCGGGTAAATCTGACAGCACCGCAGTAGCACAACTGCTTGCCCACCTCGTTTGTTTAAACAACGAACATGTTGGACTTGCCAGCCAGGCCGGATTATTTCTGGGTCGGCGTAAAGTATTAGCAGGCGACCGTGCAAACTGGCATGAGGCGCGTAAATTATTGCTCAACCCTGCCATAGAAGCCGCAATAATTGAAACGCCTGCGCGGGTACTATTGAGCGAAGGTCTGCCTTATGACCGCTGCCAAATCGCCATATTAACCGGCATAGACCAGACCGAAGATTTAAGCGAGTTTGCCATTAGCACCGAAGAAAAGCGTTACAACACCTACCGCACTTTCATCGATGTAGTATTGCCCTCAGGTACGGCCGTACTCAACGCTGCTGATGCACAATTAGTTGAAATGGCCGAACTGTGTGATGGCGCAGTCATTTTTTATGCTGAAGATAACCTTTGCCCTGCAGTCAACCAGCATCGCGCTGCGCAAGGTAGTACTGTCACCATTATCGACGGCAATATCCATTTACAACAAGATAATAGCGATATCGATTTTGGCAGCGTTGCTCAATTCAGCCATATTCCCGCCCCCATATTACTCGCCAGCCTCGCAGCAGCTTGGGCGTTGAACATTGATTTAGAACTCATCCGTGCAGGTTTGCACGCTTACCCTTAGGCTAAACATGGAAATATCTCGCATACGCGCCCTACGCGGCCCTAATTTATGGAGTCGACACACCTCTATTGAAGCGATAGTCGTTTGTACGCCCGCTGAAACCGACCTCACTCAGTTACCCGACTTTGAAACACGCTTACGTGCACGTTTTCCTGCCATTGGGGCATTAGAACCCATAGGCGGCGACCACCACATCCCCATGGCACACGCACTGGAAGTCGCCACATTAGAATTACAAGCCCATGCTGGCTGTCCTGTCACCTTTAGCCGCACCACGCCGACCATAGATGCGGGCATATACCAGATCGCAGTGGAATACACGGAAGAAAGCGTAGGCCGTATGGCGCTGGATTATGCCTATTCATTATGCCTGGCTGCAGCCAACGATACGCCTTTTGATGCCGAAGCCGCACTCGCTGCCTTGCGTGAACTCGACGAAGACATACGCTTAGGCCCTAGCACTGGCGCCATTGTGCAGGCGGCTGTCAACCGCGGCATGCCGTATCGACGTTTGACCGAAGGCAGCATGGTACAAATCGGCTGGGGCAGTCGCCAACGCCGCATCCTTGCTGCTGAAACCGATGCGACCAGCGCCGTTGCCGAAGCCATCGCCCAAGATAAAGAACTCACCAAAATGCTGCTGGAATCTGCTTGCGTGCCCGTACCTGCAGGTCGCCCAGTAACTGATGCCGATGATGCGTGGCTAGCCGCACAGGAAATTGGCAACGCAGTCGCAGTCAAGCCGCAGTTTGGTAACCAGGGTAAGGGTGTCGCAGTCAATCTGGAAACTCGCGAACAAATTACCGCCGCCTATTACGCCGCCCGCAAAATCAGCTCATCAGTCATGGTAGAACGTTATATCACCGGACATGATTACCGCCTGCTGGTCATCGGCAACCAACTTGTAGCCGCCGCACGTCGCGACCCACCCCATGTGTTTGGCGACGGTGTCCATAACATTACTGAACTGGTGGCCAGCGTCAACCAGGATCCGCGCCGTGGCGATGGTCACGCTACCTCGCTGAGCAAAATCTGTCTGGATGAGATTGCGCTGGCTACGCTAACCAAACAAAATTACACCGTGGATAGCATCCCCACGATGGGCGCATTAGTCGTGCTGCGCAATAACGCTAACCTCAGCACAGGTGGTACTGCCACTGACGTCACTGACGACGTCCATCCTGAACTCGCTGCCCGCGCCGTTGATGCTGCGCGCATGATAGGTCTGGATATATGTGGCGTGGATGTGCTGTGCAACAGCGTACATCATCCATTGGAGCAACAAGGCGGTGGCGTCGTTGAAGTTAACGCCGCACCTGGCCTGCGTATGCACCTCGCGCCATCATTCGGCAAACCCCGTGATGTCGGTTCCGCGATCATTAACAGCATGTTTGCACCCAATGACAATGGCCGCATCCCTATCGTTGCTGTCGCGGGCACCAATGGCAAAACCACTACCGTGCGCCTGACCGCACACCTGCTCACGCACAATGGCTTGCGTGTAGGCATGACCAACTCGGATGGTGTCTATATCAGTGGCCAGCGCATAGACACAGGCGATTGCAGTGGGCCTAAAAGCGCGCGTAACGTATTAGCACATCCCGAAGTCGATGCTGCGGTGCTGGAAACCGCACGTGGCGGTGTGCTGCGTGAGGGCTTGGCATTCGATCATTGCGATATCGCCATCGTCACCAACATCGGTATAGGTGACCATCTGGGCTTGAATTACATTAACACCACGGATGAGCTCGCTGTGGTTAAGCGCGTCATTGTCGAAAACGTGTCACCGCAAGGTTACGCTGTGCTCAATGCTACTGATCCTGCCGTAGTCAACATGGCAAGCAGTTGCCTTGGTGGCATTATCTATTTCGCCCAGGAACGCAGCAATCCGGTTATTGTCACCCACTGCGCACGCGGGCAGCGGGTCATATTTGTCGAAGACGGATACATAGTCGCCAAACAAGGTAATTTAATTGAACGTATCGCCCTCGCCTATATCCCCTTGACGCGCAATGGCAGCATAGGCTTCCAGATCGATAACGCCATGGGCGCAATCGGTGCAGCGTGGGGATTAGGTATGGATTGGGCTGTCATCCGCCGTGGCGTCAGCGATTTTGTCAATGACGCGCAAACTGCACCAGGCCGTTTTAATGTGTTTGATTATCGCGGTGCCACACTCATCGCCGATTACGGTCACAATCCTGATGCGATTATCGCTCTGGTTGCCGCTATAGAACGCATCCCTGCCAAGCAGCGCCATGTCGTCATCAGCGGTGCCGGTGACAGGCGCGATCAGGACATCCGTCAGCAAACCGAAATCCTCGGCGCAGCGTTTGACCAGGTCATCCTCTATCAGGACCAATGCCAACGCGGACGTGCCGATGGCGAAGTGTTAGCACTCTTGCGCGCAGGACTAGTTAACGCAACCCGCGCTAAGCAGGTTGATGAAATCAATGGAGAATTTAATGCGATAGATTTGGCGCTGTCGCGCTTATCAGCGGGTGATGTGTGCCTGGTATTAATAGATCAGGTGGATGAAGCATTGGCGCATATTGCGCAGCGGATTAAAGAGTAATAAAGACGCTGCACGGCGAATGTCGTGCAGCGTCTGCAGAGAAAATTAAAACAGCGCTATTAAGCTGCAATTATTTTTTGCAATTCACCTGATTGTGCCATTTCTTTCATGATGTCGGATCCGCCAACAAATTCGCCGTTGATGTACAACTGTGGAATAGTTGGCCAATTTGCGTAATCTTTAATACCTTGACGGATATCGTTATCGGCCAGCACGTTGACGGTAAATACATCAGTCGCACCGGCTGTTTTCAGCAATTGCACTGCGTTCGCAGAGAAACCGCATTGTGGAAATTGTGGCGTACCTTTCATATACAGCACGACTTTATGACCTGTTACTTGTTCACGAATAATATCTTGTACACTCATTTTCACACTCCTTAAAAATACCTGACTAAATCAATCAACTATACTACGCGAGTCTAATCGGACTCGTCAAGCCTGACTATCCGCAAGTCACCTTATTCGCGTAAAATATTGTTCATTATAGCTTACTACCCGCCCCATTATGATTAACCCCATACACATTGCACAGTCTGAACACGCCATTTACCTGCTGCCACAAATGGCCAATCGCCACGGCCTGATTACCGGTGCTACGGGGACAGGTAAGACCGTCAGCTTGCAAGTCATGGCTGAACAATTCTCACGCATCGGCGTGCCTGTATTCATGTCAGATATTAAAGGTGATTTATCCGGTATAGCGGTGGCAGGTGGTAGTAACAGCAAAGTTGCAGCACGCGTTGAGCACCTGGCTCTCACTGATTTCACCTACAGCGCCTACCCGGTCACTTTTTGGGATGCTTTTGGCAAACAAGGCCATCCTATGCGCGCGACGGTTTCGGATATGGGGCCACTGTTACTGGGGCGCATACTCAACCTGAACGAAACCCAGGCAGGCGTATTAAATCTGGTCTTCAAAATCGCCGACGATCACGCCATGCTGCTGCTCGACCTCAAAGACCTGCGCGCCATGTTGCAGTACGTCGGTGACAATAGCAAAGACTTCACCACTGAATACGGCAATGTCTCCACTGCCAGCATCGGTGCAATACAGCGCGGCTTACTGTCACTGGAAACCCAGGGCGGCGAGCATATTTTTGGTGAGCCCATGCTCAATATCGACGACTTACTGCAAACCGATGCACAGGGGCGTGGCATGATCAATATCCTCGCTGCCGATGACCTGATGCAATCGCCTAAAACCTACGGCACACTGCTGTTATGGTTGCTCTCGGAGCTCTATGAAAACCTGCCCGAAGCAGGCGATCTGGATAAGCCGAAACTGGTATTTTTCTTTGATGAAGCGCATCTGCTATTCAACGATGCACCGACTGCACTGGTCGATAAAATCGAGCAAGTCGTGCGTTTGGTACGTTCCAAAGGTGTGGGCGTCTATTTTGTCACCCAGAATCCCGCAGACGTACCCGATAAAATCCTGTCACAGCTAGGCAATCGTATCCAGCACGCACTGCGCGCATTCAGCCCGCGCGACCAGAAAGCCGTCAACGCCGCTGCCGAAACCATGCGCGATAACCCGGCACTCGACGAAGCCGCCGCCATTACCGAACTCGGCGTAGGCGAAGCGCTGGTCTCCTGCCTGGACGAAAAAGGTCGCCCCAGCATAGTCGAACGTGCACTGATATTGCCGCCAACCGCACAAATCGGTCCTATCAGCACCGAGCAACGCGCCGCGATTATGCAAAGCTCACTCCTCGCTGGACACTATGAACAAAGCATAGATCGTGAATCAGCCTATGAAAAAATCAAACAACCCGTTCCCGCAGCACAAGCAAACACGCCAGCAACAGAGAGTAGTAGCGGCTGGCTGGACGGCATATTGAACGGCAACAACACCCCCACTCGCCGCCGTGAAAACATGCTCGAATCCTTCGGCAAAAGTGCTGCTCGCGCTATCGGTTCAGAAGTCGGGCGTACGCTGATACGCGGGATACTGGGATCATTATTGGGCGGTAAGAAATAATGCCGCACGCACTCATCATGCACGAAGTTGCCGATTATGCCGCTTGGAAAACTATCTTCGACCAAGCGGCCGACATGCGCAAGGCAGCAGGTGATATCAGCTATCAGTTACTGCGCTACGACACCGATGCCAACAACATAGTGCATTTCTCTGCATGGACTAGTCTAGAAGCTGCCCGCAAATTTTTTGAATCTCCCGTGTAGTGGCAATCAGGCAAAAAGCAGGCGTTAAAGCACCCGTTTTTATTTATCTGGACGAGATAGAACAGAAGATATTATGAATTCAAGCACGATTACCTTATACCGCGCATCACAGGCAGATGCCCAACAAATCGCTGTCATGGTCGGCGAGTTGCTACACGAAATCATGGACACCATAGGCGTTGCTGCGTTTAATTTTGATGAAGCACTGACAAAAACACAACTTATCTACTTAATCAAAAACGATAAATACTTTTCATTCATAGCCAAGGATGATGCTGATAACTTTATAGGCTTTATCACGTTGTGTGAAAGCTATGCACTCTATGCAGAAGGAACTTTTGGCACGATTCCGGAGCTTTATGTACGCCCCGCATACCGCTCCCAAAAAATCGGCTTTCGCCTGTTACAACAGGCCAAAAAATTTGGTAAAGACCGTGGCTGGAAAAGACTGGAAGTCACCACCCCGCCGCTGCCGCAGTTCAACAAAACCATCTCATTTTATGAACGTGAGGGTTTTGTCATTGCGGGTGGACGCAAGCTCAATATATTGCTCTGACACAGCGTAGCACGCAGGTATTTCACATGAACGCATACCCATGAGGTCAATTCTAACAATCATACAAATTTATTCAAAAAATCCCCTCGCAACAATACGTATACGAGGGGATAGTTTTATGCAGCAAACAATTAAGCTGGCTGATCAACCTTATCGTGAGTATGATCGGCCGCCATCAGCATGTACATGCCAGGCACAACAAACAGTGTGAACAAGGTGCCGATTGCCAAGCCACTGGCGATCACTAAGCCCATATTGAAGCGACTCACTGCACCTGCACCGCTGGCAGTTATCAATGGCACGACACCCAACACCATCGCTGCGGTGGTCATAAGGATAGGACGTAAACGCTGACCCGCCGCTTTTTCAATTGCTTCACGTTTTGCCAAGCCCGTGCGCTGCAGGTTGTTGGCAAATTCCACAATCAAGATACCGTGCTTCGATACCAGCCCTATCAATGTCACCAGACCGACTTCGGTGTAGATATTCAAGGTCGCGTGACCTATGCCCAAATTGATGAAAATTAACGCACCGGCTATCGACATAGGCACCGACACCAGAATAATCACTGGATCACGGAAGCTTTCAAACTGTGCGGCCAGCGCCAGGAAAATAATGACAATAGCGAAGAAGAACGTCAGCACCAGCCCACCTGATTCCTGTATGAACTGACGTGATGCTCCTGCATAGTCGAAGCTGTAACCTGCGGGCAAACTCTTTTCTGCCAACGTTTTCAGCGACGCCAATGCTTGTCCTTGTGAGACCGTAGGGAAAGCCACGCCCTGTATGGTCGCCATATTCTGCTGCTGGAAGTGATTAATCGTCTCAGGCAAAGTGTGTGTTTCCAAATGCGCCACGGTTGACAGCGACACCATTTGCCCGCTGGCACTACGCAAATAATACTGCTGCAACTGATTAGCATTCAGGCGGAACTTCTGTTGCACTTGCGGAATAACTTTGTATGCACGACCGCTATATTCAAAATAGTTAACATAACCGCCACCCAGCATCGCAGATAACGCCGAGCCTATATCTTGCATATTCAAGCCCAATTGCGCCGCCATGTTACGATCAATCACCACGGTAGTCTGTGGCAAATCGATGCGCAAATCGGATTGCAAGAAAATAAAATTTCCCGTTTTTTGTGCAGTCTGCAAGAACTGTTGTGACACGTCGAACAGCTTGGAGAATGGCTCCGTCGTAGTAATCACAAACTGTATAGGCAAACCACGTGCACCAGGCAGGGGTGGCGGTTGGAATATCGCATTTTGTGAACCTGCAATTTGCGCCAATTCTTTCTGTACTACAGGTTGCAGCATACCCGCTGTTTTCACCCGCTCATCCCAAGGTTTTAACACCATGCCACTAATTGCCTGAGTGGGCATATTTAACTGGAAAATATGCGCGGTTTCAGCGTGTGAGCGGAATACGTCATGCACTTGCTGACCATAGGATTCGCGCTGTTTCAAGGTTGCATCAGGCGCATTGAACGATGCTGAAATAAGCACACCCTGATCTTCCTGTGGCGCCAATTCCGTCATCGCTGTGGTATAGAGGAAATAAATTCCTCCCAACATGACAATGGCGAACACAACAATGACGGGTACATGATTCAACACGCCATCCAGTTTGCGCTCATAGGTCACATGCAAACGCATGAACTGCTTGTCCAGCCATAGCACCAAATGATCCTGCCAATTACCACCTTCTGTCTTCGGCGCTCGCAACATACGTGACGCCATCATGGGCGATAAGGTCAATGCGATCACCGCAGACATGGTTACTGCACCCACCAGCGTAAACGCAAACTCGGTAAATAGTGCGCCGGTTAAGCCACTCATAAATCCTATCGGCACATAGACAGCTATCAGCACGATGGTCATGGCGATAATTGGGCTGGCCAGTTCACGCGCGGCCAGTGTGGCAGCATCGAACGGCGACAAACCTTCTTCCAGATGGCGACTGACGTTCTCCACCACAATAATTGCGTCATCCACCACCAGACCGATCGCCAGCACCAAAGCCAGCAAGGTGAGCAAATTAATCGAGTACCCCAGTGCCAGCATCACCGTAAACGTACCCACCAGCGACAGCGGGATGGCAATTACCGGAATAATTACCGAACGCAAGGAGCCAAGGAACACGAATACCACGACAGTCACAATCAGGATTGCTTCTATCAGCGTCTTCACTACTTCGTGGATTGATGAATTCACGAATTTGGTTGAATCGTAAACGATATTGGCCTGCAAACCTTTAGGCAATTGCGCTTGCACACCAGGCATGACTTTGCGCACACGCGCCACGACATCGAGCAAATTCGCACCTGGCGCAACCTGAATACCGATATACACCGCTTTTTTACCATCAAAGGCGACGCTGGATTCATAGTCATCCGCACCCAATGTGACATTGGCGACATCCTGCAGGCGCACGACTGCCCCTGCATTCTGTTTAATAATCATTTCCTTAAACGCAGGTAATGAATTCAACGCTGTCGATGCATTGAGGTTAATTTGCACCATTTGCCCTTTGGATTGCCCACTGGACGACAGGTAGTTGTTCCCTGACAGCGCGCTATACACATCGGCTGCAGTCAGGTTTACTGCAGCTAGTTTTTGCGGGTCCAGCCATGCACGCAGGGCGAAGTTTTTGGCACCCAATAACTCGGCAGTTTGCACACCCTCTACCGCTTGCAACTTGGGTTGTACCGAGCGCAGCAGATAATCAGTCACCTGATTCGGCTTGAGTACATCACTGTAAAAACCGATGTACATGGCGTCGATAGTCTGGCCTATGCTTACCGACATAGTCGGCTTCTGGGCTTGTGGCGGCAGCTGATTGAGCACCGCATTAACCTTGGTATTAATCTCCGTCAATGCTTTACTTGGCTCGTAATTCAAACGCAGATTGGCGGTAATAGTGCTCACACCTGCAACACTGCTGGAGGTCATGTAATCAATACCATTCGCCTGCGCCACAGCATTTTCCAGCGGCGTGGTAATAAAGCTCGCCACCAGATTTGCATCCGCACCAGGATAAGCGGTGCTCACCGTAACTACTGCGTTCTGCGTATAAGGAAACTGCAAGATAGGCAGCGTGCTTAGCGAGCGCAGACCTAACACCAGAATTACCAGACTGATTACCGTAGAAAGGACAGGACGCTCAACAAATATATCGGTAAATTTACGCATTACCGTACGTGCAGAGCTACTCATTGATCATGCACCATAGGATTAGGGTTATTGTCTGGCTGTACGCTATTATTCACAAACACTGGTGAGCCATTGTGAAGTTTGAGCTGGCCTGCGGTCACAACGACTTCACCTGCTTTTAAGCCTGAAGTTATTGCCACTTGATCGCCACGCGTCATACCCGTGGTAACAAAACGCTGTTCTACACTCATTTTATCTTTGCCATCCGCCCCCTTACCTGCAGACTTCACGACAAACACCGTGCTGCCATAAGGATTGTAGGCAATCGCCACATTGGGTAAGGTGATGTATTGCTGAGCCACACCGTCACCCACACGGATCGTGGCAAACATGCCTGACAATAATTCACCATGCGGGTTGGCCAATTTCACCCGTACCTTCAAATTTCGGGTTGCAGTATCAATTTGCGGCTCTATCGCTTCTATGCTGCCAGTATAAGTTTTGTCTGGCTGAGCATTGGTTGCCACGCTGACTTTCGCCCCCAGACGTATCAAATCTATTTGTCCTTGCGGCACAGAGAAATCAAGATTGATCGGATCTAATTTCTGCAAACTGACAACTGCCGTACCAGGTGCTACATATTGCCCCAAATCCACCTGACGTATGCCCAGCTGTCCCGAGAACGGCGCACGTATGGTTTTCTGCGCGATTAAGGCTTGCTGTGCGACCACTTGCGCCTGAGCCACTTTGAAATTAGCCGCGCTGGTATCAGCTTGCGCCTGGCTCACCGCCTGTATCTTGAGTTGCGCCAAATCACGTTCGTAATTAAGTTTGGCCAATGCCGCATTGGCTTGAAGTTGTGGCAATTGTGCGATCAGCGGCGCAGCATTAAGCTCAACCAATACCTGTCCCGCCTGTGCAACTTTGCCTGAATCAAAGCGAATGGCGGTAACCAGACCACTGACTTCAGCCGCCAAGGTTGCACCCATCGCTGCACGCAAGGTTCCGACTGCCTCCACGGTGGGCTGCCAGGTGGAAAATTGTGCGACAGTTGTTGAAATCGCCTGTGGCGGATTTGCTTGCGCGCCAATAGACTGTTTAATCATCTTGTTACGAAATTGCTGAAACCCATAAATTCCGCCAAACACCAATGCTGCCACTGCCAGCATGATCACCATGCGTTTAGTTGTGCCTTTACTCATCTTAAATACTCCGTAATTATTTTGCTGGTAGGTTAGGTTGTTCGGTACTTACGTCATTTTTCCAGCCACCGCCCATCGCCTGATAAAGGGCTGCTGTATCAATCAATCGTTGCGCTTGTGCTGTTGCCAGTGCGATTTGCGTTTGCTGCGCTTGTTGCTGCGCAGTCAGTAGCTGCAAGTAACTCACGCTACCCAATTTGAATTGCTGCTCGACTAAACGTAAGGCTGCCTGTGCTGACTGATTCGCGCTGGCTTGCGCTTGCAATGTTTGGGCATCGCTTTCCAGTAGTTGCAATACATCGGCAACATTGCGAAACGCCTGCAATACCGTCACCCGATAATTTGCTGCCGCAGCATCGAAACTGGCTTCAGAGCTTTTAATCCCGGCCTTAAGGCCACCGTTGAATAAAGGCTGCACCAGCTGGCTGGCTAATCCCCAGACAATTGAGCCAGCACCAAACAGACTCGATGCCGCCAGCGCCTGCGAACCTAAATTAGCTGACAAATTAATTTGCGGGTAAGCACTAGCAATCGCAACGCCGTATTGTGCGCTGGCCGCATGGAATAGCGCCTCGGATGCCTGAATATCAGGCCGCTGCCTTACCAGTTCAGAGGGAATGACGACAGGTAACTCGGTTGGCAAACTAAAATCCGCTAAAGTAAATTGCGGCAATTGCGCCTCAGCAGGAGTTGTGCCGATGAGCGTTGCCAATAAAGTACGGGTTTGTGCCAAGCGGGTGTGTAATGCAGGCAGGGTAGCGCGAGTTTGTGCAGCCACCGTCTGTAAACTTAACAGATCACTTTGGGTAATCGCACCCAGTTCATAACGCTGATGCCCGATGTCTAACTGCTGCTGCTGTGCAGCGATAATCGCCTCGGTGGCCTTGATTTGCGCATCGTACTGCGCTTGTGACATTGCCGTAACCACCACATTTGCCGCCAGTGTCAGCCGTGCGCCCTGCAATTGATACTGCTGATAATCGGCTTGGGCAGCGTAAGCCTCCAAACTCCGTTTATTCCCACCAAACAGATCAAGGTTATAAGTAACATTGACGCCCGCGTTATACAGCTCATATATACGCTCACCGCCCGCCATACCGATGCCGGAGTTATTAGTCTTCTGTCTTTGCGCGCCAAGTTTCGCGCTCACCACTGGATAGCGTGTTGAACCAGCCTGAGCCGCATAAGTTTGCTGCGCTTGCCGCAACGTCGCCTGCGCCGCTGCTAAACTGGGGCTGGCGGTCAGGGCTTGCTCAACCAGGGCATTTAATTTATCTGAATGAAACGACTGCCACCAGGCAGATGGCACAGCTTGCCCCGCCACAAATTGTTGCGAGCTGCCTAACGCCACATCAGATGCAGCGGCGGTTTTTGAGGCTGGTTGCTGGTTATAAGTTGCCACACCGGGTGCAGCGGGTGCATTAAAATCCGGACCCACAGCGCTACACCCCGCCAACGACAGTCCTGTAACCAGTCCTGCTATTAAACGCATTCTCATCGTTTTACTCCCTTATTCTGTGTACTCGCACACATTGCCATCGCCGCCTCATCTGGCTGCGGAAACGCATTGAAATCACCTAATGCGTCTAATAATTTACGTTGCAAACCTTCCATCAGATCTTTTTCGGCCGTACTAAAGTCCTGCCAAATAGCCTGGTACACAGTCCACTGCTTAGGCATAATCGCCTCCACCAAGGCGATGCCTGCATCGGTCAAAGTCAACACCGTCTTACGCCTGTCCTGATCGTGTTCACGCCGACTCAACCAGCCTTTGGTCACCATTTCGTCTGCAAATCGCGTGATATGCGTGCGCGACGAACTCAGCACATGACTTAAATCGCTGGGATAAAGCCATCGATCAGGACTGGAATAAACCATCACCAGTGCAGTCCATATCGTGTCATTGATACCGTATGGCTGTAAGTTATGATTCATCAGCTCTTGCAGTTTTTTGGCTACCATCATTTGCATGCGCGACAGCTTAACTTCTTGACGCGGCTGACCAGCGATTTGTTCCGCGATATTATCCAAACGTTGCTCGAAAGCGTTAAAACATTGATTAACCATAGCGTACCGTCAGTAAAAGTAACTTGGTTTATAGTAACCTACGTTACTATTATCGGTCAAACAGTTAAAGGATGTTTATGGAAATAAATTAGTTGGGATTAAAAACGCAGGGAAACTCGGTTCAACTGCTATATGTTTATCTTCCCCATACCTCACCATGTTGCAACACCCATCCCAACCCACTCAAGGCACCAAAAAAGATAACCAAGTGCGCCCAGGACCAGAGCAGGTAACGACGAGACAATTGCTGCTGTGAAATGTTACTGATGAGGAATAGCTTTCCATCGGACGGTTTACTAAGGTAATGCATTTCCGGCTGCGACCGTATTCCCGCCATCATTTTATCCACTTCACGCTTGGCGGCTTGTTGGACGAGCATCCATTCATCCATATCCAGCTCACCATTTTTGTTAAGATCGAAGCGTGCAAGCAGTGCAGGCATGTCTTTTTTCCACTCAGCCAGCAATGCATTCAACTCTGCGCGGGCATCAAACTCCAGCGTGCTACCACCCTGTGTGCAGAATTGGCCAATAACATAGATCACGTCTCGCTCCAGCAATATCCACTCGCTGTAACGGTAATTATCCTCTTGCCATTGCTTATAATGCTGAGTAACAATCTCGGCATGCTCCGGGTCAATAATGCAAATACCCGTATCATCACGCAGTATAAAGGAGTCATCGGTCTGACCACTTTCCAACTTTTCCCAATTACCCCGGGAATCGCGCTGCTCGATTTTATAACGACACCATAAGCACGGTCGTCGGCCTAAAACACTGAGTAGCGGCGTCTCACAATAAGGCTGGCCGCGTCCGATCAGTTCAACATAACCTTGTGCAGCGGAGGCGATCTTTGAGGTGGGCGTATCACGCAATGCACGTAGCCTGTATAACAAAGACGACCATGCAAACACACTGATCAAGACAATCGCGGAAAGACAATACAGCCAGCCATCATATGAATTGACACGACTGCCGAGTAGTACCAGCAGCAATTGCGCACCAGATGTGAGCAGTTGCGCATATTCCCGACGCAGCACACCCTGCGTGAACGAAAACGAGAAGTTCATACGGCCAAATCCTGCTCTCCACTTCGCCTATTAAGCAATGACTGTGGCGATAATGGGCATGCCATGGACACCATGTTCAAAAACGCTATCGATACCACGCGGCTTAATTAAACAGCTGCTTCATATCCACATCGGCCTTCTCTTCAGAAGAGAATACCAGCAATGGTTTCTCATCAAAGCCAAACATTTTGGCCAGAATACTGGCAGGAAACACTTCAATTTGTACGTTGTTGATATTCACCGAGTCATTGTAAAATTCACGCCGGTCGGCAATAGCATTCTCCAATGAGCTGATACGCGTCTGTAACTGCATGAAATTTTCATTGGTTTTAAGTTCAGGATATGCCTCTGCCACCGCAAAGATACCACCCAATCCAGCGCGGAGCATACCTTCCGCCTGACCGAGTGCGGGGATGTCCTGGTGCTCACGTGCAGTCTGCACCTGTGATCGCGCCTCAATCACTTTTTGCAATGTGCTTTGCTCAAACTGCTTATATTGCTTGCACACTTCCACCAGCTTGGGCAATTCATCATGACGCTGTTTAAGCAGCACGTCTATATTCGACCAGGCTTTGGCAACTGCGTGTTTGACGTTTACCAGGTTGTTATACAAACTGATGATATAAATCAAAAGTATGATAACAACACCGAGAAAAATTAGCATATTCAATTGATGTCTCCCCTATTGTTTTACGATATGACTACTCTGCAGCCATATCATATTACAGGCAGCCGCATTGTAGCCAAACAAAAATGGCATTGTCTTATTAATCTTGGCTATTAAGGCTTGCTAAAAAAGGGCTGAACACAAATCAGAAGAACTCCAGCTCACCTGTTGAAACTTCTTCCTGCTCTGTTCGGGCAACATGGAAATCGAGAGTAGCAGCGCTCGCGACACACGTACACAAAGTCAGCTTAAAAAGCGGCGTATTATCGATGGAGACTTCAAATGACTGCGCGTGCGTGGGTTTTAATACGGCAACGTAACTGCCACACGCGCTGTTAAGAAAAAATGGCGTAGACATGCCCACATGCCTGAACTCGGTACTCAACCTGCGATTAACTACACCACAAAGCATATTAATAAACTCACCCTGCGCGTCAATTAAGGCTTGCCCTTCAAGTTTTTTATCCGCAATACGCAGTATGTCTGCCAAATACCCCAATGCAGCCGCAGTCGGGTAATAATCAAGCAAAACGACAATGCGAAAACTGTAGGAAGCAATATTGAGTGCAACAAGGCTATGCTTTTCATCTACATGTTGCCTAGACACATCCAGCAGAGGCATGACTTTGCAATCATGCTGAGACAGGTTGGAAAGATTTTCACGCGCAGATTTTTCAAATAACCAGTCAATTGCAGCGATTGCATTTTCAGTAATCATAAAGACGAATTTGCAGTATCAATGATCGAAAGCACATTATTGGTAGTGGATTTCAATCCGAATACTACGGTGCGTATCATGTTGCCACTTGCCTGCAAATCTTGAAAAGTAGTTGTGGTGATCAGATCATTTTTATGCAGATTTTGTTTGTAATTATGTGCCAATTTTTCTGAGGCGCGTGCCAAATCCCGCATCTCGTTTGCAACCACCGAAAATCCGCGCCCATGTTCTCCTGATCGCGCTGCCTCAATTGAGCCATTGATCGCCAAAATGACCAGTGATTTCACTAGCCGGGCGAACTCTTCGTTCTGCGCTTTCAGATCACAGTTGTTAAGATAGATAGTTTGCATCTCGTCATGCCAGCGATCCAGAATCTGGACGATACCAAGCAATGACTCAACATCGTCTTTCAGCAAAGTATGCCCGCTTACCAAGGCGTCATGCAGGTTGGTAATTTTCGACACATGATCTTGCCGTGTTTGCACTAGGAGTGCATCACGCTCGGCGGAAAACTGTTCAGCAACCGTGGCCAGCATTTGTTCGTGAGCTGTGGATTTTTCTGCCAGTTTGGTGCGCAGATCATCAGTTTCAGATTCCAGAAGACTGAGCAATGAGGCTATGTCTTCGACCTTAACTCGACCATCTAAATCAAGTATCAGCTGGTCATATTCATACAACCTACTTTTAACCGATCGTCGCGCTGCTGACCAATACCACCAGAAAAAAACCGTGGCAAGCGCCAATCCAGAGCCCACAAGTAATAGAACTGACACATCCATTAATATTTCATTACCCTTCATTGTTCGTTATTTATAAGCTTGCGCACATTCATAACGCTTTAACTTTACGCCAGCAATTTATGACTCAAGCATGAGTCAACACATGCATTACCGAGATTTATTTCAAAAAATACTGGCTTTATGCCACAAGCTTCTTTACCGACGACACTACCGCGGCGCCATTGAAGGGCTTAACTATCCAGCCTTTTATCCCTGCTGCCTTACCGCGCTCTTTCATTGAAGGACTATTTTCTGTGGTAAGCATGATGATATTGACGGCCGTGTTTTTTAGCTCGCTACGAATTTTCTCGGCCATGGTCAATCCGTCCATATTGGGCATATTTACGTCGCTAATCACCAGCTTGATGGAGGAGTCCGCCTTTAGTTTATTCAGTCCGTCTTTGCCATCTATTGCAGAGGTCACTGTCAGCCCGTTGGTTTTTAAAAAATTACATACTTCATCACGGACAGTACTTGAATCATCGACCACTAATATTTGTGCCATTTAATTTCACTTCCTTTTTAATCAAATTTAAGATGCATACGACTTACTAATCAGAACAGCTCAAGCTCACCCGCATCGAATAAAGATTCAACAGATGCGTTGTCCCTGAACTCATCTGGTGACCAGTTCAGGTTAAAAATAAATCGTTGATAGATAGAGACTGGTTCTGCCAAGTCATTACCACGCTCGCGCAAGGTATATTTAAGGCAAAGCTGCGAATCTTCAGAACCAAAGGATATATAACGATGCTGATGGTTAATGACGATGGGGACTTGGGATTGCATCAAACTCGCCCCGTTTTCATGCTGACCCGCATACCGGTTCTTGAATGAACCCCACACCATGTTGGTTACTTCACCTAATACATTGTTCAGCTCGCGAAATGTCATTACTTTATCTTCGTTGCCTGCTTTCCGGCCGATCAAGCTCAACACTGCGGCTTCCTCCGCTTGCAACATCATATATCCACGGCACCAGTTGCTTTCAATAGCGATCAGCGTAAATACTTCCCCATAGATAATGCTATCCTTCACCAGATAAGGCGTCTCAACATCGATATCACAATGAGTGAATAATGCCTGCAAAGACGCGCTTGTCATCTCGGCGATACCGCGCACAAGATCATTCGGATAGATACGATTGAATATCGAATCATTGAGCGTCGCACGGAGTACCTGAAGATCATTCAACGTATAGGCACAACGAAACATCGCCGCGTCCTTTTGATCCAGCCCTGCCACACTCGCTACCGAATCCCGGCGCAGGAAAATCGGCAATTCCGGCCTGGAATCATGAATTTTTCTCGCCAGCTTCAACCCCATGCCTGCGCTATTCCCGTAGTTTTCATAGAGCATGATGCCACCGAGATCAACATTAGAGGTCAGGATGGCCATCGCTGCCTCCATGCCGCCCTGCTGGGGTTTGATGCCGAGAAGATTATGCTCTTCACAAAAGGCCTTATCATTCTCGCAATGCGCGGCTCCATCATCAAGCACAAGAATTTTACTTATCAACATATTGTTATCACTCATAGCGTTACGTGTTATCCCTACCCATCTAATTCATCATCCTGCTACTTCAGCGGTTTAACTGACCTAAAGATTTACCTGTTTGAAAGATGCATCGTTCACGTCACTGTGTTCGGCAGACCCGATTTCCAGAAAACCGTTATTGCCAGCTTGAGGATGGAAATCAAAGCCCTTGGCATTTTCTGCAAAGACTTGCGGCAGGTAGACAACAAATTCAAATTGACGGAACTCAGCGCCTATATTGTTATCGTTAAAATGAATACGTATCATTCCATTTTCACGTTTAACAAAGTCCTGTACTGCATCCATACCGACACCACGCCCTGAAACCTCCGTCACCTTATCGGCCGTGGAAAAGCCCGGAAGGAAGATCAGATTCGCTATCTCTTCGTCACCCAGTTGCCCCTCGGGGCCTATCATGTCTTTTTCTATAGCCATGCTACGGATACGTGCTAATGCAAGACCTCTGCCATCATCACCCAGCTTGATTTGCAACATGCCATCCTGAACATTCATCTGTAGCTGTATCGTTCCCGCCGCCAGCTTGTTCTGCTGCAAGCGTTCGACTGGAGATTCAAGCCCATGATCAATCGAGTTTCTGAGTAGATGCATAAAGACATTTTTCAGCAGGCCAGCAATATGGTGGTGTACAACATATCCGTTATCCTGAATATCAATGATAGGCGGCACCTTACCAAGCTCGGTGGCCAGTGCAGGTAGCGAAGCAAACACACCTTCCAGTGTCTCGACGATGCGCTCAGTACCCAGCAGGCGCAGCGTATCCCGTACTGATTCGTGCGCAGCAAGCAATTCGTGCAGGTTGCCAGTATTGACCTTTTCCAGGCGTTGCAGCGTTTCCAGAATCTGACGTTTTTCAACCATCATGTAATGCTCAATACCGCCTCGACGACCAGGTCCTTTACGGCCCAAACTGACTTCATTGATGTTGGCGTAATGTTCAATGTCAGCCTTCACCGCCAACAATGATGCCATCATCGTCGCCTGATCCCACGCAATGACGGGACGAGGCTTAAGTAACTCAGCATAGGATTGCTCTGCCTCGTGGACAACGTTGGTCAAATGGATCAAACCATAAGTACGCGCGTTACCCTTGATGGTATGCATGTTACGGAACAGGTTCGCAATAGCTTCTGCATTGTGCTCTGGATTTTCACGAATCAGCAGTTCGTTTTCATCAACAAACTTGACTGCACCCGAGATGAATTCATGAAACTTTTCCTGGGTTACGGACAGAATTTCACCTATGATTTCCAGTTCACGCTTTTGTTTATTAGCTTCGATAGCCAGCTTCCGTAGCTCAGTAACATCGCGCACGCACAGCATTATTCGAACGGTATTATCTGCATCATCCGCAATAGGTGACCAGCTCAAATCAAGCACTTTGGTTTGACCGTTAGACATGGTCTTTTCAATTTCGCCCACCAACAGGTGCTGATTGAATTCGAAGTTCATGACATCTTCATTGATGCACGCGCCAGCAACAGCCTCTATCTGCGACAAGGTATCAGCACCCAGATTGGTATCAGAGAATACAAGATCCATCATGTCGCGGCCGACGATATTCTTGGTCTCAAAAATGGTCTCAAGATAGGCTGAATACTCAGGATGTATCTTGTTGCCATCAACGATGGTCAGAATGCCTTGTGGTATGTTTTGCAACATGGTCTGGATGTCTGTCGTCTTCTGTTTTAGCTGGGCCGAACTCTCCTGAATTTTTACTATCATCGTATTAAACGCGACGATAGAATGACCAATCTCATCCATGCGCTCGACAGGAACCTGACGGGTAAAATCCTGACTGGTGGCGATTTCACTCATCATGCTTTGCATCTGCGTAATCGGCCTAATAATTCTCCGATATAGCGCAATGCCGAATGCGCTCAGCACAAGGATGGTAATGACAGACACAACAGATATGCCTGTCGCAGTCTGCGATAGATTCTGGTTAAGCACAGAAATCGCACGGTCTTTGGCGCGAATTTTCTCTACGCGCATAGTTTCGATGATCTGGCCTAATTCGCCCTGAAATTCAGCAACATTGGCATAGAAATTCGCATTGGCAAGATCGTCTTGACCTGCAAGCTTAAATTTGGCCGTGTCATCAATGGCACTAAAGTAGTTATTGATGTTTTCCTTGATTTGCTGCACCAAACCCTGTTGTATCTTGTTGGTAGCCTGTTTTACCTGCAGCTCGATTCCTTGCTGAAGTTTTGCCTTCTTAACCGCCAATTTTTCGTTAGTCTGATCGATAATATTCTTATCTGTCGCGGTAACTAATGCTGTGGCTTCCAGCTGCACATCCTTTAACTGGGACACCAGATCAGCTGCCGCAAGTGCGCTGGGCACTACCCCTTCAGTAACCTTTTTTACTTGAGCAGCATTTGCTCTTGCTTGAAAAATGGCATAGCCACCAATTGCAAATATTGCAACAAAGGACAACATAATCAACAAGGTAATGCGATATCTAATACTCATCAAAACAGACTCCGATTGGGGGGAAATAGCTTCTCTCAGGTCACAAAAAGGCTATTGGTGGCCGGTATAAGGTGTAACGAGCGGGAATGTTAGTATATTAGTATTGCATTATTGTTACTGTTAACGCGCGCTACCAATATTCATAAAATGTGACGGGCTGACTTGAATCGTTAAGCTTATCTAGCAAATAAAAGTATTACTGTGCATATCACCGCTTGACACATACATACCAGTTGGTATATGATCTCTTTCATGGAATCACACAAGCAAGACATAACACGTCAAAAATTATTGCAGTCCGCTTATTGCGAAATACACCAGCATGGTTTTCAGGGGGCGAGTATTGCGAATATTTTAAAATCGACAGCATTAACCAAAGGTGCGTTATATCACCACTTTCCGACTAAACACGCCCTTGGTTTAGCGGTTATTGATGAGATTATCGCACCGCATTTGGAAAAGCTTGTGTTTCAACCATTACTCAATAGCCCACATCCAGTTACAACCCTGCTGGAAATAATCACTGGGGTAGATACATTTATCGGTGATGAGGGCATTAGATTAGGCTGCCCGCTGAATAACTTAATGCAGGAAATGAGTCCATTGGATGAGCAGTTCAGGCATCATTTAAACGCCGTGCTGGAGTTGTGGCAACAAGCTGTATATGCAGCATTTGAACACGGCCAACAACACGACATCATCAAGGCTGACATTGATATCAAGGCAGCAGCATTATTTGTCATATCGGCATGGGAAGGCTGTTTCAGCGTTGCTAAAAACAAACAGTCACCCGATGCTTTCAGTATGTGCATGACCCAATTACACAGCTACGTCAGCAGCCTGTTAACCTAAACTAAACGCTTTCAGCGTTTGGTCGGCGTGATATTAAACATTTTAATATCACTTTTTAAGATACCGGATGGTCGGTATCAATACTTAAGGAGCAAGCAATGCCATTAATCCATACTTACACCCCGGACAATGCCGAAGGTCAGGTTAAAGATATTTATGACCAAATTACCAGTGCATTTGGCAGCGTGCCCAACGCCCTGCAAATTTACAGCAGCAGCCCTACGCTACTTGCCGAACACTGGCACAACATAGGTTATTACATGCAGCATCCGAGCCTGAGCTTCAACCTGCTGGCTTTTATGCGCACGCTGATTTCCGATCATGGCCGATGCGAATACTGTGTGGGCTTCAACGAAGCCATGTTAATCAATATGGGCGGCATCAGCATGGAGCAAATCGCCGCAACCAAGCAAAATCCGCAAAATGCCCCGTTATCCGACAAAGATAAAGCCATGCTGTTATTTGTGTTGAAAGCAACACAAACGTCTGCCCCCGCCACCCCTGCAGAGATTGCCACGCTCAAAACATTAGGCTGGAATGACGGTGAAATTTTGGATGGTTTAGGACACGGAGCAAATATGGTAGCGGCAGATATTCTGCTCAACACGCTACAAATTGAAAAAGACTATTAAACCGTGTGATATGCGCATGTTTGAGAAAATCAGACATGCGCACACCTGACATTAGCCGCAATTATTTTGATCATACGGCTGCATGGTTACACCCCCAGTAGCTTTATGATGCTGAGTGGCCAAATGATAAATATGCATCAAATCATGTTCATTCACATCAATCGGCGTATCAATTTGACTGAGCGCATAAACGAAATCCTCATGTGAAATAGCTGGATAGGGAGTGAGTATCACGCTGGGTGTTTTTGCCTTATCTACTGAAAAATAGGC
Organism: Burkholderiales bacterium; assembly: GCA_038217005.1. Taxonomy (GTDB): domain Bacteria; phylum Pseudomonadota; class Gammaproteobacteria; order Burkholderiales; family Sulfuriferulaceae; genus Sulfuriferula. The sequence continues at coordinate 105,568 of JBBQPT010000002.1, forward strand.
TGGATAGCGCCGCCAGGGGAAAAACCAGTTAAATACAATGGCAACGACCAAAATAATGACCACATTCAACAGCACGGGGGTGATCACGAAGCCGTAGCCTAATGTATTCATTTGCGTCCCGCCCAGCGCAGCAACCAGCGCCGTGGCGCCGCCAGGTGGATGTATACAACGCAAATAATGCATAGCCCCTACAGCGATTGCCACTGCCATGGGTACCGCCAGCCAGGCCCAAGGTATAAATTTTGCGCAGGTAACACCAATCACTGCCGAGATGAGTTGGCCACCAACCAGTGCCCAAGGCTGCGATAATGTGCCGTGAGGCACAGCGAACAACAATACTGCCGACGCTCCCATGGAAGCAACGACCAAAGGCACAGCATTACCCTGCAGAAAGTAGCTTGCACTCAGATAAACCAGCAGTATCCCGACAAATGCACCCGCAATCGCAATCCACCGCTCCTTATGACTGACAGGAGCAAGCTCCAAACCCAATATATCTATAGTTTTTTGACGCATAACTAATTCTAAAATTTATTCACAACGACTAGATTAATTAATGATAGGCACTAAAATCATCTACCCCTCAACTACTACATCTAAATCCTGCCAATCTTCACGTCCAGCGCGAACAATATCCCAGATTCCAAATGGAATCACGACTATGGCGAGAACTGACCAAATCGCAAGCAATCGATACCAGCCATGAAACAAACTGCTAAAAGGTTGCCCAAGCACCATCATAGTACCTACTGCGCCATAAAACCGATACCCTGAGATACGATTGTAATGTGCAGTACGTGCATTAGGGTGGTACGCAACCGAAGAATAAACGAATATCGAGGCCGCTATCCACAACAGTAATAGCGGTGCTACGAGTGTAGCAATGATGCTGGTAATATTAAACAGGCGTGCAGAAAATAAAGATTGTGCTGCTGTAACCAATTTCGTTTTCACAATTAATTCCCTCATTCAGAAAGGCAACATTATCAGCACGAAGTGCTACTCCACTAAACAACCAGTGGAAATACATCTTATCAGCTTATACATAACAACTAGCTGACAGCAGTTATTTCGCACCCGCCACCAAAAAAGCATCCGCATAAATATCGTTCATCGCAGCCTTGGCGAGATAAGCTTTCTTTCTGGCCGTTTTAACCATATTGGGATTACCGCACAAAAACACACGCCAGCCGGTCAAATCTGGATGCGCTGCCAACGCAACTTCTACCGCACGACCAGCCTGATATTGTGGCGTCACATCATCACCAGACACACAGGGAACATAGTGGAAATTCGAATAATGTTCAGCCATTTCACGCAACTCATCCACCAGATACAAACCAGCGACATCGTGACTGCCGTGGTACAAATAGATATCACCCGTGTGCCGCTGATTCAGCGCGTCACGTGCTATACCAATTAACGGCGCAAGCCCTGAGCCCGTACCAATCAACAGCAATGGCTGCTGTGGTGCATCAGGCAAATAAAAACATGACCCCACCGGGATACTGATTTGCACGCTATCGCCAATTTTGAGTTCGTCATGTATCCAGTTACTCACACGCCCATCAGGTAAGCGCCTGACATGTAACCGCAAATAACCGTCCGTTGGCACGCTCGCCAAGGAGTAGCTCCGCGCACACTCACTATCCTGGTACAAATTAATAAATTGTCCCGCGTGATAACCTTCCAACGTCGGGCAATCCAGACCTACGCACTTGATCTCATCATTCAATTGCCGCACTGCCGTCACCGTTGCAGACAACAGTCTATCGGTATTATCAGGCAAGCTAACGGTCATATCTTCAGTCGGATGACACACACAAGCCAAAAAATAGTTTTGTGCCTGCAAAGTGGGTTTCAATCCGTTTTGCGCAGCACCGGGAACATTCGCATCAACTGATTGCATCATGCAAGTTTGACACACGCCATTACGGCATGAAGAAGGAATCGAAACACCCTGCCGCGTCAATGCATCCAACACGGTTTCATGCTCTCCACATTGATAAGTGACATCGTTAAAATATAATTGCGACATATGCTTCGACTCCTTTCCTGGCTTTACTTGCCTAACACATCATTGCGCGTGCTTTCGCAAACTGCACCCACTTCGGCAATCAGCTCAGCAGGCACATTCAACTCTTGCAACGAAGCAACGAGATTCTCAACGACCGCGTCAAAATGGCTATCATTCAAACCACGTGCGACCAGATGTGCATGCCCTTTACGCATGTCAGCACCGGTGTAATGCACAGGACCGCCGAACGCCATGGTCAAAAATGCTTTTTGTTTGGCAGCTTGACGCTCCATATCCACATCATCAAAAAAATCACTGATTCTGTCATCACCTAATACCCGGCGATAAAAAACATCTACTGCCGCATTTACAGCTGCTTCACCACCAATTTTTTCATAAAGATTTGCGCTCATTTACTACACTCCTAAATCACACCCAATAAAATATATATTAAATACATCTTATAGACTAAAAAAATGGGGCTATTGACCCCGCTACGATGTAGAATGAAAATCAACCATAAAATTCATAAGATACATCTTGCGTACATCTTAATGAATCCCGACCATTTTTGTCAAGCATTAACATTCACTAAATTATGCAACCATGCAACTAACCCAATACACAGATTATTCATTACGCGTGCTGGTATACCTTGGCATGAAAAATGACGGCAGAGCAACTATCACCGAACTCGCTGAATTTTATAGGATTTCACGCAACCATCTAGTCAAAGTGGTGCATCATCTGGCACAGCAGCAACTCATTCTTACCCAGCGCGGCAAAAATGGCGGTATGAGCTTAGCACGACCACCGGAGCAAATTAAAATTGGCGATGTTGTTCGCCTAACCGAACCCAACTTTGACATAGCAGAATGCTTTAACCGCGACACTAGCCAGTGCGTACTGGCCCCCAACTGTCGCTTGAAATCCATTTTGCACGAAGCCAATGCTGCATTTTTAGCCGCTCTGGATCGCTATACCATTGCTGACGCCATTGCGAACCCGGGCATGCTTATTACCTGGCACGCCAAAGTAAAATAGGCTCTGCTACGCCTATCCTTTCATAGATGTGTATAAGCACGGATTGCAATCGTCGCCACAATACCCACTACCGCTAAAATCCCCATTAGCATCAGTATGGTCAGCCCTTGCTGGGTACGTCTGGTTTTATTCATATTAAATTCTCCCGATTAACAAAAAATTATTTGCATAGTGCTCTTTAATTTTATATCATAAAGTATATAAAGATAAGTTTATCTTTATATTTTGAATATGACAGTTGGATAAGTTGACAAACTAGCACTGCGAACTATTATTTAGATGCAGGCTTCTACTTTAATCTGGTAAGGAGATGATGATGAAAGAGTTTTTATTTGGCTACGATAGCCCGCTACCATTGGGAATTACAGTTGTGTTAATTGGGGTGGCCTGGTTAAGTATCATATCAGTAATTGTCGTTGGCCTATTTAACTGAAGTAACCGGCACACACAACTACACAACCGAATAAATTTGAAGATGACAACTGTCATCTTCAAATTTATAGCCCCTCATAAGCATATTCAACCCTCAACTGGCGCTTGCGCCGGCTCGTAGAAATAATAACCTTGTGACGCATTGATACCGATTTCGCTGACTTGTTTATAGATTGCTTCGTTAGCAACAAACTCCGCTACCGTGGATATTCCCATTTCACTAGCAAAATCACAGATGTGTTTGACGATAATCTGAGCGTTACAATCATGCGGCAGGTTTTTGATGATACTACCGTCAATTTTAAGCGTATCGATATTAAGCTTGAGCAAATGATCGAACTTGAAATAACCTGAGCCAAAACCATATACTTATTTCGGTGTCTTTGCACAACAAGTGGACAGATACGGTACGGACTCGCTCCATATGCACCATGTATACACCATGTATATGATCGGCAACATGGTTAAAAGCGGGACAGCCCGAACGCGGCCCCGCTATTACAACTTATTAATTACCGCACACAATCTACATAATAAACTGTCTTACCATCCACTTCACCCTTGATTAAACCGTGCGTGTCAGTTTCAAAGCCGGGGAAACGCTCATTGAAATCACGAACGAATTTTAAGTAATTAACTATGGTGGCGTTGAAACGCTCACCAGGGATAAGTAACGGAATGCCTGGTGGGTATGGAGTAAGCAATACGCTAGTGACGCGGCCTTCCAGGTCGTCGATTTCTACACGATCGATTTCACGGTGTGCCATTTTGGCAAACGCGTCGGTCGGTTTCATCGCGGGTTCCATGTTGGACAGGTACATTTCCGTGGTCAGGCGCGCAATATCATTGGCCTTGTAGATGCCGTGTATCGCATCACACAAGTCCTTCAGTCCCATACGTTCATAGCGGGGATGTTTGGCAATGAACTCAGGTAAAACACGCCATAGCGGTTGGTTGCGGTCATATTCATCTTTGAACTGTTGCAACGCCGTAAGCATGGTATTCCAACGACCTTTGGTGATACCAATAGTGAACATGATGAAGAACGAGTACAACCCAGTCTTTTCCACGATAACACCATGTTCAGCCAAATACTTGGTGACAATCGAGGCAGGCATGCCTGAATCGGCAAAATCGCCATCGACATCCAGTCCCGGAGTGATGATCGTTGATTTAATCGGATCCAGCATGTTAAAGCCTTCGGCTAAATCGCCGAAGCCATGCCAGCGCTCATTAGCACGCAATATCCAGTCATCGCGCTCGCCCACACCTTCTTCTGCCAAATACTCTGGGCCCCACACTTTGAACCACCATGAGTCACCAAACTCAGCATCAACTTTGCGCATGGCCCGGCGGAAATCAAGGGCTTCCATAATGGATTCCTCAACCAGCGCTGTGCCACCAGGTGGCTCCATCATTGCCGCGGCCACATCGCATGAGGCAATAATCGCGTATTGCGGGCTGGTCGAAGTGTGCATCAGGAAAGCTTCGTTAAACACATCTCTGTCGAGTTTACGCGTCTCTGAGTCTTGCGCTAGAATCTGCGAAGCCTGCGATAAACCCGCCAGCATTTTATGCGTCGACTGAGTAGCAAATATCATTGATTCCTTGCAATTAGGACGGTCACGCCCTATCGCATGCATGTCATGATAAAAGTCATGAAAAGTCGCATGCGGCAACCAAGCCTCATCAAAATGCAATGTGTCGATTTTGCCGTCTAACATCGACTTGATGGTTTCCACGTTGTACAACACACCATCATATGTACTTTGCGTCACGGTCAGCACGCGCGGTTTGGTTTTCACTCCGCGAGCAAACGGATTAGCATCGATTTTCTTCTGGATATTCTCGGGCTTGAACTCATCCAGCGGTATCGGCCCGATAATGCCATAGTGATTACGTGTCGGGGTGAGAAACACGGGTATCGCGCCCGTCATGATGATGGCGTGCAACACGGATTTATGGCAGTTCCTGTCCACCACCACGATATCATCGGGCGCAACGGTTGAGTGCCACACGATTTTATTGGAAGTCGAAGTACCGTTGGTGACAAAATACAAATGATCTGCGCCAAAAATACGTGCCGCATTACGCTCGGAAGCAGCAACAGGGCCGGTATGATCGAGCAACTGACCTAACTCTTCTACCGCATTACAGACGTCAGCCCGCAGCATATTTTCACCAAAGAACTGGTGGAACATCTGCCCTACCGGGCTTTTCAAAAATGCCACGCCACCCGAGTGCCCAGGACAATGCCATGAATATGATCCGTCGGAAGCATAATGCGTCAACGCACGGAAAAACGGTGGTGCGAGCGAATCCAGGTAAGTTTTGGTTTCGCGCAATATATGCCGCGCGACAAACTCCGGCGTATCTTCAAACATGTGGATGAAGCCATGCAACTCTTTCAACACATCGTTGGGAATATGCCGCGAGGTGCGCGTTTCACCATACAGAAAAATCGGGATTTCACTATTACGGAAACGGATTTCTTCAACGAATACACGCAATTGAGCAACGGCTTGATCAGCTGCAGTAGGTGATGAAAACTCCTCATCATCGATAGACAAAATAAATGCAGACGCACGGCTTTGTTGTTGCGCAAAGCTGGATAAATCGCCGTAGCTGGTTACGCCCAACACTTCCGTACCTTCACGCTCAAGCGCTTGCGCCAAGGCGCGAATACCTAAACCGCTGGCATTCTCAGAACGGAAATCTTCGTCAATAATCACAATAGGAAAACGAAATTTCATCACTACTCCCTAAAGCCACGCTAAGCGCGCAACTAAGCTAAAAAATGAAACCGCCAAAATAGCATCTTGGCGGTTTGTTAAGATGCCGAGACATCATAGCATTCTATATTGTCGGCAATGTGACACCAGTCTGACCTTGATATTTACCACCTCGGTCACGATATGAAGTTTCACAAACTTCGTCACTTTCGAAAAACAACACCTGTGCAACGCCTTCATTAGCATAAATACGCGCAGGCAATGGTGTGGTATTAGAAAACTCCAGCGTCACATAACCTTCCCACTCAGGCTCAAATGGCGTGACATTGACAATAATGCCACAGCGCGCATAAGTAGATTTACCCAGACATATCGTCAGCACATTCCGTGGGATACGGAAATACTCAACCGTACGCGCCAGCGCGAATGAATTCGGCGGAATAATACACGAATCACCCACTACATCAACAAACGAATTGGGGTCAAAGTTTTTCGGATCAACGATGGTCGAATTGATATTGGTAAACAGCTTAAATTCATTCGCACAACGAATATCGTAGCCATAGCTCGACGTACCGTACGACACGATTTTATTGCCATTCACTTCACGCACCTGACCAGGCTCAAACGGCTCTATCATGCCATGTTGCTCAGCCATTTTACGGATCCACTTATCGGCTTTAATAGACATGATTAAGTATTCTGAATAACGATTTTAGGGAAAGCATTGCTATGATCTTGCGCCTGTTCAGCAACTTTGACCGCAACGCGACGAGCGATTTGCTTGTAGATTTCGGCAATACGGCTATTCGGCGCAGTCACTACCGTCGGCGCGCCATTATCGGCTTCCTCGCGGATACGAATATCCAGCGGCAATGCACCCAGGAACTCAATATCATAATCGCCAGACATTTTCTGGCCACCACCTTCACCAAAAATGTGCTCTTCATGACCACACTTGCTGCAAATATGGATACTCATGTTTTCAACCACACCGAAAATCGGTATCCCGACTTTTTCAAACATCTTCAGACCTTTACGCGCATCTATCAGCGCGATGTCTTGCGGCGTGGTGACAATAACTGCACCCGTCACAGGCACACGCTGTGCCAAGGTCAACTGAATATCACCGGTACCAGGCGGCAAATCGACAACCAAATAATCCAGATCACGCCAGCGCGTATCGTTCAGCAACTGCTCCAACGCCTGCGTTACCATAGGGCCGCGCCACACCATAGGTGTTTCCGCATCAATCAAAAAACCTATCGACATAACTTGCAAGCCATGCGCCTCCATCGGCTCCAGGCTTTTGCCATCACGTGATTCAGGACGGCCTTGAATGCCCAACATAGTGGGCTGTGAAGGGCCGTAAATATCTGCATCAAGCATGCCGACTTTTGCCCCTTCAGCGGCTAATGCCAACGCCAGATTCACTGCGGTAGTAGATTTACCCACACCACCTTTACCCGAAGCCACCGCGATAATGTTTTTCACGTTCGGTATCAATTTCACACCACGTTGCACGCTATGTGAAACGATTTTGTATGTCACATTCACATCGACACGCCCGATTCCGGCAATTGTGTTTAACGTATCAACAACAATTTTACGAATAACGTCCAACTGGCTCTGCGCAGGATAAGCCAGAATCACATCAAGTGCGACATTGTCACCGTCAATTTTGATGTTGCGTATAGCCTTACTGGTGACAAAATCCTTATGGGTATTCGGGTCAATTGCTGTTTTTAAAGCGGTTTGTACTTGTAACTCTGAAATAGCCATTATTTAGGTAATCCTTAAAATTGATTTGCCACGTGTATAAATTTATCAATCAAACACATGTGCTAATTCTTGCTGTATCGCTACATCGGCACCAGGACCAAAATGGCTGGTATTAGGGTTAAAATCATCAGTAAACGCATACTCAAATTTCACGTCTTGTAAACCGAGCGTGCCAAACATACGATTTTCAAATGAATAATCGTCATCTTGCGCAGCAAGTGTCGGCCATCCTGACTCACTCATGGATAAGATAGGGCCAAAAAACACCATGCCAGGCTTATTTTTGCAGCGCAAGGCACAACTGCTCTCGGTGCGTCCCGACATTGGCAGAAAATCAATGGTGCGCGAGAAACGATTTTCCCTATCCAACACCAGATCTATCGTGCCACTGATGCGTCGTGCCTCATGACCATAGGCCATAGACTGCGCGCCGCTCGCCGAGCGCCAAGCGTCCACATCCTGCGCACCAAAATAGCTGGGATAAAAAACAAACTTCAGCGGCATTATCGCATTGACTTCGGCCAATAACGCATCAGAAAACGGCGGCGTATTGATTAAAATGCCGCCGCCTTCTTTGTCCGCCAAATAAAACACTGCAGGGCGCGTATTTTCCACATAGTAAACAGCACGGTCAAATGACTCGAATATCAATTTCATCATTTAGTCGCATCCACCAACAGGCCTGCTTCACCCTGTGGGGTATAACGCCGCACGTGATCCCTATCCAGATAATGCGCCAACTCAGACAACGCTGCACGATAAACATCACGTTTAAACTCTACTACTGTATCCATCGCCACCCAATAACTATTCCAGCGCCATGCATCAAACTCCGGATGCGTGGATGCGCGCAAGCACACATCACAGTCACGTCCAGTCAAGCGCAACAAAAACCAAATCTGCTTTTGCCCACGATAATGCCCACGGCAATCACGCCGCGACCAATGTCGTGGCACATCATAGCGCAACCAGTTTTGTGTACGCCCAAGGATACGCACATGCTCCGGTGCCAACCCCACTTCTTCCATCAGCTCCCTGTACATTGCCTGTTCAGGACTTTCACCGTGGTCAATACCGCCTTGTGGAAACTGCCAAGCATGTTGCCGTACCCGCTTACCCCAAAACACCTCATTTCTGGCGTTACAGAGAATGATGCCGACATTGGGTCTGTACCCATCTTTGTCGATCATATTCGCCACCTAAATTTAATCCGTTACAATATAGGTACATTTTTTCATAGTTCGTTCATATTGGAAAGCTAGGATTTCGAGAATGCCTCATTTAGAAAAACAATACAAAGCACTTCCCCTCGCCGAGCGGCTGGATTTAGCCCTGAGCGACAGCCTGCCCGAGGCTTACCGCCCTTTTATGGTCAGAGAACAATGGATGGTCATTAAATGTTATTTCGCTCGGCGCGCTGACCTTAACATGGACGAAATCACCGCTCTCATCGCCGATCAAGATCACGTCATCCGCCTGTGCATTGCCAAACGTCCCGACCTTACCCCTGAAATGATAGAACTGTGCGTCAATGACCGCGACCCCAATGTCAGACATGCCATTTGCCGCAACGCCAATTTAACCACACCGCAACGCCAGCAATTGCAGCAAGACGTCGATCCGCTGGTAGCTCGGGCGGCAACCAAACCGCCCAAAGAAACTCAGTATCGGCAACGCCCCGGTCAAACTCGGTTAATTAAATAAGCAGCACCTTTGCGTAATTACGTTAATATCAACTATCACTTACGATACCGCGCTCACAGGAGCAAACCATGTCCCACAAAACCACAGCCATTTTATTAATCAGCTGCCCAGACCAGAAAGGCTTGGTGGCAGCAATTGCTGATTTTTTATACCAGCACAATGCCAACATTTTGCATGCTGATCAACATCAGGATGCGGAGCTAGGTTTATTTTTAATGCGGGTAGAGTGGGATTTAGCTGGGTTTGATCTGGATTTGGTTGATTTCAATACTGCGTTTTCACCCATTGCCGCACGCTTTCAGATGCAGTGGCGTTTGGCCAGCTCTGGCAGCAAGCCGCGCTTGGCGATCTTTGTGTCACGCTATGATCATTGTTTAGCTGACTTACTCTATCGCTACCAGGCGGGTGAACTTAACTGCAGCATCCCTATCATCATCAGCAACCACACCGACACAAAATGGCTGGCTGATACTTATAACATCCCGTTTCAACACATCAGCATCAATAGAGACGACAAAGCCGACGCCGAGGCGACCCAGCTCGCTATCTTGCGGCACCATCACATTGATTGCATCGTACTGGCGCGCTATATGCAGGTGTTGTCATCTGACTTTATTCGCCATTATCCAAATCGGATTATCAATATCCACCACTCATTTTTGCCTGCATTTCATGGCGCAAAACCCTACCATCGGGCATTTGAGCGTGGCGTCAAACTCATAGGCGCAACCAGCCATTACGTCACCGAAACGCTGGACGATGGCCCTATCATTGAACAGGACGTCGCCCGCATTTCACACCGTGACGACCTGGAAGACTTAATACGTCGAGGTGCCGATTTGGAGAAAATAGTACTTTCCCGCGCCGTACGCTGGCATATAGAAAATCGCGTTTTACTCTATGCCAACAAAACGGTGGTGTTTGATTAATCCACGGCTAAGGTCGAATGTAGGCATAGCCCGCTAGTTCCTTGCGGGCGATTTCAACCACGCCCGCTTTGACGTAACCCACCCCAGCAAGCATATCTTCAGGTTTTAATTGCATACCATGCATGCTGTTTTCACATGCCACAATTTTAATCCCCGCAGCCAACGCGTCTTCTACCCTGCTGCCGACTTCCGAATCCAATTTCAACATATTTACGCCAGGGCCAAAAGCGACAATCTCAATTACGCTGGCATTTTCACCCAGTTCTTTTTGCACATTCAATGCATTATTCAGACTCAGGTTCCACTTTTTCGCATCACCATCACTCACCTGTATGACCATTTTCAATGGTGCAGCCTGAACAACCTCGGCGGGCGGCGCAGCGTAGCTCACTGCTGGCACAATACAACCCAACATTACACACAATAATAATTTCTTCATTTACTGCTCCTAGTAGATAAATTAACGTAACTGACCATCACCCTGAAAAAACTCACGCATCATAAAATCCTCCAACCCTGCATTGTCACTCGGTCGTGCAGACAGCGTGACCGAACGATGCAGGCGTTGCGAATCCCACTGAAAATCACCTTTATAATAACGCCGTATCAACTCTATCATTTTTCGTATCATCGCATGTTCTATATCTGGACTATCACCTTTTTCAACTTCTATCACTTCCCGCCGTGCATTACTGTAGTCGCTGGTCCAGCCTTTGAACGAAAATTCGGCGGTATAGCTGTCCATGCGTATGATCCTGAATATCCCGTTCGTACCACCCGATTTCAGATTTCGTTTAATCACATCATCCCGCGACTGCGCGGCACTAGGCGCAGATGTCGTATCGACGCCGCCCGCGGCAACGCGTTGCGCCGCGATATACGACTGCATATCAGGAAAATCACTGGGATTTAGCTTGGGCGGCGTAGCTGGTGCAACCGCGGGTACCGGCTTAGGCACCACAAATGTCGCATTTGGCTGGTTCGTGGCTAAAACAGGTCTGGGCAAACGCGTTTTCACCCTGACAGGCGTTGATTTACTTTGTTTGGCGGCAGCCTTGCTGGCTGGCACAGCTGGCTTTGATGACGTAGGTTTATCCGGCACACCCAGTTGCACCGCAAAAACTGATTGTCCACCTTGCACGCCACTCTCAACCGACTGTGGCGGCAGTCTTGGTAAAAACAGCAACGCAGCCACATGTATCAACAACGACAAGATACCTGCAATCAACACACTACGGCGCACACGCAACTCCAGATAGGCGCGACGCGGACGCTCGGATGCAAACATTGCAGGCGAGAAAAGAGGGTTAGTCATTCAATTTAAATTTTTTAATTTATTAATGAAAAATGGACACCTTACGATGTCCATTAGTTCATATTAAGTTTTGCCCGCAATCAATGCCCATGGACCACAGCACCTGCTTTTAGTTTGAATGTGGTGCCGCAGTAAGGACACAATGCCTCACCGGTTTTAACCACATCCAAAAATACACGCGGATGCGAGTTCCACGCAATCATCGCAGGCGTCGGGCAATGCAATGGCAAATCTTCCGCACCAACTTCTATAAAACGTTCAGTGTTATCGTGTTGTGTCATATTCATTCTCAGATATAGCTTAACCAGTCAGCATGCTTAGGATCTTTACCTGTCACGCAATCAAAATACATTTTTTGCAATTTTGTTGTAATCGGACCACGTTCGCCTGTACCTATCATACGGTTATCCAGCTCACGGATAGGTGTCACTTCTGCAGCCGTACCGGTAAAGAAAGCTTCATCAGCACCATAAACTTCGTCACGAGTAATACGTTTTTCTATAACCTGCACACCGATTTCATTGGCCAACTGCACGATGGTGTCGCGGGTAATGCCTTCTAACGCACTGGTCAGATCAGGTGTGTAAAGCTTACCATTGCGTACAATAAATACGTTCTCACCTGAACCTTCAGCAACAAAGCCATCCACATCCAGCAACAAGGCTTCTTGATATCCATCTTGTGCCGCTTCCTGGTGTGCCAGGATAGAGTTCATGTAATTACCATTAGCCTTAGCTTTACACATGGTGATATTAACGTGATGACGGGCAAAAGATGAAGTCTTAACCCGGATACCTTTTTCCAACGCCTCGGCACCCATGTACGCGCCCCAAGTCCACGCCGCAACGATGACATGTACTGATAGATTCTTGGCTGAAATCCCCATCGCTTCCGAACCATAGAACGCCATTGGACGTAAATATGCGGATTCCAGATTGTTTTCGCGCACAGAAGCCAACTGCGCAGCTTTCAGCGTTTCCTTATCGTATGGCAGCTTCATGCCCAGAATATGCGCGGAACGGAATAATCTATCGGTATGCTCTTGCAAACGGAATATCGCTGTACCCTGCTCGGTTTTATATGCGCGCACGCCTTCAAACACGCCCATACCGTAATGCAGAGTGTGGGTTAAGACATGGGTAGTAGCATCACGCCAAGCAACCATTTTACCGTCATACCAAATTAAACCATCGCGGTCAGACATAGACATTGCATATACTCCAGAGACTTTAAGATAATTTTCAATTGTAACTTATTTTACGTCGAACACATGCATCCACAGTGCTTTAACCGCCTCAGCATGTGCAGCGATTTGCGCGTACTCTATCCGCGCAGCGTCAAGTCCCTGCAATCGAAGAGCATGTTGCAATTGCCTGAATTGACGAAACGCTGCACGTACCGCCTCGGCTTGAGTAGCGTCTATCAAGCCTAATTCAGCGGCTTTTTTAAGCAGCTTCAAGTTACCCCCATTGGCAGTCAATTCACGATGAACTGCGCTGTAGGCCAGCACCAAATACTGCACAATGAACTCAACATCCACGATACCGCCCGCATCATGTTTAATGTCAAATAGATCACTGCGATTCGGATGCCCATCATGCATTTTTTGACGCATCACGCGAATATCATCTAGTAACTTCTCAGCATCTCGCACTTGCATCAGTATCTGACAGCGTATGGGCTCAAACAACTCACCGACCGCCACATCCCCTGCCACAAAACGTGCGCGGGTTAAAGCCTGATGCTCCCATGTCCAGGCGTGATGCTGCTGATAATCACTAAATGCTTCCACACTGCTCACCAACAAACCCGATGCGCCATCAGGGCGCAGGCGCAGATCAGTCTCATACAATATACCTGCCGCAGTGGTACTCGATAACCAGGTATTAATGCGCTGCGCCAGGCGGGCATAATGCACGGCTGCGTCGGGCGCATCATCCTGATACAAGAACACCACATCCAGATCCGATGCATAGCCCAGCTCACGCCCACCCAGTTTGCCATAGCCAATAACGGCGAATTTGGGATAGGGGTAATGCCGATTGCGTACACCCGCCCATGCCAATGGAATGACCTCGGCCAATATCAATGCCGCCAAATCAGACAGGTAATCCGACAACCGTTCCAACGGCAACACACCTGCAATATCCTGCGCCAGCAAATGCAGTGTCACGCGCTGACGAAAATGACGCATGGCATCCATTTGTCGCTCAGTGTCACCATCCAGCTCCAGCATTTGCTCATGCAAATTTTGCCGTAACACGCTTAAATCAGGCTGCGCGTACAGCACACGCGCATCAATCAGCTCATCAAGCAGCATAGGATTATTTGACAAATACTGCGCCGCCCAGGGGCTAGCTGCACACAGTTTGGCCAATTGCCGCAAGGGCGCAGGGTATTCAATTAATAGCGCTAAATACGCCGAACGTCGCGCAATTGTTTCAAGCAAATCCAGCATCCGCGTCAGGGTAGCATCACGTGGCGGCAAGCTCGCTGCCAAGGTAATGATTTCAGGCACAAGCACATCGAGACGCTGTTTGGTTTTATCAGGCAATTGCACATAACGCGTACTCTGCCGCGTTAATTGCAAACGTTGGTAAACATTAGCCGCATCGGCATAGCCCAAATTTTCCAGCTGACTAATCGCTGCCTCATCGCTGAGCACACCCAGCCATAATGCACTCAAAGCATGCGTCGCACCATCTTCTTGCGGCACGGAAAATACCTGATCAAAATGTCGAGTAACGTTTGCGCGATGCACATTCAGCACAGACAAAAACTGTGAGTAGTCAACAAAACCCATACTCGTCGCAATGCGCACCTGATCATCAAGCTGGGTCGGTAACATCTGCGTTTGCGCATCATCAATGTATTGCAGTCGGTGCTCCACATTGCGCAAAAAATAATACGCGGTAAGCAATTCATCCGCAGCTTCGGGTGGCAAACTGCCAATAACCGCCAACATCGGCAACACCGCCCGCGTGGATTTATTTTGCAGCTTACTCAGCTGGCCGCCACGAATTAATTGAAATACCTGGGTGATGAATTCGATTTCACGGATGCCGCCAGGCCCCAGCTTGATGTTATCAATGCGATCTCGGCGTATCACCTCACGCCGTATCTGTGCATGCAATTCGCGCATCGCTGAAAAAGCATTAAAATCCAGATATTTGCGATAGACAAATGGCTGCACAATGGCAGACAATTCAGACAGGCGACTCCCTGACAATGCCCGTCCCTTAATCCAGGCATAACGCTCCCATTCCCTGCCATGCACTAACAAATAATCCTCAAACGCGCCATAACTCATTGCCAGCGGCCCGGCGTCCCCCCAAGGACGCAGCCGCGTATCGACACGGAAAACAAAGCCATCAGCGGTGATCTCAGAAATTGCCAGCCCGATTTTCTTCGCCAATAAAACAAAGAACTGATGATACGAAATGGGTTTACTGCCAGCAGTTTCGCCTTCATCGGCATAAAGGTAAACCAAATCAATATCTGACGACACATTCAGCTCACCACCACCAAGCTTACCCATCCCGACTATCGCCAGTTGCATAGGCGTGCCGTCAGGATTTATCGGCGTGCCATACGTTTGCGCGAGTAGTTGGGTGTGGAATTTAAGTGCGTGTTGCACAGCGACTTCCGCCAAATCAGTACACATGCGCATTACTTCATGCACATCTGCCAGCCCAGCCAAATCCCGCACGATCATCTGCGCCATCACCGCCTGACGCAATTTACGCAACACATGCTGCAAACTCGCCGCATCAGTCACCGTCGCGACATCGATAAATGCTTGCATGGAAAGCGCATCCCACGGCGTCGCCAAACGCTCGGCTAACTCCGTAGCAAATTCAGCATCAGCCGCGAGTAACCGGGCTAAATAGCGTGAGTGCTGGCTGGCGGCCTGTATCGTATCCATCAATACCTGAACATCAAGCGCTGGCTTTTGCAGCTTGATAAACTGCATTCCCGACACGTTCTTTCAGGCGCGGGTCAGTCAGTTTAGGCAGGATATATTCGCGACCAAATGACAGTTCAGTCAGGTTGTACGCCCGCAGCACTTCGTCAGGCACAGGCTCGAGCGCCAATGCCGCAATCGCGTGCACGGCTGCCATTTTCATTTCATCGGTAATCGCTTTGGCGCGCGCATCGAGCGCACCACGGAATAAGTACGGGAAGCACAGCACGTTATTGACTTGATTCGGATAATCCGAGCGCCCGGTCGCGATAATCACATCGTCGCGCGTGGCTTTAGCCAGTTCTGGCGTGATTTCAGGATCAGGATTCGCCATCGCAAACACCACCGGGTCAGCCGCCATACTGGCTAACATCTCGGGTGTCAGCAAATTCGGTGCTGACGTACCAATAAATACATCCGCACCGACACACGCGTCAGCCAGCGTGCGCGCGTCCGTGTCTGCAGCGAAAAATGCGTGATGCGGTGGCAAATCAGTCATCCCGGTGTGCAACACACCCACCCTGTCGACCACCAGCAACTTGGACTTATCCGCGCCCAGCGTAAGCAGCAAACGCAATGAAGCCGTACCTGCCGCGCCTGCGCCCACCAGTACGATACGCACCTCAGACAGCTTTTTGCCAGAAATCTTCAGAGAATTGACCAGGCCCGCTGCGACAATAATTGCTGTGCCATGCTGGTCATCGTGAAACACGGGGATATCCAACATCGCTTTCAGCCTGTCTTCTATCTCAAAACAAGCAGGCGCCGCGATATCTTCCAGATTAATCCCGCCAAAACTCACCGCGATATTGGCAATCGTATTAATAACCGTTTCAGTATCTTCACTCGACACTTCGATATCTATCGCGTCAATATCCGCAAACTTCTTGAACAATAACGCCTTGCCTTCCATCACCGGCTTGGAGGCTAATGCACCCAAATTGCCCAGACCCAGTATCGCTGTGCCGTTAGATATCACCGCAACCAAATTACCCTTCATGGTGTAACGGTATGCATTTTCAGGGTCGGCCGCAATCTCACGCACAGGCTCAGCCACACCAGGACTGTAGGCCAGTACCAGATCACGTTGCGTTGCCGCAGATTTGGACACTTCTATCGACAATTTACCAGGTGTGGGAAACTCATGGTAATACAACGAATCAGCGCGCAAATCACCAGTATTACCCGCTTGCTTAACTTCATTAGTCATGTTTATTCCTGTTCATGGGCTACGCCCACATAATCGGTTTCATCAAAAACGGTTGTTAAAATTACACCTGCGTCAGCGATCTGTTGTACGGTTTGCGCCAAATACTGACGCAGCTCGGGCAAATATTCAGCAGCAGGTGCGATGCCTTGCCAGTCATTTTCTACATAACTATCAAATTGATAGCTTGCATAGGGCGCGACTTTATCGCCTATATCCGCCGTTACCACTGTCAACCGATAGCCATAACCGCTATCGGCAGCCCCTGGCATGACACGCATTTCAAGCTCGACAAATTCATCATCCAGTGTTGCCACATAACCATCAAGTTGTGCCAGTCGCGCGAGCCAATAAGTGTGGTCCGGTTTGACCTGCAAGGCAGCGCGATATTCATCTTCATCGATTAACCATTGCGCCACCAGCACTTGTTGTTCGTTATCCACCACGCCAGATAACAAGCCACGCACATTGACCTGGTCTGCAATATTCACACAGAACATCTCGGGGGTAAGGCCACGTAAATTAAACCGCGCCAAATCCGCTGTGGGTAGCACCCGAATGTAAGGTTGATACGTCAAATCCGGGCGTAACTGCCCCAACATCATCTGAAACGGCAAGATCAGGGTTTTGCCCAGAATACGAACCAGCACCTTATTCAACGTTGGTGTCATCCATATATTCCGCTGCATCCAATAAAGATTTCACTGCCCGCTCGAACAGCATTTCATCCTCAAGGAAATTCACCCGGCCATTGTTATAAAGCCGTTTAAACACCCGCAGACTCATCACCATAGGCAGTTTTTGATCATCCAGGGTCAATAACAAATTACCCGCATCTTCACTTACCCAACTCAACTTGGCACGCATTGGCCTGACACTGAGTTTAATTTCTATGTTAATGCCGTTATACAAACGCTCGCCAACACTTTCACCTTCATACGCATCAACAATTTCATCGGTATCAAAATTAACACCTTCCACATCTTCCAAATTCAATTCAGCCAATATCTCATGTTCGGCAAATTGATGCATTATCGCAATTACAGCCCGTGGTGCCAATGCCGCAGCTTCCGTCAACGCTTTCTCTGCGGCGCGTAATTCACTCGCCGTTGGCGGCACCGTTTTGACCACCATATTTTCAACCAGTGGTTCAAAGTTCGTATGCATATTTGGCAAACTAGGCACCTGAAATGCATCCAAATCCACCGTCAGGCGCAACGCTCTGCCGTGCGCATCAAACAGCCAATCCATCATCTCGCTCTGTTTTGCAGCCGGCCAGGCAATCATTGCCAAACCATCACGCAAGGTGTTGATCATGATAGGCAAAATTGCTGCCAACTCCTCACGGTCATAGGCATCGATTTTAGGCGCAATACTCCATACCAAATCTGGCACTAATGCCCGATAACGCTTGGCGCGAGCCATATCAACAATTTCAGCTCGCTCAATAACCTGCACCCAAACGGTAGATAAAAAGTCGTGGAAATACGTATCCAGCTTAACCCCAGACAATATTTCAGCCATTTGTGCAGAAATATGGGCAAAGCGCAGAGTACGATTTTTAATATCCTCCATCGCGGCAACTGCCTGGTTGATCTGATCATCATTTTTGCGTAACTCAGCCGCTACAAACGCGTCAAAATCATCCAGCATGTGCGCAAAATGCGCAGAAAACGCAGTTGGATTTTGTGTCGCATTATCCAGCAGCGATTCCACAATGCGGCAAATCTCATTGCTTACCCGCTCGCTGCCAGGGTCAATTTTCTTTAGCCCAACCGAGATGCTACCTATACGGTTAATCAGCAAACGGACGGGGTGGCCTTTTTGCGTCAACAACGTCGGGTCGCGCAACGCCATTTTCAATACTAGGAATTGCAAACGCCCCAACTGCGCTCGCACTTCAGCAGGCACGCGGTGATCTTGTAGAATAAATTCAAACAGCATCGCCACTACGTCTATCGTCATTTGCTCATCGACGACTTCGGTTTGTTCAGTCAGACTCGCACGCTGCTCTAACAGCAGGTTACGAATACGCCCTTCGCTGTTAGTCATCTCCGCCGTGTTAGGCGGTTGTGCCTGCAATAAATCATCTACTGACTGAGCCAACTGCACGGTCACAACGCGTGGACCAGCGCTGGTAAATTGCGCATTGGGTACGCTGGTTCCGGTAGTAAAGAACTGTCTTAATGCAGCCCCTACCTTTTGCACTCCACCCATCCAGCCAGTGGTACCTGATGCAGACTGCTCAACCGTTGTGGCACCTGCATCACCAGACTGAACTGAACTAGCGGTTGCGCCAGATTGCGCGGCATTCGCCTGCGAACCGGGCGCACTCGCATAACCACCTGAAGCAAGGGTGCGTAAATTATCAAGTATGCGTGTCATCATTGCAGGCGGTTGCGTATTGGCATGGGGCGCAGCAGCCGTAGCTGGTGCTGCTTGCTGACTGTATTGTTGCATCATCGCCAGCAATTTATCGATACGCGCTTCATCCGTTGCCGGCATAGCACCATTCGACGCTGGGCTGACTGGATCAGGTGACGCGGTCTGATTAGGCGTAGCCACGGCATTTTTTTCCACGGCATCCGCCATCGCACCTACCGCCTGCGTACCCGCACTCGCCACCATGGACTGAATATTCTGTAAAAACTGGTCTATGCCTTGAGCTGCGCCGGAACCTTGATTCATGCCAGCTGACGCACGGCCCGTATTTGCTGGCTGCGGCGCTGAACCAGGCAACGCCTGTGGAGATGAAGCCGGTGGCGGGGCTGCGACTGCCTCACCCGCAACATCGGACTTTTCGCTCAACGATAGTGGCACAGTTGCATTCGGCGATTTGCGGATTTTGAGGGGCAACTCGGCAGCCACACCATGCTGTGACATAAACGCATTAACACTCGCATAGATGCCATCTACTTGCGTCGCCATGCCATCCGCCATCAATATGGTCAGCCTGTTTCCAATTTCTACAGGCAGGTCCATCATATGGATCGCATCTGCCAATCCCCGTGAAATCAGGTAAGGCCGGAAAGGGTTTTCACGCTCTTTAATATCATCCTGGCCAAATAACAAGGCAATACGTATATTCAAATCACGCAGCTGTTCGTCTGCTTCACGGCGAAATTGATCAGTAAAGGCGCCCAACTGCAACTCATCTTCAAACTCGACTGTATCAACTAGCGATAAAACGTCATTTGTTTTTTGAAAAACCGGCCTGTCCTGACTATAGGTAGTCTGCAAGCTACGATTCAGCAAGTGCCCCATTACATCCGACAAATACTGACGCAAAATGATGTGACGTTCCATCAACATACCGCGTGCAGTCAATAATTGATACTGCTCCAGTGAAGAACGACTGGTATCCGCCTGGCGAAATGCGTCCTCTATACATTTAGGACGAAATATGTCGAATGCTTCCAGGTATGCCCGCACAAATTCTGCTCTGGTTGCAATCAGTAAACTATTTCTATCTATCATGGTTAGCGCTTTCCAAATCACCAACGCTTAGTGCATCGACATACCAAGCCTCGACTTTAGCGCGTGCCCAAGGCGTACGGCGTAAGAATTTCAAACTGGATTTAATACTGGGGTCATGCGTAAAACAGCGGATATCAATCTGCTGGCCCATTTCCGCCCAACCGTAATGCGCTACCAACTGCGTCAGTATCATTTCCAGCGTCACACCGTGCAATGGGTCTTGGGCGGCTACCATCACTTATCCCCGCAAGCGCAAACTTAAACCACGTAAAAAGTAGCGTAATAGCTGATCACCGCAATGACGATAGTTTTTATTATCCGTACTTCTGAATAATGCGCTCAACTCTGGCTTGGACAGCTCAAAACCACCCAGCTCAATAATGTCATGCATATCGTCTTCTTTTAATTCAAAGGCGATGCGTAGTTTTTTGAGAATAAGATTGTTGCTTAATTGTGCTGGCACGGCAGGCTTATCGCTGGGACCGCGTTTTTTGATAATAAGCCCGTCCAGAAACTGCATCAACAACTCATCATCACAGGGGATAAAATCAGCTTCATCTTCTTTTTTCAACAAACCAGCAATATCAGCCACCGCCAATTCACCACCAGCCAATTTCACCATGTCTGCAATCGCCGCATCAGGCAAATCCAGGGCATAACGCATACTACGCAGCACATCATTGTTATTTGTATTCACAGCCATATTCCTATTGATATTAAGCCAACATCATACCACGGCGTTTATCACCGCTAACATCCCCGCCCCATAGGCTTCCAGCTTGCGCACACCGATACCTGAAATCTCACCCAGCTCACCCAACGTCGTCGGACGGCGTTGCGCGACTTGCGCCAAGGTCGAATCATGGAAAATCACATAAGCAGGCACATTATGCTCACGCGCGGCGGCTTGACGCCATACCCGCAGCTTTTCAAATAGCGCATCGTCAGCGGCATCCACGGGAGCAGCGATAGGCCGCGTCGAGCCTTTCTTCACAGGCTTAATCGCTGTGTTCTTGCGCATCCACACCTGAGTTTCACCCTTGAGTACGCTACGACTGGTTTCAGTCAGCACCAGCGCACCAAATGCGTCATGATCCACACTCAAATAACCATGCGCCATAAGCTGACGTAGCACCCCTTTCCAGGTCGCTTCATCCACATCTTGCCCGATACCGAACACGCTCAGGCTTTGGTGCCCCCACTGCTGAACTTTCTCCGTACTCTTTCCCAACAATACATCGATCAAATGTCCTGCGCCAAAGCGTGCGCCAGTACGATAAACAGTCGACAAGGCTTTTTGCGCGGCGACTGTGCCATCCCAGGTTGCGGGTGGCGATAAGCACACATCGCAGTTTCCACACGGCTCTGCCGCCTCACCAAAGTAAGTCAGCAAATGCACACGACGGCATCGTGCCGCTTCACACAGGGTCAACAACGCATCCAGCTTGGTTTGCGCAACGCGTTTAAATTCGGCCTGGGCTTCGCCGCTTTCTATCATCCGCCGCTGCTGTACCACATCATTCAAACCGTACGCCATCCACGCGTTGGCTGGTGCGCCGTCACGCCCTGCTCGGCCTGTTTCCTGATAATAACCTTCTATACTTTTCGGCAAATCCAGATGCGCGACAAAGCGTACGTCAGGTTTATCGATACCCATGCCAAACGCGATAGTCGCAACCATCACCACGCCTTCATCACGTAAAAATGTGTCCTGATGCTGCCGCCTTATATCCACATCCATCCCAGCGTGATACGCCATGGCGCGGATGCCGTGTTTAACCAGCCATTCCGCCGTTTCTTCAACCTTACGCCGCGATAAGCAATAAACGATACCCGCATCACGCGGATGCTCATCCTGAATGAACGCCAACAATTGTTTACGCGGGTCATTTTTCTCAACGATCTGATAGCGTATGTTCGGGCGGTCAAAACTGGATACGAACTGTTGCGCATCTTCCAGCCGCAAGCGGCTGATAATTTCCGCCCGAGTGGCTGCATCTGCTGTTGCCGTTAACGCAATACGCGGCACATCAGGAAATTGCTCATGCAATACTGACAGCCCTATATATTCTGGCCGAAAATCATGCCCCCACTGTGATACGCAGTGCGCTTCATCGATCGCAAACAACGCCACTTGCGCCCGCGCCAACAACGCCATAAACCGCGCCGTGACTAATCTTTCCGGCGCGACATAAAGCATATCCAGTTGACCCTGAATAAACTCACGCTCCACCGCGTTCGCCTCAGCGGCAGACAAAGCCGAATTCAGATAAGCTGCACGCACGCCCACCTCACGCAGTGCCATCACCTGGTCATGCATCAATGCAATCAACGGCGACACCACCACCCCTGTGCCCCCACGTAGCAAAGCCGGAATCTGATAACACAGCGATTTACCACCACCCGTCGGCATCAGCACTAGTGCATCGCCGCCTCCGGCCACATGCGCGACTATCTCCGCCTGACGGCCACGAAAGGCAGGATAACCAAAAACCCGATTCAAAATAGACAGCGCAGTAGTCATTAACTTAACAAATGGATAAACAGCAAACCCGTTACTATACTTGATTTGCACGCGTTCTAAATCCCACTTCGCAGAATTTCACCACTCATCACAGCCAGCAGCGACGGTTTACGGTAAAATTACGTTTTTATCACTCATTACCTGATTATTATGAGCCTGTCAGCCCTCACCGCACTTTCTCCACTCGACGGTCGCTATGCCGCTAAAGTCGAAGCTTTACGCGCCCATTTCAGTGAATTGGGGTTAATCCGCAACCGCGTCACCGTTGAAATCGAATGGCTCAAAGCGCTTGCCGCCGAGCCAGCCATCAGTGAAGTCCCTGCATTCTCAGTTGAAACCATCGCAGAGCTTGATGAGTTAGTTGCAAATTTTTCTGAAGCAGATGCCGAAAACATCAAGGCGATAGAACGCACCACTAACCACGACGTCAAAGCGATAGAGTATTTCCTGCGTGAACATTTTTCCAGCAACCCTGAAATCGCCAAGGTAAACGAGTTCATCCACTTTGCCTGCACTTCAGAAGACATCAACAACCTCTCGCACGCACTCATGCTCAAAGCTGCGCGCGAACAAGTCATGTTACCGGCACTCAACAGCGTCATCACCCGCCTAACCGACCTCGCCCACGAACACGCCGCCGTGCCTATGCTTTCACGCACCCATGGTCAGCCAGCTTCGCCGACCACACTGGGCAAGGAAATGGCAAACGTGGTTTATCGCCTGCAGCGCCAAGCCGACCAAATCAACAGCGTGCCTATGCTCGGTAAAATCAATGGCGCAGTGGGCAACTACAATGCCCATTTATCTGCTTATCCCGACATCGACTGGGAAAATTTTGCACAACGCTTTGTGACCAAACTGGGGCTGACTTTCAACCCATACACCATACAAATCGAACCTCACGACTACATGGCGGAGTTATTCGACGCCATCAGCCGCGTGAATACCGTGCTCATAGATTTGAACCGTGACATCTGGGGTTATATTTCAGTAGGTTATTTCAAACAGAAAGTCAAAGCTGGTGAAATCGGCTCGTCTACCATGCCACACAAAGTCAATCCTATCGACTTTGAAAATGCAGAAGGTAATCTGGGTATCGCCAACGCACTGTTACGCCACCTCGCAGAAAAATTGCCCGTCTCCCGCTGGCAGCGGGACTTAACCGACTCCACCGTGCTCCGCAACATGGGCGTTGCACTCGGTTATGCACTACTGGGATTTGACTCATGCTTGCGCGGACTGAATAAGCTCGAAGCCAATCCAGCACGCCTGGCAGATGATTTGAATCACAACTGGGAAGTATTGGCCGAGCCTATCCAAACCGTGATGCGCCGTTACAACGTGGCGAACGCTTATGAGCAGTTAAAAGAACTCACCCGCGGCAAGTCAGGCATCAACCGCGAAAGCCTGCATCAGTTCATTAGAGGACTCGCCATTCCTGATGCCGACAAACAGCGTCTGCTGGCTATGACCCCGGGTAGTTACACAGGCAAAGCCACAGAATTGGCATTGCGTATCGGGCAATAGCACGGCAATACAGCCCTGGCACATCAATCCAGGGCTGTTCATACTCACATAAGTATAAAATCATCATTCCGGCCTCATCAACCTAAGGCAGCGACACTGGCAGCATGTATTTTTTTATGCTAAATTACACCAATAGTATGATCAATACGCCTTCATCGCTAGCACTAAGGAGAACATCATGGCAACTGTGCGCAAGACGATTACATTGACTGACAAGCAAGACGATTGGATTAAATCTCAAATTGTGGCTGGGCACTACACCAATGACAGCGAATATATCCGTGACCTTATTCGTCGTGAGCAGGAACGCAATACCGAGATTGAGACCGTGCGTGCTGCGCTGATTAAAGGCGAGTCCAGCGGCGAACCAAAAACCTTTGATGCTGATGTATTCAAACAGCGAATGTTGCTGACACATGGCTGAATATCGACTTACCCCGACCGCAGAACAAGATCTCGAACAAATCTGGATTCACACTCAGCAACAGTGGAGTACAGCACAAGCAGATGACTACACAAACATACTGACCGCTGCTTTTTCTGAATTAGCGCTATCACCCAAGACAGCACCAGCCTGTGACTACATTCGACTCGGCTACCGCCGTCGTAGCATTGGGCGACACATGATTTACTTTCGCATCACCGAGTATGGCATTGCAATTATTCGCATCCTGCATGAACGGATGGATGTAACACAGCGTCTATAAACTATTACGAAGTAAGTTTGAAGCAACTTTGTTACAAGATACCGCAATCAGTACGCAGCTGAAATCACGTACCTAGATCCGCCATTTCAGCAGCCTGCAGCGTATTCTCCAACAACATCGCCACGGTCATCGGCCCCACACCACCAGGCACAGGTGTAATCCACGCCGCCCGTTCAGCCGCAGGGGCAAACTCCACATCGCCACTCAAACGTCCGTCCTCCAGACGATTAATACCCACGTCGATAACGGTCGCACCTGGTTTTACCCAACCCCCTTTAACCAATTCGGGCTTACCGACTGCAACCACCAGAATATCAGCCTGAGCAACCATGCCCGCCAAATCCTTGGTAAACCGATGACACGTCGTCACTGTGCAACCCGCTAGCAACAACTCCAGGCCCATAGGTCGTCCCACATGATTCGACGAACCAACCACAACCGCATTCAACCCCTTCAAATCAGCATGTGCAAGCGCCAACAAGCGCATCACCCCATAAGGTGTGCATGAACGCAAAGTCGGCATCCGCACTGCCAGACGTCCTATGTTATATGGATGAAAACCATCCACATCTTTATCAGGATGGATACGTTCTATCACCAGCTCAGGATCTATCTGCGATGGCAATGGCATCTGCACCAAAATCCCATGCACAGAGACATCAGCATTCAATTCATCAATTAACGCCAATATTTCAGCCTGTGTTGTAGTTGCAGGCAAATCATATGACAGCGAACGTACACCGGCTTTCTCACACGCATTGCGTTTATTCCGCACATAAATACTCGAAGCTGGATCCGCCCCTACCAGAATCACCGCTAGCGCAGGAACAACCAATCCTGCCGCCGCACGTGCATCCACCCGCGCACGAATCTTAGCGACAATATCTTCGGATAATTTTTTGCCATCGAGTAATTGAGCAGACATAATTTTTCAGCATTTCGAATCAAAGATGTAATCATCTCATCTTTACCCACCTATTTTCAACCTGAAATAATGAGCTCAAAAGCAAATCGTAAAGCATGTAGTAATTCTTAAACAGTAGTTGACAATTTAGCGTCACGCTCGTATAGTAGCGGACTTCGGGGCGTAGCGTAGTCTGGTAGCGCGCCTGGTTTGGGACCAGGATGTCGGGAGTTCGAATCTCTCCGCCCCGACCAAGTTTTTAGGTCATTGCTTCAGGTCATTCGTGATTTCTCAATTTATCAGGCGGTCATCATCATCGGGTTCATGAGCTGCCCGTAGCTCAACCGGATAGAGCACCAGCCTTCTAAGCTGGGGGTTACAGGTTCGATTCCTGTCGGGCAGACCAAACTAGTTTCAACGGTGGATGTAGCTCAGTTGGTAGAGTCCCGGATTGTGATTCCGGTTGTCGTGGGTTCGAGCCCCATCATTCACCCCAATAAAATAAAAGGCTTGCAGAAATGCAGGCCTTTTTCACGTCTAGCACTTTCTTAAATGTAACCAGTTTGTAACCGCGCTTATTCAATAGCGTGCTGTTTTTAGCTGGATTTCAAACAGACAAAAATCCCAGCGATACAAAATCCATCATGGTCAGACTTATTGGCTTATAAATGTCTGTTCCGTACCAGAGATAGACAGTCATAATGGTGGCCATGAAAGTCTGCTATTCGGTGCGGATTCAGTTGGTGCTGGAACAGGCGGAAAGTTTGAGTGCGGAGTGGGCATAAGAACACGTCATGGAAATCGTGAACTACAAAATGGGATGTGAGTCGTAAGCTCTGCAGAGTTAAACGGCGAGATCCGCGCACCAGCCTGTGGCAAGCATTGTGAGCTTGTCGTTTCAATCGAATAAGTCCTGCAATCATTCGGCAGCATTTGTACGAAAGCGCACAGAGCTGCGTGCGCATGTGGATTAAGCTATGGTTGTATTGACGACACCCCTGTGTTCAACGACTGGAGATCCACCATGCTCAAGCTAGCCATCATCTTTTTTATCATTTCCATCATTGCGGGGTTTCTTGGCTTTACTGACGTCGCAGCAGGCGCCAAAGGCATTGCCAAAATTCTGTTTTTCATCGCGCTGATTATTTTCCTGATCGTACTGGTGTTTGGCGTGTTGCTTGGCGTGCTGGTATTTTAGCCATCCTAAGCGTGCTGACGATGTCCTGATCACTAAATCAAAAGGAGCAGCAGGCATGAGCGAGACAAACGATAGAAATCAATCGGAACCACAAGCAAATTTTCGTCACCCGCGCCGTGAGTTTATTGTTTCAGCAGCCACTGCGGTAGCGGGGGTTAGCGCTGCCAACCTGCTGAATCTGGAAACTGCGCATGCAGCGGTCACAAAAAATGCTACTACCATTGGCGATGGCCCCTACCCCATGGAAGGAATGGCCGCTTATTCTCCGACTGGCCCGCATAATCTCCTGAGGTTTCAGCGTCGTGCTCTTGGTCCAAAAGACGTTGCCATGAAGATCCACTATTGCGGTGTCTGCCACTCCGATATCCATACGATTCGCGGGGATTGGGGGAAGATCCAATACCCCCAAATCGTCGGCCATGAGCTTTCTGGCGAGGTGGTCGCTGTAGGATCGAGTGCCAGCAAGTTCAAAGTCGGATCTCGCGTTGGCGTTGGCACGATGGTGAATTCCTGTCGTGTTTGCACAGAGTGTGAAGCAGGACACGAGAATTATTGCTTGAACGGAAACACCCAGACCTACGGCTCGAAAGATAGAGACGGCACGATCACCCAAGGTGGCTACTCCACTTTTGTCGTCGTAGACGAGGATTTCGTGATCCATATCCCAGATGCTATTGATCTCGCAGAGGCAGGGCCGCTGTTGTGCGCAGCGATTACCGTTTACTCACCTCTTCGCAATTGGGGCGTCTCTCCAGGTAAGAAGGTGGCTATCGTTGGCATGGGTGGCCTCGGCCACTTGGCGGTCAAGCTGGCTACGGCACTGGGTGCGGAGGTCACCGTCTTCACAACGTCACCGGACAAGATCGAAGATGCCAGACGCTTCGGTGCCAAGGACGTAGTCATAAATAAAGACGGAGCTGATTTTTCGAACTTCAACCATAGATTCGATTTTGCCTTGGATACAGTCCCCTACCAGCATGACCTCAATCGATTCATCCCGCTTTTAAAACGCGATGCAACTTACTGCCGAGTCGGTGTCGGTAAAGTCGTCGATGCAAACGAAATCGGCCAGATGAATCTCGTGTTGTATAGAAACGCACTTGCTGGATCGAACACCGGCGGCATCAAGGAAACTCAGGATATGGTTGATTTCTGCGCTCTCAATAATATCAGGCCTGAGATTACAAAGATCTCGATGAACGGAATCGATGATGCCTGGACAAAAGTTTTTGACAAAAAAGCGCGCTACCGCTACGTGATCGATATGAAAGCGTAGCTTAAAGCTGTAAATCAGCACATGATTTTTACCAAGAAACAGCGTGTATTGTTACCAGCGGCATTGATGAAAAACTATATTTTATATGGCCTGCGCTGGCCTTTCCGCTTTTCCAATTCTCATGCAGATTGGCAAATTAAGCACGCTTATTTACATTTGAGAGGAAGAAAGTGATGGATAACAGTATCCAAGATCCAGTATGCGGAATGCAAGTCAATCCGGATTCATTTGCGATGGAGTATCTTGGTATGCATTACGCCTTCTGTTCTCAGCAATGCCGGGATCGGTTCAAGGCGAACCCGCATCTTTATGTCGGCGTACCGGGTGAAGAAGCACCCAAGCAGAAAGGTATGGAAGTGATCAAGCAGCGACATTTCCACCTGGATCAAAAGTTGACTGATGCTGAGGCGATGCTGCTTGATGAACAGTTGAGTACCATGATGGGTATCAAGCATATAGAGGTTGCCGGCGACACCATAGATATCACCTATGACTTGTTGCTGGTGACTGCCGAACAAATTGAAACCTGTGTCGGGCAGACTGGCATACACCTTGGCACAGGATTGGGAGAGCGTCTACAACGAGGTTTTATCCATGATTTCGAAGAAATTGAAATTGACAGCATGGAAGTCAGACCTTGCCCAGTACCAATCAAACCTTAACCATACATTACCTTTTTACCAAGACAGCACACGAAAATGAGCAGAATTTCATGAGTTGCTTAAAGCATCGGAACGTCAGCCTGTAGTGTGCGTTGGCGTACTGAAAATATTAGCAGTAAGAAATAATATTGGCTGTGATTTTTACGACAACCGAAGTAATTAAGAGGTAATGACAATGATGCAAGGCAGCTGGATGGGTGGTTGGGGTGGACCGTGGATGATATTGGTCGTGATT
>JBBQPT010000003.1:0-97010 GCA_038217005.1 Burkholderiales bacterium
GTAGAAGCAGTAGAAGCAGTAGAAGCAGTAGAAGCAGTAGAAGCAGTAGAAGCAGTAGAAGCAGTAGAAGCAGTAGAAGCAGTAGAAGCAGTAGAAGCAGTAGAAGCAGTAGAAGCAGTAGAAGCAGTGGAAGCAGTGGAAGTGGAGGTCCCTAAATTGGACTCCTTGCGCTTACCTGTAGACGACTTGCAACGCACACACACCCTCACAGATGACATTGATGAGCAATTACTCCCGATCTTCTTGGAAGAAGCTGCCGACTTAATGCCCTCCATTGAAAAATCCGTACGTAACTGGCAGAACGCACCCGAAGGCGAAGAACAAGCTAATATTCAGCGACTACTGCACACATTAAAAGGTAGCGCCCGTATGACAGGTGCAATGCATCTGGGTGAATTAACCCACACTTTTGAAACTGCTGTCATTGATGCAATTAATCACCACAAACTAACACCAGAAGTCTTTACCGACTTTGAGGCACAGATAGATCAACTGAGCATTGCTGTGGATAGATTGCGTAATTCTCCAGCAACCACCACACCAACCGTTGAAAGCATACCATCTGCAATTATGGTTACGGAGCAAGCGCAATCAACAATTGCAAAGTCAATTTCAGCAGATATAGACAGCAGTGCACATACATTACGTGTACGTGCCGACATAGTCGATAGATTAGTTAATGAAGCAGGCGAAATCAACATTGCGCGTTCGCGGATGGAAAGTAGTGTTGCCGGCATTAAAACCCACATCACTGAACTAAACGAAAACGTTGGTCGTCTGCGGACACAGCTGCGTGAATTAGAAATTCAATCTGAAAGTCAGATGCAATCCACGCTGTCGCACATGCAAAGTGAAGACAGTCAATTTGATCCGCTGGAATTTGACCGATTCACTCGCTTGCAAGAATTAACCCGCATGATTGCTGAAAGCGTAAACGACGTAAGCAGCGTGCAACAAAACTTGGCATTAGCGCTCAACGAAACAGATTCCGCGATTACCCAACAGGGTCGTCTGGCGAAAGATCTACAACAAGCATTGATGCATATTCGTATGGTGCCATTGTCCAGCATATCTGATCGACTGCATCGTACCGTACGTCTAGCCGCAAAAGATTTAGGTAAAAAAGCCAGTTTGCAACTGATAGGTGAGCACGTAGAGTTCGACCGCAGTGTGCTGGATAAAATGGTTGCGCCACTTGAACACTTACTCCGCAACTCAGTCGCTCATGGTATCGAATTGCCGCAAGAACGCATCAACGCTGACAAATCAGAGTATGGTGAAATTGTGCTTTACGCCCGCCAGGAAGGCAATGAGGTTGTTATTGCACTTCGCGACGACGGTCGCGGCTTAGACTTACCTGCAATCCGGGCAAAAGCTGTCAGTCATGGCCTCATGCATGCCAATGACGAACTCCCTGCAAACGAACTCATGCAAATGATCTTTTCCAGCGGCTTCTCAACAGCTGAATCTGTCACCACCCTAGCTGGTCGTGGTGTCGGGATGGACGTTGTGAAAAACGAAATTAGCCAGCTCGGTGGACGAATCGACATTGCATCAGAAACCGGCAAAGGTGCGCAATTTACGGTTTACTTACCGCTGACACTTGCCGTATCACAAGCAGTACTGGTACACGCAGGGGATCGCCTGTTTGCCATATCCTCATCCATGATTGAACAGGTTCAAGAGTACAAAACGGCTCAAATTAACGAGCTACTGGAAAAAGGCGTCATTAGTTGGCAAAATCACCAATACGATTTTTACTATTTATCGCACTTGCTAGGCGAAACCCAGGCACAACCAATACAGCAACAATACAGCCCTGTTCTACTGCTAAAAAGTGGTAACCAGCGCGCAGCTATCCTGGTTGACAAACTCATTGGCAATCGAGAATTAGTGATTAAGAATATTGGCCCGCAACTTGCTCGCATACTCGGTATTGCAGGTGCAACAGTGTTAGGTAATGGTCAAATCGTGCTCATTCTTAACCCGGTACAACTTGCACAACGCCAGGGACAAATGGTACGTCAACAAGTCAAGCACACACCAATTGCATTGATGAACCATGATCAATCTGCAACCAAAACTGTGATGATAGTTGATGACTCGTTAACCGTACGCAAAATCACCAGCCGCATCCTTATGCGTGAAGGTTATGAAGTCACTACGGCAAAAGATGGTCTGGATGCATTGCAATTGTTGCAAACAGCAAAGCCGGATGTCATGCTGCTGGATATCGAAATGCCACGTATGGATGGATTTGAGCTGACCAAGGTCATGCGCGCGGATAGCAAAATGGCACAGATCCCCATTATCATGATCACATCACGTACAGCTGATAAGCACCGCGATCATGCAATCAGCCTGGGCGTGAATGCGTATATGGGTAAACCATTCCAAGAGGATGAGCTGCTGGCCAAAATAGCGGAATTAGCCAACGCAACTTGCGAAGTTTAGTCCTTCTACCAACAATAAAAAACCCGCTATAGCGGGTTTTTTATTGTATACAGATTATGCGAAAAAACTAATTTGCCGACCACTTCACCATTCCGCTGTAAGCGGTAATGAGCACCACAATACCAAATACTATGCGATACCAGGCAAATACCACAAAATCATGCTGACTGATAAATTTAAGTAACGCCCGTATCGCAACAAGTGCGCTCAGGAATGCAGTTACAAAGCCAATAGCAAACAGCATGACATCGCCTTGCGAACTTAGTAGCAAGTCTTTGTTCTTATAAACCTCATAGACCGTTGCCGCAAGCAGCGTAGGTATCGCCAGGAAAAACGAAAACTCAGTCGCGGCACGACGTGACAAACCGAACAACAAGCCGCCGATGATAGTTGCACCTGAGCGCGAGGTGCCCGGGATCAATGCTAAAGTTTGCGCCAGCCCTATCTTCAACGCGTCTTTCCAGCTCATCGCTTCCACACTTTCCACCCGAATAACATGCTGGCGTTTTTCTGCCCATAATATTAATACACCACCGATGATAAATGCAGCGGCGACAGGAACGGGTTGAAATAAATATTCTTTTATTTTATGTGCAAACAACAAACCTAATATAGCCGCTGGCAAAAATGCAACAAACAGATTAAACACAAATTTGTTCGAATCAGCCTGCCCCAAACCTTTAACCACGGTAGAAATCTTGCTTCGGTATTCCCAACACACAGCCAGAATCGCACCAGCCTGAATAATAATTTCAAACGCTTTGCCGCGCTCATCGTTAAAATTCAATAAATCACCAGCCAAAATCAAATGACCAGTGCTGGAAATGGGCAAAAACTCAGTCAACCCTTCAACCAAACCTAAAATCAAGGCTTTTAACGCTAATACGATGTCCATATTGTCCGCTTGTAATAATTGTTTATGAAAGAACCATGTTAACAGCACTGCATGACAGTTTACTTAAAACATAAAAAATGCGACCAGCACCAAAGCGCTGGTCGCACTTAATATCAAGCAAAACTTATGCCTTGCTATAAATCTCGGCACCTTGCTTTACAAACTCGATGGCTTTCACTTCCATCCCTTTAGTCAACGCTGCCTGCTCAGTCAAACCCTGCGCCAAGGCATAATCACGCACGTCTTGAGTGATCTTCATCGAACAGAAATGCGGACCACACATCGAGCAGAAATGCGCGACCTTGGCTGAATCTTTAGGCAAAGTTTCATCATGGAATTCACGCGCTTTGTCAGGATCCAGACCCAGATTGAACTGGTCTTCCCAACGGAACTCAAAACGCGCCTTGGACAGTGCATTATCACGTATCTGTGCACCAGGATGACCCTTGGCCAAATCTGCCGCGTGCGCTGCCACCTTGTATGCCATGATGCCATCTTTGACGTCGTTTTTATCAGGCAAGCCTAAATGCTCTTTCGGCGTGACATAGCACAGCATTGCTGTGCCATACCAACCAATTTGTGCTGCGCCAATTGCGCTAGTGATGTGATCGTAGCCAGGCGCAATATCGGTGGTCAACGGTCCCAGTGTGTAGAACGGCGCTTCATCACACCAATCCAGCTGCAAATCCATGTTCTCTTTAATCAATTGCATAGGCACGTGCCCAGGACCTTCTATCATCACCTGACAATCATGCTTCCATGCCACCTGAGTTAATTCACCCAGGGTCTTCAATTCTGCTAATTGAGCATCGTCATTGGCGTCAAAAATTGAACCTGGACGCAAGCCGTCACCCAAACTAAAGCTGACGTCATAGGCTTTCATGATTTCGCAGATGTCTTCAAAGTGAGTGTAGAGGAAGCTCTCCTGATGATGCGCCAAGCACCATTTCGCCATAATCGAACCGCCACGTGAAACGATACCTGTCATGCGATTTGCCGTCAGCGGCACATGTGCCAAGCGTATGCCTGCATGGATGGTGAAATAATCCACACCTTGTTCAGCTTGCTCAATCAAGGTGTCACGGAACATTTCCCAGGTCAGGTCTTCGGCCTTGCCATTAACCTTTTCCAGCGCTTGGTAGATAGGTACAGTACCGATAGGCACGGGTGAATTACGGATAATCCACTCGCGGGTTTCGTGGATGTTTTTACCCGTGGATAAATCCATCACCGTATCGCCGCCCCAACGTATCGCCCAGGTCATTTTTTCGACTTCTTCCTGTATCGACGAACCCAACGCAGAGTTACCAATATTCGCGTTAATTTTCACCAGGAAGTTACGCCCGATGATCATAGGCTCGATTTCAGGATGATTAATATTGGCAGGAATAATCGCCCGACCACGTGCAATTTCTTCACGCACAAATTCAGCCGTCATGATTTCAGGCAACGCTGCGCCATACGAATGTCCGCGATGCTGTCTGCCCATCAATTCGAACATTTTTTGCCCGGTAGGACCAGACGTCTTGAGTGACTCCAAATACTCTTCACGACGCATATTCTCGCGAATAGCCACATACTCCATCTCCGGCGTGATAATGCCCTGACGCGCGTAATGCATTTGGGTCACATTTTTGCCAGCAAGTGCCTTGCGCGGCTGGCGCACCAAACCGGGGAAACGCATAGACTGCAATTGGGCATCATGTAAACGCGCATTGCCAAATTCCGAACTCAACCCTGTTAATACTTCAGTATCGCCACGCCCCTCTATCCACGGCGTGCGCACTCCCGCCAAACCCTCACGGATATCGATACTTACTGCAGGGTCAGAATAAGGACCCGAACAGTCATAAACATAAATCGGTGGATTAGGCTCGGCGCCATACGAAGCAGAAGTATCAGACTGACTGATTTCGCGCATAGGCACTTGTATATCGGCACGCGAGCCTTGTACGTAAACTTTACGCGAATTCGGCAATGGCTTAATCGCGGCCTCATCAACATGGGCATTCGCGGCGAGAAATTCTGGATTGGCGTTCATTTGGTGTCCTTAAGCAGTAAAAAAAGCGTAAGGAGCAGATGAATGCTTCCCTACGACGGCATGACCCGTATCAGGTTCGAAGGGTGTATCTCACTTCATTTTTCAATGAAGACCCCTAGCAGAGGTGTTAAATTATAGGAAATATGAAATAATCGCAAGATATTAGTGAGATAGGTGTCAAAATGAATATAGAACAAGTCCGTTTTAACATGATAGAGCAGCAAATTCGTCCTTGGGATGTGCTCAACCAAACCGTACTCGACTTGCTAGTTCAGGTCAAACGTGAAGATTTCGTCCCTGCACAATACAGCACACTCGCCTTCGTCGATATGGAAATTCCATTAGGCCATGGTGAAGTCATGATGTCACCTAAACTCGAAGCGCGCATTTTGCAGGAAGTCGCCGTGCAACCGACCGACACTGTCCTGGAAATCGGCACTGGCAGCGGCTACCTCACCGCGCTACTTTCCCACCTGGGCAAACGTGTTTACAGTGTGGATATTGTTTCCGACTTCAAAATGCAGGCGCACGCTAAACTCGCTGCACATGGCATTAAAAATGTTAACCTGGAAACTGGCGATGCTGCCAAAGGCTGGCCTAAACACGGCAAATACGACGTGATCATCGTCACTGGCTCGCTGCCTGTACTGCCTGAAGTCATGTTAAAAGACCTCAACATCGGTGGCCGTTTATTCGCCATCACCGGTGATGCGCCAGCCATGTCTGCACAACTCATCACCTGCATGGGTGAGGACTCTTATAACACCGTCACCCTGTTTGAAACCAGCATCAAGCCACTGAAAAACGCATTACAGCCTGAGCGCTTCGTGTTTTAGTGCAACAACTCAGCGCACCCCAGTTACACGCCTGGCTATCTGACACCTCACGCATACTGCCCATCCTGCTAGATGTGCGTGAGTCTTGGGAATACCAGATCGCGCACTTGAGCAATGCGCAGCTCATGCCCATGAACACCGTATCTGAACAAATGCAGACACTGGATAAGCAAGCCCCTATTGTAGTTATCTGTCATCACGGCGTGCGTAGCATGCATGTCGCCAGACTATTGGAACACCATCAATTTACTGACCTTTACAATCTCAGCGGTGGCATAGATGCTTGGGCGCATAGCGTGGATTTGGAAATGGCGGTTTACTGAATCCGGATTAATTGCATCAAGCGTGCCGTCGCGCCCTGGTGTGTCGCGCTATAGGTCAATGCGGCAGTCCGCATAGCCTGCCTTAACGGCGCATTAGCTAATAGTTTCGCGACAGCTTGCGTTAACGCGGACACATCACTGACCTGCAATGCAGCACCACTGGCAACAGCCGTCCGCGCAACTTCAGCAAAATTCCACATGGACGGTCCAAATATCACCGGGCAACCGACTGCCGCAGCCTCAATAGGATTCTGCCCGCCTAACGGTAACAGGCTGCCACCAATGTAGGCAATATCAGCCAGCGCATAATAAGCAAACAGTTCACCCATGCTGTCAGCCAGCCAGACCTGTGTATCAACTGCGACTGACGCATTACTGCTACGCCGCTGATAACACAACTGACGCTGCTGTAGCAATGCTGCTACCTCGTCAAAGCGTTGCGGATGACGCGGAACGATGACGAGTAGCGGTTTATCAGACAGGGCGTGCCAGGCGTCCAGTATCAGCGACTCTTCACCTGCCCGCGTGCTGGCGGCTACCCATACCAAGCGTGCGCCGATTTGCTCACGCCATTGCTGCCCTAATGCAATCAACTCAGCAGGCGGTGCGTTATCGAACTTCAAATTCCCCATCACACTCACCGCCTGCCCGCCCAATTGCCGCAAACGTACGGCATCCTCTTCGGTTTGAGCGGCGATGTGAGTGAGCTGAGCCAAAGTGTCAGGAATGAGTCTGCCCAGCCTGGCATAACGGCGCGTAGAACGTACCGACAAACGCGCATTAATCAACATCACCGGGATATTATGTTGATGGCTGATAGCGATTAAATTCGGCCAGATCTCGGTTTCCATGAGCAGACCCAATTGCGGCTGAAAATGGCGTATAAATCGCCGCACTGCAAACGGGAAGTCATAAGGCAGATAAACTCGCCACACACGCTCACCAAACAGGCTCTCACTGGTCTCACGTCCAGTAGGGGTGGTATGGGTGAGCAAAATATGAGTATGCGGGTACGCCGCCAACAAAGCCTCGACTAACGGCTTGGCTGCGCGGGTTTCCCCCACTGATACCGCGTGCAACCAGATGACAGGACACGTTACATGCTGAGTATAAAAACCAAAGCGTTCGGCGACGTGCTGTAAATAACCACGCTGCCTGCGCCCACGCCATAGCAGATGGATGAGCGTGTATGGCAACAGCAACCAGATCAGTAAGTTATAAAGCCATCTCGCTATCATAAACGCCGCGTTTGATCGCCTTGCGTGAAGCCCAGTAACGACATTTCCATATCCCGCGTCCATGCCATTACTTTAAACAACTCACCCATTTCAGCGGGGCTCATCAGTTTTTGCACTGCCGTGACTTGCGGCACATAGACAACAACATCTTCCACCGAAGTGAGTGCTAACAAATCGGTAATTCCACAGTTAATAAGAAATTGCGCCTGGCTGGTGTAGCCTGCCAACTGCAAACTTGCATCTATGCCAGCCACCGCCATAGCGGTGAAATCAACATGGGCGGTGATGTCCTGCAAACCCGGTAAATAAAATGGATCTGCATGGGCATGTTGCCGATAATGGCACATCAGCGTGCCCTGATTGCGTTGCGGATGATAATACTCACCCTCGCCAAAACCATAATCTATCATCACTATCGCGCCGCGTTGCAAGCATTGCGCCAGGCTGTTGATAAAACCTTGCGCGCTTAAATTGATTTCAGTGATGTAATCGGCTTCTAACGCCAGCGCAGTCACTGTATCGAATAACGCACCTGTTGTAAGTGGTTGATCTTGCCAGATAAACTGCTGATTTTGAATCACTACACCACGCTCACACAAACCCTGCTGAGTTTGATGGACGATATGTACCGGCATCGCATCCAGCACCTCGTTACCAATAATGCAACCAGTAAAAGCAGCTGGAAGCTGACTCAGCCACACTACCCTATCTAACCAGTCTGGCAGCTCCCTGGCGACCAGCTGCTGCTGCCGCTCACGTAAGTCCGCACTCACTTCCAGGATATAATAGTGATCAGGAGCGCACTCCAGCCGCATCAGCTCTATCAGTACATCGCATGCCAAACGCCCGCTGCCCGCCCCTACCTCAAGTACATCGCCGCCAGTCACTCGCAAAACCTGTGCAACTTGTTGCGCGAGACTACGTCCAAACAGGGGTGAGATTTCGGGCGCGGTAATAAAATCGCCAGCCGCGCCTAATTTCGCTGCGCCTGCACTGTAATAGCCCAAGCCGGGTGCGTACAATGCCAATTCCATATAGCGCGCAAACGATATCCAGCCTTGGGCTTGAATTTCCTCGGCTATTACTTGCACCAGCTGTTGGCTAATGGATAATGCTTCAGGCGTAGGCGTGGGTAATGACATAAACTCAGTGTAAAACAGTAAAAGTGCAAGGATAAAGGAAATCTCATGGATGGCAAAACGATATTAATCACAGGTGGCGCAAAACGGGTTGGGGCGGCGATATGCCGACGCTTACACGCTGCAGGTGCTAACCTAGTCATTCATTATCATCAATCAGCCACAGACGCACGCGCACTTCAAGCCGAGTTAAATAGCTTACGTGCTGGATCAGCCATGCTCATCCAGGCCGATTTGCTCGACTGCACCAGCTTTTCCAATATCATCAGTACCACGATTAACCATTACGGCCGGCTGGATGCACTGGTGAACAACGCCTCCAGCTTCTTTGCCACGCCTATCGGCAGCATTAACGAAGACAGCTGGCTTAATTTAATCGGCACTAACTTGAAAGCACCGTTGTTCCTGGCTCAAGCTGCCGCAGCAGAACTGCGCCGCCAGAACGGCTGCATCGTCAACATCAGCGACATCCATGCCGAACGCCCGATGAAAAGCTATGTAGTTTATAGTATTGCCAAAGCAGGACTGGACGGCCTCACCAAATCTCTGGCCCGTGAACTGGGTCCCGAGATCCGTGTCAATGGCATCGCACCCGGCCCTATTTTATGGCCAGAAGACACCAACCAGATCGACGAAGTGTCACGCCAGCGCATCATATCCCACACCATACTCAAACAGGCGGGCAATCCTGATGACATCGCACAAGCAGTTCATTACTTGATAGCGAACGCCCCTTATGTCACGGGACAAGTGATTAATGTGGATGGTGGGCGTAGCGTGAAACTTTGAATTATTCAAGCTAGCGCTGAAAAAAAAGCTGACCCGTTATTCACGGATCAGCTTCAAGACTAATATCAAACTTTAACGCTTGATTGGGGAAATCTTAGTACCTTCGATACTGATACCCGCCATGAGACCTTGTTGGTCAAAGATAAATGCGTAAGCATCTTTCTTTAAGGTCGACGTTGAAAGATTTTTAGCAACACCCTCATCTACCACAACCACAGTTGGGCCAACACCAATTTCCCAACCCTTGGTCTTGTGCAGGTATTGTACAGCTTTGTCAGTCATGAGAAACAGGACGTAGCCGTATGATTGCGCGCCAGCTTGCAGGCCCCAGGAAGCAGAAACAGAGTTGTAATAACCACTAACTCCTTTGCCTTTGTACAGCACACCTTCACCATAACTACCGCCGAACACCAGTCCGGCTTTAACAATGTTCGGGAACACCAACGTTGCTTTAGCCTTTTTCGAAATATCTGCTGCAAAAGGATGAGCCTTGTACAAATTGCTCAATGCCTGATTAGCATCATTGTTCAGGTCTTCAGCAGTTGCTGCATTTGCAACGCTGCTCATCGTACCCAATGTAAAAGTTGTGGCCGCAACGAGAAGCAGATTAGTAAAACCGCGTCGTGTAATCATGATGAATCTCCTAATATAACAAATGGTCACCTTCGACCTTATCGGCACAATGCCTAGCTATTTCGAAAAACAGCCGCTTCGGCCATTGCGCCGACCGAAGCAATCACAATTGAAACACCTAGTGTCTCTCCTGCTAAGGGAACAGATTGCGCCTGTCAGCGACATACATCTGTTCGGAACCGAACATAGCAAATTTGTTTTTGGTAAATTTCAATATTCCACATCCACAATGGAGTACGACTTTCTACATTACAGCTACGCTTCAGCCGTTTACAACATGAGTCAATTCAGCCAGTTTTAATTAACTTGCAGGCGGTTATCAACCTCTTTAACACCCGCAACAGCTTGCGCAAGCGCTTTGGCTTTATCACTATTATCCAGCGAATGAACCGAGCCGCTGAGGGTAACTACACCCTTCATAGTATCGACACTGATTTGCAATGTTTTAAGCCCAGGCTCAGCGAAAATAGCTGCTTTAACTTTCGTGGTAATGGTTGCATCATCGATGGCGATAGCTGTTTTTTCGCCCTCCACATCTATTTTTTCATTTAATTTGCTTGCTGTTTCTTCAATTTTTTTGCCAGCAGTATTTGCAGCCTGATCCATATGCTTACCTGCAGTTTCTGCCGGCCCAGGCTTATCGCAAGCACTAAGCCCAAAAGCCAGTGTGATAGCAATGCCAATTAATTTCAAACTGTGTGAGACGTTCATAGCTTTATCCTCGTACAAACAACGAAATAGATGCAAAAAATATCAAATTGATAACTGATTACATGTTACGACTGAAGCGGGTCTGTTACTTTTTTTCAAGCTACATCTGGGTGAGTAATATTGCCAACAATCTCGCTAACATTTCTGCCTATACCTCGGTAGCCGGTGAAGCGACCCGAGACATTAAAAAACGGTTCTCCGCTCACTTGAAAATATTGATATGCACCACTGCTACTCAGCCGACGACAGACCAAATCGATAAAAGGGCGCCGTGCGGCTATATTTGCTTTAAGCTCCGTGAGTTCCGCCTCATTCCATTGCGATAACTTGGTTTCCCGATATTCACCAGGCAGGGTATCGACGGGCATGCCGAGTATTTCCAGCACTGCACCATGTATTTTGATGAAATGCCCATGTTCATCCTGCTCCCAATACCAATCTGACGATAGTTCAGTCAAACAACGAAAGCGGGCTTCGCTTTCACGCAGTTCTGCAGTACGCTCTTGCACCGTCTGCTCCAGCATCTGATTCTGCTGTTCAAGTTGCTTATACAACAACCGCACTTCCAGCATATTGTGTATGCGCGTCTTAATTTCCACTAGGTCAAATGGCTTGGCTACAAAATCTCTCGCGCCTGTGGTCAGCGCCCGCAACTTATGACCAGGTTGCGCGGTAATAACGAGTATGGGTACGTAGCTGTCAACATCAATTTTTTTCAGCTCTTCCATTACCTGAAAACCATCCATCCCAGGCATTTGCAAATCGAGCAATATCAAATCGTAATGATTATAATCATGCAACACCGCAACAGCGTACGGATCCATAGTCGACGTAACGCTAAGATAGCCCGGTTCACACAGCATTTGTTCCAGCAGTTCCACATTGGCTAGCTGGTCATCTACGATCAGAATATTTGCGCTCAGAATATCAGCAATATTAATCATCTAAGTATGTCCTAATGGATGGCATGTTCTAATCCCGTCTCTGCAAATTCCAGTGCCATATCCAGCGTCTCCATGAATTCATCAACCCTGATCGGCTTGGTTAGATAGCGGAAGAATCCGGCACTCAAACCTTTCTGGATATCATGTGGCATGGCATTGGCACTGATGGCTAATACAGGAATGTGTGCTGTGACTGGATCTTCCCGCAGCATTTTTAAAGCCTGGATCCCACTGATACCGGGCAGATTGATGTCCATCAAAATCACATCTGGCTGATGAATGCGCGCCAACATAATACCGCGGGTACCATCCCCCGCACTCAACAAACGCATATTGGAACGACGTGCGACCAGCTGTTCAACCAGCTGCATATTGGCTTTATTGTCTTCTATATACAACAAGGTACGTAACTTGCTACCATCGGGGGCCTGGGTTTTCAGCTGAGTAAGCGGTGAATCTGGATTAACGATCTGCGGCAATGGCGATGCCAGTTTCAGCTCTATCCAGAACACACTGCCCACGCCGACCACACTTTCCACACCGAGCTCGCCTTCCATCAACTCAATCAAACGCTTACTCACTACCAGGCCGATACCAGTACCCTCTTCGCCGCCCGCCTCTTGTCCAAGTCGATTAAACGGCTGGAATAGTTGCGTGAGTTTGTCTGATGACAGACCCTCACCAGTATCGCGCACGCTGATGCGTATGCGTTCCTGTGAGTTCACGCAGCATGCAACCTCGACCATGCCACCTGATGAATTGTATTTGATTGCATTGGTCAGCAGGTTGACGATCACTTGTTTTACCCGAGTACGATCGGCATAGGCAAAATACGCGCTATCGAATTGAGGAAAACTCATATGGATACCACTTTTTTGCGCCTGCGGTTCTATCATTGCCTGACAGTCCAGCAGTACTTCGGAGAGTGAAATGGGTTCCAGTGATAGTGATAATTTGCCAGATTCGATCAAGGCAAGATCAAGAATTTCATTGATCAGCTCCAATAAATACCACCCAGCCTGGAGTATCTGGTTGATACTGGCTTTTTGGGTAGGCGTCGGCAGCGGTGTACCTGATTCCATTAACTGAGCAAAGCCCAGAATCGCATTGAGCGGTGAACGCAACTCATGGCTCATGCTGGAAAGAAACTCGGATTTTGCCAGGTTGGCTTTTTCTGCGGCAGCTTTAGCGTAGGTCAGCTCCGTCTCCACTCGCTTGCGTACAGAATTATCAGCGCCGATCAGCAAGTAGCCAATGATGTCATCATAGTCATCACGCAATGCAGTAATCGACACAATGGCTGGAAAGCGACTGCCATCCTTACAAATGTAAGTCAAATCGTAACTGTCTTCAATGCCGCGTGAAGCTTTGTATGCCAGCGCTTCGAAGCCAGGTGTGATAGTGGTAGACAATTCTTTGCTCAAAGCCTGCGCACGCGCCATGACTTCCTGTGGATCGTGAATATCGCTGGGGTTGATTTTATTCACCACTTCCGCAGCCATATAACCCAGCATGCGTTCAGCGCCGATATTGAACAACTGAATGATGCCCTTTTCGTCGGTGGCAATAATCGAGAAATTAGCGCTATTGAGAATCGCATTCTGCAAAGCACCCGTTTTCAACAAAGCTTCCTGCCGCCGAACCTCGACAGTGCCTTCTACTGCACTATCTGCTAAATTAAGAATGTCGAGATCACGATTTTTTATTGACATGGGATACCTGCGTTAATGCACTAGACAGTTAAATAATTCGCGCTGTTGAATATGCAAGCTGCACATAGCGTTACTTGCCCGCACCAGCAGAATAGATCAAATTCGATAGATAAGATTTAAAAAACATTGGCAAAATTATGAATATCTTGCTATTCGCGGTCTGTGCGTTTGCGCACCGACTGGTCGGGAATTACGTAGGTATTGAAACAATGCGGAGCTTAACCCTGGTTAACGACAGCAAGCCGCTAGCGATTTCGCACATCACACAACAATCGATTGAACTCTTTTTTAACCACGATGTAGCACTCACACACACGAGACTCCAATTCCGACCGATCCAGTACCGTAATGTGGCCGCGGCGGTAACTGATGCACCCTGCTCGCTGCAAATGTCCCGCAGCCTCGGTAATGCCTTCACGGCGCACCCCTATCATGCCGGCTATCAGCTCCTGCGTCATCGTCAGCTCATTCGAAGGCAATCGATCAACTGTTAACAATAACCAACGACATAATTGTTGCTCCACTGAATGATGCCGGTTACAGACTGCAGTTTGCGATATCTGGGTAATTAATGCCTGCGTGTAACGCAGCATCAATCGCATCATTAACCCAGCACTGTTGAACTCTTCCACCATCAATGGTGCTGGTAATCGATAGCCATAGCCGCCAGTCTGCACGATAGCCCGACTGGGCGTGGTATTACCACCCATGAACAGGGAAATACCCAGCATACCTTCATTACCCACACCGGCAATTTCAGAGGACGCGCCATTTTCCATCACATATTGCATGGATACGATAGCGGTCGTCGGGAAATAAACATACTGCAACTTATCCCCAGACTCATATAAAACCTCACCTAGTGGCATAGAGGTCAATTTCAACTGAGGTGTGATACGCTCGAATTCAGCGCTAGGCAATGCAGCAAGCAGATGATTTTGATTGGGATTGTCCACGTGGATTACCGAAAAGACGTTTTAATGAGGCGAGCTTGACACTGACAAAATACACGTATATATTTTAATAGCATAAGCATGCGGTCTATCAACAACAGCTATTCACCCAGAACTTCCGCCACAGGCTGCAACTGTTCCACATGCTGGGATATAACTTTGATAATGA
Organism: Burkholderiales bacterium; assembly: GCA_038217005.1. Lineage (GTDB taxonomy): Bacteria > Pseudomonadota > Gammaproteobacteria > Burkholderiales > Sulfuriferulaceae > Sulfuriferula. The sequence continues at coordinate 14,838 of JBBQPT010000003.1, forward strand.
CGATGATCGGTATACCGAGCAACATACCCCATATCCCCCATAACCAGGCCCAGAACAACAGCGAAACAAATACAGCAGCTGCATTCATTTTGGCGATTCTGCCTGTCACCCAGGTTGTCACAAAAGTGCCGACAAATGTGGCGATTGCCAGAGAAGCACCAGCAACCAATAATGCTATCGACCAGGAATCGAACTGTAAATACGCAACCATACCAGTAGCAACTGCAGTAAACATTGGGCCAATGTAAGGAATTGTATGCAACAGACCCGCTGTTACTGCCCACCCTCCCGCGTTATCCAGACCTATCCAGCGGAAAGCAACCCAGCTCAGCAAGCCTAACAGTATATTGGTGACCAACAGCATGAACATGTATTTCTGGATCGAATTATTGATGTCGCTAAGTATATTGATGGTGATTTTCTTCTTCGACAGTGAGGGTCCGGTAAGCCGCACCAATTTGCGCTTGAACATGTCCCCACTCGCAAGCAGAAAAAAGGCCAGAAAGATCACCATAGTCGCCTGACTAATAAAACCTAATGCACTCACGGAACCTGCCCACATCACATCACCCAGCCTGAATCCGGGTTTATCAATGACAATGTGGGTAACTCGCTGCTTGCGCGCAGGTGACACACTTGTTATCTGACTGCCCGCCTGTTCCATTTCTCCCACAGCAGTTTGCATCTTCTGCAGTCCGCCACCTGGATCATCTCGCATATTGACCAAACTGGCAGATAACTTGCTGGCAGCTTGGGGCAGTTGCATGAACATGGTCTGCATCTGCCCTCGCAATGCATAAGCACCCAGCGCGAACGCGCATACAAATGCGACAATCACCACGCTGGTACCCAATATGCGCGGTATTTTAATGCGCTCCAGCAATATGACTAGAGGATTCAGGGTATAAGTCAGGAAAATACCGAGCAACAGCGGTACAAAAAAAGTTTGCATCCAGTCCAGTGCAAAAATCACTGCGACTGTAGCCAGTATCCCGAGTGCCAAACCTCTCGCATCAACGGGTACATGAACGAATAAGCTGTGAACACCCTCTGCCACTTCGGAGGCAGGGGTTAGCGTGCCCGGATCCTGCTCTGATTCTATATTCATAACCGGCGCCTGCTACTTATCGCGTAGCTTGCGCAAAATCTTCCAGGCCATCCAGCCACGTCCCAGCCAACTGCCGAGGTGACCAGGTCGGAATGCCGCCAGCACCAGGCCACCACCGATTAGCCAGACCGGATGGTGCTTAAGATAACGCAGCACCGTCAGACCTTGATCAACTCGCGCTAGAGGCGCTTGCCATGGTGCTATGGTGTACGCCAGCGCCACACGTTGTGATGCCGCCTGTGCCACCAAGTGACTCCGGCGTTCTATAAGCATGCTCAGTTTCTTACTCATAACCTGCTAACCAAACCCTGTCGATCTTTCGCTAACTCAGCCAGACTGGTCGCAAACAATCTGGGCTTAGTTTTCACTTTGCGCCTGAGGAGTCCTGATGCGATTATACCTGTCATCAGAAAACATCCCGCAAGCACACTCAGTACCAGCAGGCGGTGCGTGTCCCAGAATACAACCACAAGCAGCACACTTGCCAGCACAACACCCACCCCCAGACAAAACAGAGCGATAAGTGTCAACACCAGTAATGTCATCACATGTTCCCGATCTTCTTCCAAGTCGGTGGACAGCAGGTCGAGTCGGGTGTGTGCAATAGCCACCAAAGTGGATGCCAGCGTAGTCAGTGAGGCTAATAGCCCTTTGTGCTCTCCAGTCACTGTGTCAGTCATGGGGCAGGATTTAACGACGGCCGATGAGCAAGCCTATCACTACGCCAACGCCAGCAGCTGCGCCGATGGCTTTCCATGGGTTTTCATGAACGTAGGCATCGGTGGCTTTTGCTGCCGCTTTGGTTCTGGCGACCAGAGCTTCCTGAGCTTCCATCATGCGGGCTTTGGCCACCTTGAGTGATTCTTCTGCCTTGGTGCGTATCTCCATGAGCTTTTCGCCACCTTGGCCTGCCGTCGCTTTAAGCAGTGCTTCAGCATCTTCTATAACGACTTTGAAATCCGCAATCAGTTGTTGCTTGCTAACTTGCTCTGATAATGCGTCCATACCTTGTTGAGTCGTACGTTCAATTGCATTCATGGTGTGCTCCTATCCTGTGATGAGGTTAATTGCTAAAGTATCCAGCCAGTTGCACTTGTGCATTGCTGGCTGAATGGGATACATTACTTACGTACAAATAACAGAACCATGCCAGCCACAAGCGCACCAACACCAGCCCAGACGGGGATGTTTACGGTTTCTGTGCTCTTGACTGACAGCTCTATCGGACCCAGTTTGGCCTGCTGGGTGTCTTTGGTATAAGTGAAACTGCCATATGCCAACCCAAGAGCACCTGCCACAATCAGTACGATTGCCAACATTCTGACTGCATTCATTTCATCATCTCCTGTCAATAAACGGGGTAACCAGCAAATAATCGGTTCAGCCACCACTCAGTGCGTGACTAGATCTCCTATCACCTACCCCGCAGTTTGAAAACTACTCAGCTTGCTACAGGCTACGCCCTTGTATAACCCGGATCAGGATCACAACAATAGCGATAACCAAGAGTACGTGGATAAATCCACCCAAGGTGTACGCAGTGACTAAGCCAAGCAACCACAGAATGAGTAAGATAACTGCAATGGTCTCAAGCATGTTCTACACTCCTTATTAAGTCCCAGGTTGAATATTCCGCCTGTTCCCAACCCTGCTCTGTACGCTATCGTACATAACGAGCAGAATATTAAAATTACAGCCGGCCCAACAGTAACAAGATGATCAGGATGAGTAATATCAGCCCGACTCCGCCACTTGGTCCATAGCCCCAGTTGCGGCTATGTGGCCAGGTAGGGAATGCACCAACTAACAGCAGTATTACGATAATCAATAAAATCAGTCCCATATTCCGCTCCTTGTGTTATGCCAGCAATTCATTGCCTGGGCAATATTACCCAGGCATCATCTAATACCTATCGCGATATGATGTGACCGTGATCATCGGAGAGGATGATTTCCACGCGCCGATTCAGTTGACGATGAGCCGCATTATCGTTACCGGCAACTGGGTATGATTCACCATAACCATGCGTAGTAATGCGATCACTATTGATACCCATATCTAACAAAGCTGTGCGCACTGCATTAGCACGTCGCTCTGAGAGCATCTGGTTGTGGCTGTCGCTACCCGTGCTATCAGTATAACCTTCAACCAATATCTTGCGTTGTGGATACTGTTTCAGAAAATCAGCCAGCTTTTGTGCACTGCGCATGCCTCGAGGTGACAATTGCGCCTTGTTGGTATTGAACAAAACATCACCCAGTGTAATAACCATACCACGCTCAGTTTTTATTGCATTCAGTGCCTTGAGCTGTGCATCCTGTTGAGCAATAAGTGCTTGATCACTTTCGGCTTGATTACTAGCGACTACCAAGGCAGCTGCCTGTTGATCAGCAGTTTGCTGCACCATCGCCGTTTTCCGATTAGCCGCATCCGCTTCAGCCGTTTTTTGATCAGCAGTATTCTGCGCAATATCAGCTTGCTGATGTGCAGCATCTGCCTCAGCAGTTCTTGCTGTCAACTGAATTTCACTGCGCTTGGCGCTAGCGGCAGCAACTGCCAGCTCAGCTGTTTTGCGCTGGGCGGTTTGTTGTGCAATTGCAACCTGCTGCTTGGTGATATAAGCAAGCTGATTGACAGTAGCGTCGCTCTCGCCATCATTCAACGCCGCATCCGCTTTGCTCAGAGAGTTTCCAGCCACTTGCAATTCTGCTGCCGCCAGACTAACCACTTCTGGGTTGGTACGCGCGCTGTCATAACTGTTATGCGCCTCAGCAAGTGATGAGTTTTGCGGCATTGAAGTGCAGCCTGAAAACATCGCAACAGCAAGCACAGTCAGAGGAAAATATAATTTTTTTTGCATGATGAACTCCATTGAGAATTAGTTGGTTTTACGGTTTAGTTCCTGACGAAGCACGCGACTGTCTTCTTGCACAGCATCCGCCGCTTTCTTGGCCTTGGCTGTACGTGCAGCTACGCCTGCTAATTGCGCATCAACTTGCGCCTGTTCAGCCAGTTGCCGAGCCAGTACATAATCCTTGTCCGCCATTGCGCGTTCGGCAGCCGCCATTTTCTCCGTAGCAGACTTTAGCTGTAGCGGCGCAAACTCACTCCCACCAGCACTGTTGGCATCAACTACCGCAGCCCTGGCAACAGCCATCTGCTCAGTCGGCGCAGGGGTACTTGCACAACCAGCCATAAAAATAACCGCCCCGGCAGTCACGCCAATTCGGCGCAGAATTTGATACGATGTAATTTTGTAGAAGTTTTTCATCATTTGTTCCATCCCTTGAATTAAACGTTGAACATAACCGTTGCCATAGCCATGAGCACAACGATTTTCAATTCAGTAACAGCACGTTGCCGAACCGATTGATGCGCTTATCATAAGGTGCAAACCCTGGCTCATCTGTACGATAGCGCACATAACACAACGAAATGACTTGAGGGGAAACTTGGCAAACCATGTCCAGCGCTAACTACCCGGTTTTTCTACAGGAGTAGTACGCACTAGGGTTTATTGAGCGGTTGTGAATACTGGATATTTAATGCAAATGCGTAGGCACTGGTGTGGCTGGCTCGGGCATTTCCGGATGCACCAGTTCGCCCTCGGCATTGGGAAATAAAGGCATGCCGCAATCATCGCAATGTTCCATGGGCATGGACGTGGTCAAAACAATGATTTTACCCAAGCCAACCAATTCGGCCTCGATCTGGCTGATGATATCAGTCTCATCGCTTTCATCACCGATTAGCGGCCAGGTTACACCATGTAGCACCTGATTGGATTTTGGCAAACCAAAGCCTATGCGATACTCTTCCAGCACTTTGTCATAAAAAGGCGCGATGACTGCGCGTAATCCTGACGGGGTAATTTCCAGCATTTCGCATAAATAGGCAACGGCAGCACGCAATGAAAAAGCGCGTGCTTCATACTCCAGTTTGCGCCAGGCACTGAAAAAAGCATTAGGTAGCAAACTCTGCACATGACACCCTGGCAGCAAAGCTGCGATGACATCCTTGGTATGCAACTGCCATGTTTGCAAGGCTTCATTCTGGGTAATATCGGCTTGTTGCCAGGCGAACAATGGTGCGCCCTTATCAACCACTACAGCGGCAAATACATAGCGCACATCCGCCACATATTCGCCAGAAGTAAGCAAGTCAGCTACATCGACATGCATATCCTCACTCGCTGGTGCCAGCGGGATCATTTGTTGTAACAATGCACGCGTTTCTATAAAACCTGCTGGCAATTGTTCAGGGCTGTACAGGACATCGATTAAGACAATACGGGCAGAGTCGGCTAACAGGTAATTTGCCAAGGCCGAACGCAGCTCCCGCAAACGCGCTTTATTTATTTGTCCGCTGGGAATGGAATAACGTGACCAGGCCAATAATGGAATAGCGATTAATACCGCATCAGTTTCTGCTGCGTCAGTCACGGTCTCGGCGTAGTTCTCTATTTGCTGCGCTAATAATTCGCACGCAGGCGGATTTTCTGTCCACAGATAATCTAGCGCTTGCTCTAATGTTTCGTTTTGTTTTTTCTGGAACATTTGTGCGATATGTTTACGCATTTGTTCCTGCCAGGACTGGCTTTCTAACTGACTACCCGATTCTTGCAGCGCCAGGGCTAAACGTATCAATTTAGCCGTTTCACGATGCAAGCTGGCTGGTACGGGATGGCGTTTCATACGATATCCCCGATTATAGCGACGTTGTAAGTACCACAGCGTCGCAGGTTGATTAAGCTAATTTACCGTGGCAATGCTTGAATTTTTTGCCTGAACCGCATGGGCAAACATCATTACGCCCGACATTAGCGTACTGCGCTTCATTAGGGGTTTCCGTCGCTATTGGCGTATCTTCCCCAGCTAAAACTGCTTCATAGTCAGCATGATGATACTCCACATTGGACAAGCCAGGCGGCGTATCAAGTTCCTCTACATCCGCAGGCGCTTGTATCTGCACAGTAGCCGTAATTTGCGTCACTTCTTGCTTGATGGTGCTCAACATGCCTGAAAATAGTTCAAATGCTTCGCGTTTATATTCCTGCTTGGGATTTTTTTGCGCATAACCACGCAAATGGATACCCTGGCGCAAATGATCCAATGCAGACAAATGCTCACGCCAATGTGTATCTATGTTCTGCAGCATCACTGCGCGTTCAAAATGATGCATGCCGGTGTCACCCACAGAAGCCAGTTTTTCAGCATAAGCCGCATCAGCAGCCGCAACAACCCGTTCGCGCACACCCGCTTCATCAAGTGCCGCGTCCTGATCTAGCCACTGTTGCACAGGTAAGCTTAATTGATACTCTGCCGTCAATGCACGTTCCAGGCCCGCGACATCCCATTGCTCGGCCATACTGCCAGGCACGATGTAGGTCATCACCAACTGCGCCAGTACATCGGCACGCATCGCGGTGATGGTTTCGGACACATCCTGAGTTTCCAGCAATTCGTTACGCTGATGGTAGATGACTTTACGCTGGTCATTGGACACATCATCGTATTCCAGCAACTGTTTACGCATATCGAAGTTACGTGCTTCAACTTTGCGCTGTGCATTCTCAATTGCACGCGTAACCCATGGATGCTCGATAGCCTCACCCTCAGGCATTTTCAGCTTGTCCATAATCGCGCCGACACGGTCAGACGCAAAGATACGCAACAACGGATCTTCCAGCGACAAGTAAAAACGGCTGGAACCCGCATCACCCTGACGACCGGAACGACCGCGCAACTGGTTATCCACGCGACGTGACTCATGACGCTCGGTACCGATGATATGCAGACCGCCTGCAGCCAGTACTTCATCATGCACAATCTGCCATGCAGCCTTCAGCGTTTCGGTACGAGTCTGTTTGTCAGCATCAGATAATTGCTCATCCAGCCGGATAGCCTCAAGCTCACGCTCGATACTGCCACCCAGCACAATATCGGTACCACGACCAGCCATATTGGTGGCAATGGTAATCGCCTTGGGTTTACCCGCTTGCGCAATAATTTCCGCTTCTCTGTCGTGCTGCTTGGCATTCAGCACTTCGTGCGGCAATTTTGCCGCCTTGAGCAAAGCGGATAAATTTTCGTTATTTTCTATCGACGTTGTACCCACCAATACCGGCTGCCCACGTTGATAGCAATCGGCAATATCGTTGATGATGGCCTGATACTTCTCGCGCGAGGTGCGGAATACCTGATCCATTTTATCTATACGCACCATAGGTCTATGCGTAGGAATAACCACAGTTTCCAAGCCATAGATTTGCTGGAACTCGTAAGCCTCGGTATCTGCCGTACCTGTCATGCCGCCCAACTTGGTGAACATGCGGAAATAATTCTGGAAGGTAATCGATGCCAGCGTTTGATTTTCTTTCTGGATGGCGACGCTCTCTTTCGCCTCAACCGCCTGGTGCAGGCCTTCAGACCAGCGTCGGCCCGACATTAAACGCCCGGTGAACTCATCAACTATGACCACTTCATCATTCTGTACGACATAATGCTGATCCAGGTGATACAACGCATGTGCGCGTAACGCAGCATAAACATGGTGCATCAGACCGATATTGGCGGCTTCGTACAAACTCGATCCGACTGGCAACAGCCCGGCATCGGTTAACAACTCTTCAGCGTGCTCGTGGCCTGCTTCTGACAGCAATACGGTGTGGGCTTTTTCATCAACCCAGTAATCGCCTTCGCCGTCTTCTACCGTTTGCCGATGCAAATTCGGCATGATTTCATTCACTGACAGATACAACTCAGTGCTGTCGTCGGCCTGACCTGAAATGATCAACGGCGTACGCGCTTCGTCAATCAGGATAGAATCCACCTCATCGACAATAGCGAAATTCAAACTGCGCTGCACTTTCTCGTAAGTCTGATAAACCATGTTATCGCGCAGATAATCGAAACCGAATTCGTTATTCGTACCATAAGTGATATCGGCTGCATAAGCGGCCTGTTTTTCATCATGCGGCATTTGCGACAGGTTGACGCCAACGGTCAAGCCCAGGAAATTGTGCACGCGCGCCATTTGCGCCGCATCACGGCTCGCCAAATAATCATTCACGGTCACAATATGCACACCCATACCAGACAAGGCATTCAGGTAGGCTGGCAAACTCGCCATCAGTGTTTTACCTTCACCGGTACGCATTTCGGCGATTTTGCCGTCATGCAATACCATGCCGCCGATTAATTGCACATCGTAGTGACGCATCCCCAGCACTCGCCGCGCCGCTTCACGAACTGTGGCAAACGCTTCGGGCAGCAATTGATCCAGGCTCTCGCCCTTGGTATAGCGCGTTTTATACTCGTCGGTTTTGGCTCGCAAATCGGCATCTGACAATGCCTGAAATTGCAGTTCCAAAGCATTAACCGCACGTACTTTAGCAACATATTGTTTAACTAGGCGGTCATTACGGCTACCAAATACTTTTTTCAACAGTGATGAAATCATGGTAATTATTTAAGATGGCAATACTTGCAAATGCGTACATGTTAACATATTCGCCCTATCATTCCGAAATGCTTTAGCGGCTACATACTTATGTCCAATTTCTCTAGCCCTGGCCAACTTGCATACCGCTATATCGACAGCAATGAGCGTCTGCTGTCACTTAAATCGCATGTCAACGAAATCATGCGCTGGCAAAAAATATGGCGCAGCATAGTCCCAAGTGGTTTGGCAGAAGTGAGCCGTATCGGACAAATTCAGGCAGACAGTATAAGTATTTATTGTGACAACGGTGCGGCAGCAGCAAAGCTTCGCCAACTCACACCCAGCATCAGCACCGCTTTTGCCAAACACGGTATCATCAATCCCACGATACTGGTCAAGGTTCGCACCAACGCCATTCCACAACGCGAACGCATCGTACATAAACCAGATTTGAGTGCCGTAGCGATTTCAGAGATAGCGCGATTAACGCAGGATATAGAAACAGGAGAATTACGGACTGCGCTGGAGAAATTACTCAGCAAACATCAATGAATCAGATGCCAACCAGCAACAATCTCTCCGCTACAATGAGGGTACCAAACAACGCCACCAGAACCACGGCAAACTTGAGCACATTCCACACATACTTAAAGTAACGTTTATCGCCGGTCAAAAAATACAGCGCGCCGGATATAATCAGCGCGATGCATGCGAGGATAAACATTAAACGGATAATAAACATCAGGCGACCTGTGGATGCAACTGCCTCACGCCCGCAGGTGCAAGCGCTTCATCTTCAAAGCTGACAAATTCCCAAGCAGATTGGTCTTGCAACAAAGTGCGCAACAGCTTGTTATTTAATGCATGACCTGATTTATGCGCATAAAATGCACCGATGATGGGATGCCCGATAATGTATAAATCACCGATCGCATCCAGCACCTTGTGCTTTACGAACTCATCTTCATAACGCAAGCCATCGCTGTTCAACACACGGAACTCGTCCATCACGATCGCGTTATCCAGACTGCCGCCTAGCGCCAGGCCATTGGCACGCAACCATTCGACTTCTTGCATGAAACCAAATGTACGCGCCCGGCTAACCTCCTTGATATAAGAAGTCTTGGCAAAATCCAGACTGATCGCCTGCCCGGACTTTTCAAACACAGGGTGTTTGAAATCAATGGTAAATTCGATCTTGAACCCATCATAGGGCTCAAACCGTACCCGCTTATCGCCTTCAACCACTTCTACCGTTTTTTTAATACGTATAAATTTTTTTGCCACGCCCTGCTCGGTAAACCCTGCAGACTGCAACAGGAATACAAATGACGATGCAGACCCATCCATAATTGGCACTTCTGGGCCGTCCATATCGATATAAACATTATCCACGCCCAATCCAGCCAAGGCTGACATCAAATGCTCTACCGTTGCTACGGTTGCGCGCCCGTTATCGAGTGTCGAACACAAACGCGTATCACCCACCTGATTTGCATTCACCACAATATCAACCGGCTCAGCCATATCCACGCGTCTGAACACCACACCGGTATTCGGCGCAGCAGGACGCAACACGATACTGGCTTTGGTGCCCGTATGCAGACCCACGCCCGAGGCGCGTATGGTATTTTTAATGGTGCGCTGTTGTATCATGATAAGCAGGATGGAAAGTTTCGCGCATTATAGCGCAAAACCATCCATCCCTGACATGCGCATCAGTCAGCTTGCTTGCGCAAAAACGCAGGAATATCCAGATAATCCATCCCTGAACTCTTCATGGCTTCTACTTGTGCGCTATTCCCGGTACTGCGACCACTACGGAATACTGTAGGCTCGTTGGCATCTGCATGGTACTCAACATTGCCCGCTGAATAATCATCCGTACCCGTTTTCATCACGATAACTGGTTTAGGCTGCTGGCGTGTCACCGCGCCGCCCAAGCCAGTTGCAACGATAGTCACGCGCAATTCATCGCCGATTTCTTCATCGATTACTGTACCAACAATTACCGTTGCTTCTTCTGCGGTGAAGCCTTTGATCGTATTCATCACTTCGTAGTACTCCTTCATTTTGAAGGAGCTGGAAGCCGTGATGTTCACCAACACACCGCGTGCACCTGCCAGGTTTACATCTTCCAGCAATGGACTTGCTACAGCTTGTTGAGCTGCCATACGGGCACGGTCTGCACCTTGCGCCGCTGCCGAACCCATCATCGCCATACCCATTTCTGACATAACCGTAGTCACGTCAGCAAAGTCGACGTTGACCATACCTGGACAGTTGATCACTTCAGCGATACCTGCAACCGCACCATGCAATACGTTATTTGCAGCTTTGAATGCATCCAGCATGGACACATCTTCACCCAGCACTTGCATCAATTTCTCGTTAGGAATAACGATCAACGAATCAACATGACGTGACAGTGCTTCGATGCCAGCATTTGCCAAACGTACGCGCTTGCCTTCAAAAATGAACGGTTTGGTAACGACGGCAACCGTCAATATCCCCAACTCTTTAGCAACTTCAGCAACGACAGGGGCAGCACCAGTACCTGTACCACCACCCATACCAGCGGTAATGAACAGCATATCAGCACCTTCGATCAGCTCTGCAATACGCTCTCTGTCTTCCAGCGCTGCTTCGCGACCTACTTCCGGATTTGCCCCGGCACCTAAACCACGCGTTAACTTACCACCCAATTGCAATTGCACTTTTGCCGAATTGCGCTGCAAAGCTTGCGCATCGGTATTAATGCAAATGAATTCAACGCCATCTACACCACACGCAATCATGTGATCTACCGCGTTACCACCACACCCACCTACGCCAATCACTTTAATAACAGCTTCCTGGCTAACTGTATCCATAATTTCAAACATTTTTATCTCCTTAATATTCACGACTAAATTAAATAATGACCTAATTAAATACTCACTAGAAACTCTTGAACCAACCCTTCATCTTTTCTAATATTTGCTGCATTGATGTTCCTGAAAACTTATTCGACGTCATTCGATCCTGTTGATCCAACCCTGCCAGCAGTAAGCCCACGCCCGTCGCATAACGCGCATTGTGCATGACCTCTGATAGCCCACCCTGATATTGCGGCAAACCCAAACGTACTGGCATATGGAACACCTCCTCACCTAACTCAACCATGCCCTGCATCGCTGCCGAGCCCCCTGTAATCACGATCCCTGAACGCATCAACTCTTCAAAACCACTGCGGCGCAACTCAGCCTGCACCATTTCGTATAGCTCCAGCACTCTAGGCTCTATGACTTCAGCCAATAACTGCCGGGACATCTGTCTCGCGCCTCGCTCACCTACACCGGGCACTTCAAACATATCGTGCGCTCCAGCCAATTGGCGTAGTGCGCAACCATTAGCTATCTTGATATCTTCAGCATCTTTCAACGCGGTACGCAATGCCAGCGCGATGTCATTGGTAATCTGATCACCCGCTATGGGGATCACTGCGGTATGACGTATCGCACCTTGAGTAAACACCGCTATATCCGTCGTACCGCCACCAATATCAACTATCGCCACACCCAAATCTTTTTCATCTTCAGTCAACACGGCCATTGCCGATGCCAGTGGCTGCAACACCAGGTCCACCACTTCCAGACCGCAACGGCGCACGCACTTGATAATGTTCTGCGCAGCTGAAACCGCGCCAGTAACGATATGCACCTTCACTTCCAGACGCACACCACTCATGCCGATAGGTTCACGCACATCTTCCTGGCCGTCGACCAGATACTCTTGCGGCAAGATATGTAATATTTGCTGATCCGTCGGAATATTCACCGCACGTGCAGTTTCTATCACTTTATCCACATCCCACTGCGTCACTTCTTTATCTTTAATCGGTACCATACCGTGCGAGTTAAAGCTCTTGATATGACTGCCAGCAATGCCCGTATAAACCTCGGTTATTTTGCAATCTGCCATCAACTCGGCTTCTTCCAGCGCACGCTGGATAGAATTCACGGTGGACTCAATATTCACCACCACACCTTTTTTTAGTCCACGTGATGGATGACTGCCCATGCCGACAACTTCTATCTCACCTTCTGGCGACACTTCAGCAACGATAGCGATTACCTTGGACGTCCCGATGTCCAGACCCACTATCAAATCGCGTTTATCTTTAGCTCTACTCATACTGATTTCCCCTGCGCCTGTACGACAGGCGGCTTCTTATCACTTGCTAATAAATGCACCGCAAACCCTTTGGGGTAACGTAAATCTATCTCTGCGACAGGCACTGTCAATTGCGCCATCGTCAGCGGATATACTGCCACCCAGCGCGTTAACCGCTGCTGAACCTGCTCACGCCCTAACGCCAGATGCATGCCGTTACTCAACACCACCGACCAACTCCGCCTATCATTCAGCTCCACCGTCACCGGGCTCAGTTTGAGCGGCTGTAAAGCCTGAGCAAATTGCTGGCGCGCTAGCAATACTTCAGGCGCACTGCCAGCAGGCCCACTCAAATTTGGCAACACCGCATCACTTGCTGCGCGATATACTTCACCATAACGATTGACCAATGCATCATCATTCCAGCGCGCTACGGCTTCGTGTTCTTGCAATGTCACCACCAAAGCATCAGGCCATACTCGCCGCACCCCGGCCTCACGCACCCAGGGCAACTTGGTAAATGCCGTACTTGCCGCATCCAGATCCGTACTGAAAAAATTTCCATGCAACCGCTGTTGCACGACCAGTTGCACTTGCTGTTGCGTCACATGGTGCGCACCCAGTATCTTGATCTCACGCAAATCGAACATCGGTAAACGCGATAACCAGGTCAAACCCGCCCACACCAGCAATACCAGCGTGCCCCACAACATCAATTTTGTGAGTCTGGCAAGATAGGCTGCGTTATCCCACACGCGCCTGCCCCAATATCGCCAACACCAGCTCGTCAAACGTCATTCCTGCTGCCCTTGCCGCCATGGGCACCAGACTGTGATCAGTCATCCCCGGTGACGTATTGGCCTCCAGAAAGTACGGCTGTCCATCCGCATCTATCATCACATCCAGACGCGCCCAGCCTCGACAACCCAACACTTCAAATGCCTGTACCGCCAGCTTCTGTATCGCTAATTCTTGCGCTACTGGCAAGCCACACGGCACTCGGTACTCGGTGTCATCGCGCAGATACTTAGCTTCAAAATCATAAAACGCCACTTTCGGCACCAGCCCTATCATCGGCAACGCTTTACCCGCCAAAATTGCACAGGTGTACTCCCCGCCGGCGACAAATTTTTCCGCCAGCACCAGGCTGTCAAACTGCGCCGCTTTTTCCCATGCTGCCCGCAATTCGTTAGCTGCCGTCACTTTGCTCATGCCTATGCTCGAGCCTTCACGCGCAGGCTTAACGAATATCGGCAGTCCCAGACGCGCTACCACCGCATCGAAATCTGTATCCGCATCCAGCAGCGCGTACTCAGGCGTAGGAATACCTGCTGACTGCCATAACAATTTGGTACGCCATTTATCCATGGCCAGTGCCGATGCCATCACGCCACTGCCGGTGTAAGGAATCCCCAACCAGTCCAGCGCACCCTGTATCGTGCCATCTTCGCCAAAACGGCCATGCAAGGCGATGATCACGCGATCAAACTGTTGCGCGACCAGCGCAGCCATATCCTGTTCGGCAGGGTCAAAAGCGTGTGCGTCCACACCCTGGCGCAACAATGCTGCCAACACTGCATTGCCGCTTTTAAGCGACACATCGCGTTCCGCTGAACGGCCACCCAGTAACACGCCTACCTTGCCAAAATCCTGCATCTTTAACCCCTATCCCCTATGACTCGCACTTCCCGCTGTAACGTGACCCCTGTTTGCGCCAATACCGTAGCTGCCACATCGTCGATCAAGTCCTCTATATCCGCTGCACTGGCGTTACCCGCATTAACGATAAAATTCGCATGTTTCATCGATACCTGCGCACCACCCAGCTGCTTGCCCTTTAAACCACACAGTTCTATCAACCGTGCCGCGTAATCCCCGACCGGGTTACGAAACACCGAGCCTGCATTGGGTTGTCCCAAGGGCTGGCTGGCAATACGCTGTTGCAACAGCTTTTTAATTTCCAGTTTTGATGCTGCACCATCACCGGCAGGCAACTCAAACCAGCCACCGACAAACCATTCTTCTGCTGCCACATGCAACACCACATGGCGATAATCTAGTTCATAATCACTACGCGTTCTTACTTGCAAATCGCCCTGACGATTTATGGTCAGCGCACGTCGCGCAATACGCCAGGTGTCACTCCCGTAGCAACCCGCATTCATCGCCAGTGCCCCACCTACCGTACCTGGGATACCTGCCATGAATTCGGCACCAGTCAAATCCTGTCCTGCCGCAAAACGTGCCAGTTTCGGCGCAGCCACCCCGGCTTCCGCAAAAATCTCACCCGTTGCATCATCTTTGCGGGTTAAACGTATTTCGCGCAAAGCACCATGCAACAAAATCACCGCACCGTTATAGCCACCGTCTCTAACCAGCAAATTACTGCCTAGGCCTACGCAACTCACCGCCATATCAGCCGGCAAACTGCGCAAATACGTCGCCATATCCTCCACATCTACCGGCACATACAACTGCGCTGCATGACCACCTGCCCGCCAACTGACATGGCTGCTCATAAGCGCGTCATACTGCAACTCGCCACGCAACGCCGTGTTCAGGTCAGCGCACACTCGCCACCTCTGACACTTGTGCTGGCGTGTTACCTATCGACCCAGCGCCCATGGTCAGCACCACATCGCCATCCTGTACCGTAGCCAATATCGTTGCCGGCATGTCCGCTATCAGCTCAACAAACATTGGCTCGACCTTGCCCGTCACCCGTATTGCACGCGCCAATGCGCGCCCATCTGCGGCGACTATCGGCGCTTCGCCTGCCGCATAAACTTCGGCCAGCAATAACACATCAACACTCGACAATACCTTTACAAAATCCTCAAATACGTCACGGGTGCGGGTGTAACGATGCGGCTGAAATGCCAGCACCAGACGCCGCCCGGGAAATGCGGCGCGTGCTGCCGCCAATGTCGCAGCCATTTCTACCGGGTGGTGTCCATAATCATCCACCAGCGTAAATGTCCCGCCCGCTGCAATGGCAACTTCACCATAACGCTGAAAACGCCGTCCCACCCCACGGAAATCAGCCAATGCCTGTGCAATCGCTGTTTCTGACGCACCCACTTCCAAAGCTATGGCTATCGCTGCCAGGGCATTCAGCACGTTATGCACCCCTGGCAAATTCAGCACTACATCCATCACATGACGACCGCCGCCGTTATGCACAGTAAAATGCATCTGTCCACCGACGTGACGTACATTCACCGCACGGATATCCGCCCCCTCATTCAATCCATAGCCTGTCACCGGCTTGGTAATCATCGGCATAATCGCACGCACATTGACATCATCGACACACAGCACGGCGCGTCCATAGAATGGGATATGTTCAACAAATTCGACAAACGCCGATTTCAATTTTTCGAAATCATGACCATAGGTTTCCATATGGTCAGCATCAATATTCGTCACCACCGCGAGAACCGGCAACAGCTGCAAAAATGATGCATCGGACTCATCGGCTTCAACCACGATGTAGTTACCCTGACCCAGCCGTGCATTTGCACCTGCTGCTTCCAGCCTGCCACCGATGACAAAAGTCGGGTCCATACCTGCTTGCGCTAAAATACTGGCGACCAGCGATGTCGTGGTGGTCTTGCCATGCGTCCCTGCAATCGCAATACCTTGGCGCAAACGCATTAATTCAGCCAGCATAATTGCGCGTGGCACGACGGGAATCGCGCGTTCACGCGCAGCGATTACTTCAACGTTGTCGGCCTTGACAGCAGTCGACACCACCACGGCATCTGCCGCACCGACGTTGCTGGCGGCGTGCCCGACAAACACCTGCACACCCAGACTCTGCAAACGACGCGTCACCGCGGTGTCCGCCATATCCGAACCTGTTACCACATAACCCAGGTTCTGCAGAACCTCAGCTATTCCACTCATTCCTGAGCCGCCGATACCGACGAAATGGATTTGTTTTACTTTATGTTTCATTTCGCTAATCCCATACATAGTTGCGCCACCGCCAGCGTCGCATCTGGCTTAGCCAGTGATTTCGCTGCCTGCGCCATCACTAACAACTGCGCGCTATCTAATTGTTGCAAGGTCGCGGCTAATGTCGTTGCGCTCAAATTCGCCTGCGGCAATAGTTTCGCCGCGCCCGCTGCCACTAAAAACTGTGCATTGGTGGTCTGATGATCATCCACCGCATACGGAAAAGGTACGAGCAATGCAGGCACGCCTGCTGCTGCCAGCTCCGCCACTGTCAAAGCCCCTGCGCGTGTAATCGCCACATCGCACCAGTCATACACTTCAGCCATATCACTAATGTAATCACGCACATCCGCACTCACAGCCACCGCCTGATAATTCTCACGCAACTTGTCCACGTGCCTGGCGCCTGATTGATGTATGACTTCAGGTCGCTGCGCATCCGGGATCAACGCTAACGCTTGCGGCACAATGTCATTCAATGCCGTTGCACCCAAACTGCCACCCACCACCAGCAAACGCAGACGGCGTTGTGCCGGCACTTGCTTGGCAGGCACGGCGGCAATAGTGTGGCGCACCGGGTTGCCCAGCCAATTAGTTGTCACTTTGCCGCAGGGAATCGGCTTGTCGTGGCGACTCGAAAATGCAGCCGGAAATCCGACTACTACCTTTTCCGCCAAACACGCCAGTATCCGATTAGTCAGCCCAGCAATGGAGTTCTGCTCATGCACGACCAAAGGCTTGCCTAACAACACCGCCATCATGCCACCCGGGAAACTGGGATAACCACCCATGCCTAGCACCACATCCGGCTGGTATTTACGCAATGCGCCTAGCGCCTGTGCAAATGCCACCAGCAGCGTAAACGGCAATGTGATTTTACGCAGCAGACCATTACCACGCACACCGCCCATCGACAAACTAGCCATGGTGTAACCATGCTCAGGCACGATACGTGTTTCCATGCCGTGCTGAGTCCCCAGCCACACCACATTCCAGCCGGCATCACGCACCGCAGCAGCAACCGCCAGACCTGGGTAAATATGCCCGCCGGTGCCGCCTGCCATGACCATGAGTGTGCGTGGTTTCATCAAGTGCCTTTTTTTCCACGTTGCAAGCAGCGTGTTTCATAATCTACCCGCAGCAAAATTGCTATTGCCATACAGTTGGCGACGATACCGCTGCCACCGAATGACAGGAACGGCAGTGTCAAACCTTTAGTCGGCAACAACCCGACGTTCACGCCGATATTGATGCATGCCTGCACGCCCAACCACACACCTATTCCCATCGCAGTCAATGCACAAAAATGCCGCTCTAATTTCGCCGCTGTACGTCCTATCTGGAACGCCCGTAATACCATTGCGGCAAACAGCGCGATAACCACTGCGACGCCGATAAAACCCAATTCTTCTGCGATCACTGCCAGCAAAAAGTCGGTATGCGCTTCCGGCAAATAGAACAGCTTTTCTACACTGCCCCCCAAACCTAGCCCCGTCCACTGGCCACGACCAAACGCAATCAAGGCATGTGACAACTGATAGCCTTTGCCATAAGGATCGGCCCACGGATCCATAAAGCCTACGATGCGCTGCAAGCGGTATGGCGAACTCCAGATCAAGCCGATAAATCCGATTACCAGACCCACCAACAACACACCGAATATTTTGAGATTCAACCCACCTAAAAACAGGATGGACATCGCAATCGCGATAATCACCACAAACGCACCAAAGTCAGGCTCACGCAGCAGTAATGCGCCGGTAAACAACATGGCTATCAGCATCGGTACAAAGCCCTGTTTAACACTGTGCATCAGCGACGCTTTGCGTACCGTGTAGTCTGCTGCATACAATACGGCAGCCAGTTTCATCAATTCCGAAGGCTGCAGGTTCATAATGCCCATCGGCAGCCAGCGCTGACTCCCATTCACATTGCGGCCCACGCCGGGTATCAGTACCAACGCCAACAACGCCAATCCGGCCACAAACAGCCAGGGTGCGTATTTTTGCCAGGTCGCAATCCGCACTTGAAACACAGCCCATGCCGCTATGCCGCCTATCAGCAAAAAAGTCAGATGCCGCTGCAAGAAAAAGGTAGGGTTATGGCCACTGGCTTTATTCGCCTCGGCAATATCGATAGAGGCCGAATACACCATGACCAGGCCAAATGACAACAAAGCCAGCGTCAACCAGATCAACACGTAGTCGTACTCCGCCACATGGCGGCGTAATCTGGGTGCGGCAGCTCTGTTAGTCATCGTTTCAGCCATGCTGCACCTCTGACAAGTTCTTTACTGCAGCTACAAACACTTCAGCCCGATGCGCATAATTCTTGAACATATCAAAACTGGCACAGGCTGGAGAAAGCAATACCGCATCACCCACCTGCGCTTGCGCATAAGCCAGAGCAACGGCTTGCTCCATGCTTACTGCGCGCAAAATCGGCACACCCGCTGACGTTATCGCCTGCGCGATGAGTTCACCATCGCGCCCAATTTGCACTACTGCACGCGCTGATTTTTTCACGGCGGCTGCGAGTGGGCTAAAATCCTGCCCCTTGCCTTCGCCACCCACAATCAGCACCACGGGTTTATCCATGCCGTTGAGCGCAGCTTCAGTCGCACCCACATTGGTACCTTTGGAGTCATCATAGAAATCCACGCCGCCAATTTTTGCCACCCACTCCACGCGATGCGGCAAACCCTTGAACTCACGCATCGCCCTGGCTAACGGCTCATCCGCCAAGCCCGCCGCCGCGCACAGCGCCCAGGCTGCCAGCGCATTGGCTGCATTATGCAAACCTGCCAGCGGCAAATCCTTAACCGCCATCAGCTGCTGCTTACCGCGACATAAATAACCATCACGCAAACCGTATTCGTTATCCTGTTCGCTCGCATCCAGACCGAATGTCACTACATCATGCTGTGCCATTGTCATAGTGCGCGGATCTTCACGATTCAACACCTGCACGCCGCCTGCCTTGAATATCCGCGCCTTGGTTGCGGCGTAATCATCCATATCGGCATAACGATCCAGGTGATCTTCGCTCACGTTCAATACTGTTGCTGCCACTGGATGCAGCGTATAAGTCATTTCCAATTGAAAACTGGATAGCTCGAGTACGAATATTTCAGTTTCTGGATGCTCTTCCAGCGCGTCCAGCACGGGTAAACCGATATTGCCTGCCATCAAGGTTTTCTTGCCCGCTGCACGACACATCGCGTCGACCATAGTGGTTACCGTACTTTTGCCATTTGAGCCGGTAATCGCAATCACCTGCGATTTCTCCGGCAAGGCTTGTGCAAACAGCTCCACATCGCTCCACACCGAAACTCCACGCTCAATTGCCGCCTGGATCAAAGGCTGCTGTACGGGCACGCCAGGACTGATAATGATACGATCAGCCCAGCTAAAATCTTCCGCCAAAAACTCACCTGCACTTACTCTAATTGCCGGATTGATCGCCAGCAATGCGGGTAAATTGGCTGGCTGAGCCGCACTATCCGCTACCCGTAAATCGGCGCCACGGTGCGACAGCCAGCGTGCTGCTGCCAGCCCGCTATTGCCCAGACCCAAAATTAGAACATGTTCACCGTACCAGTTCATATCAGCGAATTTTCAAGGTTGATAAACCAATTAACACCAGGATCATGGTGATAATCCAGAACCTCACCACGACTTGCGTTTCTTTCCAGCCCTTTAACTCAAAGTGATGATGCAGCGGCGCCATCTTGAACACGCGTTTACCGCGCAGTTTGAACGACCCCACTTGTATCATCACCGACAAGGTTTCAATTACGAATACGCCGCCCATAATGAACAGCACTATTTCCTGACGCACTATCACTGCCACCACACCTAACGCCGCGCCCAATGCCAATGCGCCAACGTCGCCCATGAACACTTCAGCGGGATAAGCGTTAAACCATAAAAATGCCAGGCCCGCGCCGACTATTGCCGCACAGAACACCACCAGCTCACCTGCGCCAGGGATATGCGGCACACCGAGATATTTGGAGAACACAGCATGACCGGCGACATACGCGAACACTGCCAAAGCCGACGCCACCATTACGGTTGGCATAATCGCCAGACCATCCAGTCCGTCAGTCAAGTTCACAGCGTTGCTCGAACCGACAATGACAAAATAAGTCAGCACGACAAAACCTACCGTACCCAATGGAATTGCAACGTGCTTGAAAAACGGCACGATCAGCTCAGTCTGCGCTGGCAATGCAGTGGAATAAGCGATATACAAGGCAGCACCCAAACCAAACACCGACTGCCAGAAATATTTCGTTTTGGCCGACAAGCCCTTGGGATTGCGATAGACCACCTTACGGTAATCATCTACCCAACCTACCGCACCAAAACCTAACGTCGTCACCAATGCCACCCACACATAATGATTGTCCAGATCGCCCCACAAGAAAGTTGAAATCCCAATCGACATCAGTATCAGTGCGCCGCCCATGGTCGGCGTACCGGCTTTAATTAAATGACTTTGTGGACCATCATCACGGACCGACTGCCCAATTTTCATCGCAGTCAAACGGCGAATAACATAAGGCCCCAACAGAAATGACATGGTTAACGACGTCAGCGTCGCCAATACGGCGCGTAACGTAATGTAATTGAACACATTAAACGCCCTGACATCTGCCGCTAAATGCTGAAATAGCCATAACAACATCAGGCTTGCTCCTCTAAAATTTTTACTACGCGTTCCATCTGCATGAAACGCGACCCCTTAACCAGCACTGTCACGCCGGCTGACATTTGCGCCGTAACCACGCCTGCCAATTCAGCCATATCGTTAAAATGTTGCGCACCTGCGCCAAAACCACTGACTGCGTGTGCACTTAAATCACCCAGCGCATACAAAGCGTCTATCCCCGCCACTTTTGCTGCCGCACCCACTCGTGCGTGCATGGCTGCAGCGTCAGCGCCCAATTCACCCATATCACCCAACACCAAAATCTTGCGACCCGACATGCCAGCCAATACCGCGATGGCTGCCAAGGTTGAATCCGGGTTTGCGTTATAACTGTCATCTATGACTATGCCACCGAGCTTGGCTGCTTTATGCTGCAACCGCCCTTTCACGCCCTGGTAGCTTTCTATGCCGGCTTTAATTGCCGCCATATCAATGTCCACCGCATGCGCTATTGCTGCGGCTGCCAATGCATTCATTACGTTGTGCTCACCTGCTACTGGCAGATGCACAACAGCTGATGCCTTGCCTATCTGCAACGTTATTTCACTACCTGACAACTCGGCACGGTAAGTCGCACTCACGTCATGCGCATTTACCAAGCCAAAATCGATAACGCTATGTTTACCCGCTAATTTGCCCCACATAGCTGCATACGCATCATCAGCATTAATGACGGCGATGCCTGTGCTGGCCAATCCTGCCAGTATCTCGCCCTTTGTGGCTGCAATCGCGGCCTGTGAGCCCAGCATGCCGATATGTGCCGTACCTGCATTAATAATCGCTGCCACATCCGGATGTGCCAACTCGGTCAGATAGGCAATCTCACCTGCGTGGTTCATGCCCATCTCAACGACGGCGTATTGGTGCGCCAGTCGCAAGCGCAGCAATGTCAGCGGCATGCCGATGTCATTATTCAAATTGCCCTGGGTGGCCAATACCGCCTCCTCACCCACTGCTGTACGCAAAATAATGGCCAGCATTTCTTTCACCGAGGTTTTGCCACTGCTACCGGTAATTGCCAGCACCCGGGCCGGCATACGCTGCCGCCACACTGATGCGAGCTGCCCTAATGCCAAACGGGTATCATTAACTACCAGCGCAGGCGCAACATCCAGTCCAGCCTGCTCATCTACCACCACCGCTGCCGCACCTTGTTCCAGCGCTTGGGTGACATAGTCATGTCCATCAAACTTGTCACCGCGCAAGGCGATAAACAGATCACCTGCCTGAATTTGACGACTGTCGGTCGTTACCCGTGAAAACTCAGCATCTGCACCGAGTACTCGGGCTGATATTGCCTGCGCTGCTGCGTGTGTCGTCCACATCATGCGACTCCCGCTTTCAACGCAACTTGCGCCACGGTCACATCACTAAATGGATATTTCACGCCAGCCACTTCCTGATAATCCTCATGCCCTTTACCCGCTATCAACACCACATCACCTGCCTGTGCCAGCTTGATAATCTTATGTATCGCTTGTGCTCTATCTATTTCAACCATTTCCAGCCCGTTCATCCCGGTGCGGATTGCGTCGATTATGGCTTGAGGTTGTTCACCGCGAGGATTATCCGAGGTCACCATCGCGACATCGGCATAACGACTCACTGCCGCACCCATGAGTGGGCGCTTACCCGCGTCGCGCTCACCACCACAACCAAACACACACCATAATTTGCCCACGGGGTTCAATTCACGCAGTGTTTGCAATACTTTCTCCAGCGCATCTGGCGTGTGGGCGTAATCCACTACAACTAATGGTAAATTGCCGCCACCCATAGTCTGCATACGTCCGGCGACAGGCTGAACCTGTTCCAGCACCTGCAACGCATCTGCAAATGACACATCACTCACCAGTAACACAGCCAAGGTCGCGAGCAAGTTATGCGCGTTAAAGCGTCCCAGCAATGACGACTGCAAACGCCCATTACCCCATGGCGTATTGACCTGCATGCTCAAACCCGCCAGCGACAACTGCAGATTGCTGCCCTGCACATCCGCTGACTCAAATCCATAAGTCACTATCTTTGCCGCTGACTGCTTTAGCGCCAATTCGCGCCCTAACGCATCGTCAATATTCAAAATGGCGTAACGCAATTCCGGCCAGTTGAACAACTTGCTTTTTACCTCCGCATAAGTTGCCATGTCACCGTGATAATCCAGGTGGTCCTGAGTGAAGTTAGTCAACACCGCCACATCAAACCGCACCCCATGCACGCGGCCCTGGTCTAATCCATGCGACGACACTTCCATCGCCAGCGCACGTACGCCCTGATCACAATAATCGCGCAATGCCGCCTGCACTACAGTCACATCTGGCGTGGTATTGCCGGTGAAATGCAGATCCGGCGGAATACCATTACCCAGAGTGCCGATAATTGCAGTCTTACGCGACAACTGATTCAGGCACTGCGCTATCCACTGCGTGCATGATGTCTTGCCATTCGTACCCGTGACACCTATCACCCATAAATCCGCACTTGGATCGCCATACACAGCTGCCGCAATGTCACCCAAGCCGTCGCGCAAATCCGCCACAGCAAAATTCGGCACTGATGCCAACTCGTCAGGCCAGACAAAATCATGCGCTTCCCAGACTACCGCGACCGCACCTGCAGCGATCGCAGCAGCGATATAACGCCTGCCATCGCCCGCTTCACCCGGGTAAGCAGCAAACACCGTTCCAGCGCGTACTTGCCGACTGTCACTGGTGATGCCCGTTACACCTAAATGCGCAAAAGCCGCCAATATATCAGCGGCTGGTTGACGTGCGATTATGCTCATGTGGACTCGTCCTCCCCGGTAACTGTCGCAGGGATGGGTTTTTGGGTAATCTCTTTATCCGGCGCCACATCCAACTGTCGCAACGCACCTTGCATCACTTTCTTGAACACCGGTGCCGAGACCGTACCGCCGTAATATTGCCCTGCGGATGGCTCATCGACCATCACCGCAATAATCAACCTTGGGTTGCTGGCTGGGGCAAAGCCGATAAATGAAGCAATATACTTATCTGCAGAATAACCACCCCGGTCAGGCTTATGCGCTGTCCCGGTTTTACCCGCTACCCGATATCCTTCTATCGCAGCTTGTGGTGCAGTACCTTCTGGCGAAATCACACTTTCCAGCATAGGTATCAATGCATCCGCGCTCTTCGCACTGAATACCTGTGTACCGGGCTGACCTGCGCCATTTATTTTCAACATCGTCACCGGTCTCATTACCCCGTGATTGGTAAACACGGTATAAGCCCGCGCCAATTGCAACAGACTGACTGATATCCCATTACCGTAAGACATGGTTGCCTGTTCTATCGTGCGCCATTTTTGATAAGGGCGCAGACTGCCTGACGCAGCACCAGGAAAGCCAACCTGTGGCACGGTACCAAATCCTGCATTGTGAAAAGCTGTCCACATATATTCAGGCGTCATCGACAAGGCGATTTTTGAAGCGCCGACGTTGCTGGATTTCTGTATTACTTGCGACACTGTCAGCATGCCGTGCGGATGCGCATCATGAATACGTTTCGTGCCGATGACATAACTGCCATTTTCAGTATCAATCAGCGTATCAGGGCGATATTTACCCGTGTCCATCGCCGCCGCTATGGTAAACGGCTTCATGGTTGAACCTGGCTCATATTCATCTGTAACTGCATGGTTACGCATTTGCCATGGCTTTACGCCCTCACGGTTATTCGGATTAAATGACGGCGTATTTGCCAACGCCAAAATTTCACCTGTTTTTGCATCCAGCACCACTATTGCACCTGCTTTAGCTTTATTCGCCACCACCGCCGCTTGCAACTCGCGATACGCCAAATATTGCAAACGCATATCAATGGATAGGGTCAAATCCTGCCCAGGTTTCGGGCTTAATATGCTCTCCACATCCTCAAAAATATTGCCTTTCCTGTCCTTGAGCACTCTGCGGCTACCTGGCACACCCGCCAGCACATTTTGATAAGCCAGCTCCATGCCTTCTTGCCCACTGTCATCCAGCCCGGTAAAGCCCAGCAAATGCGCTGCCACTTCACCCGCAGGGTAATAGCGACGATATTCACGTTGCAACGCCAAACCAGCAATTCCCAACTTAGCCACGGCTTCCGCCTGATCAGGTGGCAAACGGCGTTTGATATACACAAACTCCTTATCCTTTTGCGCCAGCTTCGCCTGTATCTCTTGTACCGGCATAGCCAACACGACTGCCAACTGCTTCAATTGCTGCGCATTTAATTGCGCCGCACTCGGATTCGCCCACAGTGACTCCACCGGCGTACTGATTGCCAACGGCTCACCTGTTCTATCCGCTATCATGCCGCGATGCGCAGGTAGCTCGACTATGCGACTTGCCAACGCATCACCCTTTTGCTGCAAAAACTCGTGGCGCAAACTTTGTAAATAAATCGCTCGCCCTGCCAACACCAGCAGCATGCCCAATATCGCACCCAACACGACATAACCACGCCAGCTAACCAGGTGTATCTCCAGCAAATGACTAATCGGCCTGCTTGCAATACGACTCACTGCACGCCATCCTTAGGCTTGCCGGCAAAAACAACTTGCACATGCGCAGCATCAGGCAATTGCATTTGTAATTTTTCCGTTGCCAATTTCTCCACCCGTGCATGCATCGCCCAAGTGCTTTGCTCTAATTGCAACTGCCCCCACTCAACTTCCAATTCACGCTGTTTAAGCTGCGCTTGCTGCAATTCCACAAAGGTCTTGCGTGCCCTATGCTGACTAGTCACCACCGATAGCGCACTGACAATAACCACAAACAACAAAAACAAATGCACTCGGCTCACAACGCCTCCATCACGCGCATCACCGCACTGCGCGCGCGTGGGTTACGCGCTACTTCATCCGCCTCAGGCTTAACCGCACGTCCTACCAATTTCATTTTTGCAGCAGGAATATCCACTGCTTTAATCGGTAATCTGGCTGGCAATTCTGGTGAACTCGATAATTCGCGCATAAACCGTTTAACAATACGGTCTTCCAAAGAATGAAAGCTGATCACCACCAACCGCCCCGTACTCGCCAACAAACCCGCACATGCAGGCAATGCTATCGATAATTCTTCAAGCTCACGGTTGATGTAAATCCGTATAGCCTGAAAGGTACGTGTCGCGGGGTTTTGCCCTGGCTCATGCCTAGTGATAACGGCCGCGATAAGCTGCGCAAGCTGCTTAGTGGTTGTAATCGGCGCGACTGTTCTTTGCGCAATAATCGCTCTTGCAATCGCCCTAGCATACCGCTCTTCACCATACTGACTTATCACCTCTTTTAAATCGGTCTCGCCGACTACCGCCAGCCATTGCGCAGCTGTCTGCCCACGCGTGGTATCCATACGCATATCCAGTGGCGCGTCAAAACGAAAACTGAATCCGCGCTCCGCTTCATCCAGCTGCGGCGACGACACGCCTAAATCCATTAACACGCCATCTATCGCACTAACGCCACGTTGCGCCAATTCGGTAGCGACATGCTCAAAGCCACTGTGGATCAATTCGAAACGTGGGTCATTGATGGCTGCACCTGCTGCTATCGCCTTGGGGTCTTTATCAAACGCATACAAACGACCCGTCTCACCCAGCTGGCTCAAAATCAGTCGACTGTGACCACCACGGCCGAATGTTGCATCGACATACACACCATCAGCTTTAATATTGAGCGCATCGACTGCCGCTGCTAACAATACGGTTTCATGTTGCAAGCCCATGCTCACAACGAAAAACCCGCCAACTCTTCAGGCATTCCGCCATCTTTGAAAGTCAACGCAATATCCATTTGCTCCTGCCAGCGCGATTCATTCCACAATTCAAATTTCGCACCTTGACCTACCATCACCACATTTTTTTCCAACGCCGCAAATTCACGCAACATCGCGGGCAACAGAATACGACCAGTCGCATCGAGCTCTAACTCAGCCGCATTACCGATCAGCAAGCGTTGCAAACTACGGATTTGGGCATTAAAACCAGACAAGCTGTTCAGCTTTTTTTCGATAGGTTCCCACTCAAGCAGCGGGTACAACAATAGACATTTGCTCGGATCGGCCGTCACGACCACGCGACCATCACCCTGCGCCAACAACACGTCACGATACTTGGAGGGCACAGCAAGCCGACCTTTCGTATCCAAACTGAGTGTTGCAACGCCACGAAACATGATTAACCCTTCAAGAATCCATGGAGAAATTCTCCACTTTTTACCACTTTTTACCACCTGTTACCACTATAGATAATAAAAACGCAAGGGTCAAGCAAGAAACTGAATTTTTTTAAATATTACAAGGACTTAGGACGATAATTGAATGCTAATATATGAAGAAAATTAAGCACATAGCGCACACAGTGAAAGTGCGCCATTAAGACTGAACGGCATTACCCACAATCAAACTGAATTTGCCGATACGGTACTGGATGACGCCACACAAAAATGCGCCCATTCCGGTATCATCCCAGTCAGAGGAATAAAGATTTCAGCAAAATATATCTTAAAGAGGAACATCCATGCAGTCCAACACCCTGGCTGAAGAACCCAGCACCCGACGTGCGCAGCTATTACAAAAGATACAAGATGACCCTACCTTACCCGCACTAGGGAGTGCGGTCATGCAGGTACTGAAAATCACTTCATCAAGCAATGAAGCGGTATACAGTCTGGCGCACTTTATTTTATCCGATGTCGCCCTAACTCAAAAAATCCTCAGCATCGCCAACACCGCCAGCTATCGTACGGCATCAGGCAATACCGTCACCACCATGTCCAAAGCAATCTTTCTGCTCGGCTTTGATGCAGTCAAAGATGTCGCGTTAGCGATGTTGCTGGTAGAAGGCATGACTGGAAAATCAGCGATTAATATACGTACAGAATTGCTCAAATCCCTGGGCGCAAGCCTGGCGGGGCGCGAGCTTGCCAAGCTGGGGATTTACTCCGACTCCGAAGAAGCCGCTGTAGTGGGGCTATTCAAAAATCTGGGGCGTTTGCTCGTCGCCATGCACGATCAAGCAGCTTATGACGAAATCATGGCCATCAGCGCCACCGGCACCTGTTCCCCCGAACAAGCGGCTATCCGTGTATTAGGGTGCGGTTTTGACCGGTTAACGGAATCGGTACTGCAACAATGGCAAATCCCCAACACCATTATCAAAGCACTCACGCCGCTGACTACAGGAACACTCAAACCCGCCACTACCCGCCAGGAGGGTTTGCAACAAATCGCGGCATTCAGCACAGATGCAGCCACACTACTCACCCAAACTGGGAAGATTGATCCCAATCTCATGAGTAAAACCTTATTAGCACGCTACGGCGCCGCATTTGGCATGGATCACAACACATTAACCGCCTTGCTCACGCGCGTAACAGAAGAAACCCAGACATTAACTAATGCCATCTTTTCAGTACCCGCCACCACACCGCCCTTAGAGAACCCATCTACCGTCCTTTTATCCGCCGATGCACTGGATGATTTTTTGCTTGCCGCGCCAGAAATTAATAGCATACCCAGCAATCAACGCCACCCCAGCGGCAAACCAATGAACGCCCGGGATTTGCTGTTATCCGGGGTACAGGACGTGACCGAAATGAGCGCCTCCGGGCGCTGCAAGCCGAATGAAATCATCATGCTAGTACTGGAAATACTATATCGCAGCATGGGATTCCGCTTTGCCATTGCCTGCGTCAAAGACGTTAAGACCCAGCAGTTCCGCGCACGCCTGAGTGTCGGTGAAGATGAAACAGAACGTCAAGCCGGATTCGTGTTTCCTGCTGCTGCCAGCAGGGATTTGTTTCATCTGGCGATGGAAAATAATGCAGACGTATTAATTTCCGACGCATCCGTACCCAACGTACGCGCACTTATGCCTGCCTGGCACCTGGCACTCCTGCCCGATGCCGCAAGTTTTATCGTGTTGCCGCTGGTATTACAAAACAAAGCAGTAGGTTTAATCTATGCCGATCGCGCCTCCGTAGCTACAGAAGGCGTCCCCGCTGATGAGGCGGCATTGATCAAAATGTTAAAAGCGCAGATTATTACGGCATTAACTCCCCGCCAAAAATAGTGAGGGCAATGTATAGGAAGGGTGAAGCTGATCGATAAGCCGGGTTTTGTCGCGAGCAATCATTCCTCTAGGCGTTTGGTCACCCAAACGCTCAAGCAGTCTACCCGCAGGCTCAGCGAGCAGCTTCAACGCCTGCCTATTTGACCTTGCTCCAGATGGAGGTTACCGCGTTTCACATCCATCCATCTTGCGATGGATTTACTCGTCTCTGTGGCCCTATTCCTCGCCTCACGGCGGCCAGCCATTAACTGGCATCCTGCTCTATGGAGCCCGGACTTTCCTCCCCCCTGATTACTCAAGGCGGCGATTGCTTGATCAGCTTCGGGGCGTATTTTACCTTATTCCAGCTTGAACCAGACTTTTATCTCCATCAGCGACTTGACTGCCCGCCCTGATTTTTGCGCAGGAGAAAACTTCCCCTGCCTGAATGCCTCCAGCGCAGATTCGTCAAACACACCAGCAGGCGTGGCATCTGCAACCTTGACCTGTTCCACCTTGCCAGTTTCGTCGAGCTTGATTCGCAATACCACCCAGCCTTGCTGGTTACTAGCTGCTGCAGCAGCCGGATATATCGGCTGTATATTGAATAAAGCACGCGGGTGTACATCGACTTCTTTTGCCGTGTAATAAGTTGTATCCACATTCAGAGGCAAATCAATTTGCGGCAATTTTTCCGGGCTGAGCGGCGCGATTGCCGTAACCGGCGCAACTGCCTGCTGGTCAGGCTCAGTGACGGATATGGGGGCTGCAGCAATTGGAAGGGGGGGTGCGACAGGCACACTGGTAGGTGAAGGAACAGTGGCTTGCATCACAGGCTGTGACAAGGCCACTGCCGAGGTGACTGGGTGAATAATCTGCACAGGCGCAGGCTGAGTAAAACGCACTTGCATAACTGCCGGCACACCCATTGCGACTTTGGCTGGCGCAATGCGCACCAAACCGATAATGGCCGCATGTAACCCCAATGACAGCAACAAAGCCGCCAGCACACGGCGTGCAGCTGGCGTTAATTCAGGCTCTTGTATTGTAGCGGGGTGCGACATTGCCGCCTTGCAATCAATGTAAGGTGCGCGGCATGGCCAGTACAAACGACGGGATTTCCGCGTCAAAATGTTCGCCATCTTCGGCTATCATTTGATAAGTCCCGCGCATCGTTCCCACTGGTGTGTTCATTGCGGTACCGCTGGTATATTCAAACGCTTCACCTGGTTTCAGCATAGGCTGCTCACCAACCACACCCAGTCCACGTACTTCTTGCACACGATCTTCGGCATCGGTAATGATCCAGTGCCGCGACACCAGTTGTGCCGCTTGCGTACCGGTATTGGCAATCGTAATAGTATAAGCAAACACGTAACGATCCACATCAGGATCAGATTGCTCCGCCAAATAGGTAGTTTTCACCGTGACTGTAATATGATTTTTTCTGCTATCGCCCATAGTATCTTTCTGTTCTGGTCTGCTGTTACTGGCACACAATTCAAGGTAAAATCTTAAACTTTAACGCACTGTCCTCACTTTTAAGGAACCATCATGTCCAGACAATTCCGCATCGCACCGAGTATTTTATCCGCCAATTTCGCAAAATTAGGACAAGAAGTAACTGATGTGATTGCTTCAGGCACAGACATCATTCACTTTGACGTGATGGATAACCACTACGTACCGAACTTGACGATAGGCCCTTTGGTGTGTGAATCACTCCGCCCTGTGACCAATGCGTTTATCGACGTACATTTGATGGTTAAACCGGTAGATCGCATTATCCCTGATTTTGCCAAAGC
This sequence comes from Burkholderiales bacterium, assembly GCA_038217005.1. GTDB lineage: Bacteria > Pseudomonadota > Gammaproteobacteria > Burkholderiales > Sulfuriferulaceae > Sulfuriferula. Next base: position 46,074 of record JBBQPT010000003.1, read on the forward strand.
TGGGGCGAACATGATCACATTTCACCCAGAAGCATCTGAACACATAGACCGCACCCTGGCGCTGATTAAGGAATCCGGCTGCAAAGCTGGCCTGGTATTCAACCCGGCGACTTCATTAAGCTACCTGGATCACGTCATGGACAAGATCGACATGATACTGCTTATGTCAGTCAACCCGGGTTTCGGTGGTCAAAAGTTCATTCCAGAAACTCTGAACAAAATCCGCGCAGTACGTCAGCGCATCGACGCATCAGGCCGTGATATCTGGCTGGAAGTGGATGGCGGCGTGAAAGTCGACAACATCGCTGAGATCGCCCGCGCTGGTGCCGATACTTTTGTTGCAGGTTCCGCGATTTTTAGCGGCGCTAAAGATACCGATCCTAACCGTTACGACACCGTGGTTGCTGCCATGCGTGCTGAATTAGCAAAGGCTTAACCGATGAAATTTCCTATTGCGATCAAAGCTGTTGTTATTGACTTGGACGGCACACTACTTAACACTGCACCTGATTTGGCGTACGCGGCCGAGTTGATGATGGCCGAACTGGGCTTACCGGCCGTACCACTCGCCACTATCAAAACTTATATCGGCAACGGCGTATCACGGCTGGCCAAGCGTGTGCTGACAGGTGACATGGACGCCGAACCCGATGCGGATTTATTTGCCCGCGCCTATCCGCTTTACGAAAAGCACTACGGTGCCAATGTGTCACGTTACTCACGCCCGTTTGATGGCGTAGTTGCGGGTTTGGAAGCGTTCAAAGCCATGGGTGTGCACATCGCCTGTATCACCAACAAAGCCGAGAAATACACCGTGCCATTGTTAAAAGACACTGGCCTGTTTGATTATTTTGAGCTGGTTTTATCCGGCGACAGCTTGCCTAAGCGTAAACCAGATCCGTTACCTTTACTTCACGCCTGCAAGCTGTTTGGTATAGAACCGCATGAATTATTGCTCATCGGCGATTCGCTTAATGACACGCAAGCCGCACGCGCTGCGGGTTGCCCAGTATTCTGCGTACCTTATGGTTACAATCGCGGTCGTTCAGTTGAAGAACTGGATTTAGACGCGGTCACGCCTACACTATTAGACGCAGCAAAACTGACTGTGAAAGCCGCTTAAATGATGACACTTACCCTTACGATGAAACTTGCAGCGCGATGGCGGCGATGGTGGCTTAACTAGCACAACCGTCCTCCTATTCATCGTAAAAGGTAAGCATTATCATGACTGAACAGCAATTTTTTGAACTCGCCAAACTAGGCTACAACCGTATTCCGCTGACCCGTGAATTGCCAGCGGATTTAGATACGCCACTTTCCATTTACCTCAAACTCGCCAACGCGCCCTATTCGTATTTATTGGAATCTGTCGTCGGCGGTGAGCAATTTGGGCGTTACTCGTTTATCGGCTTGCCTGCCCGCACCGTATTACGCGTGCACGGGCATGTGGTCACAGTCGAGACTGACGGCGTCAAAGTCGAGCAACACGACAGCCCTGACCCATTGGCATTTATCGAAACTTATAAACAACGTTTTAACGCGGCAGATTTACCCAACCTGCCGCGTTTTTCAGGCGGCTTGGCGGGCTATTTTGGCTATGACACCGTGCGTTATATTGAAAAACGCCTGGCGCACACACACAAGGCCGACACTCTGCACACACCCGACAGCCTGCTGTTACTCACAGAAGAATTAGTCGTTGTCGACAACCTCAGCGGCACATTAAGCCTGATCGTCTATGTTGATCCACTCGAAACTGACGCTTACAGCAAGGGCTACAGCCGCCTGAACGAACTCACACAACAACTAAACACGCCGCTCAAAGCGCCGCACATCGAAGCTGTCGCCCCCGCTGAAGTCACCTCAGAATTTGGCGAGGACGCATTCAAAGCCGCCGTGTTGTGCGCGCAGGAATACATCCTCAATGGCGACATCATGCAAGTGGTGTTGAGCCAGCGCATGTCACGCCCATTCCACGCCAGCCCGCTCACGCTATACCGCGCTTTACGCAGCCTGAATCCATCGCCATACATGTTTTATTACGACATGGGCGGTTTTCACGTGGTGGGTGCGTCGCCCGAAATTCTGGTGCGTCTGGAAGACGATACCGTCACTGTGCGCCCCATCGCAGGCACACGCCCACGCGGCGCAAATCGCGAATCCGATGCAGCACTGGCGGTTGAGCTACTGGCCGACCCCAAAGAATGTGCCGAGCATTTGCAACTGCTGGATTTAGGCCGCAATGATGCAGGCCGCGTCGCCGTCACCGGCAGCGTTAAAGTCACTGAAAACATGCAAATCGAACGTTATTCGCATGTCATGCACATCGTTTCCAATGTCGAGGGCAAGCTCAAACCTGGCCTGACCGCCATGGATGTGCTGCGTGCCACCTTCCCCGCTGGCACCGTATCAGGCGCACCCAAAGTACGCGCCATGGAAATCATTGATGAACTGGAACCCAGCAAACGCGGTATTTACGCCGGCGCAGTGGGTTATTTGAGCTTTAACGGCGCTATGGATTTAGCCATCGCCATCCGCACCGCCGTCATCAAGGACAACATGCTCTATGTGCAAGCAGGTGCAGGCATCGTTGCTGACTCCGTGCCTGACAACGAATGGATAGAAACCCAAAACAAAGCCCGTGCAGTCATACGTGCTGCGGAATTGGCGCAGGCAGGCTTAACTGGGCCAGGAGAATAATATGCTGATAATGATAGATAATTACGACTCCTTCACCTATAACCTCGTGCAGTATTTTGGCGAGCTGGGTGCGGATGTGCGCGTATTCCGCAACGATGAGATTGACATTCCAGCCATCAGCGCGCTGCAACCTGAGCATATCGTTATTTCACCTGGACCATGTACGCCCAACGAAGCGGGCATTTCCGTGCCGGTGATAAAACATTTTGCTGGCAGCGTGCCCATCCTGGGCGTGTGCCTGGGGCATCAAAGCATAGGCCAGGCATTCGGTGGCAAGATCATCCGCGCCCAACAGCTTATGCATGGCAAAACATCGATGGTACATCATAAGGACACCGGCGTATTTGCAGGTCTGCCTAACCCGCTCCGCGCCACACGCTACCATTCACTGGTTATCGAGCGTGACAGCTTGCCTGAATGCTTGGAAATCACCGCATGGACTGACGACGGCGAAATCATGGGCGTACGCCACAAAACCCTGGCTGTCGAAGGTGTGCAATTCCACCCGGAATCCATACTGACTGAATACGGGCATGAGATGCTGGCAAATTTCTTGAAAGTGCGCGCATGAACGTTACGCCACTGCTCAACCAACTCATCGCCGGGCATGATTTACGTCACGCCCAAATGCACGACCTGATGCACGCCATCATGACCGGCGCGCTCTCGCCTGCACTTATCGCAGCGTGTTTAATCGCGTTGCGGTGCAAAGGCGAGAGCGTGATCGAATTGGCTGCAGCGGCTGAAGTGATGCGCGCGTTATCGACCAAAGTGCCGCTGACTCACCTTGATCATCTGGTTGACACTTGCGGCACCGGCGGCGATGGCGCGCACACTTTCAACATCTCCACTGCTGCCGCGTTCGTCACTGCGGCAGCTGGGGCGAATGTCGCCAAGCACGGTGGTCGTTCAGTCTCATCCACCTCAGGCAGTGCAGACGTACTCGAAGCTTTGGGCATCAACGTCAACCTCAGCCCTGTGCAAGTCGCCCTATGTGTAGAGCAGGCGGGCATCGGCTTCATGTTCGCGCCCAATCACCACAGCGCGATGAAACACGCTGCACCCGTGCGTCGCGAGTTGGGTGTGCGCACCTTGTTTAACCTGCTCGGCCCGATGACCAATCCCGCTGACGCACCCAATCAGGTCATGGGTGTATTCGCCCGCGAACTCACCGGCAAACTGGCACACGTGCTGCAAACCCTGGGCAGCCAGCATGTTATGGTAGTTCATGCAGCTGATGGCATGGACGAGCTGAGTTTAAGCGGTGTGAGTTACATTGCCGAGCTGCACAATGGCAGCGTCACCGAATACGAAATCACGCCTGAACAATTCGGCCTGGCGCGCGCGGACCATGCCAGCCTCGCGGTCGACAGCATAGACAGCGCCAAAACCATGCTCATCGCTGCACTCGGCAACCAGCACCGCGCCGCCAGCGACATCGTGGCGCTTAACGCAGGCGCTGCGATTTATGTCGCAGGCATAGCACCTAGCCTGGCCGATGGCGTGGAACTGGCCATGCAACAAATTACCTCAGGCGCAGCACTGCGCAAACTCGAACAACTAAAGAATTTAAGCCAACATGTCTGACATACTCAATAAAATCCTTGCCACCAAACACCGTGAAGTGGCCGCTGCACACAGCATAATTCCATTAGCTGAAATCAAAGCGCGCGCGCTGGCCATGCCTGCAGCACGTGACTTTGTCGGCGCCATTCGCCAGCGCGTCACTCAACAACGCCCCGCCGTCATCGCTGAAATCAAACGCGCCAGCCCATCCAAAGGCCTGCTCCGCGCCGATTTCCAACCTGCTGAAATCGCCAAAAGCTACGCCCAGCATGGTGCAGCCTGCTTATCCGTACTCACTGATGCCGATTACTTTCAGGGCAGTGCGGATTATCTGATCGCCGCCCGCGCCGCTTGCGACATCCCCGTACTGCGTAAAGATTTCATCATCGACCCGTACCAAATCTATGAAGCTCGCGCTATGGGCGCAGATGCCATACTCCTTATCGTCACCGCCTTGAGCCTGGAACAAATGCAAGCCCTGGAAGCCCTCGCCACCGATCTGGGCATGGCCGTTCTGGTCGAATCCCACAATAGTGGCGAACTCAACTTTGCCCTGCAACTCGACACCCCGCTACAAGGTATCAATAACCGCAACCTCCGTACCTTTGAAACCAGCCTGGACACGACATTACAGATGCTCAAACAAATAGACGACAGCCGCATCGTCATCACTGAAAGCGGCATCCACAATCGTGCCGATGTTGAGCTAATGCAATCTCATGGCATATATGGGTTTTTAGTGGGTGAAGCATTTATGCGGGCGGAAAATCCCGGGGTGGAACTGGCGCGATTGTTTGGTTGAATCGGACAGTAATGCGGGGATGCTAGATTCCCCTACCTACCCAGCCACTCACAGGCATACGCTCATATCTGCCTATCCAAGCATATTGGATAGGCAATTCCGGGAAACCGACCACCTCAGGTGCCGTCAACATCCACGATGAATCCCATATACCAAATTGAGCTTATCTGAGCACGTAACACGAGCTTAACATCCATTATATTTTTGCCATTCCATCGCATTCACAGCAGAATAAATTCCACCTCAATACGTCTTGCTACAATTTCAACCAATCCGCTGCCGCACGAGCAAACATCAGTCTCTACGCATAAATGAACCTGATGCGTGGAGACAATATATTTCCGCTTTAACATTGGGCAACATGCTAGTATGAAAGTACTGCTCACAAGGGAGGAGCTGGCTTGATTATTCGAGCCAGCCTTGTGCGCAGACCGGTTTTTTAAGCTCATAATTTGAAGAACGTAAGCTACTAAACTAAGTACATTACTTTATTATTGGACAATGATAAATGAACAAGAAAAATGCCAAAGCTGCCTGTCTCGATGTCGAATGGATTGGCCATCCAAAATGTAGCGCCTGCGCCGTGCGTAATGCAGTGCTTTTTTCGGATATTCCGGATGAAACCCTGAATCATTTCTTACTAGCAGTTGATAACTACCATTTCCGCCCTCGCGCCCACCTGTATGAAAAGGGGAATACCGGGGGCAACCTTTTCACCATCCGCAGCGGCATAGTCAAATTAGAGCAATCCATGCCTAACGGCGCATTACGTGTTGTACGCCTGCTGCATGCAGGGGACGTGGTCGGGTTGGAAGCGCTGGTGGGGAATCATTACCACCACAGCGCTGTCGCACTGAATGAAGTTGATGCTTGCCGTATTCCCATGCAAGTCATTCGTGATCTGGACAAACACAGTCCAAAACTGCATATGCAACTCATGTTGCGCTGGCAAAAGAGTCTGGATGAAGCTGATGATTTTATTTTGCAATTATCGACTGGGAGTGCCACTGCACGCTTGGCACGTCTGCTACTTAAACTTTCCGCCTCTACAGGTCACGAACCGTTCGTTGCTCCCAGCCGCGAAGACATCGGCGCAATGCTCGGCGTGACTACCGAAACTGCCAGCCGGGTCATGGCCGAGTTTAAACGCCAGGGCTGGCTGAGGGAAGCTCACGGTCAGTGCGTCAGCTGTGACTGTGATCAAATGACGCAATTAGCCATGGATTTGGGTTGATATTTGTCAATGACGTCAAGTAGCCCCACACGTATGATGCGCGCATGAATTACATAACAGGACATTCTCATCCGAAACAGGCCAAGGAATAGGCAAGCGCTGTATATTTTTAATAAATAAAGTGTAGTATATGTTCAAGACAAAACAGGGGTAAAGAAATGAAAATAGCACGGCAAAAAAATGCATTGCGTCCAATCGCAGCAGTGGTGGGTTTGTTATTCGCATCATGGGGAACGCAGTCAGCCATGGCAGCACAACCTGTTCCAGCACCAGGGGCAGGCACGGCTTCCCAGGCGGGAACAGCCGCCCAGACCGGATCAGGTCCAGCGAATAACACCACCCGTACCGGAGTCGGCGCGCCTGACCCGACAACTTCCGCGGCGACCTCCACCAATATCGTGCCGCTGGAAGTGTTGCCAGTACCGCAAACCACTGGCGGTGATCCACTGTATGAAGGTACCGCAGTTGGCAGTTTTCTGTTATATCCTTCGGTAGTCATGAGCCTGGAGTCCAATGACAATATCTATGGCACTGCTAACGGCACTAGCACTGGCACCGGCACGGGTGGTGTTAATGATGCACGTGATCTCATTACCACACTGACGCCTTCTATTGTTGCCCGCTCCAATTGGGAAAAGCACCGCCTGAACCTGAATGCTGGCGTATCTGCTGACAGATATGACAAATATAACAGCGAGAATGTGACTGACTGGTGGATGGGGGCTGACGGTCGTTATGACCTGTCGACCCGTTCCAATGTTTTTGCCGGTCTGCGCGCCAGCCTGGATCACGAAGACCGTTCTACACCGGAGGCCCAGTCAACTCTTGGCAGTGAACCTACCACCTATACCACTGAACATGTACATGTCGGCGTTGCCCATCAGTTCGATAAAGTAAACCTGCGTGCAGTTGTGGTGGACGAAAAGCTGGATTACAACAATCCAGCAGGAATGGCCGCGGGCACATCCAATAACGATCGTGACCGTACTTTACGCTCGGTTGGCGTACGAGTTGGCGTGCCAGTGTCCGGGAAAAGTGAGGTGTTTGCGCAAGCAGCAACCGACCAGCGCATCTACGACCAAAGTGTGGATGACTATGGCTACCAGCGCAGTTCCAGTGGCCACCGTATCAGCGCGGGTGTGCGCTCAAAAATGGCACCCAACGTACAGATGGAAGCCTTTGTCGGCCGCATGCAGCAAAATTATGATGATGCCCGGCTGGCTGATGTAAACCTGCCCTATTATGGCGGCCGTTTCAACTGGCAGCCAGACAGTCGCACACGGGTAAGCGCTCTGGTTGATAGATCCATAAACGAAACCACCTTGCCTGGCACCTCCAGTTATGTGGATACAAGCATAACGGCTAAGGTCGAACGCGAAATCGGCGAAAAGACCATATTTGACGCATTTGTAAGCAATAGCGACAGCAAATATCAGGGCAGCACACTCTCCAACAGCACGATATCGGCCGGGGTTGGCCTCCGGCATTACGTCAGCGATCATGTTTTTGTGGGAGCCGACTATCACTTCACTCACCGCGATTCCAATGAGGTAGTTTACGATTTTTATCGTAACCAACTCATGTTCTCGTTGGGTTACGGCCCCAAGCGTCTTTTTGGCACAGCCGGCGGCAGCGACGCAGTCGTAGCATCCTTGCTTGAGCTGGAGCCTGGCAATAATTTGGGCGGCCTGTATGCCGGCGGTATGCTGGGACAGGGTTCCTTCGGCACCAAAACATTCGGCCCAAGTGGTGGCAGTGGTGCTACTGATACTGGCCCCATGGGCGATCTTGGCTCAACTTGGGGCTTGTTTCTCGGCTACAACTTCATGATCAATCAACATTGGTTGGTCGCGCCTGAACTTGAGGTGGAACGCAGTAATGCCAGCTGGTTTCATACCAAAGACAAGCCCGACGCAAACACTACATCTGCGAGCAAGGGTGACAGCGTTGGCCTGAGTGTTAGGGTTGGTTATGAAGGGCAGAGCGGCAGTATAATTTATGGCCGCCTGGGTCAGGTTAGAACTGATGTGCATTCTTATTATGGAGAAAATGCGGTACCTGCTGGCGCATACAACCAAACTGACACACTGACTGGTACCCGGTATGGTATAGGTACAGATATTCCCGCGAGCAACAATATGTTCGTACGATTGGATTACACCTATACCGATTATGCAAGCTTTAACGCACCGTATGCAACCACGGGCGGCACAGTAAATGAGCAGATGACCAACGATGAAACCCTGTTCCGACTTGGTTTAGGTTGGAAATTTGGCGGCCATTTACCCAAAGCTAAAGTATATGCAGCACCTGTATCGGGCTTCTATGTGGGCGCAGCTTTAGGACACGGCAGTCTGGATTCGCAGGTCGACGGTATACAAAATGATGGCGGCGGCAGTGGCTGTACCAACTGTTATTTCACCGGCGCATTTGCTGACATTGGTAGCAGTGCTGGACTATTTGGAGGTTATGGCTGGGCATTCAATCGCTGGTATTTGGGTCTTGAACTGGAGGCTGATGCTAATGGCCCACATTGGCAGCATGAAATCAGCGGAACTAGTGGACGCGACTTTTCGGCCGCCAAAAAGGGTGATTTGGGCTATGCGCTGCGTATGGGTTACACCTTGCCAAATGGCGTGCTGTTATACGGGCGTGCAGGTCAGGTAAGCGGAAAATTCAACACTACATGGGTCAAAGGTGGCAACTCATCAACCTGGGTTGACCGTGATGACAAAATCAAGGGCAATCGTTTCGGCCTCGGCGCTGAAGTACCAGTGGGCGCGGGTTATACCCGATTTGATTATACCTATACCGTATATGACAAATACAGTTTTGTCACAACGGCTGGCAACCCTGACGCGATGACCTTTGCCAACAGTGAAAGCCTGTTCCGTTTGGGTTTGGGTTACCGTTTCTGAGTCCGGTTAAAAATCCGTAGGAAATTGAGCTTTATCAATGACAACCTGACGATATTGTCATATATTTGTGGGCATCAGCAGTACCCATGCAGAGACGTAAGTTTCGGTATGGCGGAACGGGAAATCCGCTTGGTATCTGTTCATTTTTTCCTATCACACGAGGAGCGTTATTATGCAAAATGAATTTAAATTGAAGCGTTTGGTTATTGCGGGCGGTGCTGCAGTATTTTCTTTACTGGCTGCACCTGTCATCAGCACCAGCCATGTTTCTTTAGTGTCAGTCGCTCAAGCTGCCGAAGGCACTGAAGGCGGCCATACTGGCGAAAGTGGAGGCACAAAAGGTGGCAGCGGCAAAGGCCAGGCCAAAAAAGGCGGTACAAACGAGAGCGGTCATGGCGGCGCATCCAAATCAACCGAGTCGGTTCTGAGTGGTGAAGAAACCGATTCTGACAAAAAGGGCCCAAGCTACAAGGGTGGTTCATCAGCCTCAGGCAAAAAAGGCAAGCCAGCCTATGCAGGTGATATTGCCAAAACCGGTTTTGACTCCACTGTTGAGATGGGTCGTCTGAACGTGGCTAAATCTCCAACCAAGGTGATTGATAAAGCAGACAAAGATGCGCTTGTTACACTATTCGCCACCCCTGCTCTGTATAAGTTGACCAGTCTGGATGCAGTGATTGCCGCAATCAAGAGCGGCTTCTTACCCGATGGCACTCCAATAGTGCGCATTGATTCACCATTACAAAACCTTGGTTTGTACAAGGATTTGTTGACAGACGGCAAACTGGTATCTGCTACAGGTACAGTATTTAGCGGATTAAGTGATGTTGATTTGCTGGCTATCTTCCTGGGTGGTGCTTCAGACAAGGCTGGTGCTGCTGTATCACCTGATACAGTAACCAACTTGAACATCATTTTTGGTTTGACCGACAAAATGACAGCCGATCAGGTCACTGCAGTAGCTGCAGGTGCCGCGGCAGTACAAGCTGCTATTCTGGAAGCGCATAGTGAGTAATATCGCTATTATGAAATAAGCGGCGTATTTAACTTCGCCGTTTCAAGTAATAAAATAGTAGAATAAAAACAGGGTGAGATTTATCTCACCCTGTTTTACTTCAGGGGCTATGCGAGTGTAGCCTGGCTTGGACTAGTCCTCTGATTAACCCTTGTCTGTAATTTTACCGTGAAGGAGTAATTATGAATAAGAAACTGTTAATATCCACCGTGCTTTTGACCATTATCGCCATACCATTTCAAGCAACGGTAGCTGCAGATCAAACACGCACCCAAACTCAACTACAAACGCAGAACCAGATATATGGCAGTCAATTAATGACGCGCCAAGAGCGTACGACTTATCGTAACGAGATACGCAAGGCAAAAACTGAGCGGGAACGCGAACAAATTCGCAATCAACATCATGAACAAATGCAAACCCGGGCTAAAGAGCGTGGGGTTACATTGCCAGACACTCCTCCGGCTATGGGCGGTGGCATGGGCCCAGGTATGGGTGGCGGTATGGGTGGCGGTATGGGTGGCGGCATGGGCTCTGGAGGGGGCAAATCAGGTCGCTGATTTTAACTCGGACCCTGCAAAGTCCATAATAAGCCACCGAGGATCAAGGCAGCATTTATTACCTTGGTCTTGGGTGGTTTTCACTTAAAAAGCAGGTTTAGCACCGACTCATCGTTCACCTGACTACATCGTCCATTTTGTCCACACTAGCAGTTAGATTGCCGGGATAAATTCCGATTCACCAACGCAACTTACGCCACGCCGTTTGCTGTAGCGGATTTAAAAAAGTCCAAGCCACCAGGCGACTTTGTTTCTGCCCTTGATTCATCGTGACGGTTTTATGCTCTTGCACACCGGCTTGCTTCAACGCGGCATAAATGCCGGGCAAGCTGGCTGATTTGGACACTAGTGTGGTAAACCAGTAACAGCGAGTGGGTATCTGCGCGCTTTCCGCTATCATGCGCTGAATGAAATGTTGCTCACCACCGACACACCATAACTCGGCATCCTTACCGCCGAAATTAAGAGCGGGCTCGTCCCGATTCTTAGCTTTGCCCAAGTTCTTCCATTTCCGTTGCGACCCGGCACGGGCTTCAGCCGGAGCAGCATGAAATGGCGGATTGCACAGAGTCAAATCAAACCATTCATGGTCATGAATGACGCCTTTAAAGATCATATTAGCATCGGGCTGCAACCGTAGCGCGATGTGTTGCTCATGCAGCGGATTAGCACTCAATATGGCTCGCGCAGTAGCCAATGAGTCGGTATTAATATCGCTCGCAACAAAGTCCCAACCATATTCACTGTACCCGATTAGCGGGTAGATACAATTCGCACCCGTACCGATATCCAGCACCTGTACGGCCTTGGGAATCACACCGCGATTGCTGGCTGCCAACAAATCAGCCAGGTTATGCACATAGTCAGCCCGCCCGGGCACAGGCGGGCAAAGGTTTTGCGACGGGATATCCCAATCCCTGATGCCGTAGCTATCTCGCAACAAGGCCCGGTTCAACGCTTTGACCGCCAAGGGATCAGCGAAATCTATACTTAGCTCGGCGTGCGCATTCACGCTGACAAACCTGGTTAATGCGGCATCCACCAGCATCAGGCGTTCAAAATCATAACGCCCTTGATGACGGTTGCGTGGGTGCAAGGTATTCCCCTGTACGGGAACTTCGACTGCATGGGGTTTGTTGCCTGTAAATCGCATAAGCTCTTTATTTTGCCAATAGCCAAGCAGTATTTCATTACACCGCAGGAAAGGCAATATACAGGCAATCAGTATCATCGTTTGAATGGGGTCAGTTCTGACATTTATACATTTTTCCGATGCTCCGCAATCAGTTAATCACATCATGCTGTGTGCTATCATTGGCCTGTACCTACGCTATTCAGCTTGCATCTGTTTAGATCAGCGGATCATGTGCATTTATTATGTGTGAGGATAAAGCAATGGAAGAAGCGCTCAATGCGCATTTACTCGTCGTTGATGATGACGACGGTTTGCGGAATTTGCTCGAACAATATCTTACGGGAAATGGTTACACAGTGAGTCTTGCGGCTAGCGGCAGCGAAATGGACGAGGTGCTGACGCAGACCCAGCCAGATTTAGTGATTCTGGATTTAATGATGCCGGGCGAAGATGGCTTGTCTATTGCGCGGCGCTTGCGAGCAAGTACGGCGCTGCCAATTATCATGCTGTCGGCACGGGGCGAGGATATTGACCGTATTGTCGGGCTGGAAGTGGGTGCAGATGACTATCTGGCCAAGCCCTTTAATCCACGTGAGTTGCTGGCGCGTATCCGCGCGGTGTTGCGGCGCAAGCAAACGCCAGTAGCACCGGATACGGCAAATGAATCAACGCGATTTGCGGATTTTGAACTGGATACAGCTGCACAACGCCTGACCAAATCAGGCGTGGAGGTCAATTTAACCACGGCCGAATTTGCAATACTGCAGATATTCACCAGCCATCCTAACCGTGTACTGTCACGCGACCAGTTGATGGACATGCTCAAGGGTTATGATAGAGACCCGTTTGATCGCAGCATTGATGTCCGCGTGACGCGTTTACGCCGAAAAATCGAGCCTAACCCTGCCGAACCGGTGTATATCCGCACCATCTGGGGACAGGGTTATTTATTCTCACCCAAGGGCGCAACGAAGTGAATTTGCGCCAATTATGGCCAGACAGCTTATTTGGCCGTACTGCACTAACCTTGGGATTGGCGTTTGTTTTATTTCAGACGCTCGCGATTGCGCTGGTGTCATTCACTATACTCACGCCTTTGGCAAAGCGCTCTGCCGATGATTTGGCGGCATTGATTGTGCTGTCCGCGCAAACCTGGGTGGAGTTGCCCCCCGAGACGCGCCCCGCGTTTGAGCAAGAGCTACGTCAGCACCACCATTTACGGTTAAGCAAAATTGATGACATCGGCGATATTCCAGCTGACCGATTTCTCAACAGTCAAAATATAGAATCGGCGTTGTCCCAACGTACTGGACAAATAGTGCAGCTGGAACGTGGTGAATCTGGATGGGTTTGGGCTGATTTGAAAATGGGCGGCCACTTTATCCGTGTAGGATTCGAGAAAAACCGTTATAACATTCGTGCCCCGCTCGCCGCAGTGGGGCTGGTGAGTTTGGGTGCGCTGTTAATCTGGATCAGCGCACTCATAGTCGTACGCCGTATTACCCGCACCCTGGCACAACTCAGCGCAGCTGCGGCGCAAGTGGGGCAAGGCAAAATGCCACAGCCTTTGCCCGAACATGGTGCGCGTGAATTGGTAACACTGGCGCAAGCCTTTAACCAAATGGCAAATGAAGTGCAAGATTTATTGGCGAATCGCACAACATTGCTGGCGGGGATTTCCCACGATTTACGCACCCCGATTGCGCGTATGCGCCTGGCAGTGGCAATGTTGCCCGAAGCGACCGACCCCAAGCTGGTTGCACAGATAGAACGCGATCTGGTGCAGATGAATCAGCTGATTGCTGATTTTCTCGATATGGCACGCGGACTGAATAGCGAGGCGCACCAATCTTGCGATGTGGTGGCGATATTGCAAACCTTGGTCGATGATGCCAAGCGCGGTGGCGGCAATGTAAGCTTAAGCGCACCAGCCGCCTGCGCAGCGGTTATTGCACCACATGCATTACAGCGCATAGTGACCAATCTGATACAAAACGCAGTCCGCTATGGCCAACCTCATCCAGTAAAGGTGACATGCGAAACACAAGCTGGCGGATTAATAATTCAAGTACTGGATAGAGGCCCTGGAATTCCGAATGACCAATTGGAACGGGTGTTCCGGCCATTTTTCCGCCTGGAGAGTTCGCGCAATATCACCACAGGCGGCAGTGGGCTGGGGTTAGCGATTGCCCGCCAACTTGCGCAGGCTCAGGGCTGGCATTTAAGCCTGGCTGCACGTGAAGGCGGTGGATTGATAGCGACATTACGGGTTTGAAAACAACCTGTCTTTGCGTTTATAATGTTGAATTAATTGCATTTTTAACTGATAGCCATGTTTGAACAAATAATGCAGTACTTGGGTTATGTAGACATATCTGACTTGCCGACAATTTTCTCGGTCATTATTTTATCGTCGCTACTCTCGCTTGATAATAGCCTGGTAGTTGCGGCAATCGCTGATAAATTGCCACGCCATCAAGAGCAAAAGGCCATTATCTTTGGACTGAGTGCGGGAATAATATTCCGCTTAATTGCCCTGTTCATCGTCGGCTTTATTATCAAATACCCCATTATCAAAATAATTGGCGGACTGTACCTTATCTATATCGCTTACCAACACTTTGTCATTGAGGCTGAAGAGAGTACGCACCATGCACGTGAAGCACTGGGTGCGGCGATTGTAGCGATTACCTTGGCGGATATCGCCTTTAGCGTGGACAACATAGTCGCCACCATCGCCATGTCACCCAAATTGATGGTGGTGCTTATCGGTACGGTGATGGGGGGTATTGCGATGATATTTACCACCAAACTGGTGCTAAAGCTGCTCAAGCGCTACCACCTACTGGAAGCCTGTGCTTATGTGATTGTTGCATTTGTGGGTGGCGTAATCCTGCTGGAAGAACTCCCTGCTTATTTCGGCCTGGGATTGGCGGTACATGTACCGGATATGCTCAAATTCGCAGTTGTCATTGGCGCTGCAGTGGGTACAGTAGTTTATGAAGAGCTGCAGCACCGCAAAATCCATGCCGCACGTCACAAAAAGTAACCCGTCCACCAGCCTTGCTATGTGATCAACCCACACGGCAAGGCGTTCCACTGGTAAAATTATACTTTTACCGTTTTAAGCGTGCATCATGCTGACTTTTCAAGAAATTATATTAACGCTGCAGCAATACTGGGCGAAACAGGGTTGTGTGCTGTTACAGCCTTATGACATGGAAATGGGTGCGGGCACATTTCATACCGCAACATTTTTACGCGCGCTCGGACCCGAGCCTTGGCAAGCAGCGTTCGTGCAGCCTTCGCGCCGTCCCAAGGATGGCCGCTATGGCGAAAACCCTAATCGCCTGCAGCACTATTACCAATTTCAAGTCGTGCTCAAACCCAGCCCGCCCAATATCCAGGAATTGTACCTGGATAGCCTGCGCGCACTGGGCGTGGATACCAATGTGCACGATATACGTTTTGTTGAAGACGATTGGGAATCACCGACTTTAGGCGCCTGGGGCTTGGGCTGGGAAGTTTGGCTCAATGGTATGGAAGTCACCCAATTCACTTATTTCCAGGAAGTCGGCGGGCTGAAATGCAAGCCGGTGCTGGGCGAAATCACCTATGGACTGGAACGCCTGGCGATGTACTTGCAGGGTGTGGAAAATGTCTATGATCTGGTATGGACTGAAGGCGTCAGCTACGGTGACGTCTACCATCAGAACGAAGTCGAGCAGTCCAAATACAATTTCGAGCATTCCAACACGCAATGGCTGTTTCAGCAGTTCAACGACTTTGAACGCGAAGCTGCACGGCTGATGGATTTGGGCCTGCCTTTGCCCGGCTTTGAAATGGTGATGAAGTGCTCACATACATTTAATTTGCTGGATGCACGCGGTGCGATTTCGGTCACCGAACGCGCGGCTTATATCGGCCGCGTACGCACCTTATCGCGCAAAGTAGCTCAGGCTTATTATGACTCCCGTGAAGCACTGGGCTTCCCTATGGCTAAATTATCAGGCGAATCAGCATGAGCGCAACACTACTAATCGAACTACGTACTGAAGAACTCCCCCCAAAATCACTGTCGAAACTATCCGCAGCATTCAGCAGCGGCATTGCCAATGCACTGCAAACACAGGGTTATGTGACTGAGCTAAGTGGCATGGTGTCCTATGCGACCCCGCGCCGCCTTGCGGTAAGCATACCGAACGTCGTTGCCATCCAGTCGCCGCGCCAGATCGAGCGTAAAGGCCCCGCCGTCGCAACCGCAATGAAAGACGGCGCACCGACACCCGCGCTGACTGGTTTTGCACGTTCATGCGGCGTGGCTGTAGCAGACCTTGCAACCATGCACGACGGCAAGCAGGAATGCTATGTGTATCGCAGCACACAAGCAGGCGAGCCATTAACACAGCATTTGTCCAATATCGTTGCCGACGCGCTGAAAAAGCTGCCAGTAGCCAAACTGATGCGCTGGGGCGATAGCGAGATTGAATTTGTTCGTCCTGTGCATGGTTTAGTCATGCTGCATGGCAACGAAGTGATCACGGGTGAGGTACTGGGTTTAACCAGCGACCGTATGACCCTGGGACATCGATTCCTGTCACAAGGCGAAATCATCCTCGGTCATGCTGATGACTACGCCCAGCGTTTACTGGAAGCTGGTTATGTGATGGCGGATTATGCTATGCGCCGTGCAGACATCCGCCAGCAGCTCACCACGACAGCAGGTGATGCCCAGGTATTGATGGACGATGCACTGTTAGACGAAGTGACGGGTCTGGTAGAGTTTCCAGTGGTATACGCAGGCACATTCAGCGCGGATTTCTTGGAAGTACCGCAAGCGTGTTTAATCCTGTCGATGAAACAGCATCAAAAATACTTCCCGCTGGTTGATGCCGCGGGTCAGTTACTGCCACGTTTCCTGGTGGTATCCAATCTGCAGACGGCGGATGCGTGCCACATCATCCAGGGCAATGAGCGGGTATTGCGTGCGCGACTTTCCGATGCAAAATTCTTCTTCGATCAGGATCGTAAAACCCGTCTGGATAGTCGCGTAGAAAAACTCGCGCAAGTGGTTTATCACAACAAACTGGGCAGCCAGTTGCAACGCGTGCAGCGCCTGCAAAAACTGGCCGCCAGCATTGCGCAACTGCTCGGCGCGGACGCCAATGCCGCAAGCCGTGCAGCATATTTGGCCAAAGCCGACTTAATCACCGATATGGTCGGCGAGTTTCCCGAGCTGCAAGGCATGATGGGTACGTATTACGCGCTGCATGATGGCGAGGCGGAAGATGTCGCCGCAGCCATCAGTGCACATTACCAGCCCCGTTTTGCCGGCGATGCCATCCCGCAAGGCGCAATCGCCGCAAGCGTGGCCTTAGCGGACAAGCTCGATACCTTAATCGGCATTTTTGGCATAGGCTTAATCCCCACCGGTGACAAAGACCCATTCGGCTTGCGCCGCGCCGCATTGGGCGTGTTACGCATCCTTATCGAAACACCGTTATCCTTGTCATTACCGGATTTATTGGCACATGCACAGGCGACTTTCCCTGCAGGCGTAGTCAGCGATAGCGTCAATGTAGATGTATATGGCTTCATGCTGGACCGCATGCGCCACTATCTCAAAGAGCAAGGCTTTGATGCCAGTGCAATTGAGGCAGTATTAGCCAATCAACCCGCGCGTATGGATTTGATACTGGCACGCATTCATGCCGTACGTGAATTCCAGCAACTGCCTGAAGCGGCAGCACTCTCGGCAGCGAATAAACGTGTACGCAACATCTTGAAAAAAGTAACTGAAGCCATAGGCGAAGTTCAACCCAGCCTGCTGCAAACTGATGAAGAAAAGCAGCTGTTTGCGCGCATCAATCAGCTCGCACCAGTGGTGACTGAACATGTTACGAATTCTGACTATACTGCTGCGCTGACCGCGCTGGCAGCTGTGCGCGTTGAAGTCGATCAGTTCTTTGATGCAGTCATGGTCATGGCTGATGACTTGGCGATACGCCATAATCGTTTGGCGCTATTGCAAGCACTGGGTGCAATGATGAATCAAGTGGCAGATATTTCCCTGCTGTCAACCTAGCATGCAGGCGGGGTTGCGCGTATAGCGCTACCCCGCCTGTTCAACAAATCCACATTAGCTCATACACAAGGCCAGCGGCGACGCACAACGGGTTACCATCGACTTAATTTTTTGCTGCAGCGTTTTGCAGTTGCCAGATACCATTGGCAGCAATCCAATGCAGCAGGGCATCAAATGGCATCGGCCGCCCGATATAAAAACCTTGGCCATGATCGCAATTATTTGCAACAAGCACGCTAAGCTGCTCATCTGTTTCGATACCCTCTGCGATAACCATAATGTTCAGGCTATGCCCCATCGCAATAATAGCACCGACCAGAGAGCTGTCTCCAGCATCGCGAGTTACGTCCCGGACAAAGGATTGATCAACTTTGAGTTGAGATATCGGGTAGCGTTTCAAACAGTTTAAACTTGAATAACCAGCACCGAAATCATCGATAGTGATTGCCACGCCCAGCACTTGCAATGCGAATAAATCTGTAGCCGCGCTGGTTAGCTCATCCATCAGCACTGCTTCGGTTATTTCCAGTTCCAGCTGGTCAGCGCTGATGTTTGCCCGCTCGATAGCAGTTTGAACCACATGCAGCAAATCGCCATTGGTGAATTGTCGTGGCGAGATATTGACAGCAACCTTGAGCGCCACGCCCAACAATTTCTGCATGCGACCCGCATCATGACAGGCGGTATCCAGCACCCATTGCCCGATTGGTAAAATCAAGCCGGTATCTTCTGCCAAAGGGATGAAATTGGCAGGAGCGACATACTGGCCATTGGCTTTATTTAGCCGCAACAAGGCTTCTACTCCCACGATAATATGCGATTTCAAATCTACTTTGGGTTGATAGAATAACGTGAACTCGCCGTTTTCGAGCGCACGGCGCAGATCTTTTTCCAGCCCCAGCCTGTCGACTGTGCCGGTATCCATTTCGGGCATGAACACCTTGTATTGATTGCGCCCATGCTCTTTAACCCAGTACATAGCCACATCCGCGCGACGCAACAGCTCATTCATATCAAGACCATCACGGGGGCAAATACTGATGCCGACACTCGAGGTAATATGCACTTCCTGCAGGCCGAGGTCGATTGGTGTTGTCAACGCATTGCGAATGCGTTCGGCAACGATCAACGCCCCGCCCTCATCACTTTCGGCCAGCAACAAGACAAACTCATCGCCCCCCATACGCGCCAACGTATCGGTCGGCCTCAGGCAGGATTGAATACGCTCAACGAATTCCTTGAGCAATCTGTCGCCGGTGTGATGACCCATAGTATCGTTGATACGCTTGAATCGATCGATGTCCATCATGACCAGTGCAAATGAAGTATTGTTCCGGCGAAACTGATCAATCGCCACTTTCACCCTGTCATTAAGCAGAGCCCGGTTGGGCAATCCGGTCAATACATCATGCAAGGCAATATGGCGGATGTATTCATCTGCGCGCTTCTGTTCAGAAATGTCATAAGCGATGCCGAGATATCCCAGCAGAACGTCATTTTCATCACGCAGCGCAGTCACCGACAGTTGTACCGGAAAACGCAAACCATCCTTGCGGACATAAGTCCATTCACGATCTTCCTGAAACTGTGTTTTTGCCTTGGCTACAAACACTTCAAAACCTGGTACCACCGTATAGCCCAATTCATGGCTCAACGACTCTGCACGGCCTTTGACCTCATCCATATCGTGAAATATCCCTGGCGTAGTCTTGCCGATCACCTCATCCGCATGATATCCGAGCATGCGTTCCGCAGCCTGATTGAAAGAGAGTATGGTGCCGTTTACATCGGTGGAAATAATCGAGTAAGCAGCACTTTCCACGATCGCACTACGCAGCTTGTTTGAATAGGTCAGCTGTTGGAACAAACGCTTCTCTTGAGTGATATTCCTGAAAGTAACGGCTATGCCCAGCGGCATGGCTACCGCTTGACGCTGATACCAGCGTGTATCGCCGTCCTTGACCAAAGACAACTCGTTAACCAGCGGTTGCCCGGTCAGCACGACAGTTCTGTATTTGTCAAACAGATGGTCTTGCTCTGGAAACAGCTCCAACAATGTGTGCCCGACCAAATTATCAATGGGGAGCGCTATCATCGCGGCCACCTGCTGATTCGAATAAACGTAGCGAAAATCGACAATATCGCCTGCCTGATTCTTGATGCTTTCATAAATGATGAACGCATCGGGTGTACTCTGCATGGCGCCATCAAAACGAGACCGCGCCAATCGTTCAGCGGCATGTGCACTGACTATGTCCTCAATCAGCGGATTGACCCGCAAACGAATGAGCCATAAACCTCCAGCAACCACCAGGAAAATAAGCGGTATGGCAATCTGCAATTCGTCTTTAATTGGCGCATAAATCTCGGCAAGATCCATCTTCAGGACCAAACCAAGACTGGTATCTGTCACCGGGCCATAAGCAGCCAGAACACGTTTACCACGATAATCAGTAGACGTGCTAATACCACTTATATTTGCCAGCGCCAAAGCCATTGGAATGGGATTACCTGCAAAGCCATCCGGAATGACATACAAATCATTCTGTTCCCGTTGCGGGAAACAAAGTAATGTTTGTTGTTCAAGGTGGGCGCACATTGGCAGCGTGCCAGTTTTACCCCAATGATTGGTATTCTTGAAGATACTATCCAGATGGGGAAGCGCCTGTTCGAATACCAAGAAGCTGCCAGTCATAGCATGAGCCGGGTTAGTCACCGGTACGCGCACACGCAGATAATAGCCGTTGTCCCAGGCAATCGCAGCATCAACTTTACCATTCAGCCTGGAATATAGCGTCTTCTCAGGCAGCATAACCCCTGCTCTCAACCATCGTTTGCCATCACGCTCCACACTGACACCAGAAAATCCATACGCGAGCAGCTCTTTGGCCATTCTGGATTGCCGGGTCGATGGTAAATCACCTTCATTATTTCCGAGCTTATCCACATCAGCGATAAGCTCAGGATCCAGACTGGCCAAGATTGCACGCTGGGTCTGGTTATCAAGCGTAGCGTCTATATATAAACGAATACCATCCAGCGTGTGCGTCATGTCTGTCATCGCCTGAGCCAAGACGGATTTCTCGATAAACGATATGCCTGCCAGCCCGATGGCAACCGCAGCGGCTGCCAGTACCAGTATTGTCGTCCGATAAATCAAAACGAATTTTTGTTGCACCGCGATTGCCTCGGTTTCCCGCCCTTGCCTGCAATTTAGCGTGAGGCACAGCAGGCCTATACCCAACACGAGCATGCCGACGGCGGTATGGAAAGCCATCCATATCAAACCGGTCTGGGTATATAGTGATTCAAAAACATACTGGAAATTAAGCCAGTATCCGACGATGCCGCCAAACCCAATTATTAACAGCATGTTTGCCATAATAACGGCAACTATCTTAATCTTGCGGTTATTGGATCGCGGAATAAGCAGCATGCCTATGCCAAACAGCATAAACCCTATCATGGTCGCAGGTGCCATATGCCCGACAACACCAGTTTGGGAATTCAAGCCCACAAACAGAAACTCGATACCCAATTCGTGATTGGACACCAGCTCGATAGCCCTTATCGCTGCCAGCAGCAAAATCAGCCCGATAAGAACATACTGCGTAACTGAAACCGACATTTGCAAATGCTTGCGATTTTTCAGCAATAGCCAGCCGCTTAATATAAAACAGAGCGCGGTGCTGGGCACCATAGGGTTCCAGTCGGCGTATATGCGCGTCAACAAGGGGAAATGGAACAGCCAGCCGAATAAAACTGTGCTGCCTAAAAGCAGCGTGGTTATGCCCAGAATTAAGACATAGTATTTAGTTTTGTCTGAAGCAACCATAATCAATACCATCGTGCGCCACTCATTAGTGACTTTGAATTTCTCGTGTTAAAGATTAAGATTTTAATGCAAATATTAGCCATGCAAACAGAATGGCAAACAATGCACTGACCATTTTAACTGTAAAACCATTATGCTCTATCGTTAAAACGATGCATTTTGAGCTAAATCACCACCAACTCCCCCGTTAGTGCAATCAACCCAGCATTGATACTATGCTTGGGATAACAGCTTTGCATCGCGTCACAATACTCATTTAACTGTTCACGATGGCGGTTGATGAGCGTGTCCACATCCTCAATCTGGTCGGTTTTATAATCCAATATCCACACCTCTGTTACAAATACCACCAAGCGGTCGATACGGTGGGTACTACCATCGGCTCGCAGGTACGCGTATTCGTTGTGGGCCAGTTGATACAGCTGCGGGTTAAAAAAGCGCTGCAAGTGGGGTTGTTGGGTAATGTGGCGAGCGTGTTGTAGTGCCCGATCAAATTCTGCATGCGTACCAAAGCGTGCACGTAACAAATCATCGCTACTGAATTGTGGCGGTACCAATTCAGCCAGCAGGGTATGCACCAGCTTGCCATAGCGGGTGGCTGGCGTGTCATCGGTAACGATACGCTGGCCGACAGGATAGGCTTGCCGCATCTCGTCAGGCAGTCTGACATGAGCTGTCGCTGGCGGCATTGGCGCGGCACTCAGGGAGCGATCAATCAAACTATCGCCGTGAATAACCGGATTGGCCGGCTCCTCTGCATTAGCGCCCAAGCCACTACCGATAAGCTGGTGCCAGCCACCACTGCGACGACTGGCAACGCCCGACACCATCAATACCTGCCGTGCACGCGTCATGGCGACATAGAGCAAATTGTAATCTTCACGCTGCTGATGCAGCGCATCTTGCGCCAGATAAGGCTGTTGATAGCCGGCGACTTCAGGCTGCGTGGTCATCAGCGAGAAATGCCCGGGACGCGCCGCACCCAGTGGCCAATCAAGCACCACGCGATAAGTATCGGCAGGCGCCTGTCGCGCCCCTGCATCCAGCAACCACACTATCGGTGCTTCCAGACCTTTTGCGCCATGAATAGTATGGATGGTGATGGTGTCCCCAACATCGCTCAGACCTTCTTCGGGCGCACTTTCGCTATCACCACTTAGCTGTTTGATATCGTGTAAAAACCGCGCCAGACTTGGGTAACGCCCACCTGACAAACTCAGGGCCAATGCCAGCAATTCGGTTAAGTTGCTGGTCACTTGCTTAGCCATGGCGGCAGGGACAACTGCCTGATAACGTGCGATCAGATTGGACTGGAAATAGATACGGTCGAGCACGTCATGCACAGGCAGAACATTGGCGTATTGCAGCCAAGTGCCCAATAGCTCAGCGGCGCGCGCAAGCGCTGGCGTGCTGGCGTGCTGTTGCAGCGTCTCCCACCAGGTTGCAGTGGATGTGCGCGCCAGGCGCAACTGGATCAAATCATCGTCATCACAAGCAAATATCGGCGAACGCAGCACCTGCGCCAGCGGCAAATCAAGGTACGGCGTGGATAACCATTGCAACAGACTGAGTATGTCCTGCGCTTCCATGTTTTCCAATAACCCGGTACGGCTCGCGCTGGTGTAAGGAATGCGCGCTGTAGCAAGTGCCTGCTCATAATGATGCAGCTGGGTACGACTGCGTACCAGTATCATGATGTCGGCAAAGCATACACGGCGGGTAATTTGTTCACCGTTAATGGTGTCATCTATGACCCAATGATGAACCATATCCAGTATG
This sequence comes from Burkholderiales bacterium, assembly GCA_038217005.1. GTDB lineage: Bacteria > Pseudomonadota > Gammaproteobacteria > Burkholderiales > Sulfuriferulaceae > Sulfuriferula. The sequence goes on from JBBQPT010000003.1 coordinate 69,706, forward strand.
CGCGCAGCCAGTTGCTGCGCTTCAATCTGACGGGCGTGGACTTCGTTTTCTTCACGCCGTGACTGCTGCAGCGGATTGCGAACAGACTGCCCGCTGCTGTCGTCAGTTTCAGGTGTACTCACCAGTGGCAACACTTCGATACGCCCGGGACGGGCCGTTTCATACACTCCATGTTCATGAAATAGCGGGTAATCAGCGATAGGCGCAAAGCTGGCATTCAGCCCGGTGATGATGGCGTGACTACTGCGCCGTGTATGGTTCTGCTGCAGGTAATGTGCGCCGCCGTGCAATTGCAGATATTCACGCGCAAGATCGAACAGTCCCGCTTCCGCGCCACGAAAACGATAGATGGATTGCTTGGGATCGCCGACCAGAAACACCTTGGGTATCACGTGTGAAGTGCGTGCCGATTCGAACCAGGCCTGTAAAATTTGCCATTGGATAGGATTCGTATCCTGAAATTCGTCGAGCAATATCTGTTGATAACGCGCGTCCAATTTCATCTGGATATATTCTGCGTCGTCCGAATTCGCCAACAATTGCGCGACTTGCCACTCCACATCGGCAAAATCCAGCACCCGTGCTTCGCGTTTTACCTGCTGATATTGAGTAAGCAATGCCGTACCTACGCGTAGCGCGTTGGCGTTGAAGTGATAACTGGCTTGCGCCAAGCGTAGCTGATGCGCGTCGATTAAGCGTGTGCCGATACGCTCATGCAGGCTGATCATGCTATCTTGCAACGCTGCGCCCAGCCGTTTTTCCTGAGCGGCACTGGCTTTGAGACTGTACATCTCACCTTTTGCCGATAACACAGTGCTATGCAATTGATGATAGCGTTGCTCGGTCGTGAGCGGCGCACCCAGTACCATAATAATTGCATCCGCCCGTTTTTGCGTGGTGGCGGTATTCAAACCCAACAGCCGGGCATATTCGTAAAGGTCGGCGATAAACTGCACATCTGCCAGCAACTCGGCCGCCACATCAGCGTCGGCACCCACACCGATTTCATCCTGCAGCCGCGCCATTGCGTAGCCCAAAGGATCAGCCTCCCCTGTCGTATATGCCCACCATTCGCTGCGTCTATGGATAAAGTTATTGAGTAGTTTACGGGTGCTGAACAAGCCGAGTTGCGCGATGAGGGTTTGCATGGCAACCGCCGTTGCCCCATCAGGTTCGCGTATCCAGTGCTGGGTAAGCTGCGCCCAGGCCTGGTTCTGGTAAGGCCGAGTCTGTTCGGCAAGCTCCAGACCCATCAAACCCGATGATAACGGGGCGCGCTGGATAACATCGAGAAACCATGCATGAAAAGTGCTGATGGTGACACCAGGTTGCGCAGTCAACACGGCTTCAAACAATCCACGGGCCTGGGCTAATTTGACCTCAAGCTGGGACTCATCCACTGCGCGTTCACGCAAAAACTGGCGGACTACATCATCCTCCGCCGTAGCGCATAATCGCAGCCACTCATCCAGCCGCGCCTGCATTTCCCGCGCGGCTTTACGGGTAAAGGTAATCGCCAGTATCTCGCTCGGGGCAACGCCATCAAGCAACAAACGCACAATGCGCGACACCAGCAACCAGGTTTTACCACTCCCTGCGCACGCCTCCACGACTACAGTATGCTCAGGCGTGAGCGCGATACGGTTGAATTCTTTAACGTCCATTAGCCATGAGTTGTTTAGCTTTGGCACATGCTGCAGCCTGGTCAAGCTGGCATACCGCTTGCAATGCTGGCATCGCCTCGGCGCGGCGATTTAAGCCGATTAGCAACATGCCCTTGCTGAGTTGCGCCTTGGCGTTATTTGGCGCCAGTTGCACGGCGTGTTCATAATCCGCCAGCGCTGCGTCATTATGTACCAGTCCCGCCTGTACCGCCCCGCGTACAACATATAACGGCGCGGCGTTGGGTTGCAGGCTGACTGCACGATTGAGCAAGGCTAACGCCTGCTCATAATGAGTTGCAAGGATTTCCACCGTTGCCAGTTGCGTCAAAGCTTCCGGGTAGTTGGGGTTGATCTCTAACGCCATTTGCAAATCCCGCGCGGCGGCATCATGGTTGCCTTGTATCAAGGCCAGATAACCGCGGTTGTAATAAGCTTCTGCCGATTTCGGTTCGAGCTGCACGGCGTAATTGATATCCACCAATGCGGGTTCAAATTGTCGCTGTTGTGCATAAATAACACCTCGATTGAGGTAGGCTTGCGCGTTAGTCGGTGCTAACTTAACCGCAGTATTAACGTCTGCCAAAGCTTTATCAAACTGTCCTAATGCCGCATAACTCAAGCTGCGATTGAGATAACCGTCGACCGCGTTAGGATTAAGCATAATCGCACGGTCATAATCAACGATACTGTCAGCCGCATGCCCTAGCTGATATTTCAAATAACCGCGATTGAGTATGGGGTCACGGTAATTATCACGGGCAGCGATAGCCTGGTCATAGTAGCCAAACGCCTCATCACTACGTCCTTGCAACATGCGGATAACACCCAAGTTGAAATTGACGTCTTCGGCCTTGGGATTAATATGCAGTGCCTGCATCAGGTTATTTTCGGCATCGGCCATTTGATGCGCCTGCATGTAAGCATAGCCCAGATTGTTGTATGGCCGTTCTGCACCGATGCGACTGGTATTGGTATCTTTTGCGACGGCATCTGTCCATAATTTAATCGCGCTTTCGAACGTGGCAATCCGCCCCCACGCCAGGCTGGCAAACATCGCACACAGGATAATGATGCTGATTTGTTTAATACGGGTATCGAGTACGCCCATCACACCCACAATGAGCAACGGCAAACTGCCAAACCACAAATAGCTGCGGTAAAGTACAAATGGCTCTTGCAAGCGCACGGTAGCGAGTTCGGTAAAAAACAGTAACCACGGCGCGAGTAACGCAAAGCCAATCAATCCGCGTTGCCCACCTTTACGCAGCCAATAAAAAGCAACCACGGGATAAACCAGAAAAGCGATAAAGCCAGCCAGCTCAGGGAAAGCCAGCACTTGACCAGGAAAATGCTGGCGCAGATCAATAGCCAGCCAGTTGGGCGCGGGGATGAGCCACAGCAACAAATATTTGAAATACAGATAGGCTTGCGAAATTACGCTGAGCGCGTAAACGTGTTCAGGCATGACCCCGCCGCGGCTTTCCGACATTTGCGCGAGCATGGCTTGTGCGTAGATTTCATACGGCGCACCCAATACCCCTTTGCTGCGCAAAATGATGAATGCACCAATCAGGGCAAAGCCTGCGTACACGCCCCAATAGCGCCGGAGCATATCGCGCAGTGTAGTGCCTTGCCAAATCGACAATAATACGGCTACTGCAGGCAGCATCACGCTATGCTCTTTAGAAAACACGGCGAGGAAATAACACACAACGGCAGCCGCTAACCAGCGTTTGCCGTGTTGACGGGTAATACCTTCCAGATAGCACCACAGGGTAGCGACGCTGAATAATGTCGCCATGATAATGCTGCGTTCAACCAGATAGGCCACACCATAACTAGCAACAGGATGGACAGCAAATAATAACGCCAGCAGAAATGCGGTAAAACTTGCTGCCTGCGTACCAATATTTGCCAGGGTAATCATGCGCTGGAAAAAAATAAACAGCAGACTGGCGGTGAGTGCATGCAACAGAATATTGCCCCAGCGCAATGCGGCAATGTCCATGCCGAATAAATCATAGGTCCAGCCAAAACTGGCATAAGCCAACCAGCGCAAATCAAAATGAAACATGGACGTGCCGTATTGATGTAAACCCGCCTCGGTGAAGAACGGCACGTCATCAAATACAAACGGATAATTGACGCTATGCCCGTACAGCACGCTCACGGCGACAAATAACAAAGCAATAAACACTATCCCCGCCCGTACCAGCGGTCGCGACAGCCATGCACTTGCTGATTCGACAGGGGTAAATTTTTGATAAGCCGCGAGCGGGTCGTATTGGTCTTGCATGGGGTTAGCCTTTTATTGCATGCCGAAACGTGAACAGGGTGACGTCATTCCCACGAGGATGAGAATGCCTTTACTATATATTTATTTGATCACTACCTTGGTCGGGCCATCAATATCCTCAATTGCGAACTTGGGTTCAGTACCCTCAATAACAGCACGTATGCCAGGCAAATAACGACTCATGCATTCGAGTGAGAACACGATGAGGGTTTGTACCATTTTCTGGGTGAGTTCACCGTCACTGATATCTATGCTGTTTTTGAAATTCATTTCACCGTCGTTCATGTCGATTTCGAAATTGCCTAACGGCAAGCCGTAATTTGCACGGGTGAGAAAATCAGCGAGTGCGGCAATCCGGTCGATAGGCACCAACATGTCTTGCGGCCGTGAATAAACAAACACGCGGCGGCTTTCTTCATGGCTATGGATGAATAAATTGAGCTTGCCGTTTTCAATATCGACCGGCAGGTTAATCACAGGCAAATTCGGCACACGTGTGTTGGGCAGCGCCATGGTATCCAGGCAGGCTTGAGCGATGTCGATTAATTGGGTCATGGTTGTTCCTTGTTGGTTAAATAATTGGCGATATTTACAAACTCGGCGACGCTCAAGGTTTCGGCGCGGCGTTGTGAATCAAGTTCAAGTTTGGCAAAGTCGGTCGGGTAGAGCATACCTGCCAGGGTGTTACGCAGGGTTTTGCGGCGTTGCGCAAACGCGCTGCTGACCACATGTGCAAAAGTCGTTATGTTGTGCGCGCCCATCTCACCCGCGGCACGTGGCAACATGCGCACAATGGCAGAGTCAACTTTAGGCGGCGGGTCAAACGCGGTGGGCGGCACATCAAACAGCGATTCCATTTCAAACCGATATTGCAGCATTACCGTGAGTCGCCCGTAGTCATGGGTACTTGGCTGCGCGGTCATGCGCTCGACCACTTCTTTTTGCAGCATGAAGTGCATGTCGATAATGTTGGGCGCGAATTCGGCGAGGTGAAATAACAAAGGTGTAGAAATATTGTACGGTAAATTACCTACAATACGCAGCTGATTCCCAAGGCTGGCAAAATCAAATGCCAGCGCATCGCCGGCGTGGACAGTGAGCTTGTCTGCACTATGGGTGCGGCGCAGACGTTCGACGATATCCCTATCCAGTTCGACCACATCCAAATGCGCAATATTCGCCATCAGCGGGACAGTCAATGCGCCCAGGCCCGGGCCGATCTCCACCAGTTTGTCACCTGCTTGCGGATGTATGGCGTGAATAATGGCATCGATGATGTCGTTGTCACATAAAAAATGCTGCCCGAAGCGTTTACGTGCAATGTGTTTAGCCATTTTCCAATCCGCCCATGTGTGCTGCCAAAGTAATTGCCGCTACAAGGCTCCCCGCATGCACCTTGCCCTTACCTGCCAGATCCAGCGCGGTACCGTGATCGACCGAGGTACGCACGATGGGCAAACCCAAAGTGACATTCACGCCCCCGCCAAAGCTGGCGTATTTCAGTACGGGCAAGCCTTGATCGTGATACATGGCTAACACCGCATCGGCTGTGGCTAAACGCTCAGGATTAAACAAGGTATCGGCGGGCAGGGGTCCGGTCAAATTCATACCCTCTGCACGCAACTGGTTGAGCACAGGCGTAATGATGCGAATTTCTTCATCGCCCAAATGCCCATCTTCTCCCGCGTGAGGGTTGAGTCCTGCAACCAGTATGTGGGGTTGAGCAATATGGAAATGCTGCACCAAGTCACGATGCAGTATGCGCAGGGTGGTAATAAGGGATACTGCGGTAATTGCATCCGCCACTCCGCGCAACGGTAAATGCGTGGTTGCCAGCGCGACGCGCATGCCCCCGCCAACCAGCATCATTACCACGCGTTCGGTCTGCGTTGCCTCGGCCAGGAATTCGGTATGTCCGGTGAAGGGGATGCCCGCATGGTTAATCACGGACTTATGCACCGGTGCGGTAACCATGCCAGCAAATTCGCCAGTCTTGCAACCTGTTGCCGCTCGGCTCAAGATATCAAGCACGTATTGGGCATTGGCAGGGTTGAGCACGCCGGCTTGCGCGGGAGTACTTAACGGGATATGCAATACACTAAGTTCACCTGCCAATTGAGTAACGGCTGTCGCTGCTGTTGCATAATCCACTATGCGTAGTGGCAAATGCAACTGAGCGGCGCGTTCACGTATCAGCGACTGATCCGCCAGCACAACAATAGGAAATTCCCGCGCAGTTTGCGCCAACATCACGCACAAATCAGCACCAATGCCGGCAGGCTCGCCAGCGGTGAGGCATAGTGTCATTGCGTGCCGTCGCGGTATTCGATAAACGCGCTATCACGCAGTTGGCGTATCCAGTCTTCTTGCGCTTCGTCGATTTTACGTTCACGCAAAGCCTGGCGCGCTAACAGACGCTGACGCTCTTTGGTCACGTCTTGGTCGCGGCGCTCAAGTACCTGAATAAGGTGATAACCGAATGGTGACAATATTGGCTGACTGATTTCGCCTGGCTTGAGGGCATTCATCGCCCGCTCAAATTCAGGTACGGTTTCACCTGGCGAGAGCCAGCCTAAGTCACCACCCTTGGATGCGCTACCATCATTAGAATATTGCCGCGCCATGTCTTCAAACTTGACGCTACCATTTTCCAGCCGTTCGCGGATTTGTGCCAAGCGCGCTTTAGCATCGCTTTCAGACACGACCTCATTGGTCTTGATAAGGATATGGCGTGCGTGAGTTTGCGGGATGATGGTCGCGGCGGCTTGCCCGCGCTTGTCTATGAGTTTGATTAAATGAAAACCATTGTTACTGCGCAATATATCGCTAGTCTCACCAGGTTTCATGTTGACCAAAACCTGACTAAACAAGGTCGGAATTTGTGAACCACGCCGCCAGCCCATCGCGCCGCCTTCAAGTGCGTTAGGCGAATCAGAGTAACTGGCAGAAATTTGCGCGAAATCAGCGCCTGCACGAATTTCGTTCAGCGCTTTCTGTGCTTTGGCATGAGCGGCCTGGATTTGCTCGGTGGTCGCATTTTCAGGGATGCGAATTAGGATATGCGCGCTGTTGTATTCGATATCCGCACCTTGCTTGGCTTGCGCATCCAGATAAGCATCAACTTCAGATTCAGTGACATTGATCTTGTTATCAACCTCACGTTCACGCAAGCGGTTGAGGATGATTTCTTTACGAATATCTTCCCGGAAACTGCTAAATTCAACGCCCTCTTTGGACAATGCATCACGGAATTGCTCCAGCGACATTTTGTTCTGGGCCGCGATACGCTCTATCGCTTTATCCAGCATGTTGGCATCTACCCGTATGCCCGTTTGATCAGCCAGTTGCATCTGAATCCGGTCGTTAATCATACGTTCCAACAACTGCTTTTCCAGTACGTCACGTGGAGGCAATGGTGTTTTACGGCTCTCCAGTTGGGCCACTGCACGTTCATAACGCTGATTTAGGTCATGCTGAGTAATCACGTCATCATTCACAACAGCAATGATGCGGTCTATCGTTACCGCCTTGGATGAGGGCGTGGCGCCGATCTCGGACGACAGTTGCAACGGCGTATTATTTGCGGCGACAGCAATCGCTGGTAAACAAGCAAACAGAACGATCAGGGAATTAAATTTATTTGATTTCATTGGAGTTAGTATATCCAGGCACGCTAAGTTTAAGAGCATCAAGTGGATTAGAGCCTAATCGGCCTAATCCGTTCAGTTCCAATTGTATGAAGAACGAAGTGCTGCTGACGTTGGCAGCAGTCGCAATCGTCTGGAATACACCACGCGCTGCCCAGCAACCGCCGTTGTATTCCAGACCTGCCAAGCCTTCTACCACGCGCTTATCCATAATTGAGTAATTGTAACGCATCATGCCATACCAGCGTGGTGCGATGGGCCATTGCGCAGATAAATCAATCTGGTTGATTTCACCGCTAATGGTGCGATAGCTAAAGTTCATCACCTTGCCGGGTGCTGGACGATAACTGGCGGTAAAGCTGTTGCGCACAGTTTGATTGAGCTGCGTATTGTACTGAATAGCCGCTTCAGCGCGCCAGGCGCGGTTGATTTGACCGCCCAATGAAGCCAACAAATCACTGCTGGTATCCGTGTTGGCAACACCATTCGGCAGCGTAACTTTTTGCGGCGTGAAATATAAGCGTTGGCCAACCGCAAATCGGATCCGTTCCAGGCCTGATTCTGTATCCAGCAAGCGTGAAGTCACCGCCAGCGTGAGCTGGTTGGCGTTATTTATGCGGTCATTACCGATAAAACGATTTTCGGTAAATAGCTGCGCATAATTCAAATCCATTTCCGCGCTATCAAAATTAGGCAGCGCGCTTTGATCTTTGTAAGGTATATACACGTAGTAAGCACGTGGCTCTATACTTTGCTGGTAGTGTCCACCAAACCAGTCAACATTGCGGTCAAAATAGACACCACTGTCTACACTCATAATCGGCAGCGTACGTGAACTATTTTCTGCGGGATTGGTTGGCGTAGCGTTGAGCAGGTAATCCGTGTAATGCACACCCACTTTGGGGGTAATAAAACCAAACTGATTAATCAGTGGCATCGTCACACTAGGATAAGCAACCAGCCGTGTACCTGTAATCAGGGTGGGGTGGTCAAAACGCGTGAGCTCAGTGTTGACATTGATATCCACACCATTATCTGTACTCTGCGCTGCCTGCCAGGTCAATTGCGGCAAGCGTTTATACGGCGGGATTACTGGCGCATTAGGATCTTGCAGGGTTTGATATTGCTGAACGCGGGCAGCAGCACGCCACCAACTGGCTTGATAACTCACTACCGCTTCCTGATTCAGGTTAGTCAGCGAAGTAGTGCTGATCTGACTGGATAAATCCCGGAAATAATTATTATCGGATACGCGCTGATAAACGAAATGCCCCGTTACGCCGGGCGCAAATGTCTGGTCATGCGTACCAAAAAAACGCCAGCGATTAGTCTGTGTCTGTGAGTCGGACAAGAAGTCACCATCCAGAATACCTCGATAGGTGGCTGTTAAATAGCGAAACTCAGCCCCAATCTGCGCACCACGTTTGGTCATCACTCGCGGCGTGAAAGTCGCATCATAATTTGGTGCGATATTCCAATAGTAAGGAATACTAAATTCGGTACCGCTCTTACTGGTAGTGCCGAATGTAGGCACCAAAACGCCGGAACGCCGACGTCCATCCAAGGGGAAATCCATCCACGGCGTGTAAAAAATCGGCGTGCCCTTGAATTCGAGTATGGCAGTATGCGCCGTACCCACCTGGCGCGTATTATCAATATCCAGACTCTTTACCCGCAAATACCAGTCATCATTGCCGACTGGGCAGGTAGTGTAAGCCGCATTTTTCAAATTGTACTGATCTTCACCCGCAAAATTCAAAATGTCCGCATTGCCGCGAGGAGTAAGGCTCATATTGGCAAACTGACCAGCAACTGCCGTACGATCCAAACTAAACACGGGCTGGATCATGTTGCCGATTTGCGAGCTCATTTGCAATTCCAGCGCAGGGCCAGTAACAGTCAAGCCTTGCTGCTTCAGGCTGACATTACCGGCCGCCTGTACAGTGTCGGTTTCAGCCTGGTAATGCACTTCATCAGCCGTAAGCACACCCTTGTTGCGGCGCAGTTCGACATTACCCTGTGCGTTGATCTGCTGGTTTTTGCTTTCATCCATTTGATCGGCGCTGATGAAAACCGTGCCATCCTGATCGGTTTTCGTTACCGGCATCGAATCAGTCGGACTTGGTAAGGTAGTTATATCTTCAGCCACAGCGACACCGCTGAGCAATAACAGCGGAACGGCAAAATGGCGAGTGCGACGGTAGTTAGGCATTATGGTGTTAGAATATTGTGTACAAATCGGTTATATATAGGAAAGTCATGCAACGTCAACAGCTTATCCAATCTTGGTTAAATACATTATTTCCGCAGCTATCCCCAGTGCTCACACCCGCTTCTGCTGATGCCAGTTTTCGCCGTTATTTCCGTGCGACGCTCAGTAATGGTGACCATTATATCGTGATGGACGCGCCTCCGCAGTACGAAGATTGCAAACCATTCATACAAGTCGCCACATTATTCGCAAATGCAGGTGTCAATGTGCCGCAGGTGCTGCATCAGGACTTGGCACAAGGATTTTTACTGCTCACCGATTTAGGTGATGCGACCTACTTGTCCGCACTCAATGTCGATAATGCTCATGCATTATATATGGATGCAGTCGATGCGTTAATTCAAATTCAATTAGCGAGCAAAACAGATGTCCTGCCCGTTTACGACCGGGCGATGTTAGCACGTGAACTGCAGCTATTTCCCGACTGGTATATAGCGAAACATTTGAACATCACTTTAAGCGATGCGCAGCAACAAACACTGCAAAAAGCCTGCTACACCCTGCTCGACAACAACACTGCGCAACCACAAGTGTATGTACACAGAGATTATCACAGCCGCAATCTGATGGTGACTACACCTAACCCGGGCATACTGGACTTTCAGGATGCCGTTTACGGTCCGATTACTTATGACCTGGTGTCGCTGTTCAAAGACGCATACATCACCTGGGATGAAGAAGTGACGCTGGACTGGGTCATCCGCTACTGGGAAAAAGCACGTAAAGCCGGCTTGCCCGTGGCAACCGATTTCGGCGAATTTTATCGTGATTTTGAATGGATGGGCCTGCAGCGGCATTTAAAGGTACTGGGCATATTTGCGCGACTGTATCATCGTGATGGCAAAGATAGCTACCTCAAGGATTTGCCTATGGTGCTGGCTTATGTGCACCGTACAGCTGGCCGTTATCGTGAATTTGGCCCGCTGATGCAGTTACTTGATGAGTTACATGAAGTACAAACCGACGTGAAGTTCAGCTTTTGAGAGCAATGATCTTAGCCGCCGGGCGCGGAGAACGCATGCGCCCGTTGACGGACACCATCCCCAAACCGTTATTACCGGTTGGCGGAAGATCACTGATCGCCTGGCATGTCAGGCGTCTGGCACAAGCGGGCATCACCCAGATCGTCATCAATCATGCCCACCTCGGTGCACAAATTGAGCAAGCGTTGGGAACGGGCGCAGCATTCGGTGTGTCCATAAGTTACTCGCCCGAATCCTGCGCGCTAGAAACAGCTGGCGGCATACGTCACGCCTTGCCACTGTTGGGTGATACACCATTTTTAGTAATCAATGCTGATATATGGACGGATTATGACTTTGCTGCATTGCGCCAACTAAATTGGGCGGACGGACGTCTGGCTCACCTGGTGCTGGTGGATAATCCTCCGCAGCATCCAGTCGGTGATTTCGCACTGAATATGGGTAAGATTCTGAGCGCAGGTACTACACAATACACTTTCAGCGGCATAGGCTGTTATCAGCCAGCATTGTTTGCCGATTTATCTGACAATCAGCCGGCCAAACTTGCGCCCGTGCTGCGCGATGCCATGCAGCACGGGCAAATCAGTGGCGAGCATTATGCCGGCGAGTGGTATGACATCGGCACACCGCAGCGCTTAATTGAATTAGACGAGGCATTAAATGGACGCAAATGAAGTCGCTGCAGCAGTCATTATCGATCCGGTATGGTCTGCGCAATTACGCGATCACTGGTTGAATTTAATGGCATTAGCAGTATGGGGCGAAGTGAAATCAACCCGCATGGGTGCGACTTCACGTATGCGCAAGCGCCTGCTGGAAGTCGGCGAAAAGATGCGTTCATTGATCGCCGACAGAACTTGGATACCGCATCCACGCGAACAAGTGAAAAATGCGCTGGGTTCTGCATACAGCTTGAAAGACGCGCTACAGCAATTTGAACGCGCTGCGCAGGATGCCGATGGTGGCGCGGATTACGCAGCGTTTGCCGCAGGTGTGCTGGCCCTGCATCAAAGCTTGCTGGCGCATTTGCCCGACCTCGAAAACCGTTGGGCCAGCCTGTTGGATTCACAATATAACGAGGATGAAGATGAAGATGATGACGCATGAGCACTTTATCGCGCGCCGCACACGACTAATGCAACAAGTTGGCGAAGGCGTGGCGATACTCAGTACCGCACCTGAGCAAGTGCGTAATCGCGATTCACATTATCCTTACCGCTACGACAGCAACTTTTATTACCTGACCGGCTTTACCGAGCCCGAAGCTGTCATCGTGCTATTGGCACAAAGTCAGCGCGCGATTTTATTCTGTCGCGAAAAAGACCTGGAACGCGAGATCTGGGATGGTTTCCGCTATGGTCCCATTGCTGCCGCAGAGAAATTCGGCTTTGACGAAGCCTATCCCATCAGCGAAATCAACGAGCGCCTGCCCAAGCTCATGGCCAATCAACCCAGCCTGCATTATGCCTTAGGTGCGGATGCGACATGGGATGCACGTGTATTGGGTTGGCTCAACCAGGTACGTGATTTAGCGCGTACAGGTGTGCATGCGCCCGCGCAAATCCGTGACGTACGTGTACTGGTCGATGAAATGCGCATCTTCAAAGACGACGTAGAGCTGGCTTTAATGCGCCGTGCGGCAGACATATCTTGTACAGCACACCGCCGCGCCATGCTGGCAACCCAGCCTGGCGCTTATGAATATCAGGTCGAAGCCGAATTGCTGCATGAATTTCGTCAGTATGGCGCACAATCACCCGCCTACAGTTCCATCGTCGCAGGCGGTGCGAATGCCTGTGTACTGCATTATGTGGACAATAACGCGCTGTTACACGATGGTGATTTGCTGTTAATCGACGCTGGCTGTGAATTGGATGGCTATGCAGCGGACATTACCCGCACTTTCCCCGTCAACGGCCGTTTTAGCGGCGCACAAAAAGAAGTATATGAAATCGTATTGGCAGCGCAGTCAGCCGCTATCGCCACAGTACGCCCACAGGCGAAGTGGAATGATGGTCATGATGCCGCCGTCCGCGTGCTGGTACAAGGCATGGTAGATTTAGGCTTATGTCACGGCAGTGTGGACGGGGTGATTGAATCGGGTGATTTCCGCCGCTTTTACATGCACCGCACGGGACATTGGCTAGGTCTGGATGTACATGATGTGGGCGATTATAAACAAGCCGACGAATGGCGCGCATTACAAACGGGCATGGTGCTCACGGTAGAACCTGGCTGCTATATCCGTCCTGCCGATAATGTGCCTGAAGCATACTGGAACATCGGCATACGCATAGAAGACGATGTCCACGTCACCGCCACGGGGGTAGAAGTGCTCACCGCTGCTGCGCCTAAAACAGTCATCGACATAGAACAACTTATGCAGCAACGAGGGCATTAACATGCAATCACATAGCGACATCATCATCGTTGGTGGCGGTCCTGTCGGGGCGACTTTGGCATTGGCATTGGCGGATACGCCGTTTAGCGTACAAGTGCTGGAAGCGCGGCAAGATTTAAGTCGCGCCCCATATAAACGCACACTGGCATTGTCGTACGGCAGCCGCTTGATTCTGGAGCGACTGGGGATATGGGCGCAGCTGAGTGAGGTGACCGCGATCACCAATATCCACATATCCCAGCGCGGTGGTTTGGGCATGAGCCAGCTGACTGCGACCGAAGAAAATCTGCCCGCACTGGGTTACGTGGTCGATTATGGCGAGCTGGACAGCGCCTTGCATGCTGCATTGCGCAAATCCAAAGCGTCCGTCGTTACGGGTGCGCGGGTAGGTAACATACGTAATAGCGCGAGCTATGCTCAGGTACAAGTGACACAGGCTGATATCGTGCACAGCCTGACCACACGCCTGGCAGTCGTCGCAGATGGCGGCGCAGGTCAGGCACAACGCATCACCCAGGAATATGATCAACATGCCCTATTGGCGACGGTGACTACCGAATTACCCCACAACGGCTGTGCCTATGAACGCTTCACCCCTGAAGGGCCGGTCGCATTATTGCCACATCAGCAAGGTTTTGCTTTGGTGTGGACAGGGATGCCAGCTCGGGTGGCGGAATTACTGGCGATGCCAGACGCTGAGTTTCTCGCGGCTTTACATATGCATTTTGGCGACAGAGTCGGGCAATTCTTGACGGTCACCGGGCGCACCAGCTTCCCGCTGGTGTTGCGTTATGCGCAAGACACCGTTGCGCCACATCAAGTTCTTATCGGCAACGCCGCCCAGACGTTGCATCCTGTGGCTGGGCAAGGTTTTAATCTGGGCTTGCGTGATGCCTGGGAATTAGCGCAAACGCTACGGGATTTGGGCACAGACAAGGAAGCACTGGGCAGTCGCACTATGCTGCAACAATTCCAATCGCAACGTCGCGCTGACACTGGCAGCAGCATCTTTTTTACCGACTTGCTGGTGCGCCTGTTTTCCAATGACAACCCCATACTCAAACACGGGCGCAGCCTGGGCTTGATGGCATTGCAATATTTGCCACCCGCCAGGCATATGGTTGCGCGGCGCATGATATTTGGAGCACGCGGATGAGCAATAGCGAATTTGACATCATTATTATCGGTGCAGGCATCGTCGGCGCGGCATTTGCCGTTGCCATGCGTGATAGCGGCTTGCGTATCGCCATGATAGAGCCGCATCCGCCCACAGCACCAACTGAGGAATGGGACACGCGCATCTATGCGATCAGCCCCGGCAGCCAGGATTTTCTCAGTGGCATGGGCATCTGGCAGCAGCTGGAGGCCAGTCGCATCCAGCCTGTTTACGCGATGGATATACGCGGAGACAGCACAGCGCAATTGCAATTCGATGCCTATCAGGCAGGTGTGCCACAGCTGGCGGCGATTATGGAAAGTGGGCGCTTACAACATGCGCTGTGGCAGGCGCTGCAAGCGCAGGACAATATCACCCTGTTCAATACCGATTGTGCAGATTTACGCTGGTCTGCCCAAGGTGCCCAGCTCAATTTGACAGATGGCACCGCGCTGAGCGCCAGCCTGATTGTCGGCGCAGACGGCGGAAAATCCTGGGTGCGCGAGCAGGCCGGCATTAGCACCAAACGCAGCGATTACGAGCAGTCGGGTGTGGTAGCCAATTTCATCGTCGAACGCGACCATCAAGGCACCGCGCATCAGTGGTTTAACCAGACTGGCGTATTGGCGTGGCTACCCTTGCCAGACCGCCACATGTCCATGGTGTGGTCCACCGATGCCCAACATACTGCCGCACTGATGACCGCATCCCCGGAACAACTGGCGGATGAAGTCGCGCAGGCGGGTGGGCGTGCTTTGGGGAAATTGCAGCAAGTCGGGCGCACCGCGGCGTTTCCACTCAGCATCAACCGCGTAGAACGTTTGGCGCAAGCTGGCTTGGCCCTAATCGGCGATGCCGCACACGGCGTACATCCGCTGGCAGGACAAGGGGTCAATCTCGGTTTGCGCGATGCGCGCGAACTGGCGCAGACACTGAAACAGCGCGGCAAGGCGGGCTGCGGTGAATTACTGTTATTACAACGCTATCAACGTGCACGTCAGGCTGATATAGTAGCAATGCAAACGGTGACAGATAGCCTGCATCATATCTTCCGCAATACCAATCCCGTACTGGCAAAACTGCGTAATGCGGGAATGAATTTCACTAACCAGATTACCCCACTCAAATCCTGGCTCATGCGTCAGGCACTTAATTAAGGAAATAATATGTTTAAACGCAGTATATTGTCTTTGATGTTAGTCAGCAGTTTATTAGCCTGCTCTGCCAATGCGGATCCAGTGTCAATCAAGACGGTGCTGGCCGAAAAATTCCCCGGTGCAAATATCAGCAGTATCACTAAAACACCTTATGCAGGTTTATATGAAGTCATCATTGATGGACAAATCGTATATACCGACGAAAACGCAAATTATGTATTTTTAGGTAACGTGGTAGAGATTAAATCCAAACGCAACCTGACTAATGAGCGCATGGCCAAACTCAATACCGTTAAATTTGACGAGCTACCACTCGACCAGGCGATTAAATTTGTAAAAGGCAATGGCAGTCGCAAATTAGCCATATTCTCCGACCCGCAATGTCCATTCTGCAAAAAATTCGAACAGGAATTGACCAAAGTCGACAACATCACTATTTACCTGTTTCCTTACCCTATTGCTGGCTTGCATCCTCAATCTGTTGCCGAATCCAAAGCCATCTGGTGCGCCCCTGATAAAAATGCAGCCTGGCAAAATGCCTTGTTGAAAAACATCGCGCCAAAAAACGGTGGTGACTGCAAGAACCCAATTGAAGCAAATATCACCCTGGGCAATAAATTACACATTACTGGCACACCCACACTGATATTTGCCAATGGCGAACGCGTGCCGGGCATGGTTCCTGCCGAAAAATTAGAACAACTGCTCGCTGAGAAAAAATAATGCTAGGCGCATGGGATGCTCGCTATGACGTGCCTGAATTTATTTTTGGCACCGAGCCCAATGCTTACTTGCAACAGCAAATAGCTCGCCTGAATGCAGGCCAGCATGTGCTGGCGGTAGCGGATGGTGAAGGTCGCAACGGCGTATGGCTGGCACAACAGGGTTTGGTAGTTGATGCAGTTGACAGCTCTGCGGTGGCACAAGCCAAAGCCCAGCAACTGGCCAAACAACGGGGTGTTGACGTTAATTTCATCCATGCCGATTTACTTAATTGGAACTGGGGCGAGGCGCGCTATGATGCGGTTATTGCTATCTTTATCCAATTTGCCACCGGTGCCGGGCGCGATGCAATGTTTGCAGGGATGAAAGCCGCCACCAAACCGGGCGGACTGATGCTGCTGCAAGGCTATACGCCGCGCCAGCTCGAGTACAAAACCGGTGGTCCCCTGGGCATTGAGAATATGTACACACCAGGCATATTGCGTGATTATTTTTACGATTGGGATATTCTTCATCTGTCTGAACATGACGACGAAATTAACGAAGGTGCGCATCATAGCGGGATGTCAGCGCTGATTGATATGGTCGCGCGTAAGCGGCGTTAGCATCAACCGCAGCTGCTTGTCTAACCTGGGGATAGCTACGGGCACTTAACTACAATGAATAACAAAGCTAACCAGAAATCTGCCTGGGATTTGAAATCCATCGTACTGATGGGTTTTGCTTTGCTATTTATTTTAATGGCTGTCCTGATCACGATTGGCTTGTCCAGCATGAAACAAAATGACAACCGGTTGGCGCGGGTGGTCAATGAGCAAAACGCCAAGCTTGAACAACTCACCACGATGCGCATTATAGGCCGAGAGCGTGTCATCCTGCTGTTCAGCGCCATTTCATCCATCGATCCATTTGATCAGGAAGCCGACCTGATTCACGTAGATGAATTAGCGACTGAATTTCTGCTGGCAAGAAACAAATTCCAGTCCCTGGGACTGAACCCTACCGAAAAATCCAACCTGGCCCGTGCATTAAAAATTGTTGCACTCACGGCCAAAAAACAAAGCGATGTGATAAATCTGATCAGAAATGGTCAGCGTGCTCAGGCACAAGAGAAATTGGTAAATGATGTTATTCCACTTCAACTCGCCATATCCGCAACCTATAACGATCTAATCTCGTTACAAAAAAAAGTAGCATACAACACCATAGCCGAAGCCAAGCGGGATAATGACAGCACATTTTTAATCATGCTGTTTTTAGTGGCGGTGACTTTTTTCCTTGGTCTCATTATTGCGATAGAGGTGTTACGCCGTATCACACAAATAGAAAATGCTTTATTTGACGAAAAAGAATTAGCAGAAATTACGCTACATTCAATTGCTGATGGCGTGATTGTTATTGATCAACATGGCCTGGTCACTTACCTCAATCCTGTCGCCGAGAGTTTGACCGGCTGGGATGCCGAACGCGCCCTAAATCGGCCATTAAACCATATCTATAACATAGTGAGTGAAGACACGCGAACCCCCATTGATTATGCTGATTTACTCAGGCAACTTGATGGTCCGATACTGGGCGTGGGTCATAACCTGCTGATCCGCCGTGACGGTTATGAATTTTCGATTAAAGATTCTGCCGCACCCATTAAAAATAGAAACGGTTTGGCAGTGGGCTCGGTGATTGTGTTTAATGATGTTACCGAAGCACATAACCTCACTCAGCAGCTGTCTTGGCAAGCCAGTCATGACGCATTGACAGGGTTGGTCAATCGCAGAGAGTTTGATATTAAATTACATGCTGCGGTAGGGGCACCAAAAAATCAGAAACGGCAACAGGTTCTGCTGTTTCTGGATTTGGACAAATTCAAGCTCATTAATGACACATGCGGACATATTGCAGGCGATGAATTTCTGCGACAATTGTCGCGCATACTGACAACCCGGGTTCGAGCCAGTGATACGCTAGCACGCTTAGGTGGTGACGAATTTGCGATACTGCTGGATACCTGCAATATCGACAGCGCGCTGGCAATTGCCGAAAATCTACGGCAGATGGTAGCCGAGTTCAAATTCACCTGGGAAGACAAGTCGTTTGAAATTGGCGTGAGTATAGGTGTGGTTGTACTTGATGAACAAATCAGCAGCGCAGTAGAAGCGCTGGCAGCAGCGGATGCCGCTTGCTATAAGGCGAAGCATGAAGGCCGTAATCAAATCCAGGTATTCCAGGGTAAAGATGCCCTGGAAAATCAGCGCGATGAAACCGTGTGGGTACAAAAAATAACGCGGGCCCTGGAAGAAAACCATTTCCGCCTGTACTATCAAAAGATCACTCCTGCCGCCCATCCGCCCACTACTAGCATGCATCATGAGATATTGCTGCGCATGGTAGATGACGATGGCCAGGTGATTTCCCCAGCATCATTTATACCCGCAGCGGAACGCTATGGCTTAATGCTCGGCATCGATCGTTGGGTGGTGATAAATATGTTGTCATGGTTGAAAGCCCATCCACCACACCCATCCAATCCGACTATCTACTCGTTGAATCTTTCCGGGCACACACTCGGCGATCCACGCTCGCTGGATTTCATAGTCGAGCAATTAAACGCCGCAAATTTGCCAGCAGGTACAATTAGTTTTGAGATTACTGAAACAGTAGCCATTGCCAACCTTAGCCATGCGATGCACTTCATCTCCACTTTAAAAATGATGGGCTGCCTATTCTCTCTGGATGATTTCGGCAGCGGCATGTCTTCCTATGCCTATTTGAAAAATCTGGATGTTGATTTCTTGAAAATAGATGGGACTTTTGTCAGGAACATGGTAAATGACCCAATTGATATGGCTATGGTTGAATCCATCAATCGCATTGGCCACGTAATGGGCATACAAACGATAGCTGAGTTCGTAGAGAATGATGCGATTTACCAGGCATTAGTAAAATTAGGCGTTGATTATGCGCAAGGTTACGCGTGCCATAAACCTGAACCATTATCCACCCTCGCCATACACTAATTCACCTCCGTTACAAGGTTCACACGTGACAGATGGACTATAGCCAATGATAGCAACATGGCATATATTAAATACTCACCATTTTATTAGCGAAACCAATGAGAGTTTTCCACGCTCCCGTATAAAAGAAAAATCGCAAATGAATAACAAATTGAACAAGCTGCTACCACTAAATTTAAGAGCCATAGTCATCCTCGGCTTTATGCTACTTTTTGTATTGGTGGTCATACTCGTGGCAACTGGCTTATATAGCATGAGTGAAAACAACAATCGCCTGGAATCCACTCACCAGCAGCAAAATACCAAATTGAAACTGCTCGTTTCCATGCGTGATATCGCACGCGAGCGCGTAGGCCTGCTGTTCACCGCCATCACCTACACCGACCCGTTTAAGCAGGATGATGCCCTGATTAAAGTCAGCGAGCTTGCGACCAAGTTTATTTTGATTCGGAACGAATTCCGCGCGCTAAGCCTAAACCGGGAAGAAAGTGATAACTTGCGCCATACAGAGTTAATCATTAATGCCACATCTGCGAAGCAGGATCAAGTCATCGAGCTAATCCGTAGTGGCAACCTGCACGAGGCCCAAAGAGTGCTGGTTAATATCGTTATCCCTGCACAGATTAAACTTCTGGACAGTTACAATCAGCTTATTGATCTACAAAGTCGCATTGCAAGCAAGGCTATTGAAAATGCGCATAATGCCTCTCGCACCGCTTATGGACTGATATTTTCAGTAATGGGCATTCTGTTTTTGTTGGGGTTGATCATTGCGGTATTTGTCGTTCGCCGCATAACAAAAATTGAAACCGCGTTATTTACGGAAAAAGAACTCGCTGAAGTCACCCTCCACTCTATCGCTGACGGAGTCATCACCACCGATCAGTTTGGCTCAGTCACCTACATTAACCCTGTCGCAGAGAACATCACTGGCTGGGATAGCGCGCACGCACTGAACCAGCCATTAGGCCTTGTTTACCCGATTATGAATGAAGCAACACGTCAATACGTCGGTTATACAGATCAGATTTCGGCGCTTGAAGCCCCGTTAGTCGGCACGGAAGACCGTGTTTTGACGCGTAAAGATGGTCATGAATTTGCAATCAAGGACTCACTCGCGCCTATCCGCAACCAGAATGCCAAAACGATAGGTTCGGTACTTATATTCAACGATGTAACCGAATCACGTCGCCTAAGTCAGCAATTATCATGGCAAGCGACCCATGACACATTAACGGGGCTGATCAACCGCAGGGGATTTGAAAACAAACTTGCTTATTTTATTGAAGACCAGAAAATGTGCAAGCGCGAGCAAGCCCTGCTGTTTCTCGATCTGGATAAATTCAAATTGATAAATGACAGTAGTGGCCATTTGGCCGGAGATGAATTCTTACGACAATTCTCCCGCATGGCCGAAACCCAGGTAAGGACAAGTGATGCACTTGCCCGCCTAGGCGGCGATGAGTTTGCAGTGCTGTTAGACGGCTGTGGATTAGAGCGCGCAATGTCCATCGCAGAAAACATACGCCAGAATGTTTCCACTTTCAAATTCGTATGGGAAGACAAGTTATTCGATATAGGCGTGAGCATAGGGCTAGTCATGTTGAACGAGCATGCGTTGAATGCGACAGAGGCATTAGCTGCCGCGGATGCAGCTTGCTACAAGGCCAAGCACGAGGGCCGCAATTAAATCCAGATATTCCAGGGGGAAGCATCCCTGAATAGTCAGCGGGATGAAGCCACGTGGGTACAAAAAATCACACGAGCACTAGAGCACGATCGCTTTCTACTCTATTACCAAAAAATTGTGCCCACCCAACCTCACTCGACCAGTCCAGCACATAACGAAATTTTACTGCGCATGCTAGACGATGCAGGCAATGTGATTTCACCCGCCGCTTTTATCCCAGCCGCAGAGCGATACGGCTTGATGCCCAGTATCGACCGTTGGGTAGTGCAGCACATGTTTGCATGGATAAAGCGGCATCCCTTAATAGTAAATACCAATTACTCTATCAACTTATCTGGCCATGCTTTAGGGGACAACCGCTTTCTGGAATTTGTCGTACAGGCACTTACTGAAGCGCAACTCCCCGCAGGAATGATTAGTTTTGAAATAACCGAGACAGCTGCTATTTCCAACCTGAGCCAGGCAATGCGCTTTATCAACACCATCAAACAAATGGGATGTCTGTTCTCGCTAGATGACTTTGGTAGTGGCATGTCATCGTACGCTTACCTGAAGAATCTCAAGGTGGACTTTCTAAAAATAGACGGTACATTTGTGAAAAACATGACCAATGACACCATAGATATGGCAATGGTTGAATCAATTAACCGTATCGGGCATGTGATGAACATTAAGACGGTGGCTGAATTTGTTGAAAACGACCAAATATTTCAAGCGTTAGCCAAACTCAATGTGGATTATGCACAAGGCTATGCCATCCACAAGCCAGAACCTTTACCGCAATAGAACAGACCCTCTAGAACCTGCCAGTATCCTAGCAAGCGCGCTCATTAGAACCGCTCATAACCCTGCAAATAACGCCACTGCGCCACCGCCAAGCCGGCCATAGGCATACGACCTATACGGATACGTTTAATGCTGATTACGGTCAGCCCCACTTTTTCACATGCACCAACTATCTGTCCCGCATGCACACCTTTGGCAGCAAAACGCAAACGCTGTTCGTTTTGCCAGCTGACTTTCATCGCGGGCAAGGGGCGCCCGCTCCAGTTTAAACCATGATGCAGCAATGCCAAACCATCAGTCACTAACTCTCCTGTGACTTCAACGATATACTCCTGCTCAACCTTGTCTGCATCATCTACCAGTTTACGCACGATGCGCCAGTCCTGACTAAATACCAGCAAGCCGGAAGCATTAATCGGCAACGGCATTACCATGCGCAAATCACGCAAATGTCGCTGTAAGAAAGTGAGTGGTGACCTATCATCCGCAGCACGCGTCGCCGCGTTGATCAATTGCAGTAGCGGGTTGATATTATCATCGCCAGCGCTGGCGTCTACACCCGCAGGCTTGTGCAGCAGTATGGTCACCGGATCCGCCGTTGTGAGGCAAGCATCGGGCATGATTTCCACACACTGCTCAGGCAACACCCGATAACCCACCACTTCAACCACTACACCATCGACTTTAACCCAGCCGCCTTCAATATATTGTTCCGCCTCACGCCGCGAACATGGCAGCATATCAGCCAGGCGTTTGGATAAACGGATAGATTCGGTCATTATATTTTTTTCACGAATTCTGATTTCAACGACATCGCACCCACGCCATCAATTTTGCAATCGATATCATGGTCACCCTCAACCAGGCGGATATTTTTTACCTTGGTACCAACCTTCACCACAGATGATGACCCCTTGATTTTCAGATCTTTGATCACCGTTACCGTATCACCGTCGTTTAGCACATTACCATTGGCATCATGCACAACACGTTTTTGTTCACCGTCATCAACTGCTGCTGTCTTAGACCATTCATGCGCGCACTCAGGGCAAACAAACATCTCCCCGTCCTCATAAGTGTAAGTTGAACCGCATTGTGGACATTGAGGTAAACCACTCATTTTTTGCTCCGTTTCTGGTGTATGAATTGACTGCGCCCAACTTTGGGTTGAGCATTAAAGTGGTCATAATAACATACTGAATATAACCTCATATTTTAGCGGAAATAGCATGGAATAAAGTTAACATTGCCCCCTATAATCTCAATGACTTTCCACATAAAAAAACCGAGGGCTGGGCCTCGGTTTTAACTGTCGCACTTGCATATACCAGTTTTACTCAAATTACATTTTCCAGCCGTAAGCCACACCGAGTATATCCTGATGCATACGTATAGCGTCAGCACCGTTAGATACGGAATTTTCAAAGCCATGCGTGTACGCCACCGTCAACTCGCCACCTGTTGTCGTCAAATAAGTCATACCCATAGTGAAATGATCCTTGATCACACCTGGTGCAATGGTATTGAACTGTACGTCAGCAACCTGGACAGGATTATCTCCATGATTCCAACCTGTGCGCACAGTCCAATATTTGTTGTATTTGTATTCTGCACCTAATTTCCATACATCGATATCATGCCATCCAAAACCGGCACCATTATTAGCCCCCAAGTTGCCAAGCGTGCTTGAGTTACCAATTGCTGCAACACCGCTGTAATTAATACGCTGGTAATCCATTGCTACAGTGAGGTCTGGTGTGAATTTATATGCCACACCAACATTATAATTTTCCGGCAAATCCAGGTTACCCTGCTCGGCAAAGAACCCAGCATATTTCTTGAATTTTTGCATATCGACTTTGGTCGAATACGCAGCACCAATCGTCAGCTCAGGGCTAATTTTACCCATGTAACCAATGCGTACGCCCGCACCAAATGCATCGTCATAACCATTGTTACTCAAATGCGCAGAGTCGGTAGACATAGCCAGAAATTGGGCACTGTTGACACCCACCGCCTTGAAACGCTGATAACCCAACAAAGGTGAAATACCAATCGCATGGTTGGCCGTAATTTTGTATGCTGCTGTAGGTGCAATGACGAGTTGCATCAAATCCACACCTAACCGTCCCGTACCGCCAAGCAGGTTGTATCCCGAAGCCAAGGGCGCATAATCGGCATTCATGCCGCCGTTACCATACACCGTAACGCCTAATGACAAATCAGTATTCATCATTTTGTTATAACCCAACTCAGGCACTACAAAATAATTAGAATCACTCTGCTCTGTAGTATTGAAAGCGCCACTAGTCGCTTCACGCCGAGGACTAAACAACGACGCACCAAAATCAATACGATCACCCACGAATACCATAGATGCCGGATTATTCGCGCCACCAAATGTGTCTTCGGACATAGCGGTTGCAGCACCACCCATACCATTGGCTACCATCCCGTAGCCAGATGCAAACATACCGTTAGTGGCCATAGCAACCCCTGGCAAAGCAACGGCTGTAACTGCCATGAACGTCACTAATTTTTTCAATTTCACGTCACATCTCCAAACAAATCGATATAAAAAATCCAAAACGACTACGAACTTTTCTTGCTGAGCCAATCAAACTTATAGGCGACTTATACAACCTATAGTTTAAATTTAAACATTTATAAAAAAACCGAGGGACTAGCCCTCGGTTTTTAACTACACATAGTCTTATGAACTATTACTGCAGATATTACATTTTCCAGCCGTAAGCAACGCCCAGGATATCCTGGTGCATGCGGATGGTTTCTTGGCCAACTACAGCACCTGTAGCAAAATTATAAACCGGACCAGTTACTGAATTCTCAAAGCCATGGGTGTAAGACACGGTCAATTCACCACCAGTAGATGTCAAGTATGTGGTACCCATAGTTAAGTGGTCTTTAATCACACCTGGAGCAATTGTATTGAACATAACATCAGCGGATTGAACGGGATTATCGCCATGATTCCAACCTGCGCGCATGATCCAGTTTTTGTTATATTTGTACTCAGCACCCAGTTTCCATACATCGATATCGTGCCAACCGAATCCAGCACCATGATTACTACCCAAGCCATTAGGCAAATTCGCTACACTTGGATTGCCAATTGCTGCAACACCGCTGTAATTTATACGTTGATAATCCAAAGCAACAGTTAAGTCAGGAGTAAATTTGTAAGCAACACCTGCATTATAGTTTTCTGCCAAATCGAGATTGCCTTGCTCAGCAAACAATCCAGCATATTTGCTCATTTTTTGCATATCCACTTTACTTGCATATGCTAAGCCGATAGTCAACTCAGGGGTAATTTTACCCATATAACCAACGCGTACACCGGCACCAAATGCATCATCATAACCATTATTGGTTACGTGAGTTGGATCCGTACTCATAGTTGCAAAACCTTGTAAGCCCTCAGCTTTGAAACGCTGATAACCAATTAAAGGTGAAATACCAATTGAGTGATTAGGCGTGATTTTGTATGCGGCGGTCGGCGCAATTATTAATTGCATCAAATCCACACCTAAACGACCTTGACCTCCCAGTAAGTTATTACCATTAGCTAAAGCTGCGTAGTTAGTATTCATACCGCCGTTACCATACACGGTAACGCCTAATGACAAGTCTGTGCTCATCATTTTGTTGTAACCCAATTCTGGAACAGCAAAATAATTGCTATCACTTTGCTCCGTAAAAGGAGCACCCGCAGTAGGCATAGTTGCTTCACGCCGCGGGCTGAACAACGAAACGCCGAAGTCGACACGATCACCCACAAACACCATAGAAGCTGGGTTGTTTGCACCACCGAAGCTATCTTCAGACATCGCTGTTGCCGCACCGCCCATACCTGCCGCTACCATACCGTTGGCATCTGCGAACATACCGTTAGTTGCCATTGCTGCGCCTGGCAAAGTGATACCGGCTACAGCCATCAGTGTAAATAATTTCTTCAGTTTCATTGTGTGTTATCTCCTAAAATAAAGTCATTTCAAACCAAGCACAAAAATAATAATGTCATTATTCTGTCAACGCATACTACTTGCAACTGCCATATTCCACAATATTTATGTAAAGCATTACAAATTTATGTTGTTTTTTTGCAACTTAATTACCAAGGATATCTAGTAATAATCTCCTGGTACATATTTCCTACCATCCAGCGATTGCTGATGGAAATAAAAAGGGGAATTAGCATGGCTAATCCCCCTTTATACTTGCTATTTTAGCTAATTAAAACTAGCTAAAGTTATAATAATCCAGCGCCGACATTCTCACCAGCCATTTGACGCTTCACGTTCTCTACGTCTTTACGTGCCAAAGCAAACGGGAAAGAAAAGATATCAGTAGGGCTAGAGTCGCCGTAAGGGCGGTTACAAGCTGAAACCTCTTCATCATCTTTGCCTGGGCAGCCTGAGGTCTGGAATGGCTTGCCTGAGTTAACCAAATCAGCCAGCTCGTCTTCCGCTACACCATAGTCAATAACCTGGCCATCTGCATCAAACAACATCTTGCTGACGTGACCGCCGGCGTAGTCAATGATGAACCGTGCTAATTGAACGCGACGCCATTGACCGCGATCACACGCTGGCCAGTCTTCCATCATTGAGCCCTGTTCTGGGAAGAAGGCAAACATGTGGTTATGGCCACCGAGGTCTTTGATTTTTTGGCAGACTTCAAGGATCTCTTGTTCAGTTTCGCCCATACCGCAGATTAAGTGCGCGCCAAATTTTTCTGGGCCAAATACGTCAGCCGCCCATTCGATGGCTTGCCAATATTTTTCGAAACGATGTGGGCTGTCCACTGTTTTGCCACGGGTACGCTCAAAAATATCAGGCGTAACAGCATCCAATGCCACAGTAAAGATATCCGCACCCATCTGCTTGAGACGGATTAAATCTTCTTTTTCCATAGTAGTTGGATTGGACAGGATAGAAACCGGGATGTGCGCCAATTCTTTCATCCATTTATCCAACAAGATAAAAGTATCTGAGTCAGAATTAGGATGCGTGATCATGGAGATACACATACGCTGGAACTGACCTTTATCATTACCTTTTTTCACGCGGTCAATCACATCATCAAAGCGTGCAGTAGGCCATTCCACGCGGATGAAATTACGGTCTGCGTAATCGCGGGTTTCTTCGCGGTGACGCGCCAAGCCGCAATAAGTGCAGTTCGCGCGGCAACCTTCAGGGTAAGTAACTAGCAGATTCAAGCAGTTAGTACACGCGGTACGATGCATATTCCCTGGCACAAGACCCAAAGTGATCGCCGCTGCAGTGCTCATCTGTACGTATTCTGGTGAACGCATTTCTGGCGTTTTGACGTGGTAATCTGGACGGTAAAATTGTACAACTTGAGGTTGATCTAAGACTGCGCTCATGCGTCTCTCCTTAAATAAAGCTAATCGCTAGGTTATGATACAAAATAATCAGGGAAGGCTATCCAACTTTTACGGTGCAAGCCATCGGTTTGTGCTGCTTCGGTTA
>JBBQPT010000004.1:0-94217 GCA_038217005.1 Burkholderiales bacterium
CGAACAGAGCCGTGAAACGAGACTGCGCCAATGATAGTGTGGATTACCCATGTGAAAGTAGGTCATCGTCAGACTCCCCATCCTAAAAACCCCCTCCGAGTAATCGTTGGGGGTTTTTTATTGCCCGGAATTTTGAATATATTCGCGCTGGTGCAAGTAGTATTAGTTGTTGATAATCAATCAGATTGAATGTTGTAATTTTGTGCTAGTGCAACATAATACTCTGCAGATTTTTTAAAATGAGATAGCTCACTGTTAGTTAATGGGCGTATCCGTTTTGCGGGTCTGCCTAGATATAGAAACCCGGACTCTAAAACTTTACCTTCAGAAACTAAGCTTCCTGCTCCGACAATAACATTTTTTTCTACGACCGCATCATCCATAATTAAACTGCCCATTCCAATTAGACATTCATCTTGTATGTAGCAACCATGCAAGATAACGTTATGCCCTACAGTTACATAGTTACCTATACTAAGTGGCGAACCATCTGCATTATCGATTGTAGGATGGGACACATGGAGTACGCTTAGGTCTTGTATATTGGTATGATGACCGATGGCGATTTTATTCACGTCACCACGGATAACAACACCACACCATACAGATGTGTGTTCACCAACGCTGACATTTCCTATGATATTAGCGCTGTGATGAATCCACGTTGAGCCTGAAATGGCTGGGTAATATTGGAGATATGCGGTTATGTTGGATGGCGGGGTGAGCACTGGTTCTCCTTGTAAGTAGGTGTGCTGCGAGATGCTTATTATATGTGGCATAATTGCCAATTGCATATGATTTTTTAACCGAATTGAAGGTAATGAATAGACTAATGAATCCACTGATTGCTTGCGTAGGTCTCCCGAAATTTGAATTAATTCAATCATCTCATGTGACACCAGCCATTGATGAGATATTGGCAGCCAATAATAAATTAATGGAGCAGTTGATCCAAGATCAAGTTGCACCTAGTTGGGGTGGTTTTGTTGTGCCTATGGAAGATGCGAATGAGCTGCTTTCATGCGCTTGGGGGCCTGTGTCACATCTGAACAGTGTTATGAATACTGACGAGTTGCGCGAAGCTTATAATGAAAATCTTCCCAAAATCACACAATACTATGCGGAGATGGCACAGAATCTGGAATTGTATGCCAAATTCAAGCAATTAAAAGAATGTACAGATTATGACTTGTTGTCTGTTGCGCAGAAAAAAATTATAGAAAATGAGCTACGAGACTTCATATTAGGTGGGGCTGAGTTAGACTCGGCACAAAAGATACGTTTTTTAGAAATTCAAGAACAACTTTCCAAGTTGGCATCTCAGTTCGAAGAAAACTTGTTGGACGCCACCAACGCCTATAGTTTGATAATATCGGACAAAGATATTTTGCTTGGATTGCCTGCTGACGTCTTGCAGACCGCAGCTGAACTCGCTTCCAAAGATAATCAACATGGGTGGAAGTTCACCCTGCACGCACCTTCATTCATGCCCGTTATGCAATATGCCGAAAATCGCGAGCTTCGTGAAAAACTATATAAGGCATATGTGACCAGAGCATCCGAGTTTGAGCCATCCCAATGGGATAATAGTGATTTAATCACGCAGATTGTGAGTTTGCGAAATGAAGCAGCGATTATGTTGGGTTTTGCTAATTACGCGGATTTATCGCTTGCGACCAAAATGGCTGAGTCACTTGTGCAAGTCGAAACATTTTTAATGTCTCTAGCGCAACGAGCACGGGCTTCTGCTGAGGCAGATCTTGCTGAGTTACGAATGTATGCCAAATCAACATTAGATATTAGTGAATTGCAGGCTTGGGATATCAGCTTTGCTAGTGAGAAATTGCGCTTAGAAAAATATGCATATTCAGATCAAGAATTGAAGCAATATTTTCCCGAAGATCAAGTGTTGCAGGGCTTGTTTAAGCTCATAAACACTTTGTATGGATTAACTGTGACTCCTGCATCTGCTCAGGTATGGCATACAGATGTGCGTTTTTTTGATATAAAGGACCAAGCCGGATATTTAATAGGGCAGTTTTATCTCGATTTGTACGCACGTGAGCATAAGCGTGGTGGTGCATGGATGGATGATGCGTTGGCGCGTCGACGCAAGGGGGCTGATATTCAAATTCCAGTTGCTTATTTAACATGTAATTTTTCAGCACCTGTTGGAAATAAGCCCGCCTTATTCACCCATGACGAAGTTATTACCTTATTTCACGAGTTTGGTCATGGGTTGCATCATATGTTGACTCAGGTTGAGGAGTTGGGGGTTTCTGGTATTAATGGTGTGGAATGGGATGCCGTCGAACTGCCATCACAATTCATGGAGAATTTTTGCTGGGAATGGGATGTGCTGCGTTACATGACCAAGCATGTTGATACTGGTGAGGCATTGCCGCGGGAATTGTTTGACAAGATGCTGGCAGCGAAGAATTTTCAAAGTGGGCTGCAAACATTACGCCAGGTGGAGTTTTCTTTGTTTGATTTACGTTTGCATAGTGGTGTCGATATCCATCAGACATCGGCGTTACAAGTGCTAAACCAGATTCGGGAAATGGTCGCTGTGATTACTCCACCTGACTATAATCGTTTTCCCAATAACTTTTCTCATATTTTTGCCGGTGGTTACGCTGCGGGATATTATAGTTACAAGTGGGCTGAAGTATTGTCGGCTGATGCTTATGGTTTATTTGAAGAACACGGTGTGTTGTCCCCCGAGATTGGTAAAAAGTTCTGGGATGAGGTGCTGTCTGTGGGTGGGTCGCGACCTGCACTGGAATCTTTCGTTGCCTTCCGTGGTCGTGGGCCGAGTATAGATGCATTATTGCGGCATAATGGCATGCTATGAACTTATATATGATGGGTCTGTGATGGAGATGAAAATGAAAAGAAAACTAATATTACTGTTGTCGGCTTTGTTTGTGCAGCAAGTTAATGCTGCGGAAGTATATCGCTGGGTCGATAAGGCTGGGGCAGTACATTATAGTGACCAGGCCCCGACCAGCCCAGTTAAAAAACTTGAGCAGCGCAAATTGGAAACTAATGTGATTGATGGGCAAGGCTCTTATGTGATGAAAGATGCCGCGACGAAAAATCCAGTTACTTTATTTGCGGGCGATTGCGGTCCACTGTGTGCAAGTGCTAAAGCCCTGTTAGAGAAGCGTGGAATTCCATACGCAATGAAGGACCCGGAAAAGAATAAGGTGGATGCTGAAGCGCTTAATGCGCTCACTGGAACTATGGAGTTGCCAGTATTAAAAATTGGGAGTAACCCCATTAAAGGGTTTGAGCCTACCCGTTGGAACCAAATGCTGGATGAAGCTGGCTATCCAAAAAGCAAGATGCCCGGTGATAGAAATGTAGGCAAGAAGTCTGTTGTTCAGGATAAACCAGATGCTGCCAAACCATGAAGCTTGCAGCATGGAATGTTAATTCGTTAAAGGTAAGGTTACCCCATTTGCTGGACTGGTTGCAGCTTCATCGGCCAGATGTCGTGTGTTTGCAGGAAACTAAAACTGAAGACGCTAATTTCCCATTAGCGGAGATCGCTGAAGCAGGTTATAAGGTGGTTTATAGCGGTCAGAAGACTTATAACGGCGTCGCAATATTAAGCCTGCATGATTTAAATGACGTGGTTGTTGGTATCCCTGATTTTGAAGATCCGCAGCGGCGTGTGATTGCTGCCACTGTGCAAGGGGTGCGGACGATTTGTGTTTATGTACCTAATGGCCAAGCGCTTGATAGTGACAAATATAGTTATAAGCTCGCCTGGTTACAGGCACTGCGAGCTTATGTCTCCAATGAGTTATCAGCATATCCAAAATTGGCTATTTTAGGTGACTACAATATTGCACCAGCAGATGCAGATGTGCATGATCCGAAAGGCTGGGGTGACGGTATTTTGGTGTCGCCAGCTGAACGTGATGCATTTCTGCAGCTTTTGAATTTAGGCTTGGTTGACAGTTTTAGATTGTTTGAGCAGCCTGAAAATAGCTATACCTGGTGGGATTATCGTATGGCAGCATTCCGTCGCAATATGGGTGCACGCATAGATCATATATTGTTATCTGATGGATTAGCGAAGCAGTGTGAGAGTTGTGAGGTGGATGTGATACCGCGCAAATTAGAGCGGCCTTCCGATCACGCCCCTATCATTGTTACGATAAGGGTGTGATTGGCTTTTTACTTACCGATGACTTCCAAACAACGTTTTAGAAACGTCTCTGCGACTTGATCATTAATAGTTAATTTAATGAGTTTTTTGCAGGAAAGTAATGCTTGTTCCAGCGCTTCGGGTGTTCCATCCACATCTTCAATTTTCTTGATGATGCGATCTGCATTACTACCCAATAGTTCTTTAGCGATTTTGACTATTTGCACTTTGAGTAACAAGCCAGCCCCACCTGACTGGGTGACGGTAAAACCTTGTATCGTTTTTACATCATCATGAATCAGCCCTAAGGAATATAATTCTTTGAGCACAGTTGTGACATCACTGACCCAAAATACTTTTTTAATCAATGTGGCCACTGATGTTTTACCATCCACTGCCAGCAATGCGCGACGTAAATTAGCGGCGATTTGCTGGTCGTGTCCATGACCACTTATAACTTCTTCACCTTGTGCGGTGCGAAATAGAATTAAATCTGGATGCATAGCCGACCCTGTTTATTCAGTCAATTCACGGATAATATTAAATATCAGGCGAACAGTAACCACTACATAGATTGCGCCAAATAAGAAAATAAGTGAAACCACTAATTGCAGAATATCGGGGGGGAGTTGATCGAAGAATGGAGTTGCCAAATACCCTATGGTAAACAAGCCAACCAGCATGGTTAAAAAATTCCAGCGCTTACCAACCATCCCTCCAGGTATTGCTGATTTGAGTGAAAGTACCAGATACAAGCAATAAAACATGGTAAGAATGGCTAAATAATTAACAACCATGGTGATATCAAAATCCATTTGTTCGTCTCCTGTTTAAAATTGTAATTAGTTTCTGATTGTACTATGTTATTTTTCTTAAAACCAATGTTTTGATTAGTATTTAGCCTGGACTCACTCCTAGTAAACTGCCAATTTAATAGGAGCATTGGCGAGGTCCGTGAATAGTCCTGTATAGGTTTTCCCACCTCGGCTAACACAATGCTGCGATAAAGATAAGCGGAGCGTTATTCTTCTATCGACCCTTATACGCGCGTGACGATTTGCGGTCATGGTAATGCTTTCAAGTGTGCGTTAATCGGCGATATTGTATGGTTTCAGCAATATGTTGACTCGTGATGTGGGGGTGCAGGCTCAAGTCTGCGACAGTGCGTGCGACTTTGAGGATGCGGTGATAGGCGCGGGCAGATAAATTTAAACGGGTAATTGCGTTTTTTAACAGGCTCATACCCGCAGCATCGGGTGCGCAGTACAAGTCAATTTCATTACTGCTCAGCATGGCATTGGTTTTGCCTTGACGGTCTACTTGCACACCGCGTGCCATGCTGACTCTGTGCTGTATGGCTGCGCTGGTTTCTCCTGTGGAAGCGCTGAGTAATTCATCTTGATGCAGGCTCGGTACTTCAATTTGTATATCGATACGGTCTAGTAGCGGACCTGATAAGCGACCGCGGTACCGTGCAATTTGGTCTGGCGTACAACGGCACTTGCCTGATGTATGGCCCAGATATCCGCAGGGACATGGATTCATTGCGGCAATGAGCTGAAATCGAGCGGGGAAGTCCACCTGTCGTGTCGCGCGTGAGATGGTGATGCTGCCTGACTCTAATGGCTCACGTAAGACATCGAGCACTGTTCTGGGAAACTCGGGCAATTCGTCTAAAAATAATACGCCATGATGTGCCAATGAAATCTCACCGGGGCGTGGGTTACTGCCACCACCCACCAGGGCGACTGCTGATGCAGTATGGTGTGGAGAGCGGAAGGGGCGTTGCCGCCAATTGGCAATGCGAAAGCCATTATTGAGCGATAATAGTGCGGCGGATTCTATTGCCTCCGCTTCACTCATGTCAGGCAATATGCCAGAAAAGCGGCTGGCTAGCATGGATTTACCCGTGCCAGGCGGTCCCGACATCAATACCGAATGCCCACCTGCTGCGGCAATTTCCAGGGCACGTTTGACACCGGCCTGACCCTTGACGTCGCTAAAATCAGGATAGTATGCGCGTGCAGCAGTGGTCTGATGTGGTTCTGGTGTTAACAGGGTAGTACGGGTTAAGTGCGCACATACAGCGAGTAGCGAAGTGGCAGGATAAATTACTGCATGTTCTACCAGTGCAGCTTCGGCAGCGCTGGCCAAGGGTAAAATAAAAGCACGCCCGCTAGAAACGGCGCCTAGCGTCATTGCTAATGCGCCGCGTATCGGGCGCAATTCACCAGTAAGCGCTAGCTCCCCGGCAAACTCATAGTCACGCAGACTGGCAACGGGAATTTGGCCAGATGCCGCTAAAATTCCCAGTGCGATCGGTAAATCATAACGGCCCGATTCTTTGGGTAAATCTGCGGGTGCAAGGTTGACGGTAATGCGACTTACAGGGAAATCAAACCGTGAATTTTGTATGGCGGCACGCACGCGGTCGCGGGCTTCTTTTACTTCTGCTTCAGGCAAACCTACTATGGTAAAACTGGGTAAACCATTGGCTAAATGCGCCTCGACTATGACTTCGGGTGCATTCATGCCCGTGAGTGCACGACTATATAAAACTGCAATCGCCATGCGTGAGCTTTTAGTCAGGCTGTGGCGGGGTGATGGCTTTTTCGAGTTCGAGGACGCGTGCTTCTAACGCCACCAATTGTTCACGCGTGCGTAACAATACTTCCTGTTGCACATCGAACTCTTCACGCGTCACGATATCGAGTTTTTGTAATGCGCTTTGTACCAGTGCGCGTAAATTATGCTCTATGTCCTTGAGTGGCCCCTGGTTGACTGCCTGGCTGATTTTTTCGCCGATATCGTCTAGAAATTTTTGGTTGGGTAACATGATGCACCTCTATATAAATAACATAAAAGCTATTCTAACTGGCAAATTGATTGGCCGCTAGGTAAAGCATGTGGAAATTTAATGCATGACGCACGACTATGGTGCCTGTGGTAAATTGTAGGCGTTAATTTGGTGCGCGCCTATGTGTGGGTTGTGAACACAAAACGCTATCTTATTGTTTAGTATGAAAAATATTTCTGGCACGGGTTGTGCTATATTAATTTCGCAATGTTGCGATTTTTTTACATAGGAGTTTTTGATGCGTACTTTGAACAAAACAATTTTAGCTGTTGCGTTATCTGCTGTAACAGCTTCTGCATTTGCTGCTGACGCGCCAGCACCAGCACCATCTGATTTTGCTTTTTCCGGCAGCCTGACATTTGCCAATGATTATCGCGTTCGTGGTATTTCACAAACTTATAAAGAGCCAGCTGTTCAAGGCGAATTTGATATTGCCCACTCCAGCGGTTTGTATGCAGGTCTTTGGGCTTCCAATGTGGCTTCTGGTTTGTTGAATGGCTCATCCATTGAAATGGATGGTTATGGCGGTTACAAAGGCAAGATATCTGATGATCTAAGCTATGACATCGGCGCTATTTACTATTACTACCCTGGCCAGACTGCAGGCACAACGACTATCAACACTTGGGACGTGTATGCAGGCGCAACCTATAAATGGTTTAACGTTAAATACACTCAGGATTTAACAGACTACTTTGGTGTGACTAACAGTAAAGGTACTAACTATCTGGAAGGCAACGTTACTATTCCATTGCCAGCTGATGTTACTTTAACCGCGCATTATGGTCACCAAAGTAATAAAGGTAATCATTTCTTTGGATTGTCAAATCCCACATCAGTTAGTTCAATTAATGACTGGAAAATTGGCGTTGCCAAAGATATGGTTGGTTTGACCTGGAGTCTGGCTTATCTTAAGTCCAATGCACCTGATGGGTACGTAACGGCTACTACTGGTAATACTACTAATAATGGTAGTGGTGGCGCCTTGGTTTCTGTAACTAAGAGTTTCTAAAGTTATAAATTTGAGTTAATCAAACTGCGGACGCAATAAGTTTTGCGTCCGCGCTAAGGAGAAAACATGAAATTCGTTACGGCAATCATTAAGCCGTTCAAGCTGGACGAGGTACGTGAAGCACTTTCCGCCATTGGCGTGCAAGGCATCACTGTTACTGAGGTTAAAGGCTTTGGTCGGCAAAAGGGGCATACCGAACTGTATCGTGGTGCGGAGTATGTGGTTGATTTCCTGCCTAAGGTCAAGATTGAGGCGGCGATTGCAGACGAGTTGCTCGATCAGGTGATCGAGGCGATAGAAAAATCAGCCCATACCGGCAAGATCGGTGATGGCAAAATTTTCGTATTCAACCTGGAGCAGACTGTACGTATCCGTACTGGCGAATCCGGGCCTGAAGCACTGTAAGGGAGAGCAAGATGAAAAAATGGCTCATAGCATTAAGTATGGTGTGTAGTTTGGGTATCGCTGGCATGAGTAATGCTGATGATACAGCTGCACCCGCTGCTGCACCGGCAGCAACAGCTGTAGCGCCTGACGCTGCAGCTGCGCCAGCACCTGAAGCAGCAGCGCCTGCTGCTCCTGCGGCGGCCGCTCCTGTTGCAGCGGCCCCGGCTCCGGTTGCAGATAAGGGTGATACTACCTGGATGTTGGTCGCAACTGCTTTGGTCGTGTTAATGACCATTCCGGGTTTGGCATTGTTCTACGGTGGTTTGGTACGTCAGAAAAACATGTTGTCAGTACTAACGCAAATCTTCACCATTTTCTGCATTATTTCGATTTTGTGGGTGGTTTATGGTTACTCAATGGCGTTTGCACCTGGTAATGAGTTTATTGGTGGCTTGTCCAAAGCGTTCCTGAAAGGGGTTGATGTCAATGCGTTGGCTGAAACTTTCTCCAAGGGCGTTTATATCCCTGAGCTCGTGTTCATGGTGTTCCAGTTAACCTTTGCTGCGATTACTGTTGGTCTGATTGTCGGCGGTTTGGCTGAACGTGTGAAATTCTCTGCGATGCTGGTGTTTGGCGTGTTGTGGTTCACTTTCTCTTACCTGCCTATGGCTCATATGGTCTGGTTCTGGGGCGGTCCATCTGCGTTCAGCGATCCATCGGGTTTCTTGTTCGGTAAAGGTGCGTTGGACTTCGCTGGTGGTACAGTTGTTCACATCAACGCAGGTATGGCAGCATTGATGGGTGCAATAGTATTAGGCAAGCGTATCGGTTTCGGTAAAGAAGCGATGGCGCCACACAGTTTGGTGATGACCATGATCGGCGCTTCACTGTTGTGGGTGGGTTGGTTCGGCTTCAATGCAGGCTCCAATCTGGAAGCAACAGGTACTGCAGTATTGGCGATGGTTAACACCATAGTTGCAACTGCTGCTGCGGCATTGTCCTGGATGTTTGTTGAATGGATGATCAAAGGCAAACCTAGCATGTTGGGTGTTGTTTCTGGTGCGGTGGCTGGTCTGGTAGCCGTTACCCCGGCAGCTGGTTTCGCTGGCCCTATGGGTGCCATCGTACTGGGTGCGGTCACAGGTGCGGTTTGCTTGTGGAGTGTGACTGGTCTGAAGCACATGTTGGGTTACGATGATAGCCTGGATGTGTTCGGTGTGCATGGCATTGGCGGTATCATTGGTGCGCTGGGTACAGGCATAGTAGCTAGCCCTGCATTAGGTGGTTCAGGTGTGTTTGACTATGCTGCGAACAAAGTTGCTGAGTACGATATGTCTGCGCAATTGGTTAGCCAGTTGTGGGCTGTAGGAACAGCAGTGCTCTGGTCTGGTGTAGTGAGCTTCATCCTGTTCAAACTGATAGATATGTTTATGGGTTTACGTGTTCCTGAAGAAGAAGAACGCGAAGGCTTGGATACAACCACTCACGGCGAACGTGCTTACAATATGTAATCTTAGTTGGCAGTGATGACTAAGGGCGCTCAGTAATGAGCGCCCTTTTTTATGTGGGTAGGATTTCTTTCAGTAATGGCACGGTAATCGCGCGTTGCGTTTGCAGCGAGTACTTATCGAGACTGTCCAGTGCCGCCATTAATGATGGCAAATCGCGCCGCCAGTGGTGGATAAGATAGTCTGCCACTTGCGTTTGCAAGTTAAATCCGCGCGCTTCCGCATGTTTGCTGAGCGCGTAACTTTTGTCGGCATCAGATAAAGGATGAATCTGATAGACCGCATCCCAGCCTAAACGGGTAGTAACATCCACTCGCAGCGGTAATTGCATAGGGGCTACATTGCCTGCTGTTACTAATCGGCTTTGTCCATCGCGGACCTGATTGATGAGGTTGAATAATTTGATTTGGCTGTCCGCTTCCAGTTGCTCGATGTTGTCGATAGCAATGAACGCCAGATTGGTTGTATCCGCCAAGGCGAAGCTTGCAGCGTTAAAATAGCCAGCTTGAATTCCACGGGACTGCGCGAAATGCACACAGGCGTGCAATAGATGAGTCTTGCCGCTACCCGCCGCACCCCATAAATAACATTGCGGGACGGCGCCAGTCAGGGTGACGAGATTGTTAAGTGCGCTGATTAACTCAGCATTAGACGCAGTAACAAAATTGTCAAAGCTGGGTAAAGGCGGATCGATAATGTCCAGTATCAGTTGCTGCATAGCTTACAACGCTTGTCTTGATGCACCCGCATCGGCCAATTGCTGTAAATAACGTGACCACAACATGTCCTGATTCTTACCTATTTCAAACAGGTAATCCCAGGAGTAAATGCCCGAGTCATGACCATCAGAAAAGGTAGGCTGTATCGCATAACTGCCTACAGGCTCAACACCTGTAATCGTCACATCTTGCTTGCCCACTTGCATTACTTCTTGTCCGTGGCCGTGCCCGCGCACTTCGGCTGAAGGCGAGAATACGCGCAGAAATTCGTAAGGGAAGGTAAACAGGCTGCCATCATTAAACGCCACTTCGAGCATGCGAGAAGTTTGATGTAATTTGATTTCAGTTGGGATAGGGGTGTTTTTGTCTAAACCTGCCATAGTGTGCTCCTGGATAAGCCTGTGATAATAACATAGCTACTTTAAAGCCGCCGCCACACGTGCTATGAGACTTTCCCAGTCTCCCGTTTTTTCTTGAGTAAATATGCGCATTGTTGGATACCATGGGCTATCTTTTCTGTTGCGTAACCAGCGCCACTCACTGGCATGGCGATTCAACAGCCAAACAGGACATCCAAGTGCGCCAGCTAAATGTGCAACTGAGGTATCGACCGAAATAACCAGATCAAGATTATTGATCAGCGCAGCAGTATGGATTAATCATTTCAGACAACATTTTTTACCCTTATCACAGCATCGTTAATTTTCACAAGATGAGCTAAATAAAATTATTTACTAACTACATACAAAATACTTGTGCGCGCAAGTCCAAGCGAACGAAATACATCAGCGCCAAAATAACTTTCCCCAAGCTCTTCAACATGGAAGCCGTGACTACTGATTTTGTTAACGTAGTCATCGTGGGCATAGAGCCTTACATGATCATCTTGACCGTAAAGTTTCCAGCGGCCAGCTGGGTCCTTCACGCTGGGATCCTCTACTGTTTTTTCAAGCTCAATGGCAATGGGTGCCATAAGAATTCCACGACCACCCGATACCGTAATTCGATAGAGTTCATGAATGGCTTGATCATCACTCTCCACATGTTCCAGTACATGGCTACAGATGAAAAAGTCAAAACTCTCATCTTCAAAGGGCATATCCATCATGTCTACTTGATAGTCGACATTACTCATTAGTAGATCTGAAGTTTTATAATTAAATAAACCATATACTTTGAGTTTGTTTGATAACGCCGTTTCAGGTGCAAAGTGGATAACTCGCATATTCCTGAAAAAGCAATTTTGCTCAATTTGTTGATCAATCCATAGCGCATACAGGCGCTCTCGATCTGATGCGCCGCATTTTGAGCAAGTATATGTATCCAATGAAATTGTTTCCATTTTTCCAAAATGCGCATAACCATAATGGTATGCGTTTTCTCGGTAGATTTCCGGAATTGCAATGAAAGAAACATTTCCACTCTTGCAGACAGGGCACACCAAACCGGTGGAAAAAGTTGAATTGTGGAGCGGTTCTTCAATCGTATCCATGCTGCATGAAAATCTTCTGGCATCATGGTGCTCAGACTTGGCTTCGTCAGCGAGTTTAACGGGTTCAGACCATTGTTCACCTCTCAAATCGGATACTAACTTTAGCCAGGTGTCCGGTGCAATCGGATTGATTCCTGATAGTATATCGCGGATGACGTCAAGGACTCCTGCATCATGTGGTTGTTCGCGCAGTATCGAGCCTAAAACAGCAAGCGCACCCGCCATTTCTCCTGTCATCAACAGCATGGTTGCAAAATTCCTGGCAGTTGTGCCGGATTTTCCTTCCAAGGCGATTCCTTTGTGGAAATATGGCGCGGCACGTAAGTGGTCTCCATCATTAATGTGCAGTACCGCAAGATCGTTATATACATCCCAACAAGTGCTGCCCTTTTCTGCCAACGCTTCAAGTAGCGCCAGACCCTCATTGTGCTGGTCGGATTCAAGCAGATGTGCCGCTTGCTCATAAGCGTCTCTATCAGCCGACAACTCAATTTTGCAACGCAATGCAGCACTTGCTTGAGGTAAGTCAGCATGATCCGTTTGCTGGTTAGTTTTTACTGTGCCAGCTGTTTGTATCGATTCTGTGAGTTGTGCAATGAATTTAGTCTGGCTGGAAATTATTGCGTCAAATTCAGCGATTGCCCAACTCTGGTTGGCGACAGTCTCCAGAGAGAATAGATCAAATTTCCCAGTGAGTGAAATGAAATCATGATAATCAAATTGATACAATGATTTAATTTTTGCACTCGTGCTTACATCGGTGATTAAATCAAATAGCGTTTCCATACCCAGAAATTTTGCCCCCGGAAGGGCGTTTTCACCTAGGGCGACCATGGAAAAAACAAATCTTGGCTCACAGCCATTCAGGCGATAGTACTTTTCTGCCTCCGGAAAGATGGATACCAATTCATTGAATGTGCTGATTCGCAAAAAATGTTTCAGGATGTGGTGGAATTCAGACCTGTCGCGAATACGAACTTCAGGACGGTTCCCGCTGGAATTAGCCTCATTGTCCCGCACGCGAAATTTAACCAGTCTTTCTGGAAGAACGTGGATATCATACTTAAAACACAAGCGTATCCAAAGATCAAAGTCAGCAAGTTGCGGCAAGCCGAAACGATAGAGGCCGCAATTTTCATAACATTCTTTCCGAATTAATACACTTGGATGACACAGTGCATTGCCGCGGAAAAAAAAGTGATGAAGCCATTCATGGCGTGAGCGATTAGGCTGATTGAATATGCT
Source organism: Burkholderiales bacterium (assembly GCA_038217005.1). Lineage (GTDB taxonomy): Bacteria > Pseudomonadota > Gammaproteobacteria > Burkholderiales > Sulfuriferulaceae > Sulfuriferula. The sequence goes on from JBBQPT010000004.1 coordinate 13,380, forward strand.
GTAATAGGCATGAGTCTGATCGGAGAGTGGCGCGCCTTGCTCGCCTATTGGTTGCGTGTTGGTGAATACTGCTCCGATATTTGGGTTGGCATCAAGAAAGTCAACCTGCTCTTGAAGCTTATTCAACTCCCAAACATCATCTGAATGATGGATGGCAATGTATTCACCAGATGCAACCTCAGAAATGGCTTTGTTTATCCCTACGATACCACGAAGATTTATTTCGTTACGATATGCCTTGATTCGCGGATCCGAATATTGGCTTATTATGTGCCACGAGCTATCAGAAGACGCATCATCCCATATGATGAGTTCAAAATCAGCAAAGGTCTGATTAAGCGTGCTTTCAATTGATTCTCGAATGAATTTTTCGTGATTATATGATGAGAGGATTACTGATATTTTAGGCATTTTACTTTACTCTGATATGTTTTTTTGGAATTTAATAATACAGACTTAAAAATTCACAAATGTTTTTTGATCGTGCCTCAATATAGTAAGATCGAGACCTTTTCAGATTGTACATCTTAATGGTTTAACGCAATTCCGCGATTCCTATCGCACTCTTTTCAAGCTTAACTCGCGATTAGACCAATAATGGAATCGACCTGTTCCTTTGTTAGTTCTGGATAAATCGGCAAACAAATAACTTCACTCGCCGCCTTACTTGCTATCTGTAGATTCGATTGAACTGCTGAAGGTAAACCCCGATACATAGGAAAATCACTAATAAGCGGATAGAAGTAACGACGAGCAAAAATGCCGTTATCCCGCAGTTTTTGATACAGCTCTTCACGATTCATTAGGTACTCAGGCCCTACCAGAATAGGGAAATAGGCGTAGTTCAGAACAGCTTCGTTTTCGCCCGGCATACATCTGATACCCTTTACATCAGCAAATCCTTCGCGGTAGTGAGTATTAATAGCTTTACGCTTAAGTATGACTGCATCAATATTTTTGAGTTGTAATAAGCCAAAGGCCGCATTGAGTTCACTCATCTTGCCGTTGATACCGGATGCGACCACCGTGACCTCATCCACATAACCGAAATTTTTCAAATGGTCAATTCGTTGTTTGGTCTTGACATCAGGACTGACGATAGCACCGCCTTCGAATGTGTTAAAAACTTTAGTAGCATGAAAACTCAGTACCGACAAATCGCCATGATTTAATATGCTATTGCCGTGATATTGGACACCGAAGGCATGAGCGGCGTCGTAGATAACTTTAAGATTATAGTTGTCGGCGATTTTCTGGATAGCATCGACATCGCAGGGATGGCCATATACATGGACAGGCATAATGGCAGTGGTTTGAGGCGTAATGGCTGCCTCGATTTTTGATGGGTCGAGGTTCAAAGTGTTGGGGTCGATATCAGCAAATACCGGTTTGATGCCATTCCACAGTAAAGAATGGGCTGTGGCCACAAAAGAGTATGGCGTGGTAATCACTTCGCCGGTGATGCGCAGTGCCTGCAATGCCGTGACAAGGGCAATAGTGCCATTAGTGAAAAGCGAAAGATAGCGGACACCCAGATAATCACAAAGAGCCTGCTCCAGTTTTTGGTGAAACGGGCCGCCGTTGGTCAATATTTTGCTGTCCCAGATTTCCTGAAGGTAGGGGATGAATTCCTCAAGAGGAGGCAAGCTAGGCTGAGTAACATAGATCGGGTAATCAGAATTCATATTCGCTTTACACTAAAATATAGAAAAATTGAAATCATCAGTATATATACAGACGATCAACTCCGGATGACATGGCTGACGCCTCAACCCCACGAACTCAGACTGAGAGATTAACTTTGAATATGTAAAGGAACTACCTTATGTAATGCTCAGCTTTTTTTGAAAGCCCGCAAGTAAACTGGTATTCCTAAAGACGTACGCACCGCAGCAAGAAAGCAATGCATTCCTGATTATTTATTCGAGACTTACTCTATCATAGAGTAAGCTTCACACCAAGCCACACAAAGTAAATGAATGGCAACTTTCTCTCAGAAAAAATCAGCTAGAAAGAAATCGTCGGCGAAGTAAAACTGAGTTAGGTTGGGGTAGAATTAAGCGAGGGAAAAAACTATCCACACAAAATCCAGAGTGCCTTGCAAAGGCTTGCAGTCCTTCATGCACTTTTTATGCATTACAAATATACTTTATTTGAGGATAGTCAAACGTGGTGACTCAGGACCATATTGAATCGTTAACGGAAATTGGAGGCTACTTCGGTCTGGATTTACCGGATTACGGTGATTTTTACCCGGACGCAATCAAATTTCAATCTGCCCGTGCGGCAATTCGGGCAGTGCTTGAGTGCAATGGAATATCGCGTGTGTTGATGCCAGCATACATTTGCGATTCCATCATCAAGTCAGCCATTGATGCTGGCATCGCAATTGATACTTATGAACTTGATGCATCGCTATACCCGAAAGATTTGCCGTCTACACTGCCCGATCACTGTGCTTTGCTTTATGTCAATTACTTTGGGCTTTGTCAGAAAAACATCACGCGTTTACTGGAGGTAGTGCCTGGGTCACAATTGATTATTGATAATAGTCATGCCTTGTTTTCTGCACCGCATGCCGATGTTCTGGCGACAATTTATTCACCGCGAAAATTCGTAGGCTTACCTGACGGCGGTCTGCTCTCGGCTTCACCCTGTTTAAAAATCGCTATACCAACAGAAGCCGACCTTGGCTCATTTGAACGTATGCGTTATTTACTGATGCGCATGGCCTATTCTGCACGAGAAGGTTATGCGGACTTTCAAAAGGCGCGAATCTCACTGCAAGACACAACACCATTGGCCATGTCACAATTGACCCAGCGTATGTTGAAAAGCATAAGATGGGATCTCATTAAGCAGCGTAGAAGAGCAAACTACGCAGTTATTGCACAAATGATGGATGGAATAAACGATATCCAATGGTCAATGGGGGGGGGTGATGTGCCTTTGTGTTACCCACTTACGTTGCGTGGCAGCAACATCAAAGGAATAAAGGATGAGCTGGCTGCACGAAATGTTTTTATTGCAACTTATTGGCCAGATGCTTTGCCCAGAATAAAAGCAGATTCAATGGAGGCCGTTCTGATTCATGACACGATTTTTTTTCCCATCGACCAAAGGTTGGAGTGCAATCAGGTTGCTGCATTAGGTCATCTGATTTTAAAACTGACGGGAAGAGCTGAAGCATAACTTATCAACCAATTGAGTATTTATTCTAATTTTGAGGATATGCTAATGCCGAGCGAGAAATCAACATATTCAAAATTTAGTTATGACGAACACGCCAGAACATGTGCCCCAGATGATTTTTCAGGGCAAATTCGACGCACCGTACAAGGCGTTCCTGTGTCTGATGATCAAATACACATGATCATTGCCGCAATGAAATTCGGGCTCGGGATGAAACCCGATGACATACTGCTTGAGCTTGCCTGTGGCAATGGCGCTTTATCATATTTTCTTTTTGACTCATGTAAAGCATACTTGGGTGTTGATGTATCTGATTACCTTATTTCAGTCGCGCAGAAAAATTTTGAAGTGCTGCCAGACTACCGTTTCGCAGTGCAAGGTGGTGCAGAATATGTGCGAGAGGAACTGCATCCGGAAAAATTCTCGAAAGTGCTCTGTTATGCAGGTTTCCAATATTTTTCCGCTGATGAAGCTGCCGAAATTCTGACTATTCTTTTTAAACGATTTTGCCATGTCGATACGGTTTTCATAGGGAACCTGCCAGACAAGGACAGAGCAAATAAATTTTACAAAGAGAAATATTGCAGCACTGAGGAGTTATCTGATTATTCCACAGCGATCGGCACCTGGCGCACCCAGAGCGAATTTGCACAGATGGCTGAAGATGCTGGCTGGAAGGTAAACTTTTCAATCATGCCTCCTGAATTTAACGGTGCGTATTATCGTTATGATGCTTTGCTCAGCCGTTAAGGGTAAACATGCTTATGATTAAAAATAATTGTGTGGAAGAGTTGGCGATCTTTGGTGGTTCCTCGCTTTTTGAACGGGCAAAATCAACGTCAAATTTACTGCAGCCTGATATTGAAAAATTTCTGAGCTATTCAAAGCTTTTTTTTGATCAGCATTCATATACGGGCAATGGCCCGTTGGTAAGACTGCTCGAGCAACGGTTGGCCGAAATGCACAAAACGCAGTTCTGCGTCACGTTCAGTAGCGGATTTTGGGCGCTAGCTTTGGCGATTACTGTACTTGCGCTCAAGGGTAAGACAGAGATAATCCTGCCTTCTTTGACTTATCGGCGTATGCCTGACATCGCAGCATGGGTTCAGCTCAAACCTCATTTCTGCGAAGTAGAGCCGACCACCTTAGCCATGAGTGCAATGACAGTAAAGTCTTGTATCAATGAAAATACAGCTTTGATTCTTGCAGCTCACCCAATTGTGAATTGTTGCGATGTTGAAGGTCTGGTTGAGCTTGCAAAAGAAAAAAATATTCCGCTATTGTTTGATTCAGTTGAATCAGTCTATGAATCAACTGCGAGCGGAAAGGTTGGCGGATTCGGTGAAGCCGAATGCTTCTCTCTGCATGCCTGCAAATTATTGAATGGGTTCGGCGGCGGTTACATTACGACCAATAATGCTCAACTGGCAAATCAATTGGCTTTGATGAGTGACTCGGGTGAAGCGAGCAATGTTGCGATGCCGGGAGGCATGCACACCAAACTGAATGAGTTGCATGCAGCCATGACACTGGCAAGCCTGGATGATGTCGAAGGCCAAGTCTTGCGCAATCAACAACGTTACTATACATATAAACAGCAACTGGCACCTGTACCCGGAATTCGCTTACTGGAGTTTGATGAGCAGTACCAGACAGGTTACAAGAATATTGTGGCCGAGCTCCTCGATAATTGGCCCTTGAGCCGTGAAGATACTTTGGAAATTCTAAATGCAGAGCGGGTTCTGGCTCGCGCTTATTACTCGCCCCCCTTGCACCGCAAGCCAATGTCTTATGATTTCGTTCCTGTGGATTTGCCAGTAACGGACATGCTTGCTGAAAGATTTATCAACCTGCCCTGCGGACACCTCGTTAGCAATGACGACATCATTGAAATTGTTGCACTGTTGGAGATGATCTCCACTAATGCAAATTTGATCAAGGAACGTTTGCGGCAGATGAGGGGGATGTCGTAGAAATGAAAAAAACCGATTTTGCACTTTTTGGCGCAGCACCTGCATTCGATACCCCTTTGTCCATTGGTCAGCATTATTCCCCATCATGGGAACGCTATGAAGCAGCATTTCGAGGGATTTTTGAGCGGCAGTATTATAATAACAATGGTCCGCTGCTCAGTAATCTTGAGGAGAGGCTTCAGGAATTCATGGGTGTAAAGCATGCAATCTGCGTGAGCAATGCCACTTTAGGTCTCATGATAGTAGCGGAGGCGCTAGCGCTTTCCGGAAAGGTTATTCTTCCCGCTTTTGCATCCATTGCCTCAGCACAATCACTCACACGTTCAAATCTGGAGCCGGTCTTTTGTGATGTCGATATAGATACACACCAAATTGCCATTGACCAGATCGATGCGCTGATCAATAAAGATGTTAGTGCAATCATGGCGGTAAATCTGTGGGGTGGCACATGTAATCAGGTCGCCCTCGCCGAATTGGCAGATGCGCATGGTATAGAGTTGTATTTTGATTCAGCACATGGCTTTGGTTGCGCTGTGGATGGTATTTTGATTGGGAATTTTGGGCGTGCAGAAGTCTTTTCCTTTCATGCCTCGCAAATTCTGAATGCGACCGAGGGTGGTTGTATCTGTACAAACGATGATGATCTAGCGGCACATATTCGTAGCATTCGACCTAGTTACGGGCCGGAAAAGCCTGTTAGTGTCGTCAAAGTTGCAAATGCCCGCATGTCGGAGGCACAGGCTGCAATGGCGCTGCTAAGTCTTGAAGATTTTGCAGATAATCAGGTAAACAACGAGAGACAATACCGGCTGTATGAAAACCTGCTCGCAGAGATTCCCGGGCTCTATCTTGTCAGACCCACAGGAGTCAGTTTCTCAAATTTCCAGTGCGTCGCATGCCAGATAAACGAGCATCAATTTGGGCTTGCTCGTGATACGTTAGTTAAATTACTCAAAGCTGAAAATGTGATAGCTCGTCGAAGTTATTACCCAGCTTTACATCACGGCCTTTCGTCTGCCGATAATCGCCGGTACGACCAAAATCTATTACCTGTCACCGATAATCTATGCACAACAACTATGGAGCTACCGATAGGTGCTCTCGTTACAATGCCTGATATCGAGAAAATCTGCCGTATTCTCCTTGGCGCACATCATGCCTCGACAGAAATCAGTTCACATTATGAATGACAGATTGCAACTGGGAATTATGCAACCCTATTTTTTCCCTTATCTAGGTTACTACGATCTTATCAACCGCACTGACCAGTGGATTGTATTTGATGTAGTCAAATATGTGCCGAAGAGCTGGATGAACCGCAATCGTATTCTGCATCCCACTGAGGGTTGGCAATACATTAGCGTCCCCGTCGATAAGCATGCTGGAAATGGTGCAATCAAAGATATACGAATTATAGATGTGAAAAGCGCTCATGATAAAATCCGTGGTCAAATAGAGCATTATCGTAAGGGAGGTGCCCCGTATTTTCCTAATGTTGCACAATTAATTGATGACTGTTTTTCCGGTCTGCAAGGTAACTTACTACGGGATCTCAATGTCCGTTCGCTTGTTGTGGTTTGCAACTACCTGGGCATTACTTTAAACCGCGCTAATCTTTCTGACATGACACTTAATTTGCCAAAAATAGACCACCCTGGTCAATGGGCACTCGAAATCGCAAGTGCGCTGGGTGCTGATGCCTATCTTAATCCACCGGGAGGGAGAGACATTTTTCGCCCTCCTGAATGGGAAGAACGAGGCATAGGACTGAATTTTACCGATCTGGTTTCGTTTGTTTACCCAACAAAACATTATGCCTTTGTCGAGCATCTGTCGATTATCGATATATTGATGTGGAATGCGCCAAACAAGGTAAAAATGTATCTGGATAGCCGTCTTGGTGGTTCAGGCAGCGATTGAGTCATGCTTTGCGATTCACTTTTAATTTACATTTGGAGACCCTTGTAAGAAATGCCGCGCACCTCGAGATGTAGGGTAATCCCCCATGCAAATAAGGGCATTTAAAAGTAGAATTTTCTTAATTAGTATTTAAGGGTTTTTTAAATGAAGACCCCCCGGTTTAGTGACAACCAGATTATGCAGATATTGAAGCTGGCAGAGACTAGTACGCCAGTGCCGGCACTATACCGAGGGCATGGCAAGAGTTCAGCGACATTTTACAAATGGCATGCCAAGTTTGGTGGCATGAATGCACTCAATATGTGGCTAAAATCAGCATCTGATTTGCGGGCGTAATCGCCCTTCCCGCAACCAAATTGTGTTTGAATTTTTAAATGAATGAACTGTAATTGAGGTGAAAAATGTTTTCTGAAGTAGTTAATCCATCAGATTCAAATGAAATAAAAATTTTTCAAATTTATTATGATGAGGCAACAAAAGCTAAGGTTGATCCTAGCTTTATCCCATTAGATAACACCCCGAATTTAAGACCTGATTGGAGTGAGTATTGGCCTATTCGAAATGTATTGCTTAACCATTCGTTTAAAGATGATACATATGTGGGTTTTTTTTCGCCTAGGTTTTTCGAAAAAACAGGTATGAATGGGAATGAGGTTATGGAAAGTATACGATATGCTAGTGATGAGGTAATAAGCTTTTCCCCGTATTTTGATCAGGGCGCAATTCATAATAATCCGTTTTTTCAAGGCGAAACTAATCACCCTACTCTTATCGAAACAACGAAGAAAGTTTTGTCATTATTGAACGTGAATTTGGACTTGGATTCATTGATCTGCGATCAAACTACTACCATTTTTTCTAATTATTTTGTTGCGCGTTACTCTTTTTGGAAAAAATGGTTTGAATATGGCGAAAAGATATTTGAAGTGTGTGAAGGGGCGACCTGTGATCTCAAAACCAGCCTGGTCACTACTACAAACTATCATGGTGCGGGTTATGCCATGAAGGTTTTTGTTCTGGAAAGGCTAGTCACTATAGTCTTGGAAGAGTTAGGTATAAGTAGCAAAGTTGGTATCGATATTGCGAAAGCTCCCTTTTGTATTCCTGAAGCTAGAGAGAATCTAGTTGGATTAGTCATTTGCGACGCGCTTAAAGGACAATATCGAAAAACCGGTTTGTCCATATACAAAGATACTTTATACAATGTTAGAGGAAGTTGAGAATAATCTGAAAGTATTAAGCTGGCGGCGTTGCCTGCGCAGTTGGTACAGTATCATTGCGCCTATCCCACATTTCATTAAAGGCGACCTCAAAGTTCTGCGCAAAGCGCTGACTATTCATGATCGGTGAAGTTAACGCCTGCTGCCGTAATCCGTTACGAAGGGTAGCTAAACGCTGCAGATCCAGAGCGTGAGATATCGCCTGCGTAACATACTCATCCTCGTTGGTAGCAACCCATTCTGCCAACCCTGCATTCATCAAAATTCCCGCGCCTTGTCTCGATAAGAAGCTGGTTCCGGCCAGAGTGAGCGCTGGCAAACCCATCCACAATCCTTCAACAGTCGTGGTGCCGCCAGGGTAAGGGAAAGGGTCCAGCGCAATATCTACGTGGTGGTAGGCGCGTAGATAAGTGGCTCTGTCGTCCTGGCCTTCGAGTATGAGCCGTTGCCCGGCAATGCCATGCTGTGCATAGCGATCCAGAGTTAGTTGGCGCTGGCTGGGGTCGTTGAGCTGTTTGGTTTTCAGGAATAGTTTGCTGTCGGGCAGTGCGGTCAGTATTTGCGCCCAGAGTGCCACTACGGCATCATTCATCTTGGTCAGGTTGTTAAAGCAGCCAAAGGTGATGTAGCCATTAGCGAGTGCAGGTAGGGGCGATACGGGCACGTCGATATTCGGCGGAGTGAAGCACAGCCGCGTTTCTGGTAATCGCCAGATAGTCTCGGTGAAATGTACAGCTTCGCTCTCTGGGAGTGTCCACGCATCGGCAACCAGATAATCTATTTCGGCCATGCCTGTGGTTGCAAAATAGCCTAGCCAGCTGATTTGCACGGGCGCGGGTTTCCATGCAAATACGGGGAGCCGGTTATGGCGGGTGTGGCCGGCCAGATCAATGAGGATATGGATACCGTCATCGTGTATCAGTTTGGCTGCGGCTGCATCATCCAGCCCCGCCACGGTATGCCATGCACAGAAATACGGGCGGATGCGGTCGGTGAGCTCATCGGTGTGATGATTGGTAGGATAGGCTATCAGTTCAAACGCGCTCGGATCAAGTTGGTTGAGCAGGTTCTCCAGAAAATAACCCACCGGGTGATTGCTAAAATCGCCGGAGACAAAGCCGATGCGCAGCCGAGTGGGTTGTGGGTCGCATGACCATGACGTGTAGCGATGCGTGACTCCACGTTTGACATTTTGGCCATAACGTAAGGCTTCTGCGAAACTCTGCTCGGGCGTACCGGCCGGGTCATAGTTCAATAACAGCAATAGATTGCTATGCGCCATCGTATTGTCGGGGTTATGCATCAATGCATTCCGATAGTGTTTGGCTGCTTCGGATAGACGACTTTGAGCTTGTAAGGTGTTGCCTAGGTTGTTGTGGATTGAGGCGAGATTAGGGTCAATTTGTAGCGCGCTTCGATGGCTATTTTCGGCATCGGTTAAATATCCTAATTCTTGTAAGACGATACCTAAATTGCTGTGGATTTCAGCAATATTGGGGTTGATTTGTAGTGCGTGCCGGTAACTACTTTCGGCCTCAATGAGTCGTCCCGCATCTTGCAGAATATTGCCCAGATTGCTGTGTGCCTGTACCAGATTTGGCTGGATTTGCAGTGCGCGTCTGACTGCGGTTTCGGCTGCGCTAGATTGTCCGGATTCATGCAAAGTGATGCCCAAATTGCTATGCGCTTGTGCGTAATCAGGCTGGATGGCGAGGGCTAGTTGATAAGCGGCTATCGCGTCTGGATATTGCCCCGTAGCCCTGTACAGATTGCCGAGATTGTAATGCGCTTCGGCGAGGTCGGGCTTAATCGAAATTGCCCGCCGAAAGCTGGCTACCGCTTCGGTTAAGCGCCCCATATCCTGCAATGTGCTGCCCAGATTGCTATGCGCTTCGGCAAAATTCGGGTCTATGGTGAGTGCGCGGCGCAGGCTGCGTTCGGCTTCTGCGTAGCGCCCCAGGCCGTTAAGTACATTCGCCAGGTTGCTGTGCGCATAAGCATCCTGAGGTGCGAGCTTGGCTGCTTTTTGCAATGCGGTAAGCGCTTCGGTATTTCGTCCAAGCGCCTGTAGCGCCGAGCCTAAGGCTTTCCAGCTGAATCCGTCACGCGGGTAGCGTGCTGTCATTGCTAATCCAAGTTTGGCGACTTCCGCGTATTGTCCTTGCGCAAATAGCGCGATGATGGCGTTGGTTTGTTCTTCGCGGGAAAGCTTAGCTGTGGTCGACTTCTTGGTATGTTGCTGCGCTGGTACGGGCGATATGACCTGAGGCGCTAAATGTAATGTCAGGTTATCAAATTCCGCCCCTTGAAAACCCTGCTGGCGGGCAATGGCTAATACTTCACGGGCTGCATCAAGTTGATTCGCCTGCATCAGCGCATCAATATAGCCCAGCCAATAGGCACCTTGTGTTGGGTCAGCTTCCAGTGCGGTCGTGAAATAAGGCAGTCCAGCAATCGGCTGGTTTATCTGCACATATAAAATGCCTAAGTAATAATTCGTTTCTGGGTGCTGTGGGTGTTGTTGCAGGATGTCGCGGTAAAGTATGTCTGCTTCATCCAGCAAGCCAGCTTGATGCTGGGCAATAGCCTGTTGCAATGCTTGTGCTGGCGCTACTGGTGCAGCGGGTTGGGGTGGTGGATTCATGGTGGTAGTTTAGCATGAGTTATTTGCAAAATGCCTTTGCAGCGTATACATTGGAACGCAAAATGTACACGTGCACATGGGAGATGAATGATGGCAATAATGACGAAAATTTTTAAAAATGGAAACTCTCAAGCTGTTCGCATACCGGCTGAATTGGCTTATGAACGCAGCGATTTGGGGGTGGAAATAGAACGCATTGGCGAGCAAATTATCATCAGACCTGCGCGTAGGCGTTTGGATAAAGTGATGGAGAAATTTGCACAATTTTCACCAGATTTTATGGCGCAGGATCGGGATGAAAATGAAAATGCTGAGCGAGCAGCCTTATGAGTTACCGTTATATGCTGGATGCTAATATTTGTATTTATTTGCCGAACATCATCCACATGAAGTCGGTGCTCGGTTTGCGTAATGTTATGCGGGTGAGATTGCCATTTCTGCGATTACACTTGCCGATCTGTCGTTTGGGGTGGCATGCTCCGGTGACCGTGTTAACCGCAACCAGCAGGCATTGACGAGCTTGCTGAAAGATATCGAAGTCGCTGTTTTTGATGTGTCAGCAGCAATAAGTTATGGCCCAATACGCTTGGTAACCCGTGACAGGAAGCGTGATGTGCTAGATAAATTAATCGCGGCTCATGCAGTTGCGTTGGATGTAGTGCTGGTGACGAATAATGAAGCGGATTTTTTGGGTATCCGAATTTGAGAGTAGAAAATTGGGCGGCTAGCTATTAGATAAATTAAAGCGATCTGCATCAAAGTCCTGTTGTTTGATTATCCGTTGTGTGTAAAATGGTGCTGCACATAACAGTTATGAGGTGAATATAATGCAGCAGCTTACATTAGAGCAGTTTAGGGCAACTGTAGAAGCGGGTGCGGTGATGTCCGTCACCCTGAAAGCGCATGGCGCGTCTTTCGCTGTCCAGGCTGAGACCCGGCGTGGTGAAGCTGTTCTGGTCGATTCACGCAGAAAAGAACCGCGTATGTTCATCGACCCCAGAAAAGCCATGATGATATTGCGAGATATGGGCATCAGTTCTGCCAAGATGGATGCGTCGTCCTGGCAACCTGAACAGGCTTATATGTTGCGTAAATCACGACCCGCGGCCGCTGAGCAAATGAAAGCAATGCATGAGGCGGCAGAGCATGACAAATGGTTTAGAGATCAGGTGGCAATCGGCTTGGCGGATATGCAGGCGGGCAGAGTGGTGTCTGCCGAAGAAGTTAGTAGTCGTTGGGCTGATAAACGCGCTGAACTGCTGAAGAAGGCGGAAGCCCATGTTTCGTCTTGAGTGGACGAAGACGGCCGAAGCCGACAAGAACGCTATAGTTGATTACATCGCTCAAGAAAACCTGTTTGCTGCGATAGAAGTTGGTGATCAGATTGAACGACAAACTGAAGAGCTGCGAACATTTTCTGATATAGGCAGGCCTGGACGCATTGATGACACTCGGGAATTGGTGATCACAGGATTACCGTATATTGTCTGTTATGCGGCAGACAGCAAAATAGTGACTATACTGCGAGTTCTGCATGGCAGGCAGCGGTGGATAACGGAGTCCTGAAATTGTGTGCTGGCGTCTGTGACATAGCGAGCTATTAATCAGCTGCTCAAACAACTATCCAGCGCCACTTTCCAATCTGGCATGATGATGCCGAAAGTCTGCTTCACCTTATCACCCGACAATACCGAATTCACTGGGCGCGCAGCGGGGGTAGGGTACTGGCTGGCGGGGATGGGGTTGATGCTGACTTGCCTGTCATTGGCGAGTTCGGTTCTGGCTAATATCGCCTGGGCGAAATCATGCCAGCTGATATTGCCTGCGCTGGTCAGGTGGTAAATGCCGCTATTATCCGAAAATGGGCGTTGTGCGAGGATTTGGGCGCTGGCTTCGGCGATCATGCGCGACCAGGTGGGTGCGCCGTATTGGTCGTTGACCACATTCAGCGTATCGCGTTCGCGGAACAGGCGCTGCATGGTCAGCAGGAAATTGCCGCCACGCAGGCCATACACCCAGCTGGTACGCAAAATCACATGCGGAATACCCGATGCGATTATCGCCTGCTCGCCAGCCAGCTTGGTTTTGCCGTACACGCCTAGCGGGTTGGGGGTATCTGTTTCCACATAAGCGCCAGTTTTGCTGCCATCAAACACATAATCAGTCGAATAATGCAGCATCGCCGCGCCCAGTTTAGCGGCAGCTTCGGCCATTACCGCTGGGGCGACGGTATTGATGGCATGCGCAAGTTCGGGTTCCGATTCGGCTTTGTCCACAGCGGTATGTGCAGCAGGGTTAACAATGACATCGGGACGGGTGGTGCGGATGAATTCACGTAAAGCACTCACATCGGTTAAATCCAGTTGCGCACGGGTAGGGGCAATGACCTCGCCCAATGTTGCCAGTGTGCGGCGCAGCTCCCAGCCGACTTGGCCATTCACCCCCGTGAGCAGGATTTTCATGGGAAAACCTCACATTGTGCAAATGGCAATCCAGCGGCATCTTTCGCCGCGACTGTCGGCGCACTTGTCAGCGGCCAGCTAATGCCCAGTTCAGGGTCATTCCACAACAGGCTGCGTTCAAATTCGGGTGCCCAGTAATCGGTGGTTTTGTACAGAAACTCGGCATTGTCCGAAGTCACCACAAAGCCGTGGGCGAAGCCGGGTGGTATCCACGCCATGCGTTTATTCTCGGCGGAGAGCTCCATGCCCACCCACTTGCCAAAAGTAGGCGAGGATTTGCGCAAATCGACGGCGACGTCATACACGCTGCCGCTAATCACCCGCACCAGTTTGCCCTGCGTGTGCCGGGTCTGGTAATGCAAGCCACGCAACACGCCACGCGCCGAGCGCGAGTGGTTGTCCTGCACAAAATCATCAGGTATGCCAGCCGCAGTCATGACTTTGCGGTTATAACTTTCGTAAAAAAAGCCGCGTTCGTCACCAAAAACCTTGGGCTCGATGATGAGCACGTCAGGGATGTCAGTCGGGATGATATGCATGATTAAAATAAACGTTCGTTTAACATGGATAACAAATACTGTCCGTAGCCATTTTTCTTCAGTGGCTCAGCCAGCTTTTCCACTTGCGCCGCATCAATATAGCCCTGGCGGTAAGCGATTTCTTCCAGGCACGATACTTTCAAGCCCTGACGTTTTTCTATGGTCTGGATAAAGGTTGACGCTTCCAGCAATGACTCGTGCGTGCCCGTATCCAGCCAGGCATGTCCGCGCCCCATGACTTCCACTTGCAGCTGACCCATTTCCAGATAATGCCGATTGACGTCGGTAATCTCCAGTTCGCCGCGTGGTGAAGGCTTGAGGTTACGGGCGATGTCGATAACCTGATTGTCGTAGAAATACAAGCCCGTCACCGCATAGCGTGATTTAGGCTTGAGTGGTTTTTCTTCCAGGCTGATTGCATTGCCCGCCGCGTCGAATTCGACTACGCCATAGCGTTCCGGGTCGTGCACAGGGTAGGCAAATACCGAAGCGCCGTCTGGTTTTGCGGCGGCAGTGCGCAGGTCGTTGGCGAATTCATGACCGTAAAAGATGTTGTCGCCCAACACCAGCGCACTGTTATCTTTGCCGATAAAATCCTCGCCGATGATAAACGCCTGTGCCAGGCCATCGGGTGAAGGCTGTATCTGGTAACAAATATTCAGGCCCCATTGCGAGCCGTCGCCCAGCAGTTGCTCAAAGCGTGGCGTGTCCTGCGGGGTGGAGATAATCAGGATGTCGCGTATCCCAGCCAGCATCAGTGTGGACAGCGGATAGTAAATCATCGGTTTGTCGTACACTGGCAATAATTGCTTGGATACGGCCTGGGTTACCGGATACAAACGCGTGCCTGAACCGCCTGCCAGAATAATGCCTTTACGTGCGCTCATGCTTTGCTCCCATATTGTTTTTCTACCCAGTGGCGATATTCACCACTGGCGATATTAGCCACCCATGCCTGATTGGCCAAATACCAGGTAACCGTTTTGCGTATGCCCGTCTCAAATGTTTCGCTCGGCATCCAGCCCAGTTCGCGCTGTAATTTGGTGGCGTCTATGGCATAGCGGCGGTCATGTCCGGCGCGGTCTTTGACATAAGTAATCAAATCGGCATGCGGCGTGACAGGCGAATTGGCGTGTAGCTCGTCGAGCATGGTGCAGATGGTTTTTACCACATCAATATTGGCTTTTTCATTCCAGCCGCCGACGTTATACACTTCGCCCAGCTTGCCGTTTGCCAGCACCGTGCGGATAGCGCTGCAATGGTCGCCCACATACAGCCAGTCACGCACGTTCAGGCCATCGCCATAGATCGGCAATGCTTTACCAGCCACTGCATTCATCATCACCAGCGGGATCAGTTTTTCCGGGAACTGGTACGGGCCATAGTTGTTGGAGCAATTGGTGGTCAACACAGGCAAGCCATAGGTATGGTGATAAGCGCGCACCAGATGGTCGGATGCGGCTTTGGAGGCCGAGTACGGGCTATTCGGCGCATAAGCTGTGGTTTCGGTAAACGGCGCATCATCAGGGCCAAGTGAGCCGTAAACTTCATCAGTCGATACATGCAAAAAGCGGAATGCCGACTTGGCTGATTCGTCCATGGCTGTCCAGTAAGCACGCACCGATTCCAGCAGATGGAAAGTGCCGACGACGTTGGTCTGGATAAAATCCTCAGGCCCCAGAATAGAGCGGTCCACATGGCTTTCCGCCGCAAAGTTGATCACTGCGCGCGGTTGATGGGTTTGCAATAATTGCGTGACCAATGCGCTGTCACCGATGTCGCCCTGCACAAAAATATGGCGGGGATCATCGGCAATCGCCGCCAGATTCTCCATATTGCCCGCGTAAGTGAGCTTGTCCAGATTGACAACAGGTTCATCCGACTGTGCCAGCCAATCCAAAACAAAATTTGCGCCGATAAAGCCTGCGCCACCTGTGACTAAAATCATAATTTCTCTCTGTTCAATAAAAAATACTTAGCGCATCGTTAAGGTAAGTGATGCGTCATGATGGAGCTTAGTGACGCTAAGAATATTAGCGAGTTCTACTGTGACAGTAGCGGTATATCTGACTCATTTTATCTTAAAAAGTGGGCTAAGTTTTAGCAAACTATCCTGGCAGGCTACCTGGCTTAACCACCAGATATTCTGTCAGGATGATTGGTTTTCTGAGTCGTTATTTGTTAGCCTGTGCATTGCTTAATTCTGGCGGTCATATCCTTCCCGAATCGTGCTACATCTAATTCGGGTACACAATTATCCAAAGCAGTCTGTTTGAAAGCGGCCCTGGCGGTCTGGTTCAGTATGAGCACACAAGCCCACATTGGCTACCTTGCCATCCGGCATAATGATATTTACGGTAATCAAGACTTCACCTTGGTCTTTCTGGCCCGCATCCGTGTGTTTTTCAGTTTCTCAAGCTCAAACAGGCTGATCTTGTCTTCCAGAAAGTGATCAAGCTCATGAATGCGACCTAACATCCATACCGCGTTCATCCAGTGCCCAATGCTGACCGTGGGCACGCCGTTTTCAATATCGCGCAAGGTCGGTATAGATACGCCGATACGCTGGGCAAACAACAATTGCGACTCATTCTTTCTGAGTCGCAGGGTTTTTAACCGCCCGCCTAATTCTTTTAGTGTTGCCTCAGCTTCGATAATGGTTAGCATGGTGTAATTAATTAATTAACTAAATTATGGTTTGGCGGATTTTTTTGAGCGAAAATGATTATTTTGTATTTATGTGGCTAACGATTTTCTCGGGTTGACCATATTCTGATAATCGTGATGGCGCTTGACGTGATTTCGTAACGCATTTCATATCTTCCACCTAAGAGTATGACCGTACGTACTTCGCGCGGAGTGTATGCATCAAGGCGTTCCCATAACCGTGGATTCTGGAGTAGGCTTTCTGCCGAACTAACCAGTCCTTGTACTGTGCGTGCGGCAGCATCAATGGCATCCGTTGCCAAGAAATCATATAAGCGGGCTAAATCGCTTAATGCCTCGTCAGACCAGGCTAACTGTATCATTTGACGCGTGGTATAGATAACGGGTTGTCGGTGCCCAATGATAGTGCCCAAGCTTTCACTTCAGCATGAGATAGTACACGCCCTGCATCGATAGCCGCTAATCCTTCGCGGGTTAATCGGTCTTTTTCCGCTTCTTGCTCAATGAATAGAGTAAGTGCTTGCTTCATGATCCAGCCCCGTGGACGGTCAAGTTGTTCGGACAGAGCATCAACCTGCTCAGCCAGCGCTTGAGGTACGTGGGCGGTAAATGTACGCGTATTTGCTTTGGTTGTTTCCATATTAATCACCGCTAATCATAAAGATTAATATTGATTATAGCATAGGGGTCTGTAACTAAAAAAGGGGGGATTACCCCAGGATAAGCCAGATCAAATTGCTCGTAGAATTGCGGCAACGCAGTTTCCGGCAGGTTGTTAATCCCAGCCGCACCTTTGCGCCCGCCGCCGGAAGGGAATTGCCGGCATAACACATCCGCGCCGGTCTTGTTCACCATCGGCGCGCGTACGCTGACGGTATAGCTGCCTGATGAATTATGGCTGAGTATGGCGTGTGCACGGTTGGGATAATTTGACGCCAGGTCATTGCTGAATACCCCGCTCACACGCCTGCTCCACACTTCATCAGGCAGCATGAACACAGCAGTACACTCAGTTTGATGCACTGGTTGCAACAGGGCGGCTTTACTCATGTCCTCAGCATATCCAGTGCGTAATGTAGCAAACACCGTGTCCTCTTGTATGAACACGAATGGGTCGGCATAAGCACGCATACGCATGGACAGTTCGGCAGGTTTGAAATACAGATCATCCTGGGTTTCACCATAAGCATTGTAATTAAGGCATACACCCAATTCACGCAATAACGCCAGTTGTTCGATTGCAAGGTTAAGCGGTGCGGCGATTCGTTCGGCCAGGCTTGCGAGATTGTCGCCATAAGCACCGATTACCGCCCAGATAGCGAATTGGCTAGCTAAAGCCTCATTAACTAACGCACTGGTACAAGTCTCCGCGCTCAAATTAATGTGCCAATGCAGATTGGTGTAGGGCGGAATATCGCCAGCAAAGTGGTGGTCAAAATAATGCACCTGCACACCCATCTCCAGCAGCCTCACTAAAGCATCACGATTTTGGTCGAGCCCAATATCTAATACAGTGACAATATCCTCGGGCTCGGCGCGTACTTGTTTAAGTAACTCGATATCCCGCTTCACCCCGGTGACCAGAGTAGAATCGACTGGTTGCGCCAAGCGTAACTGCTGCAGGGCACAAAGGCCGTCGGCATCGCCGTTAAATACGTCAATGAAATTTATTTTACCGCCCCAATAACTTAATAAAAACCAATGTAGCCGTCAGAATGCTGGAACCAAGTCGTTCCCACAACATTGTGTGGAGAAGACACAGATCCAAACGTGTCATAGCCACTTCAACAACAAATCCTCGTATTCCTTGAGCACTTTTTCCCAAGTGAATTCCTGGGTAAAGCGCAATTTGCTGGCCTGCTTCATGCTGGTAATTTCAGCCTCATTGTCGAGCAGGGTATCCAGCGCCGTAGCGCACTCGTCTTCATTGCCGAAATAGCGCGCGCCTCGCAAATTCTATTCGGGTTCTTTATTAAAGGGTAATAATATGAAATTGTTAAATACTGTAAAATTGTTAGGTGCTGTTGTTGTTGTTGCTTTCGCAGGTACTGCAGCTGCTTCTGTAACCGTTGCTGGCGCTCATGGCTCTACTACATTCTCCGCTCAATATCCGCACATCACTCACGTGCCAGCTGTACCAGAAGCTGACACATGGGCAATGATGGCTGTTGGTTTAGGTTTGGTTGGTTTGCGTTTACGTCGTAAAAGCAAAAACGTTGCTTAAGTTTTAGCACGTTGGTTTTAAAAAAAGCGAGGTTAACCCTCGCTTTTTTACGCCTGCTGTTTGCCTTGCATCAATGGACGCATGGCGGTGAGCAGGCTGGCGAAGAGTTTGGGGTGGGATTTTTCCTGATCGGCGAGCATGAGTTTTATGCTTTGCCGTTGCTGTGGTTTGCTAAAACAGGCGGGACAATTGTCGTGGACGACCGGCAGGTTTGCGCTTTTGGCAAAGTCGCTGGTCTGGCGCTCACGCGCATAGACTAATGGGCGGATGATGCGTACGTCGCCTGCGTCATTGGTGTAGTGGGCTTGCATGGTGCGCAGCTTGCCGCCAAAAAAGGCAGACATCATAAAGGTTTCAGCCAAATCATCCAGATGTTGCCCCAGGGCGAGCACATTGTAATGCTGCTCGCGCGCGACACGATAGAGTATGCCGCGGCGCATACGTGAGCAGTAAGCGCAGTAGGAGTCACCCGTCATGCTGGTTTTGGCAGACTCGATGATGGGCTGGCTTTCATAAAAATACGGTACATTTAGCGCGGCCAAATAAGGCTTGAGTACGCTGGGGTCAAATTCGTCCGATTGCGGGTCAACCGTGCAAGCGGCCAATTCGAATTTAATCGGCGCGCGTTTTTGCAAGTCGAGCAAAATGTGCAGCAATGATAGTGAGTCTTTGCCGCCTGATAAACCCACTAATATGCGGTCGCCGTTGCGTATCATGGCAAAATCACCGATGGCTTTGCCTGCCGCTGACATCAATGAGCGTGGTGGTTTAACTACAATATCATTCATGGAACTGCAATCTGTGTAAGTGTGCATAAACGCCATTGTGCTGTATCAGTTCAGCGTGTTTGCCGATTTCTATGATGCGTCCTTGCTGCATGACGACAATGCGGTCCGCATTTTCTATGGTGGATAAACGATGTGCAATGACCAGCGTGGTGCGGCCCTGCATCAACGTTTCCAGCGCTGCCTGAACGTGGCGTTCGGACTCGGTATCGAGTGCAGAAGTGGCTTCATCCAATATCAGCACCGGTGCATTTTTCAATAGTGCGCGGGCGATGGCGATGCGCTGACGTTGCCCGCCCGAAAGTTTGACCCCGTTCTCCCCGACCATGGTTTGCAAGCCCAGCGGCTGTTCGCGGATAAACTCCATGGCGTGCGCGGCTTCTGCGGCGCGGATGATATCGGCTTCGCTGGCGTTGGCCTGTGCGCCATAGGCGATATTGGCAGCCAGGGTGTCGTTAAACAAGATGACGTCTTGCGACACCATGGCGATGTTGGCGCGCAGGCTGTCCAGACGGATGTCGGTAATGTCGTGGTTGTCCAGCAATATGCGCCCGGCGCTTGGCGTGTAGAAACGCGGAATAAGATTGACCAGACTGGTTTTGCCGCTACCCGAAGCACCCACCAGGGCGATGGTTTCACCTGGCTGGATGTCCAGGTTGATGTTGTCCAATGCCGGGGTGGGCTTGTCGGTATAGTGCAGGCTGAGATTCTGGAAATGCAGCTCGCCACGTGCGCGCGCCAGCGTCTGTGTGCCTGTGTCAATTTCGGTTTCGCTGTCGATGACTTCAAACACCACTTCGGCGGCTGCCAGCCCGCGTTGTAGTTGTTCGTTAATACCGGTTAATCGTTTCACTGGACCGAATACCATTAGCATGGCGATCATGTAGGAGACAAATCCACCCACGGTGAGTTGGCCATGCAAGGCTTGCTGGGTGGCGATATAGACCACAATGGCCACGCCAAATGCGGCGATGAGCTGAACCACGGGACCATTGGCGGCGGCGGCAGTCACGCCTTTCATGGTGTAGCGCCGCGCATTGTTGACTGCGCTGGTGAAGCGGCGTGATTCGTATTCCTGGCCGCCAAAAATTTTAACTACTTTGTGCGCGCCGACGGATTCTTCCACCACATGGGTGATTTCACCCAGATTCTGTTGCGCCTGTCGGTTGATGTTGCGTAGCCTGCGGCTGACCTGGCGGATGGTGATAATGGCAACTGGCGCAATGGCGATGATGATGAGGGTAAGTTGCCAGTTCAGCCATAACAGCCAGCTGAGCAGTCCAATAATGGTGAGGGAGTCGCGTACCAGCAGGGTGACGGCACTGGTGGCCGATTGGGTTACCTGAGTGACGTTGAAAACCACATGGGCAATCAGTGTACCCGTTGAGCTGTTGTCATAATATTGCGTAGGCATGGCGATCAGCTTGTTGAACATCGCGGTGCGCAAGTCCATCACCAGTCGGCTGCCTACCCAGTTCATGGCATAGGTGCTGGCAAAATCCGCCAGGCCACGGATGAAAAACAGTCCGACCATGAGCACGGGAATGATGCGGATAAAGTTGGGGTCTTTTTGTACGAAGCTGCCATCCAGCAGGGGTTTAAACAGGGCTGGTACGGCGGGTTCTGCTGCTGCCATGACTGCCATTGCCAGCATTGCACCTGCAAACATGCGCCAGTAAGGCCGCACGTATTGCAGCAGGCGCAGGTAGAGTTGCAGGCTTTCGTGTTTAGGATCGGTCACGCGCCAAATACCTGTTTACTCAAGCCCCATTTGTTCGCCAGGGTTTCAGTGGCGTTCTGGATTTCTTCGGTGCGGGCCGGATGGTTGTAGAACATGGATGCAAAATGCGCGAGCGCATCTTCGTTGCCATATTGCTGGGCGATGGCATGGATAATTTCGCCCGCTTCCGCGCCTACGACTTCTGCACCTAACAGCGCGCCGCTATCCATGTCGGCGATGAGGCGGACAAAGCCGTTGATGTCGTCCTGACCCAGCGCGCGGGGGTTGCTCTCAAATGCGGCGAAACCGACAGCAGGTTCAAGTTCGTTATCTTCAGCTTCGTCTTCGTTCATGCCGATGCGGCCTAATTCGACTGCAGAGTAAACCAGCTCAGGTACGGCAGCGACATCCTGTTTGCGTGATTTCGGTGCCAGTATGTTGGCAACAGCAACGGAGGCATCTGCCAGCGCCTGATTCGCGGTCATGCGTGAATTCGCTACGTCGCCGATGGCGTAAATGTGCTGGATATTGGTTTGCAGGTAAGCGTTTACTTTCACGTAACCTTTTGCATCTGTTGCCACGCCGGCAGCGGCTATGTTGAGCGCGTCGGTGTGCGGGCGCCGACCTGAGCCGAGCAACACCCAATCGACGGTTTCGCTGCTGCCATCGGCAAAGCTGAGTTTGACGCCATCCGCCAGCACTTCCACTTGCTGGGCGCGACTGCGGGTGCGCGGGGTGATGTTGAGTTTGGCGAGGGCTTCATGCAGGATTTTTAGCGCGGGTGTGGAGTATTGGCTGTTGGCCAGCGGCTTGCTGTTGGCTATCCATACCACTTCGCAGCCAAGTTGCGACAGGATAAAAGCGAATTCAGTGCCGATGACACCGCTACCGACTACCGCAACGCGTTTGCCTGCGGGCGGCGGGTTATCAAACAGATCATCAGTAGTGAGTACGCGTCCTGCGGTGAGCGGGTAGTTGTCCGGCACATACGGGCTGGAACCCGTGGCGATGATGATGTTTTTGCCACTGATTTGCACATCGGCTATCGCAATGGTATTTGCATCAACAAATGTACCGTTACCCGTAAAGGCGATGATGCCCAGGCGTTTCATGTAGTCGGTATAGCTGTCGCGCACATTTTCCACGACTTTGTGCTGGTGATCCCATGCACCATGTATGTCGGCACTGAGCGTTCCCGTGATACCACGTTTAGCGAATTCCTGGCTGTGGGCTACTAATTGTGCAGTATGGTGCCAGTCTTTTTTCGGCACGCAACCGCGATTCAAACAGCAACCACCCCAGTCAGCTTTTTCAATAATAGCGACATTCAAGCCGCGTAATGTAGCTAATACTGCTGCGCGATAACCGCCAGGACCTGAACCGATTACGATGAGATCAAATTGTTGCATGCTGCTTCCTTACGTTAGATAAGGCATAAATAATGCCGCCAGACCAAGAAAAATGAAGAATCCGCCACTGTCAGTGACGGCAGTGAGGAGTACGCTAGAACCTACCGCAGGGTCACGTCCGAATTTATGCATGATGGCAGGAATGGCGACCCCCATGAAGGCGGCGAGTAATAAATTGAGTGTGAGCGCGCCCATCATGACCACGCCCAGGGCGGGCTTGCCATAGAGCAGGTACGCGAAGATGCCGACGACGCTTCCCCAAATCAGACCGTTAATGAACGCTACGCCGATTTCCTTGCGGAATAGTTTTTTAGCATTGTCTGGGTGTATCTGTCCTAATGCCAAAGCGCGCACTATCATGGTCAGCGTTTGATTACCTGAGTTGCCGCCAATACCCGCGATGATAGGCATGAGCGCGGCAAGTGCCACCAATTTTTCTATCGTGCCTTCAAATTCACCGATAACGCGCGAGGCAACAAATGCCGTGACCAGGTTAATGGCCAACCATGCCCAACGGTTTTGCACAGATTTCCATACACTCGCAAAAATATCCTCTTCTTCGCGCAAACCCGCGATAGAAAGCATGTCGCTATCTGATTCCTGACGGATATGGTCAACTACGGCATTAACCGTGAGCCGCCCAATCAGGCGCCGGCGCGTATCAATGACGGGTGCGGAGACCAGGTCGTAACGTTCAAAAGCGTTCGCCGCATCGGAAGCGTCATCTTCTGCATGGAAAGTGACCACTTCCTCTGCCATGACATCGGCTACCTTGGCATCGGGGTCTTTGAGCAACAGGCGTTGCAACGGCATCACGCCCTGTAATGCACCATCCCGGTCAACCACAAATAATTTGTCAGTCTGTTCGGGTAGCTCACCTAATCGGCGCAAATAACGCAGTGCAACTTCCAGCGTGACATCGGCGCGTATGGTCACGATGTCGTAATCCATCAGACCACCGACGGTGTCCTCCGGATAAGATAAGGCAGATTGCAGGCGTGTGCGCTTTTGGGTATCCAGCGACTCCAGCAAATCCTGGATCACGTCTTTTGGCAGGTCAGGCGCCAGGTCGGCGATTTCGTCGGTGTCCAGCGTTTCTGCCGCCGCCAACAGCTCATCGCTGTCCATCGCCTTGATTAGCGATTCGCGAACTGCATCGGAAACCTCAATCAGGATTTCACCGTCACGCTCGGCTTTGACTAAATCCCAGACTAATAAGCGATCGTCCAGCGGTAACGCTTCGAGCACCCGCGCGACGTCAGCAGAGTGCATGTCATCGAGCAGGGTATGTAATTCAGCCAGATTTTGCTTGTGGACGAGGTTTTCTACCAGATCGCGGCGCGGCATGTCCTGTTTGTGTACCAGACGGGTGACCAGATCGTGTTTACGCAACAATTCCACCACCCGGTTCAGGTTGTCTTCAGCGCTGTCGTGGGCTTTGCCCGTATCGAAATTATCAGCCATGATGGGTGGAGGGGATAGACGTAAAGTCGTGATTGTACGGGATTTAGCAGGAAAACGGCAGGGGTAGTGATGGCTAAATTGACGGTTTTGTTTTTGTTAATGTCTGCTTGGGTTTCAATTATGTTGTGCTGCATAAAATGCAACAAACTTTACCCATCGTCAGTGCGTAAAAAAACCCGCCACAAGGACGGGTTTTTCGCTGGTGTGACGAATCACATCGTGCAGAATTACATCATTCCGCCCATGCCACCCATACCACCCATGTCGCCCATGCCTGCGCCGCCAGATGACTTGTCATCTGGTAGTTCAGCCACCATTGCGTCTGTGGTCAGCATCAAGCTGGCTACAGAAGCAGCATTTTGCAATGCGGTGCGGGTTACTTTAGTTGGATCCAGTACGCCCATTTCTACCATGTCGCCGTAAACGCTGGTTGCTGCGTTATAGCCGTAGTTGCCCGTACCTTCAAGTACCTTGTTAACCACGACAGAAGCTTCATCGCCGCAGTTGATAACGATTTGACGTAATGGCTCTTCGATAGCACGCAAGATGATTTTGATACCAGCATCTTGATCAGCGTTGTCGCCAACCAATGAACCAATACCCGCTTTAGCGCGTAACAATGCTACGCCGCCGCCAGGTACGATACCTTCTTCAACTGCTGCGCGTGTCGCGTGCAATGCATCTTCTACGCGTGCTTTTTTCTCTTTCATTTCAACTTCAGTTGCCGCGCCGACTTTGATCACTGCTACGCCGCCAGCTAATTTAGCTTTGCGTTCTTGCAGTTTTTCTTTGTCGTAGTCGCTGGTTGCTTCTTCAACTTGACGGTTGATTTGTGCAATACGGCCAGTGATGTTTTCAGTTTTGCCAGCACCGTCGATGATGATGGTGTTGTCTTTGCTGACATCGATGCGCTTAGCCTGACCTAATTCAGTCAAGGTGATTTTATCCAAAGTCAAACCAACTTCTTCAGCAATCACAGTACCGCCTGTCAGAATCGCGATATCTTCCAGCATGGCTTTGCGACGATCGCCGAAACCAGGTGCTTTAACAGCACAAGTTTTGAGGATGCCACGGATGTTGTTTACAACCAGCGTTGCCAATGCTTCGCCGTCGATGTCTTCAGCGATGATTAACAATGGACGACCGGCTTTAGCCACTTGTTCCAGAGCTGGTAGCAAGTCACGGATGTTGGAGATTTTCTTGTCGTGTAACAATACGAAAGGATTATCCAGACCAGCGATTTGCTTGTCGTTGTTGTTGATGAAGTAAGGTGACAAGTAGCCACGGTCAAACTGCATACCTTCAACTACGTCCAGTTCGCTTTCCAGGCTGGTACCATCTTCAACCGTGATCACGCCTTCTTTACCGACTTTGCTCATTGCGTTAGCGATGATGTCGCCGATGGTGCTTTCTGAGTTAGCAGAAATAGAACCGACTTGCGCGATTTCTTTGGTGGTGGTGCAAGGCTTGGAGATTTTTTGCAATTCGCCTACGATAGCTGCAACTGCTTTGTCCATACCGCGCTTCAAATCCATAGGATTCATGCCGGCAGCAACGAACTTCATGCCTTCTTTCAACATGGCTTGAGCCAGTACGGTAGCGGTAGTAGTACCGTCACCAGCAACGTCAGAAGTCTTGGAAGAAACTTCCTTAACCATTTGCGCGCCCATGTTTTCGAATTTGTCTTTTAATTCGATTTCTTTAGCAACAGAAACACCGTCCTTGGTGATGGTAGGTGCGCCAAAAGCACGATCCAACACTACGTTACGGCCTTTAGGGCCTAAAGTTACTTTAACTGCATCGGCCAATACGTTAACACCGATCATCATTTTTTGACGGGCTACGTCACCGAATTTTACGTCTTTTGCTGGCATATTAAATACTCCTGAGTACGAATAGGTTTAACTAAATTGAGAGGCGGATGGATTACTCCATGATGCCCATGATGTCTTCTTCACGCATAACCAATACTTCGTCGCCGTCGATTTTTACAGACTGACCTGCATATTTACCGAACAGAACGCGGTCACCTACTTTGACATCCAAAGGACGCACAGTGCCGTTCTCAGCGATTTTGCCATTGCCTACAGCTAATACTTCGCCTTGGTCTGGTTTTTCAGTTGCGCTATCAGGGATAACAATACCTGAAGCGGTTTTACGCTCTTCTTCCATGCGTTTAACGATGATACGGTCGTGTAAAGGACGAATTTTCATTACTGAAGCTCCTAATAAATAAACAAACTAAAAACAGTGTGACGAGATGTCACGCAAAAAATCATCTCGGGCGGTGCGATTTTAGCACTCTCACCCGAGGAGTGCTAATAATAGGGGCGGTGTAGTGGATTTTCAAGAGGCAAATGAATAAATTAAATGGATTTAGTCAAAGCGGAAGGTATAAAAAAAATCGAGTGCTGATTCATCCCCGCTTTGCGCGCGGATAGAAAAACGGCGAGATAGATTGTAAGTAATCCGGACTAATTGTTTCGTACCCGTTAAACCCTGCTGGTAGTTGATATAAACCTGATCGGAAATCCGTTTGCCCAGACTCAGCAGGTTGCCGTCCAGAGTGCCTGTACCGCTGATGCCGATTTCATCGAGTCCAGTGAGCTGGGTAAGCCTGGACTGCATGGAGACAGCGTTGTTTTTGCCGAGGTAATAGCTGGCAGCGGCTTGTAAGGCTCTGATGTCGGCTCCAGAGCTGCCTTTGTCGCTACCGTGACCGAGCACCAGCCAGGATAACTTCTCGCTGTCGGTCATGCTGGGGGTGGAGACCAATTTTGCGACGGGGACCAGGGCTGTTCCGGTGATTTGAGTACCTACGGTTACGTCAGGGTAAGTGCGTGTGGCCAGTATGTCCAAGCCTGGGTTATTGATGGAGTCGGCAAAGTTGAGTATGCCTCGGCTGATGTTCAGGCGTTGGCCAAATGCGGTATAGGTGCCTTCTGCGATAGTGATGGTGCCATTTGCGGCGGGTGGGTTGTTGCCGTGCTGGGCTAATTTGAGCATGCCTTCTATTCGCGCGTCCAGCCCTGAGCCGCGTATTTGCGTGCGCTTGCCCAGGTTTACTTTAATGTCGCTGTTGACCTGCCATGCGGAGGTGGGCTGGCTGGCCGATTTGCTGGTTTTATTGGGGGGAGGTGTGCGTCCAATAATAACGACATCATTGCTAAGTTGCGGCACGCTGTTGTCATTAAGACCGAGCGCGGCGTGATCAATGGTGATATCGGCTACGGTGGTAATACGCTGGTTCTTGCCGGTAATGTCTGCAGTGCCGGTTAAGGTTATCTGGCGGTCAGGGCGATTGACCAGATCCAGACGCATGGCTTGTGCCTGGAGTTTCATCTCTGCCACTCCCTGATTGAGCTTGATGTCGCCTTGTACATTAAGCTCGCCTCCTGCCTGAAAATGCAGCTGTTTGATGTGCAGCACATTTTGATCAAATGCCGCGTTCAATGTGCCATTTTTCAGGTTGATGCCCTGTGCTGAGTGGGAGAAAGCGAGCTTGCTGGCATTGATGACACCGTTAAATATCGGCGCGTAAAGACTGCCGCGCAGGTCTACTTGCGCTTGCAGCGTACCGTTCAATTGCATTTCGTCACTCAGGCTGGCTGTGATCCAGTCGAGGGTGGGGAGGTCGATTTGTGCATGGCCGACGATGGGCGCGTGCGTGGTGAAAATGAGCTGATGGGCATTTTGCGCCAATGCGGTACTGGCCTGCACGTTGATGCTGCCTAATGTTGCGCCGTGTATGTCTACCTTCGCCGTGATCTGGTTATGCTGGGCCTGTAGTGCAATGTGGGTGCGATCTAGCCTCATCGGCGTGACTTGGTCACCGATGACGCTGATGTCGCCCTGTTCCCGCCACAGTTCCAGTTCGCCATTCAGCTGTTGATCGACACGCGCCAGCCATTTGCCGGCGACGATCAGCGTGTTGCGCAGGTTGCGAACGGGGTGGATGTGTTGCTGTAGCTCGCCTAAGTCGATATGGCTGGCGCTGCCACGCGAAGATAGGCCGGATTTGCTGTATTCAATCTGGTCGATATTGAGGGTGCCATTGGCGATATGGAATTGCGCGTGATTTAACTGGGTCTGGCCGCTGTGGATAGCCAGTTGGGCGGGTGCATTGAGGCTGAAAGGGTAAGATGCGCTATTGCTGAGCTGGTTGATGTGTCCATCCCAGCTTTGATCGTGCCAGTTGCCTGCCAGCGTGGCGATGAGGTTCAGTTCTGGATTCTTTGCCGCTAACTGGATGGTGTGATTATGTCGCGTACCCCGCACTGTCATCGTCGCATGCTGAATATGGTTATTGCTCATGTGCATATCCTGTATTTCAGCATTGGCTTGTATCGCACCATTGACACCTGATGCGAAATTGATATGGGTGTTGATGCTGGCGAGGCTTAGCGCGGAGCGCCAGTGCAAGTTATTTCCTTGTAAACTGAGTTCTCCAGCGGGATAGTCTAGCGTGCCACCCAGCGTGCCGTGTGCCAAAACTTTGCCAGCATATCCATCACCCAGATTGGCAATGTTGGGCGCATTGAGTTGCCAGTTGATGTGGTCATTCACTGCGCCATAACTGCCCTGCCAATTCAGTATGTTGTTACCCAGTTGCAAGTGCACGATACTGTTGTGCATGCGCTGTCGGGCGATTTGCATGGTTGCATGTCCACTGAGTGCTGCATGGTTGTAGGTGCTGTGAGCAATATTCAGCTGTAATTGGGTCTGCAGTTGCGGCTGAATTTGCCCCTTGGTATTGAAGTCGGCGTTAATGTTGGCTGCTGGATAGTCGCCAAATTTCGCGGGGTCGAAACGCTGCAACTGCCCTGATGCAGAAAATGGGTGGTTGCCAGTAAAGCCGAGTTCGCCAGTGAAGTTGAGTGAGCTGGTACCCGCATTGAGTTGCGCGGTAGTGATGTTCAGGCGCTGCTGCTGGTAGGTAGCGGCGAGGTTGATTGCGTAGTCAGGCTGAGCCAGAGTGGCGCGCAATGTTTGCTGTCTGGCGTCCGCATGCGCAGCTAGTTTGCCGTTCAGTCTGGTGCTGTACAGACGGCTATGCAGGGCGTGCAGGTCGATTTGCCTGGCGTCTAATTGTAAATCCAGACCATTGTCGTGCCATTTTCCTGTGCCATATATAGTCGATGATTTGCTGAGTGTGAGCGCTAGCTTGTCAAAGATGACTGCGCTGGGTGAACCGCTAAAACGGCTCGCTAGCTGTGAAATCGGCAATTTGTTTTGGTCTATGCTGCCTGCCAGTTGATTGTCGAGGGTGAGGTTGCCGGTGTAATTATTGACGTCATTGGGGCTGATGTCGGCATGTCCATTTATCATGGCTTGCGGGAGTCCGTCAGCGATAGCCGCAGGGTTGAAGTTGCTGATGTTGAGCTTGGCCTGGGTCAGCGGCTGGGAAGTGAAGGGCGCCAGTTGTGCGCTGATGATGGCGCTGGCTTTACCCGATTGTGCCTGGCTGTTTAGCTCGATGTGGCTGAGCGTGCCTGTCAGTTGGGTGCGCGCATCATAAGCATGAATGCCATCGTGTAGCCAGAATTGTATGTCGCTGCTGAGTCTAAATGGCGCCAAGTCTGCCAGAGTCGTGTGTAATTGCGCGCTGCCCCATGGTGATTTTGCCTGCGCCTGAAGTTGGTAGCTTTTCTGGTCATACAGTAAGTCGAAGGTAACGGGTTGCAGTGTGATCGCGACGCCGTTGCCCTGGATGATGAATGTGTTGATATGCGCTTGGCGCAAGCTAACCGCAAATGGCAGCGTCAGGCTGTTGGGTAGAGTTAATGGTTGGTTGTCGGGTTTTTTTAACAGTATTTCCAATCGACTAATGGAAAACTGCTCAATGTCCAGACGTTGATGTTGCCATGCCGACTTGGCAGACCATGAGTAAGTGAGTTGTTGCAGGGTAATGGTTTTGGTTGGCGAGATGAGCTGGATACGATCAATATGCAGCCTGTTAAATAACGAGCCAGTGATGCCATCTATTGAAACTTGGCCTGCGCTGACGCGGTGGATAATTTGCGCGGCTAATTGCAATCCAGGTGTGCTGCCTGATGCAGCGATAAGTACAGCCAATAGTAGCGTGGTGCCCAGCAGATAACGTAACAGCCGGACGTAAATACGCCAGTTTAATAAACCGGCGGTGTTCAAAACGCAGTCCCCAGGCTGAAATGAATGCGATATTGTGAGACTGCTTCACCATAGGCCAGGTCGATGCTCAATGGGCCAATGGGGCTACGCCAGCGAGCACCCGCGCCATAGCCTGCAACGGGATGCAGGGTTGATACCGAATCTGCGGCATCGCCCACATCATAAAATACTGCCGCACCCCACTTTGGCGTGAGCCAGCGCGTATATTCCACACTGCCTGTTGCCAGGTAACGGCCACCTACAATTGCATTGCCATCAGTGACACCCAGGCTTTGGTAATCGTAACCCCGCACAGACTGATCGCCACCGGTACGGAACAGAAAGTCTGATGGAATGCCGTGACGATCGGGTGCGATAACGATGCCCAGCTCGCCACGCAAAGTGAGGCTGTCGCGTTCAGTGATGGGGTAAAAATAGATAGCACGGCTATCGCTGCGCACAAAACTCTGGTCAGAAAGCAGTGACTTGGCTGCGCCGCCAATTTCAGTGCTGAATATATAGCCGTGTGTGGGACTGATGAGGTTGTCGAGATTGCGATAGGTCCAGATGTAGTTGAGGGTGAGTGCCTGGAGATTATCTCCCACTGCTCCCGATACGGTTTGATGTTCGGTGAGATATTGGGTTGCAATGGTGGTCTCTATGCGGCCTTTGTTGCGTGTGCGTTTGAGTCCTATACTGTTCTGGGTGGTGATCACGCCTTCAATGTCAGTATGTTTAATGGCTGTGCGTACGCTGTCGATGTAGCCTGATTCATTACGTGGGCGCTCAATTTTTGCATCTATGCTTTGTATGTTGGGGTCAAGTTTGAGCTCGCTGCTGAATAGCAGGTTGCGGTTTAACAGATTCAAATTTTGATACTCAATTTGCACGTGGGGGCCGTTGTCTGTACTGGCGCCCACACCGAAACCTATTTTCTGCCTGCGTGCTTCTTTGACGTTGACGATGATTGGGAGGCTGGTGGTATTGCGCTCATCCGGCTCGACTAATATTTCGACAGATTGGA
The DNA here is from genome assembly GCA_038217005.1 of Burkholderiales bacterium. Lineage (GTDB taxonomy): Bacteria > Pseudomonadota > Gammaproteobacteria > Burkholderiales > Sulfuriferulaceae > Sulfuriferula. Next base: position 44,752 of record JBBQPT010000004.1, read on the forward strand.
AATAAGGCGGGCTTTGTAGCCGGTATTGGAATTCCAGTAATTTGGCTTGATCATAAGGTTCGCCTGGTCTAATTGGATTCAGGCGTTCTACGATGCTGGCAGGATAACGCTTCAGTCCGTTGATGGTGGTGGTGCCAAACTGGTAAGCTGCACCACTGTTCAGGTGGATTGCTATGGCGACTTCCCGGGTTTCGGGATTAACCTGTGCCGTGCTCTGTGCAATCTGTGCCTTGGGATATTGGTGCATGATCAGGCTGGAGAGCAGTCCATTTTTCGCGAATTCCCAGCCGTCCTGAGTAAAAATCTGGCCCTTTTGCAGATACGGGTTTTGGGATTGTGCCTGTATCCATTTCTGGTATTGCGACGGGTTGGCGGTGATGGCACCTTCAGCGCTGATAGAGACGCTGGTGATACGACTAGGGAGGCCAGGATCTACCGTTAAATGGGCGATGAACATGCCGTCATCTTGTTGTTGCAGCGATGCAGTGGTTTTGGCGGAAAAATAACCTGCTGTGGCTAATATCGTGCTGATGTTATCTGGCGTCAGGCGATAAATTCTGCGTAGTTGCACTTCATCCAGCGCGGGATTGGTACGCCAGCGGAAAATGTCCAGGTATTGTGTCAGCAGTGGTTTGATATTGGCTGGCGCATCTAACTTGACCTGATAATTTAATGCAAGCGCGGGTGTGCTGATGCTGAATATGAGTGGTATGAAGAGGGCGGTTAGCAGTTGCCGCATCATATTGCGCATTTAGATGTCCACATCAGGAAACAAGCAGAGTAAAATGCGACGATGTGGCTTGAATGAGAGAATATCCATGACTTATGTAGTAACTGAAAACTGTATCCAGTGTAAATATACCGATTGCGTCGATGTTTGCCCTGTGGACTGTTTCCGTGAAGGTGAAAACTTCCTGGTCATAGATCCAGACGAGTGCATCGATTGTACTTTATGTGTGGCTGAATGTCCTGCTGAGGCGATTTTTGCCGAGGATGATGTCCCGGCCGATCAGCAGCATTGTGTTGAACTCAACGCAACGCTAGCGACTGGCTGGAAAGCTATCATAGCGCGTAAGGATCCATTGCCTGATGCGGATGACTGGAATGGTAAATCGGATAAGTTAGCGCTGCTGAAGCGTTAAAGTGTTACCTGCCTTTTATGCGCGGGTGGCGCGTGACATCGTCGCGCATTGCCAACTAGCGCAAGTCGAACTAGCCGACACGCTGATATTGGTTCCAAATTTTCATGCGGCACCGTTGCTTTATCAGCAATTAGCCTCCGCCAGTGGTCGTGAGGTGATTATCCCGCCGCCAGTATTGACCTTGCCCGCCTGGGCGCAAACAGTGAGTCTGGGTACGGCAACATTGGCCAGCAGTCAGCGCAGTGCGCTGCTGTATCACGCACTCAAAGCTCAGGGCTGGTTTGATACTGCATTGCTTTGGTCTATGTGCGATGAAATTGCGCATTTGTTTGATGAATTGACGCACCAGGCGGTTGATATGCCGCTGGATGCGGATGAATTTGCCACGCAGTTGCAAAGTTATTATCAAGTCCAGCAACATCAGGCGGTGACGTTTGAAGCGCGGCTAGTGCATGATTTGTGGTTTGCGCTTAATCAAACAGCAGATAGCCCCGCAGCCCACTACGCGTTGCAACTGGCTCAATTAGCTGAACATGCAAGTGCGCCGCTGTTTGTGGTGGGCTTGTCCAGCTTGTCGCGACTGGAGCAGCGTTTTCTTGCCCGCTATGCCGAACGCACCCCCGTAAACTATTATCAGCTTGAAGATGCGCTGACGCCGACAGCACAAACACTTGCTGCCGCCTGGCCTGAAACCCTGGCGATGCCGTTACGCCAACGAGCGCTGCAATTACGTCAGGCATTGCCCGTTAATCCTGTTTCCCCCCGATTAAGTTATTGTGCTGCCACCAGTCTGGAAGATGAGGCGCGTGCCGCCGATACGCAAATACGGCTGTGGTTGCATCAGGGCAAACGCAATATCGCCGTTGTGGTGCAGGATCGCGCCAGTGCGCGGCGTTTGCGTGCATTGTTGGAACGTGCGCAGATATTGGTGGCTGATGAAACCGGCTGGACGCTGGATACCACCACGGCGAGTACGGTAGTGATGCGCTGGATTGATGCGTTGTTGACGGGTTTTAATCATGTCGATGTGCTGGATTTGATGAAGTCACCCCATGTCTTGAGCGAGGTTGCCGATGAGCAGCGTTTGCTCGCAGTTCACCAACTGGAACAAGGTTTGCGTAAACACGGACCTGCACAGGGGTGGGCACGCCTGACGGCATTGTTGCCAGCGGAGGCTGTAGCAGCGCATGCGACTTTGTTGGCACTACAGGCCGCAGCTGCACTGGTGCACACACAACAGTCTGCAAGTTTGGCCAACTGGTTAGACCAATTACAAAGCAGTTTGCAGGCATTAGGCGCGAGCCTGTGCCTGGTGGGTGACGCAGCGGGCGTGGCACTGTTAGATGTGTTGCGGCAGCGGCGGATGGAGTTAGCGGGGGACAGCGGGCTGTTTGAGCTTGACGAGTTTCATCGCTGGCTAACGCGTGAATTAGCTAATGCGGCATTTGTCGAAACAGATGTGGATAGCCCGGTGATATTTACGCATCTGGCTGCGACGCGTTTGCGCCAGTTTGATGCGGCGCTATTGCTGGGCGCCGATGCGCGTAACTTGCCGTCATTACCTCAGCAGGGCGTATTTTTTAATCAGGCCGTGCGCAGCGCTTTGGGTTTGCCCACCCGTGCGCAGGCAGTTGCGCAGATACAGGCGGATTTGCAGCAATTGCTGATTACGACTGCGCCTGTGCAAGTATTGTGGCAAGCGCTCACTGAGGGCGAACTTAACCCTGTCAGCGCGTGGTTAGAGCGACTGGACAGTGTGTGCCAATTGGCGTGGGGGGAGAGTCTGGTGAGCGAGGTCTTGCATGCGCAGGCGGCGATCGCTACGGTAATCAGCCCTGATAGCGCGGCATTGCCTACGCCGCGGACTGCTCCGCAGCCGTGTGTGCCATCAGCACTGATTCCTGCCAAGATCAGCGTCAGCGCTTATAACGCACTATTGGCATGCCCGTACCAATATTATGCGCGTTATATGCTGGGCTTGAACGCCGTTGATGAGATTAGCGCGGACGTGGAAAAATCGGATTATGGCCAGGTGGTGCACCTTATCTTGCGCCATTTTCATGAGCAGCATACGAGTATTTCGGCCTTAGGCCAGGACGCAGCTATTGCGGCCTTGATTGCTCAGAGTGAGATCGATTTTGCGCCTTTGTTGGTGGAAGATTATTTTGCGCGTGCCTGGCATGTGCGCTGGCTGGCGCAAGTTGGAAGTTATATAGCCTGGCAAATCACTCGGGAGCAGGAAGGCTGGCGCTGGTATCAAGGTGAGTCTGATGCAAGTCAGGTGCTGGCACTGGATGGGGGCTGGTCGATCAAGCTTTATGGTCGCCTAGACCGTATCGATAAGATCGGCGATGATTATGCTGTTCTCGATTACAAAACCAGCAATAGCAAAGACTTGCAAAATAAAGCCAGTAAAGACATGGAAGAAGACGTGCAGTTATCGGCTTATGCCTTGTTGCTGAGTGAGGAAATCGGGCAAGCCGCTTTTGTGAGTCTGGATGATGGTGAAGTTACTACTATTACCTTGGCGCAAGAGCCTGAAGCCGCTGCTGAAACGTGTGCTGCGCGTCTGGTGACTGTGTTTAATCAGCTCTATCAGGCCGCACCCCTGCCCGCCAATGGCATCGCCAAAGCCTGCCAATATTGCGAGATGCGTGGCGTGTGCCGACAGGATTATTGGGTATGAGCACTATGTATTCACCACAATTAAAGTCATAAATAACAAGTCTCTCTTTGTGCCAGTCGTCAGTAAATTCGTAAATTCAACATTTTTAAATTACTTCAACTAAATCAGAATAGCCTGATAACAAGCTATCTGCTGTTACAAATTTAAGTGGCTCGCTCAAAGCCTGCGCCAGCAATAACCGATCAAACGGATCACGATGAATGTCAGGAAGCAGCATAATTCTAGCGGCATGTTTTGGTGTTACATCTAATACTTGGAAACCGTTTTGCGCTATCTCATCAACTAACGTATCTACATTCACATCAAGTTTGCCTATGCCAGCCTTCATTGCGGCTTCCCATATTGAAGCGCTACTCACGTATACTTCAGTCGCAGAAATAATTATTTCTTTACCGTGTGCAGATAACTTTGGACTGTCTTGTAGCCACCACAAATATACGTGGGTATCTAGTAAAATTCTCATTATCTACCTTCAAAATCCGCTTGAATCTCATCTGGTAATGGCGCATCAAAATCATCGGCAATAGTAATTTTCCCCTTCATAGAGCCTGGCCGACGAATAACGTGATTTTTTGCTGATAACGGTACGAGTCTGGCAGCAGGTTTTCCTGCTTTTGCAATTACGATTTCCTCGCCCTGCAAAACTGCTTCAATCAATTTAGAAAACTGCGTTTTGGCATCGTGAATATTAATTGTTTGCATAACTACCTCGATATGTAACTTAGTCTGGTCTAGCCCGGTGCGCTGTAAATTGCAAACCAATTTGTGCCTTAACTTTATGACGTTATTAGCTTATCTACAATTTTAATAGCGCAGAGCGTGATGCGGGCGTAAAAAAGGGAGCCATATGGCTCCCTGTTTCGATAGTGCTGGTGACTTAACGCAATGCTTCGCGTTCGATTTCTTCTACTGTGGTATGGCGTACGTCTTTGCCCTTAACCATGTAAACCACATATTCCGACATGTTTTTAGCATGGTCGCCCATGCGTTCTATGGCTTTGGCGATAAACATGATGTCGATGAAAGTGGAAATGGTGCGCGGATCTTCCATCATATAGGTGATGAGGTTACGCAATACTAGGTGGTATTCTTCATCAACCTTGATATCGTTACGACATACTTCAATCGCAGTAGTCGCATCTAAGCGCGCAAAACCATCTAAAGCCTGATGCAACATATCCAGTACGATGCTGCTCATAAATTCAATTTGATTGAATTTCGGTTGGATAATGCGCCCATTTTGATGGATTTCTTTCGCCGTGCGAGCGATTTTGGCCGCTTCATCACCGATACGCTCCAAGTCAGTAATGGTTTTAATGACGGTCATGACCATGCGCAAATCAGAAGCGGTAGGCTGGCGACGTGCAATAATTTGTGCACAGTCTTCGTCGATACCGACTTCCAGTCCATTGACCAGATGATCGTTATTAACCACTTGATCGGCCAATACAAAATCAGCATTAATCAGTGCGTCTATCGCTTGAGTAATTTGTTGTTCAACCAGACCACCCATCTGCAAGACGCGCGCACGCATGTTTTCCAAATCAGTGTCGAATTGTTTGTAGGTATGTTCCGTGGGCATGCCGCACTCCTTTAAGTTCGTATGATTATACGGCGAAATTATGACATTTTGGTGACGATTTTAGCCAGCAAAAGGGATGTCAACCTGCTTGCCGTCAATGTTTAACGTCAGTATCCAGTCATGTCGTCCCGTGACGCAAACGGGTAAGACAACACGTGCTTGCCAGTGTTGCGGTGATTGCGCTACTAATCGATATTGATTGTATCCCATTTCCATCTCTTGCATGGTGAAATGGGCGCGTATCTCCCGTGCTTTTGGGGTGATGACGCGCAAGGTGAATGGATGCAAGCCTGATGGCGGTTCTACAAACTCCACTCTGACGGGTTGCTTGTCAAGCTGGAATTCGCAACCTTGCAACGGGGTGGCGCAAGTAATGCGGGGGACCTGGTTGTGCTGTTGCTGCCAGGCTTGGTAAATAGCCCCTGCGATAGCGGTGCCGATGAGCAGTGCTGGTAAGGCATATTTGAGCAGCCAGTCGCGTTTCATTGCCAGGCCCCGCGTAGCAACGCAATACCGTGCGCACCCTGTTGCTGCGCGGTCGCTAAATCGGCTGGCGTGAGCCCGCCTAGTGCAAATATTGCGAGGCTGCGATGTTGTGATAAACAGGTGAATTCGTCCCAGCCCAACGTTGCCGCACCAGGGTGGCTGGCCGTCGGTAGCACAGGTGATAGCAGTGCGTAGTCACAGCCTAGCTGTTCGACGCGGTTCAGTTCGTCGGCGTTATGACAGGATGCACCCACCCAGAGTAAATCCGGGCGTGTGTCGAGTTGGGCAAGCTGGCTGGAAGTGAGCTGTACCCCATCCGCGCCTATCGCTTGAGCCAGGGCGATATCGCTGTTGACTATGGTATAGGCTTGCTGGGCATGGGCGCGTTGCGTTACCTCACGGGCAAATTCCGCTAATCCAGCGGCAGGCATGTCTTTTTCACGGATCTGGATGAGTTTCAAGCCGTTGGCCAGGGCAACATCCAGTTTGCTGAGAAAGCCTTGCGGGTCAGACTGTGCCTGGGTGATGCCCATTAGCGTTGGTAGCGATAGCGCTTTGAGTATGGGGGAATTGGCGGGGAGTAACGGCGTAACACTGACGTGTCGTGCATCTTGCCAGGCCAGTGTTTGTCCCTCACACGGTTGTGGCTCGCCGTCCCAGCCCGTTACGCGATAAAAGTGAAGGATGACGCGTACTGTTGCGTAATCATGCGTGCGAGTTATCCATGGCGTGGCGCGTGTGACGTGAATGCCTAGTTCTTCGTCGAGTTCGCGTACCAATGCCTGATAGGCTGATTCACCGGTTTCTATCTTGCCGCCAGGGAATTCCCAGTAACCTGCATAGGGTTTGTCGGCTGGTCGGCTGGCAAGCAGGAACTGGCCGTCAGGACGGATAATGGCAGCTGCGGCAACGTGGATGATGGGTAACGGCATGATGTCCTTGTCGGGGCGTTAACTCCGCCCTGCGTAATCCCGTGCAAATTGTAAAGCGGTACGGCCTGAGCGGGTGCCGCGTGCGAGCGCCCATTGCAATGCTTCGCGGCGAAGCAGGTCGGGGTCAGTAATTTCAACCTTGAGTGCGTCCAGCCATACGGCAACGGCGGCAAGATAGGCATCCTGATCGAATGGATAAAACGACAACCATAGCCCGAAGCGTTCTGATAACGAAATTTTCTCTTCTACCGCTTCGTTGGGGTGGACTTCTGCGCCATGATGCTGCGTTTTTTCATTTTCGCTCATGTATTCAGGCATGAGGTGGCGGCGGTTGGAAGTGGCGTAAATGAGTACGTTGTCAGGCGGGGCGGAGAGGGTGCCATCAAGTGCGGCTTTGAGTGCCTTGTAGCCTGCTTCTTCCGCTTCAAACGATAAGTCATCGCAGAATATGATATAGCGTTCAGCTCTCCCCGCAAGCTGCTGGGTGATGTCGGCTAAATCGACCAGGTCGGCTTTATCCACTTCAATTACGCGTAAACCCAGCGGGGCGTATTCGGTGAGCATGGCTTTAATCAGTGACGATTTGCCGGTGCCGCGTGCGCCTGTGAGCAGGACGTTATTGGCAGGTTTACCCATGACAAAGTGTAGTGTGTTTTGACTGATACGCTGTTTCTGCTGGTCTATGCCCGTGAGTCGGGTCAGATCCAGCATTTGCGGATGGGCAATAGCTTCCAGCCAGCCGCGTTCGCCCCGCCGTCGCCAGCGGTAGGCGATGGCACTGTCCAGATTAATAGCGGGTGGTGGCGCGGGTAGCCAGGCTTCCAGTCGCGCCAACACACTTTCTGCACGGGTAATCAGCCCGCCTAAATCAGCTGCGGTATTCGGCATTGATTTTGACGTAGTCATATGAAAAATCGCAGGTCCACAGAGTTGCATTGGCATTGCCGCGATTGAGAACAATACGTATTGTAATGTCGGCCTGTTGCATGATGCGTTGACCATCAGCTTCCTGATAGCTGGCGGCGCGACCACCATTTTCGGCAACGAGGACGTCACCTAAATACATCTGCAGGGTGTTGACGTCCAGATCAGTCACTCCTGCGTAACCTATCGCCGCGAGGATGCGCCCAAGGTTGGGATCGGACGCAAAGAATGCGGTTTTGACCAGCGGTGAATGGGCGATGGCGTAGCCGATTTTGCGACATTCTTCGCGATCACGTCCGTCTTCGACTTGTATGGTCATGAATTTGGTTGCGCCTTCACCATCGCGCACGATAGCTTGCGCCAGTTCGCGCGAGAGATCAGTCATTGCGTCAGCCAGTGCTAGATAATCTGCACTGGTGCAGTCAGTGATTTCAGTATTGCCCGCCTGCCCTGTGGCGATGAGCATGAACGAGTCGTTGGTGGAGGTGTCGCCATCGACGGTGATGCAGTTGAAGCTCAAGTCTGCCGCGTGTTTGACCAGTGCCTGTAATGCTTCCTGGCTAATTGCCGCATCGGTGGCGACATAGCCCAGCATGGTTGCCATGTTGGGGTGGATCATGCCTGAACCTTTGGCGATGCCGGTGATGCTGATGGTTTTGCCGTCCAGTGTAATTTGCCGTGATGTGGCTTTGGCAACGATGTCTGTGGTCATGATTGCATTCGCCGCTGCAAACCAGTTATCTGCGCGGCAGTCAGCAATTGCTGCAGGTAATGCGGCAATGATTTTGTCGGCAGGCAGTGGTTCCATAATCACGCCGGTGGAAAACGGCAGGATTTCAGGTTCTCGGCACGGCAGCAGTTCAGCCAGCGCGTCGCATACAGCGCGCGTACGTGCCAGACCATCGTCACCGGTGCCGGCATTGGCATTGCCCGTATTGATAATGAGCGCACGCGGTGCGGTTTTGCTCAGGTGTTTTTTGGCGACGATGACGGGCGCGGCACAAAAGCGGTTCTGGGTGAACACGCCCGCCACACGGCTGTTAGGCGCAAGCAGCATCAAAGTCACGTCTTTACGACCCTCTGTTTTAATGCCCGCAGACGCGATGCCGATGGTAACGCCTGCAATGGGTAATAAGTTTTCAGCAATGGGTGGCGCTAGATTCACGGGCATGGTGGTTAGTCTCGCAATGTAAAAGCAGATTTTAACCTGATTTGTATGGTTGATGCAGCTTCATCATATTGAAACAAAGTTGCAATAAACTGACGCCTCTTTTGAGTTGTTCAGGTGTTTAGAATTATGTTGATTTATCTACGAATATTTTTACTGGTGGGCTTGTCCCTGTTTGCTGCGACAAATTACGCAGCAGAGATCCGGGTAGGCCAATCTATAGATATGACAGGTGAAAATGGCGATCTGGGTAAGGATTTCCTGGCCGGCGCGCGGGTGTATGTGGACTATATTAATGGCAGTGGCGGCGTGCATGGCAAGAAAATTGTATTAGACGTGCGTGATAATCAGGGTTCGGTAGAAAAGTCCAATCAGATTACGCATGATTTTTTGACCAAAGATAAAGTCGATGCGCTGTTTGGTTACTATGGGGACAATGTGGTGGAAGCGACATTGACCAATCCTGAATTTGTGCATAGCGGCATGGTTTTGGTTGCGCCATTTTCAGGCGCGAGTGTGGCGCAAAATGCGAATGTATATTTTATGCGGCCCAGTTATGCTCAAGAGGTAAAAGCCGCGCTGGATTACTTAAAAACTTTGGGATTAACCAAAGTGGCTGTAGTTTATGCGGCGGACTCCTATGGCCAAAATGGTCTGCAGGCAGTGAAGTCCAGCTTGCGCGGCAGTTCGCTGCAATTGGTCGCCGAGCAGTCTATGCGTGAAAATAATGCTGCAGATATGGCCGCTGCCGTACATAAAATAAAATCCGGTGGCGCGCAGACGACCTTAATGATATTGGAAACCTTGCCTGCGGCGGAGTTTGTGAAAACCTATCATCCCTTGTCACCTGGCGCATTGTTGGTGGGTTTGTCGCAAATCAACCATCAAACTCTGGTTGAAATCGCGGGTAAAGCGGCAGCTGGGGTGGTGATTACTCAAGTAGTGCCGCATCCGGCGAATTTTTCCATGTCATCGGTGCGCGAGTTGGATAAGTTAATGAAAAAATATCGGGATGAAGCGCCATCGCACTTGACCATGGAAGGCTATTTAGCGGCAAAATGGCTGGTGAAAACGCTAATGCAGGCAGATACATCCAGGCAGTTTAATCAAGCTTTGGCGAATACGCGCAATTTGGATTTGGGTGGCTATTATTTGACAGTCAATCCAGCGCATCACGCATCCGATTATGTCGATATCACTGCGATCAGTATGCGTGGTGGTTTATTGCACTGAGGCGAGTAACATTTTTATTCCTAGCGCATAGAGCAAAACTGCAAATATGCGTTTAAGCACGGCAACCGGTAATCGGTGTGCCAGGCGTGCACCTAACGGCGCAGTGAATATGCTGGTGCTGGCGATGGCAGCGAAAGCAGGCAGGTAGATATAACCTGCGCTGTAAGCTGGTAAATTGCTGGCTGACCAACCGGTGATGATATAGCCGACAGCGCCCGCAACGGCAATAGGAAAACCTATCGCGGCTGAAGTAGCAATCGCCTGGTGCAGTTTAACATTGCACCACAACATGAAGGGGATCGACAACGTGCCACCCCCTATGCCTACCCAGCTGGAAACGATGCCGATGACACTGCCAGCGAACGACATGCCGGTATAACCAGGCAAATTTCTATGTGCGGCAGGTTTGAAATTGAGCAGCATTTGGGTCGCTGCATAAAATAAAAATGCGACAAAGAAATGGTGCAAGAACGTGCTTGGTAGCTTGCTTGCCAGCCAGGCGCCGAACAAAGTGCCGAAGATAACGCCTGGGATGATGCGTCTGACTGTATCCCAGTTCACTGCGCCGTGGGCGTGATGAGCACGGACACTGGAGATGGCGGTAAAGCTGATGACCGCTAATGACGTACCGAGTGCCATGAGCATGATATGCGTGCTATCAAAACCTTGTAAGCTAAATAACCAGATCAGGATGGGAACAAGGATTAAACCACCACCTACACCCAGCAATCCCGCGATAAAGCCGGAAAGCAGTCCCATCGCGAGATAATAGGTAAGGTATGTGGTCACGCTTTTAGCCGCATTGCCTCGTCATTAAACGCGCCGTCGATGGCATGGACGATGTTTTCAACCAGACGGAAGCCTTCGACAGGCGCATCATCTTTCATATAAAACAAGCGGATGGGACCCAGGGTTTTAATCGCCAGGGCGCGCTCGATCTCGGCGTTGACATCGGTAAGGCCGCTGTTCTTGTACATTTGCGCAATGATATTGCCGATGACAGCATTTTTATGTGTGCCTTCTATGGCAACAGCCAGCGTGTGGTTGATGTCGCCATCGGTAATGTCATATTTGCTGTGGCTGCTGATGAAGGTGAGTAATTCGATAAAAGTCATGATAAATCCTCGAAAGTTAATGTTGCGTGATGAGTCCTGCGCGTAAGCTAGCATGACAGGCGGTTTCAACACGCTGTATGTAGTACATCAAATCCAGTGGCATGGTAACGCCATCCAGCAATTGTAGCGGAAATAGGTCGCAAGCGATAACGATGTCGCAGGCGCTGAGGCTGCTGTTGAGGTAAAAGTGCTGTTTGGATAAATGTTTGCCTAATGCGGCCAAATTGGATAGTGCGGCGAGTTGGTTAAAGCCGTCATAGCGGTCGTTGGACAAAGCTTCTACGCTCATGCCATAACGATGCTGCACGCTGGCTTTGTAGCGCGCCAAGTCTGTTTCGGTGCCGCCCATGTCTATGAATGCCGGCAGTACGGGTGCATATAAGCGTTCACGTATATGTTGAACATTATTACGCCATGCAAGCAAAGCTTGCCATGCATCCTCGCTGACCAGGGTATTGAAAACAGGCGCACTGCCCACCCAGTCATCGAGGTGGCGCAGGATGGTGATGGCATCGGTTTGCAATGCCAGCCCAGGTAATGCCAAAGCCACGTCTGCCCGGGCATGACCCAGTTCAAACCAGATGTCGTCGTCATTCTGCGGCAAGGCGATAGCTTCCGCTGCGATCCCTTTGTAACTCAACGCCATGCGTACCTGCTGCGCGGCCATGGATGACCAGCGGTGATAGAGTTTAATCATAGTTTGCCGAGTATGAATTCGTACTCGCGTGGGTCAACTGGGGTGATGGAAAGTCGATTGCCGCGTTGCAAAATGCGCATTTGGGCGAGTTCAGGGTATTCACGAATTTCCTTGAGCGGCATGAGGCGCGTTTTCTTCACTAGCTGCACATCAACATTGAGCCAGCGTGGTGTTTCGCGAGTCGCTTTAGGATCAAAATAGTGATTGTTGGTATCGAATTGGGTTTCGTCCGGGTAGGCCAATCTGCTCACGCACGCCAAGCCGGCAATGCCTGGTTCCGCGCAGCTGGAATGATAAAACAACACAGCATCATCGACCTGCATTTGATCGCGCATAAAATTTCGCGCCTGATAATTGCGGATGCCATACCAGGCAACCGATTGGTCGGGGAAATTGGCAAGGTCATCAATGCTGACATCGGTAGGTTCGGACTTCATTAACCAGTAGCGCATGGGGGATCTCGACGTATAATAAGAATCTGCTTATTTTACTGGAAAACATCATGACTGCGCTTGAACAAAAACTGACTGAATGGTTTCAACATCCTGCTATCCAATGCCATAGCTGGGATGTGGGTTTATTTTGGGTGCCGATTGATGGGCGTCATCCATTTGGACGCTTGAAAGTTGAACCGCGTGAATTGGAAGTGCTGTTTGCGACGTTGCTTGATGTGCCCTCAGAATGTATGGCAGAACTCAATGCTGAGTCGCAAGCACGAGGCGATTACATGCAGCGCGGTGATTTTTTGGCAGCCAATGCGCGCCGCCATGAGCTGCCATTGTTAACCCGTGTATATGCTTAGGAGGCGAATTTGAAGCAGTTAAGTTTTTGCCAGTTGGATGACATCAGCGCGCAAGCTGTTGCTTCGCCGCGTTTCCGCATGAACGCGAATATGCATGACGATTTGAGTGACAGCATACAGCGTCTGGCAATAGCGATGGAGCCGAACACAGTGATACGCCCGCATCGGCATGCGCACACCTGGGAGCTACTCACGGCATTGCGTGGACGCTTTGTCGTGCTGTTATTCAGTGATGATGGTTTTGTCACACATCGTGTGGTGTTGGGTGAAGACTGTGCCGTGGAAGAAACGCCTGCTGGCGTGTTGCATGGCGTGTTGTCACTGGATGCGGGTGGTGTGATCTTTGAAGTCAAGCATGGGCCATACAAAGTAATCAATGCAAGTGACTTTGCACCGGGTTATGAGCTGGATGATGTGGTGCAAGGTGAGGCACTTAACCGCTGGTACGCGCAAGCTAAAGTGGGTGACAGGTTGTGGGTTGTTTAGTCATTATGTAAATGCAACACCCAATAAAAAACCCGCATTATGCGGGTTTTTTATTGGGTGTTGCTAATTAAGCGTAGCTGCGTAATTTATGTGAAAACGATTGCAATGAGCTGATGTTGCTGGTTTCAGCACGTTGACACCAGTCCTGTAACTGCTTGAGCAATTGCTCTTTGGATGCATTGGAACGTGACCAAAGTTGAGCAAGTTCCTGGCGCATGGTGTAGATAGTATTGAGTTGCTGGCTTTGCTTCAGCACTTCAGCCAACTTGGCTTTTTCAGCTTCATCCAGATCCGCCGCGTCAGTGTGCAACCAGGCCTTTAGCTTCTTGACCTTCTTGTTGTCATGTAGTTGAGGCAAGGAAGCTTGCAGCTTAGCTAATTCTGTACCATAAGTAGCGGTAACAGTGCGTGCATAACGCGTTAAAACATCGTAACGATGCGTGATGACCGCATTGAGCAGGTCATGATCACATACTTGTTTTGCGTCGTTAAATTTCGCTGTAGGCGCAACTTTCTTAACTTTAGCCAAGCCCACAATTTCCATGCTGCGTATGTATAGCCAGCCAATGTCGAATTCATACCATTTATTAGACAGTTTCGCAGAACTGCCGTAAGCGTGGTGGTTGTTATGCAACTCTTCGCCACCGATCAAGATACCCCAAGGTACTACGTTGGTGCTGGCATCTTCACAGGCGAAATTGCGATAACCCCAATAGTGTCCGATACCGTTAATAATACCCGCTGCAGTAATTGGTATCCATGCCATTTGTACCGCCCAGATGGTCAGACCGATAGGGCCAAACAGCATCAGGTCGATTACCAGCATCAAATAAATGCCCAACCCGCTGTGCGGGGTGTAAACATTTAGTTCGAGCCAGTCTTCCGGTGTGCCCGAACCATATTTTTCCATAGTGGCGCGTTCTTTACGGGCCGCACGGTAGAGTTCTGCACCTTCAAAGAATACCTTTTTAATACCCAGCACTTGCGGGCTATGCGGATCTTCTGCTGTTTCGCATTTAGCGTGGTGCTTGCGGTGGATGGCAGCCCATTCTTTGGTAATCATGCCCGTGGTGAGCCACAGCCAGAAACGGAAGAAATGGCTAGGGATAGCGTGTAGCTCCAGCGCACGATGCGCCTGGTGGCGGTGCAAGTAGATAGTGACCGCAGCAATGGTGATATGAGTAAATGCCAGCGCAACCAGTACGTAACCGTACCAAGGCAGATGTCCCATTAAACCGTTTGCAATAAAATCCATCATAAGTGTGTTACCTCATTGTGTGTTTCAAATATCGTCTGAATAATTCAGGACACATTTGTCCTGTTATCAAACTTTAATGCATGAATATACCAGAAGTCAAGCAATTGTCATAATCAAAATTGATGTGGATATATATATTTTTCCCAAGCGGTGTAGGTGATACAGGCTTGATTATGTAAGATAAATTCTGGTTTGCATGGCTGCCGCTGTGCGTTTAGCTGGTTTTTTCCGGGGGAGGGATGAGGTGTATGTCGCTACGCGGATAGGGAATGCTGATGCCTTCGCGCTGGAAGGCTTGCCAAATGGCAAGGTTGAGCTCGGAGCGCAGATTGCCCTGACCTTCTTCGGGGTCGTCTATCCAGAGGCCAAGTTCAAGATTAATGCCGCTGGCAGCAAATTCGGTGAGCAGTACAACGGGTAGATTATCTTCGGTTTTAAGTACGCGGGGATGAGCTAATGCGACAGTTTTGAGAATTTCACGTACATGTTCTACATCGCTGTCATAACTGATTTGTATCGGCAGCTTGATGCGTACATCACGCTTGGTGAAAGAGTGATTAATGACGGTGGAGGTGAGCAGGTTTTCGTTCGGGATAATGATTTCTGTGCCATCAAGGGCTCGCAACAATGTGTAGCGGGTGTTGAGCTGGCTGACTTCGCCATAACTGGTGCCGATTGTAATCATGTCGCCTGGACGAATAGAGCGATCTAGCAAAATAATGAAGCCAGATACATAGTTGCTGGCGATCTTTTGCAATCCCAGCCCTAACCCTACGCCCAGTGCGCCGCCAAATACAGAAAGCACAGTGAGGTCTATGCCTACCGCAGGGAGCGCCATCAGGATGGCCAAAATCAGCAACAGGGTACGGACAGTCTTGATCAGTGCCAGGCGCAAGCTTGCATCCATGCTGGTAACGCGCTGCAGTCGAGATTCTGCGAGTTGCGCTAACCAGAGTGAGGCGACGATGGATAGCGTAATAACGGTAAGAGCTTCGATTAACAGTAATAGCGAAAAATGATGTTTGCCTGATTCGAAAGCAACAGCATCTAATGCGCGTTTGATGCGCGGCAGTAATCCAGTGATATGTAGTGCAAAGCCTACCCATATTGTCCAGACAATATAGCGTTCCGAGGTTTTGAGGGCTTCGCTATTATTAAAAGCATAGCGCAGCATATAAACCAGGATGCGGACGATAACTAATGCACCTAGCAATGGCACTGCGATGTTGAGTAAGTGGGCTTCATGCCATTGTTCCAGCAGCTCACGACCAGTAGCAACAAGCAATAGGCCGATAAGCGGCAGCCCTATGCGTTTGGCGGCAGCATTGCCTATGCGCCATGTCGCGCCTTCATGAGCCAGATGGGGTGTAATCCAGCGCATCAAGCCCCAGCTGATCAGGCCGCAGATAACCAGGAGTGCAACTTGCCATAACAGCTCCGTCTGGTGCGAATCATTGAGTAAGTGCTCTAGTAAATTATCAAAAGGGATAGGGGCTGTCATAGAGGTAGTGAGTGCAGGTAATGGCGTTGCCAGTTGTCGTAATAGGCCCGAGTAAGGCCAGGGTTGTCGCGCAAGATCAATAAGTTTTCGGCATTCATATATTGCGCGGCATGCGTGAAATTGTAACTGCCTGTAATGACGGCTGGATGCGGCGAGTCAGCATCGATAATCATGACCTTGTTGTGTGCGCTGCTATGTTCGCTATCTGTCAGTACCGTGATTCCAGCCAGCGCAAGATCATGGATGAGGCTGGTGGGGATGTGTTCATCCTGATTTTTATCGGCAATGACAACAACGTCTATGCCGCGTTGATGTGCTTTGATTAATGCGTCAGCGATACCCAGATGGGTGAAGCCGTATGCTTGTACTAAAATTTGTTGCCGTGCGTGCTTGATCACGTTGATGATAAGCTGGTCAGCCGCGTCACCTGGCGTAAATGCAAGCTGTATGGTGCCTGCCGCAGTTTGCGGGGTGGGATAAGGAACCGCTGCGGCAGATTGCGCCAGCAGCAGTGTGAATAACAGGGCAATTGCCTTATGTTGCATCTGCAATGGCTACTTGCTTGGCAGCAGGCGCCGCTTCGAGTACCGCAGCAAAAAATCCATCCGTAGCATGATCAGCAGGATTGAGACGTAAATATTCGCCTGTGTCCAAGTCAATTTGCTGGCTATGCAACACTTCAGCGGCATTCTTTAAATGAAAGCGCGGGTTGTTGGCCAGAAATGCGGTAACGATATCCTCGTTCTCCTCTGGGAGCAGGCTGCAAGTTGCATAAACCAAGCGGCCGCCAGGTTTAACCAGATTGGCCGCAGCAGCCAGTATGCTGGCTTGCTTAACCGTTAGTTCTGCAACGCTTTGTGGGTTTTGGCGTAATTTAAGGTCAGGATTGCGACGCAGCGTGCCCAAACCGCTGCAAGGGGCATCAACCAGCACGCGGTCAATTTTGCCAGCGAGTCGCTTGATACGATTGTCGTGTTCGCTGGTAATTAATTGCGGCGTTAAGTTAGATAAGCCTGAACGTTTCAGTCGGGGCTTGAGCTTGGTTAGCCGTTTTTCAGATACGTCAAAGGCATAGAGTCGCCCTGTCGAATTCATCAGAGCGCCGAGCAATAAGGTTTTCCCACCCGCACCTGCGCAGAAATCCACGACCATTTCGCCGCGTTTAGGTGCAACCAGGTAGCCTAATAATTGGCTGCCTTCATCTTGCACTTCAAATTTTCCTGCGAGGAAGGGTTTGTATTTGTTGAGCGCAGGCTTGTCTGCCAAACGTATGCCGACGGGTGAATAAGGTGTGGCGGTTGCGGTTATACCCGCTTCGTTGAGTGTGGCTAACAGTTCGTCACGCTTGGTAAGGATGGTGTTGGTGCGAATGTCTAGCGGGGCTGGACGGCGGAGTGCGGCGGTGAGTTTGGTGGAAGTGGCTTCACCAAAGGTGGCGAGCAGGCGTTCGGCCAGCCAGTCAGGTACGTCCCATTGCACTGCAAGCGGCTGTTCGGTCAGATTGAATGCTTTTATTTTTGGTAGCATATCCATTTCGGGGCCGCGTAAATAAGGCTCGAGCTGGCGTGCACTCATGCCTTGTATGCGCGCTAACCAGGCAATGGCCAATAAACGTGGTGTAGGTTTTTCGCAGGCGTTGTCGAGCGAGCGTAAGTTACGCAATACGCCAAATACTAATTCAGCGATAAATGCGCGATCTTTTGCACCCAGTTCAGGATTCTCACGAAAAAAGCGGCTCAGCAAAACATCGGCAGGGGCATCGAGTGGCAGTACTGAACGTAGCGCGATAACTGCAGTTTCGAGAGGAAGTACGGTAGGGAAGTTGGTGTGTGCCATGATTAATGTGATTCAATAAAGTAACGCTAAGTTTAGCTGATGCGGGCGGCTAATCCAAATCGGTGTGATAGGTGTTTGCTGTGACTGCATAAATAAGCGATAATTCAAGGGTTTTGTTGCTAGTTTTTACTATTAATCGAGGTCGCTTTGAAAAATACAATTGCCTGTCCACTCTGGCTTTATAAGGTCTTTCCCTTCCTGCGTTGGTGGCCGATGGTGAATAAATCCACCACCAAATCTGATTTAATCGCGGGTTTAACGGGTGCGATGATCGTATTGCCTCAAGGTGTGGCGTTCGCCACTATTGCGGGCCTGCCACCTGAGTTTGGTTTGTATGCAGCGATGGTGCCGGCGATTATAGGTGCGATGTTTGGCTCGTCCTGGCATTTGGTTTCGGGGCCGACAACGGCTATTTCGATTGCGGTGTTTGCATCAGTCAGTCCTTATGCAGAACCGGGTTCTGCACAATATATCAGCCTCGTGTTAACCCTGACTTTTATGGCGGGTCTGTTCCAGTTGATTATGGGACTGGCGCGAATGGGTGTGTTGGTTAATTTTATCTCCCATACTGTGGTGATAGGTTTTACGGCGGGTGCTGCGGTATTGATTGCGGGTAGCCAGATCAAAAACTTCCTGGGCTTGCAAATGGCGCGAGGTTTGCCATTTCATGAAGTGTTGCAGCAGGTGTATTTGCAATTCGATAAAATCAATCCTTATGTGACTACGGTGGGCGTGGTGACATTAGTGTCAGGTATGGTATTGAAAAAATACATGCCCAAGCTGTTTATGATTTTGGCGATGGTGATAGGTAGTGTGGCGGCATTGATTATTAATCAGATGTACGGCGGTGCAGATGTGACTCACATTAAAACTGTGGGCGCGTTGAGTGCAAGTTTGCCACCGCTGACTCATCCTGATTTGTCATTGGCGGCAATTAAACAGGTGCTGTTCCCGTCCTTGATTGTGACTATGCTGGCGTTGACCGAGGCAGTATCTATTTCACGCGCGATTGCGGTGAAATCAGAGCAGCGTATTGATGGTAACCAGGAGTTTATTGGACAGGGTTTGTCGAACATCTTTGGTAGCTTCTTTTCCAGTTATGCTTCCAGTGGATCGTTTAACCGTAGTGGTGTGAATTACGCAGCAGGTGCGAAAACGCCATTTGCGGCTGTATTTTCATCAGTATTCCTGGTCATTATTTTAATACTGGTGGCCTCGTTAGCAGCGTATTTGCCAACGGCGGCGATGGCCGGGATATTGTTCCTGGTGGCTTATGCCTTAATTGATTTCCATCATATTCATTCAATTTTACATACCAGTCGTCAAGAAACGGCGATTTTGGCTGTGACTCTGATCGGCACTTTGGTTGATCTGGAAAAAGGCATCTTCCTCGGTATTATGCTGTCACTGATGCTGTATTTGTATCGTACTTCACGCCCTGAAGTGGTTACGGTCGTGCCTGATACTGAGCCTGACAGTTATCATTATGTGCCTGTTAATGGTTCGCCTGAATGTCCGCAACTAAAGATTCTGCGTGTGCATGGTTCAGTATTTTTCGGCGCGGTGAACCATGTGCAGCAAACTTTGCTGGATGTGGATGAATATAATCCGCAGCAAAAATCTTTACTGCTGGCATCCAGCGGGATGAGTTTTGTGGATATTGCCGGCGCAGAAATGCTGGTGCAGGAAGCGCGCCGTCGTAAGAAAATTGGTGGTGGCCTGTATTTCTATCGCATGCAGAAAGAAGTGCATGATGTGCTGGTAAAAGGTGAATACATGAAGGACATCGGCGAAGAAAATAGCTTCCCTGCCAAATCACGTCCGATAGATACTATTTATCCTAAGCTGGATAGCGAAATTTGCCGTAACTGTACTGCACGCATTTTCGCACCTTGTCATATAACCTTACCTAATGGAGAGCCTCGCAAGTGATACGTAAAAATCCCAGTGGTGATTTACCCGTAATACATGAATCTGCATTTGTTGATCCTACCGCGATTATTTGCGGTAAGGTGTTCATTGGCGAAAACGTATTTATCGGTCCTTACGCTGTAATACGTGCAGATGAAGTTGATGATAATGGTGAGATGGATCCGATTATTATTGGTGCGAATTCCAATATTCAAGATGGTGTGGTAATCCACTCCAAATCAGGTGCGCGGGTGCAGATAGGTGAGCATACGTCGATCGCTCATCGTTCCATCGTGCATGGTCCGTGCGTAGTGGGTGATAATGTGTTTATCGGTTTCAATTCAGTGCTGTTTAATTGCACCGTAGGTAAACGCTGTGTGGTGCGGCATAATTCTGTGGTAGAGGCATGTGCGCTGCCAGATGGATTCCACATCCCGTCGACCACAAATGTTCATGCAGATTCGGATTTAAGTTTGATCAAACAAGTTGGTTTTAGTGAAAAAGACTTTTCTGAAGATGTTGCACAAACCAATATCAATTTGGTTAAAGGCTATAAGAAATTGCAGAATGAGTTTTGATTGTAGTCATGTAGTGTAAAAAAGCCGCTTGTTTGTATGGACAAGCGGCTTTTTTATGGGCGAGTGATATTGCTCAGTCAGGATGCGGCCTTTTGGAAGACGATATCCCACACGCCATGCCCTAAGCGTATGCCACGTTGTTCAAATTTGGTCAGTGGGCGATAGTCTGGGCGTGGTGCGTAATCAGTGGCTGTGTTGGTCAGGGTGGGTTCATCGCTGAGCACTTGCAGTATCTGTATAGCGTAATCTTCCCAATCCGTAGCGCAATGAAGATATCCGCCAGGTGCAAGCTTTTGGCTGATAAGCGCGACAAATTCTGGCTTGATTAGACGGCGCTTATTATGCCGTTTTTTATGCCAAGGGTCGGGGAAGAAGATGTGTACGCCTGCCAAACTATGGTCAGGTATCATGTCGCGTAATACTTCTACTGCATCATGTTGCACTATGCGCAAATTGTGCAGTTCACGGTGCTCAATCTGATTGAGCAGGCTGCCGACGCCTGGGCCGTGTACTTCTATGCCCAGATAATCATTTTCTGGATGTTCTGCCGCAATTGTGGCTGTAGCATCGCCCATGCCGAAGCCGATTTCAATGATTTTCGGTGCATTGCGCTGGTAGGTTGCATTCAGGTCTATTGCTTGCGGGGTATAGGGAATACCATACACCGATTGCAATTGATCATATGCGCGCTGCTGAGCGATAGACATGCGCCCCTGGCGCAGCACAAAGCTGCGGATAGGACGGCCGACTGGGCTGGTGCTGTCTGTCATTTAAGAACCAATCACGCCGGTGGTGGGAGAGGATGGGCTGGCAGTGTAGATTTTCTTTGGCATACGCCCAGCTAAAAATGCACTGCGCCCGGCTTGAACGGCCAGATTCATCGCGTTTGCCATTAATACAGGTTGTTGCGCACCTGCAATGGCGGTATTCATGAGCACGCCAGCGCACCCTAGTTCCATGGCAATGGCAGCGTCACTTGCTGTGCCTACACCAGCATCAACAATAACAGGCACTTGTGCCTGGTTAATGATGATTTGCAGATTCCACGGATTTAATATGCCCATGCCAGAACCTATCAGCGACGCCAAAGGCATAATGGCCACGCAGCCCATTTGCTCCAACTGTTTAGCGATAATAGGGTCGTCTGAAGTGTAAACCATGACTTTGAAACCTTCTTTGATGAGGATTTCAGCAGCCTTGATGGTTTCGATGACGTTAGGATACAGGCTTTGTGGATCACCCAATACCTCCAGTTTTACCAGGTCATGGCCGTCTAATAGTTCACGCGCCAGTCGCAGCGTACGCACCGCGTCATCTGCAGTGTAGCAACCCGCGGTGTTGGGCAAATAGGTGTAGCGGCTGGGTGGTAGCGCGTCAAGCAAGCTCGGTTGGCTGGCATCTTGGCCGATATTGGTGCGGCGGATGGCGACGGTGATGATTTCGGCACCACTGGCTTCAACCGCTAAGCGCGTTTCATTGAAGTCTTTGTATTTGCCCGTACCAACCAATAGACGCGATTGATAGCTTTTGCCGGCAATGATGAGATTGTCCATGAATATCCTATGAAATGATTAACCACCACCGACGGCAACGACAATTTCGAGCTTGTCATCATGCTGGAGTGGGGTGGTGTTGAATAGACTGCGAGGCACGATTTCGCCATTGCGTTCAATTGCAACTCGCTTGCCAGTGAGGTTAAGCTCTACTATAAGCTCGGCGATGTTAGATGATGCATGCAATTGTTGCGCGACACCATTGATAGTGAGTTCTATCAAGTTTTCCTCGGCTATATGCTGGTTAAGTGGAGTGTTATTCTAACACAGTGCTCTATGCAATGAAGCGTAGTTGAATATTCCACTAAACCCACGTAGAATCAAAGTCCTTGCGGGTGTAGTTCAATGGTAGAACTTTTGCTTCCCAAGCAAATAGCGTGGGTTCGATTCCCATCACCCGCTCCATATATTTCTACTGTTAATTATCATAATTTGTACTACACTGGTAACCGTATGTTGGCTGTCTTGTTTTATGCCTAACATTTGAAAAACGCAAACTCAGTGAAAGCTGAGGACGCAAAACTTCCAGTCTAATGCGTAAGTAATATTGCGATGATAGTGGGGTTGCCAAGTGGGTGGTTATATACCCATTAATGCCGGTTGGTATGTGTCATCCATCACCTGATGGTTGAGGAGGTATGTGAAATGAGTCAGCGTAACGTTGTCCCCTTGCCGCAATTTGATAAGTCCCGTAACGTGCTTAGTGCAGCCGACGTGTTGGTTGTGCTCAACGCCTGTCGCGATCAGCTGATTACTGCGGTTGACCTCGTTTGGAGCGAACGTCGTAACCAAATTGAAGATGATTTGCTGGATTTCGCTGACCGGTCCCCTATTTTGGAAACGCGCAACCTGTATTATGCTGCGCAGAGTTTGTTGCGGAATCGCAATGAATCGCTATCTACCGCGATACGAAAACAGTTCGATCAGCAATTTGACAAGCAGGTTCGTGGCGATCAACAGGCTGAAAAACCCAATGTCAACATCGACTTAGATCTTACTTTGATGGATGAGGACATCTTCGAAGAAAGTTTAGCGTTAAGCAAAGCATCGGCGCGGATGCAGTCGAGTGCAGTAGAAGAGTTAGCCGCGTTGGATCAGCGTATGGCTGCTTTAATGCACCAATCTCACAGTAAATCATCAATCAACCCGCTGGCACCAAAATTAATTTGTGACGCATTTTTGGAAGCGTGCAAGTCGATAGATGCGACTGCGCGGATGCGTTTGATCTTGCTACAACATTTTGATGCGCATCTCGCTCCAGTGATGCCCGATATTTATCGCAAGTTGAATCAGTACCTGGTCGATAAGGGAATACTGCCTAATATTAAAATCGGTGCAACGGCTCCGCGTGAACGGCATCAGCCTACAACGTCTGTCGCTAATAGCGGGGTGGTTGGTTCTGCTGTGCCGCATGGTGCGGAAGAGGGTGCTGATGTCTTTGCGCTATTGCAGCAACTGCTTATGAAGCAGTCTGTTGCGCAAACGGGTGGCCAGATAGGTGGTCAAGCCGGCGGACAATCGTGGGTGCCGCAGGGCTACATGGGTGGCGCCGATGGCGGAAGCGCCATGAGTGCAAATTTTCCACCAGTTTCCATGCAAGAACGAATCGCCTCTTTAACAACCTTGCAACGTGGACAATATACAGGAGTAGTTAACACCGCATTTGATCCTGCGCTTATCCAGATGGGGACTGCTAACGTATTGCGGGATATGCGTGATGCCGGGTTGGTGCAAGTTGATAATCAGGCAGATGGCTTGACCATAGATATTGTGGCGATGCTGTTCGATTATATTTTTGATGATAAAAACATCCCTGCCGAATTGAAAGCACTGATAGGACGGTTACAAATCCCCGTGCTGAAAGTGGCACTGTTAGATAAGCAGTTTTTCTCCAAAAAATCTCATCCTGCACGGCGTTTGCTGGATGAGATAGCTGAGGTGTCGGTTGGCTGGACTCAGCAAGGGGCAAGCAATGCCGCTTTATTCGAGAAAATTGATGCCATAGTTCAAACTGTACTTAATGACTTTACTGATGATGCGGCAATTTTCGCGCGCTTATTGTTGGATTTGCAGGGATTTGTTGCTTCTCATGAAGTTGAGGCGCAATCAGCAGTAGCTGAAACCACACATATTATTGAAGCTGCTGAGCGTGCCCAGTTGGCACAGACAGTTGTGCAAGACGAGATTGCCAAGGCTTTGGCTGTGAGTGAGGGCTTGCCGGAAGTTATCGTCGAATTTGTGCAGACTATATGGCAACAAGTACTTACGCATGTTTACATGCAGGAAGCTGAATTAGGTGGCGCATGGTATGCATCATTACAAACCATGCAGGATTTGATCTGGAGTGTTGCACCTAAGCTGAATAACGATGATCGGTTAAGATTGGTTGCGATGTTGCCAGCTCTTTTGAATCAATTGCGTGATGGCATGCAATTTTTGAACATCGATACTGAGCGACGTGATGCCATCTTTGCAGGCTTGGTAGCCTGCCATGCGGTGGCGATTAAAGCGGGTTTACAAGCGAAATATGAGCCAGTGCGTGATGAGGAAATGGTTAAGGCAATTGAAGCTACTCAGCTGGAGATTCCTGAAACTTTGCCTGAAGTTGCGGCTTTGGATGAAGTGGTTGTTAGTATGGATGAAAATGAGTTTTCAACATCAGCTGATATTGATGAGGAAGATGAGTTTACTGAACAAGCCAGATGTTTGAAAAAAGGTGAGTGGTTGAGTTTTGATAATGCCAATGGCACCACTCGAAATGCACGTTTATCTTGGGTATCTGGCTTGCGCGGTATGTATTTGTTTACCAACAAGCAGGGATTGGATGCTATGACGATCGCTTTGCCTCGTCTAGCGGCTCGACTGCGCGCAGGTGAGGCGCACGTGATTAAATCGAACTCGCTCACTGAGCGGGCGGTTGAGCGCTTAATCGGCAAGTTGCAAGGTAAATAGAGATGCAACGTGGGCAATGTGTTTCTTGCAGGTGTGGTAACTAATCCGTGATAATGGCTTGCACGTGTAGCCAAGTGTCACCTTTTTCCAATACATGAGCCAACTTCACCAGATGTGTTTCATGTCCCATCGTGACTTTAAATATTCGATTGCCAGAATATTGGGCGCCATCGATAATTAAATTAAATTGCGCATTGGTAATGCTGGTGGTCATGAGTACGGGTATTGGGAGACTATCATCAATTGCGCTAATGTCATTAGTCAGGGACAGTTGTGGCGTTGCAGGTGCGTGAGCAACATGTAGCATTAATACAGCGGGTTTTTGTGCAATAATTTCCATACCTGCATGCGTGCCTTCAGATGGCGCGCGGAACAGGCGTCTAACTACGGCGAGCTTCCATGATTTTTGACCGTCAGCACGAACAGCCACCAAGCGACTTAAGCGTAGCCAATCATTCTTAATTGATGGTATGCGCGTGCGATAACCTTCCGGGCTTTCGTCTTCTACGCCCCAGTTTTCGCATGCAATTTCTGCTGCATTGGGTTTGGGTACGCTTTGATGCTGGCGGTTTCTCGTGGCATCTGTGACAAAGCCATACAGTTGTATATCAACCATTTCAGCATATTTGATGTCTGCATCAAACTCTTGTATGTGGTCAGTATCTTCGGCGGTATCTTTTACGACTGAGCAGATCTTGTTGAATCCATGTATGACATTTAAGACTTTTTTAACGGCAAGGCGTGGGCTTTTGCGTAACTTCCCTAAGTTGATTGGATCCCACTGGCGTTCAAGGTAGTCCAGCATCTTTAGGTGTTCTGCTAAGTTAAGCTGTGATTCTGCCTGATTGTGTGTGGTATGAAGTTCGTCCTGTGTGCGTCGAAGTTGACCCAACAAAACAGATGCATCCCAGCATAAGAATGTCTCAGGATAGCTCTTGTCAATTACAGGCATGGCGCCAACGGGTTGGGATGGGTCTACATAAAAATGATGTTGGGTAAATTTAGGGTGCTTTTCCAGCTTGACTAAATGTATCCATTTTTTAAGCCAGTGGTCTGCAATTTCAATTTCTCTTGCAGGTAGTGCGCTAGGATGTATCTGCGTTAGCAAAAGGGCACGTATGTACTGGGCTGTGCATTTCGATGGTTTGTCTTCATACATTAATACAGATTGCTCTGCATAGTGCTGGCTATCTGCATGCTGGAATAGCTTATGCAACATGCGCCAGAGTCTTTCATCTGGCTGCTCATAATGAAAAAATCGCCATTTAAATAAGTTGCCTAAATTGTGCAAGGCACGCACTGTCATGGTAGGTAAGAACGCGTGTTGCTTGATCAGCGTGGGTTCTGCAATGATGGTATTGATATGGCTGTAATAGGCCAGGCTGATTTCATTGTAATAGGCGTAAATGGCCTGCCATAGCTTGGCTTCCACTGCAGTAGATATACGTGTGTTGCGTAAGTATTGCTTGCAAAGTGTATGTTGGATTGGCTGTGCATACTCATCCAGAGCCAGCAATACTTCTAAACTGTCAGGGTTATATTCACTATCTTTATTACGCAGGCGAATTAAAGCATTTAATATCTCGGCATGATTGGC
The DNA here is from genome assembly GCA_038217005.1 of Burkholderiales bacterium. Classification (GTDB taxonomy): domain Bacteria; phylum Pseudomonadota; class Gammaproteobacteria; order Burkholderiales; family Sulfuriferulaceae; genus Sulfuriferula. The sequence continues at coordinate 71,191 of JBBQPT010000004.1, forward strand.
CGTGGGATCCGTGTTAGGCAAACTGGCTAACCACTGCATCACCGATTTACGATTGGTGAGAGGGTCGATGGACGAACCTGTCTTATTCAGAAAAGATAAAAAATTCAGCATAGCGTATTGCTACTCCTTGAATGGCGTGAAGTCTGCCCAAACATTATTGTTATACTTGATCAATGCGGTTGGAATAAGTAAATTCCGCCGATACAGGTATGCGGATTTTACTTATTCGCTTGAGCAGAAACTACATGGTTCAGCCTAGCTGCTGCTGTATCCATTGTGCCACAGAAGTCAAAGCAGGGTGAATTTTTGTAGGAATAGTTCCGCCTGCCTGTGCCATGTCTGGCCTACCTCCGCCTTTACCGCCTACCTGTAATGCCACGAAATTAACCAGGTCACCCGCCTTGATACGTTTTGTATAATCTGCACTTACGCCAGCAATTAGGCTTACCTTGTCGGTACTGGTTGAGGCCAATACAATTGCGCAGGGGGCTAGCTTATCTTTGAGTCTGTCCAGTGTGTCGCGCAAGACTTTATTGTCTGCATCGTCCAGTTGCGCCGCGAGCACATTAAGTTCCCCGACTTTGACTACTTGGCTCAGTAGTTCGTCGCCTTGGTGGGTTGCAAGTTTGGTTTTGAGTCGATCTAACTCTTTTTCCAGCAATTTATTTTGCTCAAGCACAAGTATTACTTTGTTTTGTAATTCATGACTCGGTGTTTTGAGTAAGCCTGCAACATCATTAATCTGCTGTTGTTGCGCCTGCGTGTGGGTGAGGGCAATGTCCCCAGTGACTGCTTCGATACGACGAACACCAGCGGCTACACCTGACTCAGCGACTATTTTGAATAAGCCAATATCGCCCGTGCGCTTAACGTGAGTGCCACCGCACAGTTCAGTAGAGAACTCGCCCATGCCAATAACACGGACTTCGTCGCCATATTTTTCACCAAATAAAGCCATAGCGCCATGTTTAATAGCTGCATCATGGGACATGATTTGCGTATTTACATCGTGGTTGCTGCGGATCTCCTGATTCACCAGTGCTTCAATTTTTTGAATCTGCGCTGAGCTGATGGATTCGTCATGAGCAAAATCGAATCGCGTTTTTTGGGTATCAACCAAAGAACCTTTTTGGCTGACATGGGTACCTAATACAGCACGTAACGCAGCATGCAGCAGATGCGTTGCTGAGTGATTACGCGCAGCGCGGCTACGTAAATCCGCATTGACGGTTGCGGTAATCGTATCACCGATACTGAGGCTGCCTTGGGTGAGTATGCCGCTGTGGCCAAACACATCAGGCATGATTTTCTGCGTGTCTTCCACGGAAAATTGAACGCCGCCAGCAATTAGCTCACCTTGGTCACCTGTTTGTCCGCCTGATTCGGCATAAAATGGTGTCTGATCCAGTACGATGACGGCATGTTCGCCAGATGAGATGCTCGCTGCAGGCTCACCATTTTTATACATGGCGAGTATTTTAGCTGTGTTTTGCAGTTGGGAGTAACCCAGGAATGCAGTGGTGGGGCCATCATAACTTAACCCAGCGGCCATGGAGAATTTGCTTGCGGCACGGGCGCGGGCACGTTGGGCAGCCATGGCGTTCTCAAAACCTGCTACGTCCACACTGAAACCACGTTCCCGTCCTACGTCGGCGGTCAGATCTAGTGGAAAACCGTAAGTGTCATATAGCTTGAATGCGGTTTCACCATCAAGCAGGTTGCTGCCTGCTGGCACGGCTTGCTCCAAGATGGTCATGCCATGTTCTAAGGTTTCGGCAAAACGGTCTTCTTCCAGTTTTAGTACCTGGGTCACACGTGCTTGTGCGGCAACGAGCTCGGGGTAGGCCGCGCCCATGACTTCGGCCAGGTCGGCAACAATCAGGTGAAAGAATGCCTGCTTCTGTCCTAATTTATAGCCGTGACGTATAGCGCGACGGATTACTCGACGCAACACGTAGCCTCGTCCTTCATTGCTTGGGATAACGCCGTCGGTTATTAAAAACGAGCAGGCGCGGATGTGGTCAGCGATGACTTTGAGCGAGTTGTTGTTTAAGTCTGTGGTATTCGTAACGCGTGCAGCAGCGTGGATGAGCGCTTGAAATAAATCTATCTCGTAATTGCTGTGAACGTGTTGCATCACTGCTGAGATGCGCTCCAGCCCCATTCCCGTATCGACGGAGGGTTTAGGTAATGGATGCAAGGTGCCGGTTTCATCACGGTTAAATTGCATGAACACCAAGTTCCAGATTTCTATGTAGCGGTCACCGTCTTCATCAGGCGAGCCTGGTGGGCCTCCTGCTACATCCGCACCGTGATCATAGAAAATTTCAGTGCAGGGACCGCAAGGGCCAGTGTCACCCATTTGCCAGAAGTTGTCTGAGCCGCCACTGGCTTTGTCGCCGATGCGGATGACGCGTTCGGCAGGAATGCCCATTTCTTCTGTCCAAATGGTATGCGCTTCGTCGTCTGTATGGTAAACCGTGACCCATAACTTTTCTTTTGGAATATTGAGCTCGGTAGTCAGAAATTCCCAGGCAAATTGAATCGCATTGCGTTTGAAATAATCGCCAAAGCTGAAATTGCCCAACATTTCAAAGAAAGTATGGTGACGCGCGGTATAGCCGACATTTTCCAGGTCGTTGTGCTTGCCACCTGCACGGACACAGCGTTGTGAGCTGGCTGCGCGGACATATGGGCGGTGTTCACGACCAAGGAAGACATCCTTGAATTGCACCATGCCAGCATTGGTAAAGAGTAGCGTGGGGTCGTTGCCAGGAATAAGTTGGCTAGATGCGACTGGGGTATGCCCGTGACGGGCAAAGAAATCGAGAAAGCGTTGGCGAATTTCACTACTTTTCATGATGAGCGGCTAGGTAAATAGAATAAGCCTCATTTTAGCGTGGAAACGTAATAAATTCACCACAAAAAAAGAGCCGCGCTATGGCGGCTCTTGGATTTGCGGGAATATCGGCCTAGTTAAGCGACGTAACCAGTATTGTTGCCTATGCCAACGATTTTTGGAGTATTCAGCTTGCGTGGAGTGACAACTTTGATGTCGCGTAAATAAGTCGCAACCACATCCCAGATTGGCGTGCCTGTGACGCCTTCACCAACAGGTGCCCAGCCAGCCACTTTATATTTTCGACTCGCATCTATAGGTTTACCCTTAAGCGTCATGTTGCTGATACGGTTGCCTATGGTGTTGTTGGGATGGACGGTATATTGTATGCCGCCTACCCTCACCATATCGCCACCTTGCTGGTAGTATGGATCGCTGTTGAATAAGTTGTCGCAAACATCTTCCATGATGCTTTTGATTGTGGCGCCAGTCATTTCGTTCAGGGTGGAAGACGGATAGGTAATTGCAGTCTGGTCCATCAGCTTGTCCATGGTGATAACATCACCAGATAGCAAGCTCGTGCCCCAACGGAAACCAGGGGAGAATGCTGCATCAGCCCCTTTAACGGTCATAAGCGCATCAAGGATCAGCTGGTCAAATGTGCCGTTAAAATTGCCACGACGGTACAACATGTCTTCCGTGACTGCTAATTTCTCATTGAGTTTGGCGGCAAAAGGTGCGCGTACATCATCGATGAATTTGGCCATTTTTGCATCAGGCGCGATGAGGTTGGAGAAAACGGGAAGTAGGCGATACTTCCAGCCCACTATTTTGCTACCGCGCACGTCAAAGTCCATCACGCCGAGGAATTTGCCGTTAGAACCCGCGTTAGTAACCAGTGTGATGCCTTTGGCATTTTTAACTTGGTAAGGTTGTGGTACGCCATCATGGGTGTGACCGCCAAAAATAGCATCAATGCCGGTGACGCGGGAGGCCATCTTGATGTCTACGTCCATACCATTGTGCGACAGCACAACGACTACTTGTGCGCCTTTAGCGCGGGTTTCGTCGACGATTTTCTGCATGTTTTCGTCTTGTATACCGAAAGTCCAGTCGGCGACCATGTAACGCGGATTGGCAACAGGGGTATAAGGGAAGGATTGGCCGATAATCGCCACTTGTACGCCATTCATGACTTTCATCACGTAAGGTTTAAATACTTGATCACCAAAATCATTAGTGGTCACATTTTGGGCGACAAAGTCGATGTGGTTTTTGAAGTCATTATCCACGATATGCTTAACGCGTTCCGCGCCATAAGTGAACTCCCAGTGGCCTGTCATTACGTTTACGCCTAACAATTTGCAAGCGTCCACCATGTCTTGCGCGTTAGTCCACAATGAAGTCGCTGAGCCTTGCCAGGTATCGCCGCCATCAAGCAATAATGAGCCTGGTCGTGAAGCACGGATTTGATCTACCAAGGTCTTAAGGTGAGCGAAACCACCAACTTTGCCATAAGTGCGTGCGGCAGCCTGGAAGTCCAGATAAGTAAATGCATAAGCTTCGCGAGTGCCAGGGCGTATGCCGTAATGCTTTAACAAATACTCACCGACCAAATGCGGAGGTTGGCCCAGTGCGCTACCTATACCGATATTGACATTGGGTTCGCGGAAATAGATTGGTAATAATTGCGCATGGCAATCCGTCATGTGCATCAGTGAAACATTGCCGAAAGTGGGGAGGTTGTAAAATTCGTTGGGGGCATTGCCAGCTAAGGCTTGTTTGCTATCGATAGCCATGCCAGAAGCAGCAGCAACGGCAAGTAACTGTAAAAATTCACGGCGATTCATCATGCTAAATTACTCCAATATAGAGACTTGTTATGTTCAGGCCCTTGTACAAATTTTTTATTGCGTTTTTTGAGCAAAGGTTCCATATCTGCGAATTCTAGACGCTTGCCAAAATATGTAAATGGTATGAATAACCCATGTTGAACGGGTATAAAAAACGGCGAGGGATTGCCTCGCCGCGCGCTAGTGTTTACCTGCTTATGGCAGTTTACTTACGGAACACTGATGCTTTCATTGGCAAACCATTGCTTATGTAGGAATGGAAGTATTCCAAGTTGTTATATTCTTCGCTACCTACTTTAAAAGGTTCTGCGCGAACTAGTTTATTGCACCCTACATAGCGCACTTGCAGGCTTACCAGGTTGTCGCCACCGCGGAATACTGGCCAGTGTGTAGCTTGACCTATGGCTGGTGAGAGCACTTCAGAACGAATGCGGTTACCCGCATTGTCAACGTGGCAGCTAGCGCATGAGAAGCCGAATTGACCACGTCGGGTATAGAAATGATGTTTACCTGCTTCATAAGCCGCTTGCGCTGCCGGACCGTTGACTTTGACATTCATTTTCATGCCATCAGACAAAGTGCGGGCGTAGGAGGTGAGTTTCCCCATAGTACCAGCATCATCTTGTATATAAGCTTCTTCGCCATTGGTAGTGCGGCATTCATTGATGGCCATTTCAAACGTAATCACTTTGTTGGCTTTGTCGTCAAAGTAAGGGTAGTTACCCGCTACGTTTTTGCCGCCGTTAGGAAAGCAGCTGGCATAGGTCTTACCATTTTTGAATGGGGTTTCCCACATTTTTTGACCTTGCTCGACGACAGAGCTAAATGGAGGGAAATCCATAATGCTATCGTATTGCGCCATTGAATCTTTATCGAATGCGAGTGCACCGTAAACATATTGATTCAGTTTAATGTCTGGATATTTGCTGGTGTAATGTTTAACAAGGTTTTGTCTGTCTTGTTCTGGGGTTGCATACGCGGCGACTGCCCCCAACGTCAGGCTGGTTGCGACTAATGCTAGCAGCGTTTTCTTCATGCTGTCCTCCTTGGAATGTTTGGGTGTGTCGAGATGAACACGACACACCTGATTTTAATTAGCGTCGACTTTTATTGGTGTCAAGTTGTCTTAGCGCCAATTTTTTAGCTAACTGTTGCGTCGGCACTATTGGTGGCGCCAGTGTTGTCTTTCCAGGCTACGGTGACTTTATCACCTGCTTTTGCACCCTTTACCTTAAAGCCCAAGTAAGGATTTTTGGAAATAGCGCCGCTCCATTCAGCTTCCATCACGGTTTTGCCGTTAAGGGTCGCAGTCACTTCTGAGATGAAATGCGCAGGAATCAACTGACCTGTCTTTGCATCTTTACGCTGCCCAGTTTCCATAGGGTGGTTCATTAATACTTTAATATCAGCAATATCACCTGCCATAGTGGCGCGGATTTTCATTGGTTCTGCCATGGTAATTCCTTTAGTAAATGAGTAATGTGTTGGGTTAAATACGGAGATTAACCGCCACAACCACCGATGGTTACTTTAACTTCTTTAGCTGCTGTATAGGTTTTTCCACCTGCAGTAACGACTGCACGTATCATGGCAGTTTGGCCCATTTTGATGCGGACGGAAATGTAAGGCTCAGCGCCATTTTCCAGTTTAAAGCTGGCAACTAATGGGTTAGGATTTTTTTCGGCCAAAATTGCAATGCTGGTTGTGCCAGCGATTTTGCTGGTAACTTCAACAGGAACTACTGCGCCATTTTCAGCAATTTCAGGTGCCTTGATTGCAATATCTTTGCTTTCTGTTGGTGCGCTCGCGCCCATACCTTTTAATGCATCAGCAACTGATTTTGCACTGAATGCAGCACTGTTGTATGCGGCAAAAGCATTGCCTGTACCGAATAAACCGGCTGCAATAGCCAGTGTGCTAGCAGCGCTAGCGCCTTTTAAAATATTACGACGTAACATGTTCATGCATTTCTCCTGTGTGAATTACAGCCCGTAAACGAAATCAGTGACTTTATCGATTTCAGCTTCGGTCAGAATTTTGTTTTTGCCAAACGGTGGCATAACCGTGTTTGTATTTGAGCCCATAGAATTCCAAATTTGCGCGCGCAGCTTGGCTTTATCTGGGTAGCGTGCTGACATCGCAATTAAAGGTGGTCCTATTGTGCCTGGTGAATCCGCATCTGCCTGGGTAGGCATGGCATGGCATGCCAGGCAGTTACCCATCGAGCGATCATAAGCAATTTGTTTTCCGGTCATTTCGGGTTTGGCCGCATCAGCTGCCGAAGCGATGCTGACTAAGCCCAGTGCGCCTATTAAACCGACGACTAGTTTTGATAAAGTTGCGTGTGAACGCATGTCATCCTCCTGACTTATGAGTGCTAGCAAACACTAGCGAAATCTTGCTTTATGTGCCTCTATCCTTTTGGGATTCTGTAAGGATAGTGCAAAAAAATCTTGAATCCAATAGGGCAAAGCGAGTTTTTACGTAAAAACTTGGTTTTGAGTATATTTGTACTAAGCCGTACTGAGCTGAAATGTACTATTTCTTCTCTGCCTGCAGTGTTTTGTTTTGAGTAATCAACTGTTTTAACCGTGCATCTGCAATCGCAGTCTGATAAAAATCACCATCTTTGGTTTTAAGCGCGATTTGTAACTGCTCTATTGCGGCAGTAAGATTCCCCGATTTGGCATAAAATTCGGCTTGCGCATAATGCCGTAGAAAATCTTTACCTTGTTGTGCATATACATGAGCTTGCAGTTCGTAAAGTTTTGCATCATCGGGATAAATGCGGATTAAGTCAGTCAGTAATTTTGCAACATCATTAGTTAGCCCCGCATTGATGAGGGCATCTGTGTAGCTGTAGACGAGTGGGCGATAATTGGGATAGCGTGTGCGTGCCTGGCGATAACGTTGTAATGCAGTGTTGATGTCGCCGGCTTTTTGTTTGATGTCAGCGCCGAGTAAATCGATAATGGGGCTGGAAGATTTTGTTTGTTTAAGTTGTTGATAGGTGGCTTCAGCCGCATCATACTGGCGGTTTTGTAACTGGGCGAGACTCAATCCATAGAGTATAGGTGCTAAATTAGCGTAACGATGATCCTTGATTGCGCCCTGATATTCAGCCACTGCCAAGTCGGGACGGAGATTGAGTACGTGCAATTTGGTTCGTACCAGCTGAAATGCCAGGCTGTCCGCAAAGGTTTTGTTGGTAAAACCTGCTGCGCGGTTTTGCATATCTGCAATGCGTTCGGTGGTGAGGGGGTGAGTGCGCAAGTACGCGGGTGCATTGTTGTCGTAGATGCGCCCATATTTTTGCAAACGTTCAAAAAAACTTGCCATGGCATGGGGGTCAAAACCTGCGTTGGTCATGGTCTGGATGCCGATACGGTCTGCTTCCCGTTCATTGTCACGGCTGAAATTGAGTTGTTTCTGAATGGCCGTAGCCTGTGCTGCGACAATGGCACCGCCTGCAATTTGCGGATTTGATTTAGCTGCTAAAATAGCAATTGCTAATGCGGCTAAAGACGGCAAAATGCCTTTGCTTTGGCTGTCTATCATGCGTGCCAAATGATGTTGGGTGACGTGAGCGATTTCGTGTCCTAGTACCCCCGCGAGTTCGGATTCATTTTGTGCGGCTTCAATCAGTCCCGTGTGTACACCGATATACCCACCCGGTAAGGCAAAAGCGTTGAGTGTGTTATCTTTAAGTACGAAAAACTGAAACGAGCGTTGTGGTTCGGTGCTGGCGGCGACTAAGCGAAAGCCCAGGTTATTGAGGTAGTCGGTGAGTTCCGGGTCGTCGTAAAATTGCGGATCAGCGCGAATCTCGCGCATAATCTCGTTACCTACATGGGCCTCATCGCTGGCAGAGAAGCTGCTTTGGGAGACGTCGCCCAAGTCAGGTAATTCACTTGCACCGACAGCTTGCCCGAACAAGGATGTTATGAGTATGAATGTAATCAGTTTCATGCGCGTTTGATATGTGTGATTATTTTGGAGTTCCTTAAAATGCAAGCTTTTACCCATTTCGATCAACAAGGTCGTGCACAAATGGTGGATGTCGCTGATAAAGCTGAAACTAAGCGTATTGCGGTTGCCCGTGGTCGTATTGTGATGCAACCTGCTACTTTGCTTATGATACAACAAGGTTCAGCAAAAAAAGGGGATGTATTGGGTGTGGCACGCATTGCCGCGATACAGGCATCAAAACGCACTGCCGATTTAATTCCCTTGTGCCATCCACTGGCATTGACGCGGGTCAATGTGGATTTTTTCATCAACGAGGCTTTATCTGCTGTCGAAGCTGAGGTGAGCGTGGAGACAGTCGGTAAAACCGGTGTGGAAATGGAAGCGCTGACCGCATTGAATGTGGGCTTGCTGACCATTTATGATATGTGCAAAGCCGTGGACAGAGGTATGCAAATGGAGGCCATCCACTTGCATGAAAAACTGGGCGGAAAATCGGGACATTGGTTAGCTGCCGAGTAACATGTTGTTACAGTTTTATTGATTTTGGAAATGCTTTAATAACTTCTCGGATTTATGATGCATGCGTGGGTGCAATGTTTTGTGCTCAAGTAGAAAGGTAGACCATGACTAACTCAAAATTAATTGTCGGAATGATGTGCGTAATATGTGCCATGCCTGTATGGGCGGGGCCTGGCCGCACACGTGATTTTCGGGCAAATGATGTTTATTCAGGGCGTGATGATCAGAATGTGGTTCGTGATGAACAGCAACAACGTCCACGCAATGATGTTGCGCCTGAGCGTAATGAGGGGTTTGGTTATGGTTTCGAACGTCGCCAGCAACAAATGGATCAGCATGGTAATGGTGGGCGGCGCGGGCGTAATTAATCTACATCGTAATCTGTCTTCATGAATCGGAGAATCAAATGAATAAGCTAGTGTTAATGACTTTGTTGCTTGGTACCGTAACTAACCTTGCATGGGCGGATAATCAAGCCAGCTTTAATGATAGGGCGCAAGTGGTTTCCAGTACACCCATCTATCAGCAAGTGAACGAGCCACGCCGTGAATGCTGGACTGAAACAGTGGGTGGAAATGATAACGCCAGTAGTGCTGACCATAGTTATGGTGGGGCGATACTGGGTGGTTTAGTCGGTGGTTTGTTGGGCAATACCGTGGGTGGCGGCAACGGGCGTACTGCGGCTACAGCGGTGGGTGCGGTAACAGGTGCAATGGTGGGTGACAAGATGGGGAATAGTCAACCTGGATACAATCAGCCTCGTCAGGTGGAACGCTGCACTAATCACGATAATTATCGTCAGGTAGTTACTGGCTATAATGTGGTCTATCGTTATCAAGGGCGTACGTTGAATGCAGTCATGCCGCAAGATCCGGGCAGGTACGTCAATGTGAGTGTAAATGTCGTGCTGGCAAATAACCAGCGTGATGACCGTTATGATAGAGACGCTAATTATTAATTAGTAGAGTGATTGCGCGACATTTCAGCGCTTAGTATTGAAATAAAAAAGCCAGCTTAAATGCTGGCTTTTTTATTTCAATTTGCGCGTAATGCACTGATTTTTAATGGTATTGCAAGCCTGTAATTTACACGTATTGTGTTGTGGCAAATTATTCAGCATTGGCTATACTTAAGTGTTTCTTAATGGTGGAGGATGACGTCATGAATACCCAGTTTTTATCCCAACTAAATAGCATGCCTATCCATGAATGTGGGAGTCATGTAGTCTCTTGGCATGTATTCCGGTGCTTGAGTGATGCTGATGATTATTCTAGAAACATAATGTTAGCAGCTGGTCAGCGTATTGTGGGTGGTATGGATTTTGACAGCGTGGGGTCGCTCTGGTGGGTTGGTGTTGCGGTTGAAGATATGGCGCGCTGGGGTAATGTCAGCGCAGTAAACAAGCATGCGGCTCAGTACGGTGCGTAAATTTTGGATGGCGCACTGATCAAGTGCGCGATGGTGATGATGTCAGGATGAAAGTAGGGCTGTAATTTTCTAACTTCATGATATTTAAATAATTATTTTTTTTGGCATGTAGATTGCTTAGTGTTGTTTATGAATACTAAGTCTACAACCGCTCAAATTGCTTCAGCCTGCCCATATTGTGGAGTGGGCTGTGGCGTATTGATTGCCACAGATGGCGAACATATTACCGGTGTGCGTGGCAATCCTGACCATCCTGCTAATTTTGGACGGCTATGCACCAAGGGCTCTACTTTGCATTTGGCGGCCGAGCAACTGGGTGCAGCGCGCGCACTCTATCCGGAACTGCGCGGCACTCGGGATGTTGAGCGTGCACGCACGTCTTGGGATGCTGCGCTTGATCACGCGGCAGATAAATTCGCCGACATTATTCAAACGCATGGCGCAGATGCTGTCGGCATCTATATATCAGGCCAGCTTTCGACTGAAGATTATTATGTGTTCAATAAACTAGCCAAGGGGCTGATTGGCACTAACAATATTGATACCAATTCCCGCTTGTGTATGTCCAGCGCAGTCACCGGCTATAAAGCCACATTGGGTGCCGATGCACCACCTGCTTGTTATGATGATATTGCGCTCACTCAGTGTTTGCTGATTGCTGGTTCTAATACTGCATTTGCACATCCTATAGTTTATCGTCGTATCGAAGATGCACGCAAAGCCAATCCTGATTTAAAAGTCATAGTTATCGACCCGCGGCGCACCGATACCTCGCGTGAAGCGGATTTACACCTGCCAATTTTGCCAGGCACGGATGTGGCGTTATTTAACGCCATGCTGCATGTCATGCTGTGGGAAGACATGATAGACCCTGCCTATATCGCGGCGCATACCCAGGGTTTTGAAGCATTGCGCGCCACGGTGCGGGAATATTCGCCAGAAACGGTCGCTGCACTCTGCGGTGTACCTGCGGCTGACATCATTACCGCTGCGCGCTGGTTTGGAAAATCGTCTGCGGCACTTTCCCTGTATTGCCAGGGGCTGAATCAATCCAGTCACGGCACCGATAAGAATGCGGCACTCATCAATTTGCATTTGGCTACAGGACAAATCGGACGCGAAGGTGCCGGGCCATTTTCGTTAACGGGTCAGCCCAACGCGATGGGTGGACGTGAGGTGGGCGGTATGGCCAACCTGTTGTCTGCACATCGCGATCTGGCAAATCCTGAACACAGAGCTGAAGTGGCGAAGTTATGGGGTGTCGATGCAGTGCCAGCTACCCCTGGTAAAACCGCCATGGAAATGTTTGAAGCTGCGGCTGCGGGCGAGATTAAAGCCTTGTGGATAATTTGCACCAACCCAGCACAGTCATTGCCGAATCAAGCCATGGTTCGAGCCGCTCTGGAAAAAGCCGAGTTTGTCGTGGTGCAAGAAGTTAACGCCTATACCGAGACAGCGGCGTATGCCGATTTGTTATTGCCAGCGGCGGCTTGGGGTGAAAAAGAATGCACAGTGACTAATTCTGAGCGTCGTATCACCCATTTGCACGCGGCTATTCCTGCGCCAGGCGAATGCCGCCCTGATTGGGAGATTGCGACTGATTTTGCGCACCGTTTGGGAGCGCGTTTGGGTAAATCTACTGCAGATTTGTTCCCCTATGCTGACGTTGAAGCGGTGTTCAATGAGCATAGAGAATCAACCCGCGGGCGGGATCTGGATATTGCCGGGCTGTCTTATGCATTGTTGGATGCACAAGGGCCGCAGCAATGGCCGTTCCCGGAGGGCGCAACAGTGGGTAAGGCACGGCTATATGCGGATGGTATTTACCCCACAGCAGACGGTCGCGCCAAGTTTGCCAACGTGCGCTATTTGCCTACCGCTGAAGTTATCGATGCGCGCTATCCGCTGCACTTGAATACAGGGCGGTTGCGTGATCAATGGCATGGCATGAGTCGTACCGGAATGGTGGCGCGGCTGTTTAGTCACGTCGAATCCCCCGTATTGTCTATGCATGGCGATGATATGGCCAGGCGCAGCCTGGCTACAGGCGACTTGGTGCGCGTCAAGAGTCGTCGTGGTGAGCTGCTGGTTCCGGTAGAAATGAGTGACGACATGCGCATCGGGCAAGTGTACATGCCTATGCACTGGGGAAGCCGATACATGAGCGGGATGGGGGTGAATGCGCTCACTATGGATCAGCGCGATCCGGTCTCCAGGCAACCCGAATTAAAACACGCCGCAGTGCAAGTGGAAAAAATGCCCTTACCTTGGCACATGGCGGTGATGCGTCGTGATAACGCAGTGGCACGGATGTTGCGTATACAACCATTACTGAATCAATTTGGTTATGCCAGTTGCGGTTTGTATGGACGGCAAAATCCGGTGTTGGTGTTGCGCATTGCCAATGCGTCACCGTTGCCAGTGGAGCTGATGAATAAGATAGATGCCTTGCTGGATATGCAGGACGAAACCAGCATCATGCGTTATGACGATGCCAAGCGTGGCGTCTCCAAACGGGTATTGGTGGAAGATGGGCGGGTGGTCGGTGTGCGCTTGACAGGTGAAATTGCAGCGCGTGACTGGCTCAAGGAAATGATGGCAGAAGGCGCGGAAATCGCACCGTTGCGTAACTGGGTTTTGGCGCCACTGTCCACACCACCGCAAGGTAGCAGTAGTCGAGGACGTATCGTGTGTAATTGCCTGAATATTTCAGAAACTCAAATCGTTGCTGCGATCGCGGCAGGAGCGGATTTGGCAATGTTGCAAGCTGAATTGAAGTGCGGTACCGAGTGCGGGTCCTGTGTGCCGGAACTGAAACGTATGGTTCTGCTAGGCAAGCAGGGGGCAGCATGAGTTACGCCGCCATATTGAAAGAAATAGCACGCGGCGTACATGGCGCACGTAATTTGACCGTTGACGAAGCGGTACAGTTGTATGGTGCCATGCTGGATGGCGGTGTGCCTGAAATGGAACTGGGTGCGATCCTGATTGCTTTGCGTATGAAGGGTGAATCCGAGGAAGAGTTGCTGGGTTTCTATCAGGCGTTGGAATCCCGTTTATATACGCTGGATGCGCCAGCTGCAGGTGTCAGACCTATTGTTATTCCGAGTTATAACGGTGCGCGTCATCAGGCCAATTTAGTGCCATTGCTGGCTCTGTTGTTAGTGAAATTTGACATTCCTGTATTGATACATGGCACGCTGGAAAGTCAGGGACGGACAACCACAGCTTATATTTTGCGAGAACTGGGCATATTGCCTAGCGCGAGTCTGGGGCAGGCGAATACAGCGTTAGCCAACGACAATATCGCATTTGTGCCGACGGCAGTGTTATCGCCAGGCTTGGCAAATTTGCTGGCGCTACGTAATCGTCTGGGCGTGCGCAACAGCGCACATAGCCTGGCAAAGATGATGAGCCCGTTTGGTGTGGATAGCTTACGACTGGTGAGCGTGTCACACCCGGATTATTTAATCAAAATGCAGGCGTTTTTTGAGACTACAGGATTACGTGCCTTGTTGTTGCGCGGCACCGAGGGTGAGGCGTTTGCCAATCCCAAGCGCCGTCCGGATTTGTTGTATTGCGATGATGGGCGGTCGAAATTACTGTTTGAAGCCGAAGCTGGGCCGCTGAAAACGGTACCGCATTTGCCCAATTCTATCGATGCGGTGACTACAGCGGCATGGATACAAGATGCAATGGCGGGGCGGCAGCCGATACCGCTGGCGATCATTAATCAACTGGCGTGTTGTTTATACGGCACGGGTTACACCAGTGATATGAACCAGGCGAAAGCAATAGTCGCAATGGAAACCAACAGCCTGACCATGGCGTAAGGAGAGCAGCATGAACGGCAAAGTCTATTTAATCGGTGCAGGGCCGGGTGACCCCGAATTGATCACGCTCAAGGCGGTACGCATATTGCAAACGGCTGATGTGGTACTGGTGGATGACTTGGTGAATCCGGTGCTGCTGGCGCATACACGACAGGATGCACGCGTAGTTTATGTGGGCAAACGTGGCGGCTGCAAATCAACGCCACAAGCTTACATCCAAAAACAAATGATCGCCGAAGCACGGGCCGGTCTGATGGTGGCGCGGCTCAAAGGGGGTGACCCGTTTATGTTCGGGCGCGGTGGTGAGGAAATTGAGGCGCTACGTGCGGCGGGGATAGCTGTCGAAGTGATCAGCGGCATTACTGCGGGTATCGCGGCGCCAGCGAGCCTGGGCGTGCCAGTAACACATCGTGATAGCGCGCCTGGCGTGACCTTTGTGACGGGGCATAGTCGCGATGGTAATAGCGTCAACTGGCAGGCACTGGCAGCAGGTAAAACCACGCTGGTGATTTATATGGGTGTGAAAAATTTGCCGGACATTGTGCCTGAATTACTGGCTGGCGGGATGTGTGCCGATATGCCTGCACTCGCGATCCAGAGCGGTACATTGGCCAGTCAGCGTCAGGTTCAAGCTACATTGCAAACATTGCATGCAGCAATGCTGGCGGCCGATCTGGGCAGTCCAGCGATTATTGTATTAGGTGAAGTAGTGAAATTGGCTGACATTGCAGCGCAGACTGCATGGATGGCGCAAGCAGCATAAGCAGTAGTAGGGAATTTATCTCATCAGCACAAGTAAGCTGCAACGGCGCGGCTCCTTGATACTGTGGTGTTAATTACTAGTTGATAGTGATCTATCCGCAATCATAAGGAGTATCCGTAATGAAAAAAATGAAATTGGTAATGGTGGGCAATGGCATGGCTGGGGTGCGCACCCTGGAGGAATTGCTCAAGTTGGCACCTGATATGTACGACATCACCGTATTTGGTGCAGAGCCCCATGCCAACTACAATCGTATTCTGCTTTCGCCTGTATTGGCAGGTGAACAAACTATCCAGGACATCATGCTGAATGATGTGGACTGGTACAGCGATAATGGTATTACGCTGCATCTCAATAAAAAAATAGTGAGCATAGACCGGCTTAAACGTACCGTGACCGCCAGTGATGGCATGGTGGTTGACTATGACCGATTGATTATGGCGACGGGTTCTAATCCGTTTATTTTGCCTGTGCCGGGTAAGGATTTGCCAGGAGTGATCGGCTACCGTGATATTGCTGATACTGATGCGATGATAGATGCGGCAAAAGTGTATAAGCATGCGGTGGTTATCGGTGGTGGTCTGTTGGGGCTTGAAGCTGCAAATGGCTTGAAGCTGCGCGGGATGGATGTCACGGTGGTGCACATCAATGAATGGTTGATGGAGCGGCAACTGGACAAGCCTTCGGCTAAATTGCTGCAAAAAAGTCTGGAAGACAAAGGGCTGAAATTTCTGTTGCAAAAACATACTGCGGAACTGATTCAGGGCGAATCAGGGCGGGTGTGTGCAGTAAAATTCAAGGATGGTGATGTCATCCCCGCTGATATTGTGGTCATGGCAGTCGGTATCCGCCCGAATACCGCATTGGCCGAGTCAGCCGGTATCCATTGCAATCGCGGTATCGTTGTCAATGACACCATGCAAACCTATGATCCGCGCATCTATGCGATAGGTGAATGTGTGAATCACCGTGGCATTGCGTATGGTCTGGTTGCGCCCTTGTTTGAAATGGCAAAAGTCGCAGCCAATCATCTGGCTGAATTTGGTATTGCGCGCTATGTCGGTTCAGTTACCTCAACCAAGCTGAAGGTTACAGGGATAGATTTGTTCTCGGCAGGTGATTTTACCGGGGGTGATAATTACGAAGAAATTTTGCTGTCCGACCCTGTGGGCGGCGTGTATAAAAAAATCGTGATCAAGGACAACAAAATCGCCGGTGCGGTGATGTATGGTGATACCGTCGATGGAGCCTGGTATTTCCAGCTGCTGCGCGAAGGGCGCGATGTGTCGGACATACGTGACCATTTGATGTTCGGTCAAAGTCACGTCGGCGATTTGGGTCACCAAGGGCAAAACCGTGCCGCAGCGATGACTGATGAAATGGAAATCTGCGGTTGTAACGGCGTGTGCAAAGGCACGGTAGTCAAGGCGATTAAGGAAAAAGGCTTATTCACACTGGAAGACGTGCGTAAACACACTAAAGCTTCGTCATCTTGTGGCTCATGTACCGGGTTGGTTGAGCAATTGCTGGCTACCGTGCTGGGTGGAGATTACTCCGAAGCGCCAAAAAATAAATCCATGTGCGGTTGTACCGATCACACCCACGCTGAAGTGCGTGCTGCGATACGCGAGCAAAAGATATTGAGCATTCCTGAAGTGATGTCCACCATGGCATGGCGCACACCGAACGGCTGTGCCAGTTGCCGTCCGGCATTGAATTACTATCTGATTTCATCCTGGCCGGGTGAGGCAAAAGATGATCCGCAATCACGATTCATCAATGAGCGTGCCCACGCCAATATCCAGAAAGATGGTACTTACTCGGTTATACCGCGTATGTTTGGCGGGCAAACCACGCCTGATGAGTTGCGTCGGATTGCCGATGTCGCAGATAAATATGCGATACCCACAGTGAAAGTCACGGGCGGGCAGCGTATTGATTTGCTCGGCGTGAAAAAAGCCGATTTGCCGGGCGTTTGGCAGGATTTGGGCATGCCGTCTGGTTTGGCTTACGGTAAGGCATTGCGCACGGTGAAAACCTGCGTGGGGAGCGAGTGGTGCCGTTTTGGCACGCAAGATTCGACCAAACTGGGGGTGGATATAGAAAAAGCCTTGTGGAAAATGTGGGCGCCGCACAAAGTCAAATTTGCTGTGTCGGGTTGTCCACGTAACTGCGCTGAAGCAGCGATTAAAGACGTAGGCATTATCGGTGTGGACTCAGGTTGGGAAATCTATATCGGCGGTAATGGCGGGATTAAAACTGAAGTCGCGCACTTCTTTGTGAAGCTGAAAACCGATGTTGAAGTCATGGAATACTCAGCCGCATTCCTGCAACTGTATCGCGAGGAGGGTTTCTACCTGGAACGCACCGTGCATTATCTGGCGCGCGTAGGCATGGATTATATCAAGCAGCGCGTGCTGGAAGATGAAGCAGGGCGTAAGGCTTTGTATGAGCGCATGTTGTTCTCAGTGCAAAATGAAACTGATCCCTGGCTGGATCGTACTGAGGGCGGTGTGGGTAAACACGAATTTGAAATGCTAACTGCCTGATAAGAATAGAGAATAATGATGACTGAATGGACAAAAATTTGTAACGTGACTGACATCCCCCATCTCGGTGCGCGTGTGGTGCAGACTGCGCAGGGTGATATTGCCGTATTTCGTACTAATGGCGATGCAGTGTTTGCCTTGCATGATAAGTGCCCACATAAAGGCGGCCCGCTGTCGCAAGGTATCGTGGCGGGTAAGACCGTGACCTGTCCGTTGCATGGCTGGAAAATCGGTCTGGAAACTGGCAATGCTGATGCGCCCGATGAAGGTCATACACCCTGCTTGCAAACCAAAACGGACGATGCAGGCATGGTGTGGCTGAGTTTGACAGGCGCTCCGGCTTGTTAAGGGAAATAATATGAGCAGCATGAGTTATCTTGCCGTCGTCGAGCGCTATCATCAATACCATGATGCGTTGGGCGAATTGCTATCATCTATCCTCACGGGGATGGGCGACACGCAATTGCTGCTGACCGACGATGCGCGGCACAGGGCGATGAACTGTGTGGTGACGCATTATCCATTTGCCGAGTTGTTGTATGTGCTGGATGCACATGGCAAGCAAATCACGCATAATGTCGCCGCGGGTCATGCGGTCAGGATGGGTAACAGCGGGCTAGGTCGTGATCGCAGCATGCGGCCCTATTATGTGCTGGCGCAGGGCCGGCAAGGTGTGAACGTGACCGCGCCCTACCTTTCCAGCGCCAGCAATACGCTGTGCGTCTCGGCGATACTGCCTCTGGTCCATCCAGATACAGGTGAGGTTTGCTATGTGGTGCTGGATATCGATTTGACCGGTGCGATCGAGTTCATGATGGGGGACCATGCGCGGCGACGCTTTTTACCTGTTTTTCAGGCTGTGTATATTGTGATTGTCCTGGGTCTGGCTGCAGTTACCGGGGTGTTGTTGTATGCGGCGTTTGATGAATTAATGGCGCTGCGTAATGTCGGTGATAATGTTGCTGAATTACACCTTAAACCGTTTGGGGTGATTATTTTTCTGACCTTGGCTCTGGCGATTTTCGATTTGGGCAAAACCATACTGGAAGAAGAGGTGCTGATGCACAAGGATATATTTCGCCATAGTTCAACGCGACGAACGATTACGCGTTTTATCGCGGCGATATTGATCGCAGTGTCGATAGAAGCTTTGTTGCTGATGTTCAAATCGGCTTTAGGCATGACGCATGAAATGGTCGAGGCGGTATGGATGATGTTTGCTGCCGTGGGTTTGCTGGTTGGGTTGGGTCTGTACGTTTATTTGGGCGCACGTGCTGAGGCATTGTTGTCGGCAGGCACTAAACCATGACCGGGCTTATTCTGTTTGCGCACGGTGCGCGTGATTCGCGCTGGGCGCAGCCATTTCAGCGCTTGCAAACGATATTGAGTGAGCAACAGCCACAGCGGCAAGTGGCGTTGGCTTATCTGGAACTGATGTCACCGAGCTTGCCTGATGCGGTTGCGGCGATGGCAGCGCAGGGTATAACGCAGATTGATATTGCGCCCATGTTTTTGGGCGTGGGTGCGCATATGCGCGAAGATTTCCCTGCGCTTATGGCGGATTTGAAGGTACAGTATCCACATGTACAATTGTCGGTTTTGCCTGTGCTGGGTGAGAGTGAGACGTTGTTGCAGCGTATCGCCGATTGGGTGGTGCAGGGCATTAAGGAGTAACGATGTTAACAGTGATGATAGTAGATGACGATGCGCGACGTGGTCAGCAGTTAGTGCAGGCTTTTCGCAGTCAGGGGTATCAGGTTGCAGATCGGGTTGAGTCTGCATTTGCCTTGCCTGACGCAGTTGCCAAGTGCGCGCCCGATGTGATTATCATCGGTGCGGATTCACCTGATCGTGACATGCTGGAGCATTTGTGTGTCGCTACGCGAGATTGCCCCCGTCCGGTGGTGATGTTTACTGAAGACCAGGCGAGTGAATCCATCCGCGCAGCATTGAAAGCGGGGGTGTCAGCTTATATCGTCGATGGTTTGGACTCTGCTCGCCTGCAGCCGATACTGGAAGTGGCACGAATACGCTTTGAGGAGCACCAGGCTTTGGTTGATGCGGCAAATAAGGCGAATCGTTCGCAGCAAGAGCGTGACTTAATTGCGGCTGCCAAACAGCGTTTAATGGCAGATCAGGATATGAGCGAAACAGATGCCTATCACGCTATGCGCCGTACAGCGATGGCAGAAAATCGCAGACTGGTGGAAATCGCCGAAGTGATTATGCAGGCGATACCGCCAGTGGTTTAATGTGGAGTGCATAAACAATATTTTCCAGATGGCATAGCGCTGTAGTCTGGTAGGGATAGTGTGTATGATTAGGGAAATAACGGTTACATAAAAAATGAAGTAATAGAGATCAATAGACGATGCGGACACCAACAATTCCCGATAATGAATCTCAGCGCTTGGCTGCATTGCAGGGTTATGATGTGCTCGACACGCCTCCTGAGGCGGAGTTTGATGACCTGACTTTGCTTGCATCCATCATTTGCGCTACACCGACAGCCCTGATTTCACTTATAGACCAGGACAGGCAATGGTTCAAAAGTAGGGTGGGTTTTTCCATACGGGAAACCCGTCGTACTATCTCATTTTGCGGACATGCGATTAATCAACCCGAATCTTTGTTCGAAGTCCCGAACGCACTAGAAGACTCGCGTTTTGCTGATAACCCCCTGGTATACAATAACCCCAATATATGTTTTTACGCAGGTGCGCCTTTGGTTACTGCTGACGGCTATGTGTTGGGCACTTTGTGCGTGATTGATACTGTCCCGCGCTTGCTCACTGCGCAGCAGCGTGATGCGTTGATGGCATTGAGCCGGCAAGTGACACGGCTGATAGAAAAGCGCCTGCTGCCGCAGCTTATTCAAGCGCAATATCTGGCCTATCAGGAGCAGGCTGCCGCCTTGCAAAGTCAAGAGCAATATTTTGAGACTTTGTTTGAAAAATCCACTGACACCGCACTGATACTTCATCGTGGTTATGTCATAAATTGCAATCAGGCTGCTATGCAGTTGTTTGGCTGTGATGATAAATCGCGGTTGATGGGCGTGGACTTGTATCAATTGTCTGCCCCTTATCAGGCTGATGGCAGCAGTTCTAAAGCGCAAATACTGAAAATATGCGCACTTGCCATGAGTCATGGTTATCATCATTTTGAATGGTTGATGATGCGTGCAGATGGTATGGTGTTTGATGCGGATGTTGCGATCACAGCGATTACTATCAACGACGAATTGATGATGCATGTGGCTTTGCGGGATGTCACTGATCAACACAAATTGGAGCAGGCGCTCTATTTGGCCAAGGAACGCGCAGAGGTCACATTGGCTTCCATCGGCGATGCGGTGATCACCACGGATGCCGCAGGGCAGATTACTTTTCTGAATCAGGTTGCAGCCGATTTGACAGGGTGGCCGCTGGATGAGGCGTTAGGAAGTGATTTAGCCAGAGTCTTCAATATCTTCAATGAAGACACGCGTCAAAAAATAACCAGCCCGGCAGATGTCGTATTGCATCAAGGTCAGGCTATCGCGCAAACCAGTCATGCCATGCTGATTGCACGGGACGGTAAGGAATACAACATTGAAGATTCAGCTGCACCTATCTTATTAGCTGATGGTACATTGATAGGTTGTGTGCTGGTATTTCACGATATTACTGAAAAGTTTCTTCTGCAAAATACCGTGCGCTGGCAAGCAGCGCATGATGACCTCACCCAGCTCCCTAATCGGGTATTGCTTGCAGACAGTTTCAAGCACGCAATTGCGCGGGCACAACGTCAGCAATCGTTGTTAGCGGTGTGCATAATAGATCTGGATGAGTTTAAGCCCGTCAATGATAAATATGGGCATGAGGTGGGTGATATGTTGCTAGTCGAAGTCGCTAAACGGCTAAATGCAGTGATACGCGGAGATGATACGGCAGCGCGTCTGGGCGGAGACGAGTTTGCATTATTGCTGTCGGATGTCAGTGATGTGGATGAGTTGCAAGTCATTATGGGGCGCTTGCTTACGGTGTTGGCGACACCTTACGTCATTGATGAAAAATATATCACAATTTCTGCGAGTATCGGCAGCGCGTTGTATCCGTTGGATGACGTGGATGCGGATACCTTGTTGCGTCACGCCGATCAGGCGATGTATCAAGCCAAACAGCGTGGTCGTAATCAGCACCAGATGTTTGATGTGTCATTGGATACGCAAATCATCGCCAGCCATCAAACCCGCAGAAATATAAAAAATGCACTGCAGGAGAATGAGTTGGTGTTGTATTACCAACCCAAGGTCAATATGCGTACCGGGGTGGTGGTGGGCATGGAGGCATTGTTGCGCTGGCAACACCCTGATCACGGTTTGATACCGCCGTTGGATTTTCTCCCGCAAGTAGAAGAGACCGACCTGATTATTGATATTGGCAAATGGGTGATAGATCAGGCATTGCAACAAATTTCTGATTGGTACAAAGCAGGCAAGTCGTGGACAGTCAGCGTTAATATTGCCGCACTGCATTTTCAGTACGGGAATTTTTTACGGGATCTGCAGGCCAGCCTGCATCGCTATGCAGAGGTGCCGCCGCATTTGCTTGAGATTGAAATTCTAGAATCTGTTGCCTTGGGTGATATTAATCAGGTTAATCAACTCATACGTGATTGTCAGGCATTGGGCGTTAGCTTCTCATTAGATGACTTTGGAACAGGTTATTCCTCACTCGGATATCTCAAACGCCTGCCGGCTGAAACCATTAAAATCGACCAGTCATTTGTGCGCGATATATTGGATGATAAGGACGATCTGGCCCTGGTTGAAGCCGTTATTGGTATGGGGCGGGTGTTTAACCGTAAGGTTATCGCCGAGGGAGTGGAAACAGCCGAACATGGCGTATTGCTGATGCGGCTGGGATGCGACTTGGCGCAGGGCTATGGCATTGCCAAGCCGATGCCTGCAACGCGGGTATTGGGTTGGGCTGCGGCCTATGTTGCCGATCCGATATGGTCCATGTGGGCAGGTACGCAATGGGCGCTGGATGATTTTCCATTGCTGGTTGCGCAGCATGATCATTTGAAGTGGGTTAAACGCCTGATTTTGTCAGTGGAGCATCAACACATTGCTTTGGATCAAATAGAAAGGCGGATTCAAGTTCGAAGTGCAACCGCCTGTGCTGATGTGGTGTAGCGCATCTCCTTGCCAAAGAATACCTCATAAGGCGATCTGAAGCCAAGCGTTTTCCGAGGCCGGTGATTGAGCGCTGTCACGGCTGCCTGCAC
>JBBQPT010000005.1:0-81158 GCA_038217005.1 Burkholderiales bacterium
GTCGTCATCGGCGGGCTGATTACCTCGACATTGCTAACGTTGGTGGTGTTGCCTTCGCTATATAAATGGTTCGATGAGCCGCCAATTGAAGCCTAATTTTGAATAGGAAAATGCAATGAAAGAAATCCGTGCCATTATTCGCCCCAAACGCCTGTCGCAATTACGCGAGGCGTTGCGGGATATTTCTCACTTTCCTGGCGTGACCGTTTTTCGTGGCGAAGGCTTTACCGCGCCGGAATCGGCTGATCGCCGCAGCCTGCGTGCGGAATTAACCGATTTTACCGACAAGATATTAGTGTCCGTAATCGCCCGCGATGAAATGGTAGACGCCATCACCAAAGTCATCATGGACGAATGCCGCACCAGCCAGATAGGCGACGGCCTGATCTGGGTAATGCCAGTGGTAAGCGTGCAGCGCATCCGCGATGGCCATTGGCTGCAAGCCAGTGAAAATGGCATAGAATGCCTGTCACCACAAAGTGACACCGTGTAAATCTCGTGATATTGTAACGGCACTTTTTATTAGGAGCATCTCATGGCTGTTTTAGAATTAAACGAAGAGAATTTCGAATCTACCGTCCTCGACAACGACTTCGTTATTGTTGATTATTGGGCACCATGGTGTGGGCCTTGCCGTGCTTTTGCGCCAACCTTTGAAGCCGCGGCTGAAAAGCACCCTGACATCGTTTTCGCCAAGGTAAACACCGAAGTCGAACAAGGTATCGCAGCCAGCTTCCAGATCCGCTCGATTCCAACTTTGATGATATTCCGCGAAAAAGTGATTATTTATTCAGAAGCCGGCTCGTTACCTGCATCAGGTCTGGATGAATTAATCGCCAAAGTCCGCGAACTGGACATGGCAGAAGTCCACAAGGAAATCGCTGAAGAACAGGCAAAAGCAGACAAAGCTTAATTCCGTCTGCAACCCCACCAAAACTCGCGCCACTTAGCGCGAGTTTTTTCATTTGGGCATGTACCACCATACATGCCTGAAATATCGCAAAAGCTTACGCCTTTGTTATCACCCCATTATCAGGTTTGACATTCCCTGATTCATGGTCTAGCTTTAAAACTCTGAATGTCGCTGTTCAACTCATCCAGCCGCTATATCCAGACTAAGTGTACAAGCATCTGTTAGTGGTCTGAACAACAAAGATTGATAAACCTGGTCGGCATTAATTTACCAAGGGGATTTCGATGCAAATATCATTAATGGAACAGACAATAGCCGAATTGACCGTGCCCACCAAGGGCATACTTGCCATGGACGAAAGTACTGGCACGATGGAAAAACGCCTGAGAAATGTTGGTGTGCAGTCCACTGAGGAAACTCGCCGCAGCTACCGGGAATCGCTGTTTACTGCACCTGGGCTTAACAATTATATTAGCGGCATCATACTGTTTGAGGAGACGCTGAATCAGCGCAGCGCAGCGGGCATTGCTTTTCCACAGCTATTGGCAGCGCAGGGTATTGTGCCTGGCATTAAAGTGGACAAGGGCACGCAGGCACTGGCAAATTTTCCTGGCGACAAATTTACGCTAGGACTGGATGGGCTGGCCGAACGGCTGGCTGGATACAAGCAGCTTGGTGCGCGTTTCGCTAAATGGCGCGCGGTGTTTACCATAGGTGATGGCATGCCTTCATGCCGCGCGATAGAAGTGAACGCCGACAGTCTGGCACGTTACGCAGCTATTTGTCAGGAACTCGACATCGTTCCTATCGTGGAGCCGGAA
Source organism: Burkholderiales bacterium (assembly GCA_038217005.1). Lineage (GTDB taxonomy): Bacteria > Pseudomonadota > Gammaproteobacteria > Burkholderiales > Sulfuriferulaceae > Sulfuriferula. The sequence goes on from JBBQPT010000005.1 coordinate 1,735, forward strand.
GTGCTGATGGATGGCAGTCATGACATAGCGCACTGTGCCAGCGTGACCGAGGCGGTACTGGAGACGGTATTTCACGCCTTGCACCGGCATCGTGTGGCACTCGAATATATGCTGCTCAAGCCCAACATGGTGCTTCCGGGTGCAGACTGCCCTGTACAGGCAACGCCAGCAGACATTGCCAGCGCAACCTTGCGCTGTTTCCGGCGCACGATACCTGTCGCAGTACCGGGCATCAACTTTCTTTCCGGCGGACAAAGTGATGAAGCTGCAACCGCCAATCTCAACGCCATTAATGCCTGTTCCGGGCAAAAGCCGTGGCAACTGAGTTTTTCTTATGGTCGTGCATTACAGGCGCCTGCGCTCAGGGCCTGGCATGGCGAGGCCGCCAATATAGCGGCGGGGCAGCAGGCGCTGCTCAAACGCGCACACCTGAACAGTCTGGCACGGCAGGGCAAATATCATCTGGCTATGGAGGCTGATTAGACCGAGCCGCGTACCCAGAGCTGATGCAATCAAGCCGCTACACTTTGATTAAGGAGACGAGAATGAAGAAAGCAGACAAAGCAGTCGCAAAACACGCAAAGCAGTCGGATGCGCTGGACAAGGTAGCCGTGATTGGCGTACTTAACAATATTTTAGAACTCGAGTTGGCGGGGGTGGTGCGTTATACGCACTATTCCTTGCTGATTTTTGGTTACAGCCGTATCCCGATAGTCGGCTGGCTACGTGAGCAGGCTGATGAGAGCCTTATTCATGCACAACGTGCAGGCGAGTTGGTGACCCATCTCGGTGGACATCCCTCGTTAGCAATAGGTCCACTACTGGAAACGCACAAGCACAATATCGCCGACATTCTGCATGAATCGCTGGCGCACGAGCGCGGTGCACTGGCGGAATACAAACAACTGCTTGAGCTGACCAAAGATCGGTCAGTGATGCTGGAGGAATACGCCAGAGAGCTGATCTATCAGGAAGAATTGCATGCTGGCGAAGTAGACAAGATGCTGCGTAAGCCGGGAGATATCGCTGCATTTTCTGATACCTGAGCGTGCCTGGGTTAACGATCTGACAGCTTGCCGTTACAGAAACGGCAAGCTGTTCATTCAGCTCATTAGCAATACCAGCGTTACATGAACGTCCCGCTGGTGATATAAGCCCACGTCATCAAGGTCAAATACATCATCGTCGCCCAGCCTACCATGCCTATAGTTAATAATATCCAACCCATCAGTACACCTTCACCTTTGCCCTCAATCTCGAGGATGGCAGGCGTTGCAGCATAGAGGATATACAAGGACATAGCTAACGCGATGACTCCCAGCGTTGCCACGACTGCGAAACTGGGGATGAACAAGGCCAGTGATACCAACCAAAGCGGCGTGGGTCCAATTGCCGCCAAAGTATAGGCATCCTGGAAATCAACTACGCGCCGTTTCAGCAATACACCTTCACTGACTACATCGGGTGTCGGATAGGACAGCATTTCATATTTGGTATGCATAATTCTGAAAGTGGCATTGCCCATCCATTGGATAAAGCCAGCCAGAATAAATGTCATCGCCAACTCGGCTACAAAAAACATAGTACTGAGAACTGTGAGTTGAGTTGAACTCAGCGCCGATAGCAACACAACATCGTAATGTGTCCCCGCGTAGTACAGCATCAGCGGCGCGATAGCTGACAGTGGCAAAACATAAAACGCGAACAAGCCTATGGTCGGCACGTGGTGTTGATGAACCCAGCGGGTCAGTATCTCAAACGATAAGGGTTGGTGAGTATGGGGTAAATGAGTGAGTTGCATGGCTGCCTCCTACTAGATAGGTTTGCAAATAACCTTGCGACAAGACGGGTGAAGCGACAACTGAATAAGACAGAGATCAAACGCCTTGGTAAGGCTAACTTCGTGCTGCAGTTATCAGACAAGTAACTGATACAAAAAGTTTCTTTCATTATCTCTTAATTCAGTACGTGGATCTGGCATCGGAAATCATTGGTTATGGCGCAGATGCCAATTACTTAACAAGCATTGCCACCCGTACCTTTGGGAACAGCAAGAACATGGCCAACCCTAACACCCCAGCCATTCCCCAAGTAGTTAGAACTGGCCATCCTGCTTAATACAAATCGCTGCAATTATTAGAGATGCTAATCATGACCATCGCCTGGGAACTTCCGACCCCAATCTTGCGACCCACCCTGGTTCCCCTGATCTGGGCGTTGCGAACCTTGCTGGCGTTGCTGGTCCTGTTGGCGCTGTTGATCTAGCGGACGTTGCTGGCCTTGCTGTTTTTGTTGCTGTTGCTGATCCTGTTGGCGTTGTTGCTCTTGCTGGCGCTGTTGACCTTGCTGACGTTGCTGGTCCTGTTGACGCTGTTGATCTAGCTGCCGTTGCTGAACCTGCTGCTTTTGTTGCTGTTGCTGATCCTGTTGACGTTGTTGCTCTTGCTGCCGCTGTTGACTTTGCTGGCGCTGCTGATCCTGTTGGCGCTGTTGATCCAGCTGCCGTTGCTGGTCTTGCTGGCGTTGTTGCTCCTGTTGGCGCTGCTGACCTTGCTCACGTTGCTGGTTCTGTTGCCGATCCTGATCCAACTGTCGTTGTTGCACTTGCTGCTCTTGCCGCCGTTGCTGATCCTGCTGACGCTGTTGATCTTGCTGGCGCTCTTGGTCTTGCTGGCGTCGTTGATCCTGTTGCCGCTGTTGATCTAACTGCCGTTGCTGACCCTGCTGTTCTTGCTGGCGTTGCTGCTCTTGCTGCCGCTGCTGATTTGGCTGCCCCTGCCGTTGAATATACTGCTGCGTTACCGGCTCACGCGGCTGATAACGATAATGCTCAGACTGGATAGCCCGTTGCCGCTCTGCTTCACGAGGGTAGCGTTCTCCCGAATACTCTCGCTGGTACGCTGGTAATGGCGCAGGAGCCGGTGCGGCATGGCGATCCCATTGATTCCATCCGCTTCGACGCTGCTCCCAGTCACGACCCCAGTGTTCACCCCAACGTGGCGGTTCATCGTCACGCCAATTGCGGAAATAGGTTGGTGGCTGGCGGTAATAGCGCACGGGAACGCGCAGCATGTATAGCGGCACATAATCGTAACCGATCATATCCCATGGCCCGTTGTACCAGCTGCTGGCATACCAGTTATCACCATGGAACACCCAGTACATACCATCATAAAAAAAGTAATTCGAACTTGCGTATGGGTCATAGTAGACGGGGTAGCCCGGCACCGGGATTAGCCGCGGATACGCGGGCATATTAATACCGATACTGACGCCAGGAGTGTTAATACCAACAGACACTTGAGTAGGTCTGTCACCAGAGGCGTGAGCTGCGGTTGAGGCCAACGGGAAAAGTAACATCGACAATGCAATAATTTTGTAACGCATTTTATCCTCCTAATTTATAAACGGTCTTCGCTATGACAGTCATTTGGACTAGTTACACCAACCTGTAGGCAAACTAGGGCTGCATCCGGTCATTACGTGTATCGACCTAGAATAAGGTGAAATGGGGTCGCTTCGTAATCCATTGAGTCTAGTCCACCATTTCAAAACCACAAGTGGATTGTTGTTTTATGCGCAACGTACGTCTGTACGTTAGCGGACATAACCTAGATAGCGGTGACGTATTATTTTGATGGAATAGTGCGGAGGAGAGGGGCAGTTCTGACATTCATGCATTTCACGCACATGAAATCACGCCCAGCAACCCACCACATTGCGTAGACGCCAAATAAAATCCATTATTGCGCCAGCATCCAAGCTATCCCCAAAAGCATCGTTCAGAGATGGCAACTAGGCATGCATGGACAGTTAACCCAATATCGGCGGCAGTAGTTTTGCCAGAGTTTGCCGTTGTGCGGTTTCTTTGCCGGTCAGGGCGAAGCCCAGCAATTTGCCTTCCGCATCTTGATACAACGCACAGACCCCCTCTTCAGTACAATTGACTTGCCAGGTGCCGCCATCAGGCTGGTTAGCTGTGGCAACGGCGGTCGGGCAGGCAGGGGTTTTGACCACGACGGGCATGGCGGGGTAGGCGACTGCGGTAGCGGTGCCTGCCAATGTTGCCGCAAGTGCACGGGCTTGCGCCATTAGCGGCAGGACATAGGGCAGCACATGTCCCTCGACTTCGGCACAGTCGCCCAGAGCGTATACGTCTGGCGCATTGGTGTGCAATTGCCTGTCGACCACGATGCCATGCTGGGTGTTGATACCTGCAACGTTTGCTAACTGGATGCGTGAGCGCAAGCCGATTGCAGATAGCGCGACATCGGTGTTAATGGTTGCGCCATCATTGAGCGTAACAACCAACTCACCTGCAACATGATTTACCGCGGTAGCAAAACCTGAATGCCAGCGCACACCTAACTGTGCCAGACTGTTTTTAATCGCCATGCCTGCTGCTTCAGGCACTAGCCTTTCCAGGGGATAAGGGTGTGGATGCACGATATCGACGCTGTAGCCTGCATTGACCAAATCATTAGCGAATTCGCAACCGATCAGGCCGCCACCGAATATGGTTACACGCTGCTTGCCCTCCGCAGCTGCGCGGAAACACGCGTAATCCTCCAGATCATTGACTGAATACACAGCATCCGCCGCATCACCCTCCAGCTTAGGTTTAACAGTATCCGCACCGAGTGCGAGCACTAACTTACTATAAGCTAAGGTTTCATCAGCCAACTGGATTTGCTTAGCCGCAACATCAATTGCCATCACGCGGGTATGGGTCAGGATGGCGGCTTTGAGTTGTTCGCGCATTTTATCTGCGGGCATATTAACCAGCTGTGCAGCCGATTTGCCTTGCGTGTATGCAGTGGACAACATGGGTTTGCTGTAAGCGTCCCCCGCATCAGCGGTGATGATGCTCAGGGCGGTATCGGCATCGAGTTTGCGAAACTCGCGCGCCAGGGTGTAAGCCGCCATGCCGCTACCAATAATGATGATGGGGGACGTATTCATGATTAAACCTCTATCATGTCAAAATCGGCTTTGGCTACGCCGCAATCGGGACAAGCCCAATCTTCAGGAATAGCAGCCCACGGTGTACCAGGCGCAATACCTTCTTCAGGTAAGCCCGCTGCTTCGTCATAGATAAAACCACATACTACACATTGCCAAGTTTTCATGTTCATACTCCTAAATAGTTAATCAATGATTTTTTACGCAGCCTGAACCTTAGCCAAGGTGTCGCGGTAATGGTTTGCGTGTTTTTCTTCAACTTTTGCCAATGCGGCGAAGCGTTTAGCGGCTTTTTCCAGCATCGCCTGGAAGCGCGCGGCGTGCTCTTTGGATTCAGCGATTTGCTCGTCCATTTCAGCCACTGCCGCATGGTTGCCTTCTTCCACCGCAGCATGGCGGAAGTTAGGATACATTTCGGTGTATTCGTAAGTCTCACCTGCAATCGCCATATCCAGGCAACGCGCCGGACTCATGCTGTCTTTTGGGTAGAGCAAATCCAAATGGCCAAAAGCGTGCATGACCTCTTGCGCAGCAGTGTCTTCGAATACTTTTGCCGTAGCTTCATCGCCTGCAGCGCGGCACATTTTTGCGAAGTACATATATTTGATATGCGCCATCGATTCGCCTGCAAAAGCGGCTTCGATATTTTTAACCGTGACTGAATCTGTGTTTGCCATGATGCCTCTCCTGGTTGGTTAAGTTGGGAGCTCGTGCTCACAGTTCATATAGTACGCAACCTATATCGATACATCCAATTGATTATAACAATAATATTGATAGCAATTAACTATCGAGCGCTGCACTAGGCACAAAATCGACGCAACTCAGCGAACATTGCAGAATGGCACGACGCAAGGCTTCAACTGCCGCCATCCGCGGGTAGCTTTTACGCCAGGCCAGCGCCACAGGACGACTAGGGACAGGGTGCTCAAACGGGATGAATTTGAGCAGACCCTGATTCACTGTTGTGCTGGTGGCTGCAGTGCATGGCATGATAGTAATCCCCGTACCTGACGCCACCATGTAACGTATGGTTTCCAGGCTACTCGATTCCAGCGTCTTCTGTATCGTACCCGAAGTTGCTGCAGAACGATTCAGCGCGGGGCAAGCCTGTAAGACCTGATCACGGAAACAGTGGCCATCACCGAGCAACAGCATGTTTTCATCGGTCAGTTGATCTACAGCAATACTGGTTTTATTCGCCCAAGGATGATGCGCGGGCAATACCACCCGGAATGGCTCGTGATACAGCGTCAAGGTTTCCATGCCCGGCTCGTCAAACGGCAACGAGACGATAATCACATCCAGTTCACCCAGCCGCAGCTTCTCGGTCAATTTACGGGTGAAATTTTCTTCCAGCTGCAGCGGCATCTGCGGTGCGATTTGTTGTAGCGCAGGTATCAGGTGCGGTAATAAATAGGGTGCGATAGTGAACAGCGCGCCTATTTTGAATGTACCTATCAGCGGATTTTTACCTTGTTGCGCCAGCTGTTTGAGTGATTGTGTCTGCTCCAGTATCTGTGCAGCCTGTTCGATGATACGGGCACCCACGGGAGTGACGCTGACATCGTTATTGCCGCGTTCAAACAACGCCACACCCAACTCTTCTTCCAGCTTCTTAATCGCCACGCTCAGCGTGGGTTGCGATACAAAACAGGCCTCCGCCGCGCGCCCAAAGTGGCGTTCACGGGCGACAGCGACGATATAACGTAATTCCGTCAGGGTCATGATTTAAACCGGTTTTTTGCGATACGCCCAAATCATCATGCCCACTCCTGCAATCACCATCGGCAACGACAGCCACTGCCCCATGCTCAAACCCATCGCTAGCAAACCGAGGAAATCATCAGGCTCGCGCGAGAACTCAACCAGAAAACGGAACGTACCATAGCCCACCAGGAACAATCCCGATACCGCACCAACCGGGCGCGGCCGTGCAGAGTAGAACCAGACCAGCGCAAACAATACCAGGCCTTCCAGACCAAATTCATATAACTGCGAAGGATGACGCGGCACTGAATCAACCTGCGGGAACACCATACCCCAAGGCAAATCAGTGGCGCGTCCCCATAATTCGCCATTAATGAAGTTACCGATGCGACCCGCACCCAACCCTAACGGCACCAGGGGCGCGATAAAGTCCGCGATCGCCAGCCAGGGTTTGTGCTCCCGCCGCGCAAACAGCCACAGGGCGAACGCCACGCCGAGAAAGCCGCCATGGAAAGACATGCCGCCTTGCCAGACATAGAAAATCTCTATCGGGTGCGCCAGGTAGTAGCTGAATTTATAAAACAGCACATAACCCAGTCGACCGCCCAACACCACACCGAGCACGCCGTAAAACAGCACGTCGTCGAGCTGTTTGGCATTCCAGCCGGAATTCGGCTGCTGCTTGATGCGTATACGCCCAAGCACGATTAACAAAGTAAATGCCAGCAGATACATCAGCCCATACCAGCGTATAGACAGTGGACCAATAGCAATCGCAACCGGATCAAATTGAGGATGTATAAGCATAGCAAGACGGAATGAGATAAAATTAGGCTTATTATCGCATTAGATTAAAGGTTGCACATGCCCACTTATCGCTCACGCACTACTACCCAAGGTCGCAACATGGCTGGAGCCCGCGCATTATGGCGTGCCACCGGCATGAAAGATGGTGATTTCGAAAAGCCTATCATCGCTGTTGCCAACTCATTTACCCAATTTGTGCCAGGCCATGTCCACCTCAAAGACATGGGGCAACTGGTCGCGCGTGAAATCGAAAAAGCGGGCGGTGTGGCCAAGGAATTCAACACTATCGCCGTTGATGACGGTATCGCTATGGGACACGGCGGCATGCTCTACTCGCTGCCGTCACGTGAGTTGATTGCTGATAGCGTCGAATACATGGTCAACGCCCACTGTGCCGACGCGCTGGTGTGTATTTCCAACTGTGACAAAATCACCCCGGGCATGCTGATGGCGGCGATGCGCTTGAACATCCCCGTGGTCTTTGTCTCTGGCGGACCGATGGAATCAGGCAAAACCACTATCCACGGCAAAGTGATGAAACTGGATCTGGTTGACGCCATGGTATCTGCCGCAGACAACAAAGAAACCGATGCTGAAGTCGAGCAAATTGAGCGTTCCGCCTGTCCGACCTGCGGTTCATGCTCCGGCATGTTTACCGCCAACTCGATGAACTGCCTGACCGAAGCCTTGGGACTGAGCTTGCCAGGCAATGGCTCAACTCTGGCGACGCACGCTGACCGCGAACAATTATTTCTGGAAGCCGGGCGCCTGATTGTTGATTTGGCAAAACGCCATTATGAGCAAGACGATTACACTGTGTTACCGCGCAGCATTGCTTCATTTGGCGCATTTGAAAATGCGATTGCGCTGGACATCGCTATGGGTGGCTCTACCAACACTGTACTGCATTTGCTGGCTTCTGCGTATGAGGGCGGTGTGCCATTCACCATGCAGGACATAGACCGCATGAGCCGCCGCGTACCCAACCTGTGCAAAGTCGCACCGGCCACGCAACAATTCCACATGGAAGATGTGCACCGTGCCGGTGGTGTGATGGGCATACTGGGCGAGCTTGATCGCGCCGGGCTGCTGCATCGCGATTTGCCAACCGTACATAGCCCGTCCATGGCGGCGGCACTAGCCAAATACGACATCATGCAAACCACTGACGAAGCGGTAAAGAAATTTTTCCGTGCCGGCCCCGGCGGTGTACCGACCCAGGTCGCATTCAGCCAGGACAAACGCTGGGCAACGCTGGACACTGACCGTGCCACCGGCTGTATCCGCAGTCTGGAACACGCTTATAGCAAAGAAGGCGGCCTGGCAGTGTTGCACGGCAACATTGCCAAAGACGGTTGTATCGTCAAAACCGCCGGTGTGGATGAAAGCATATTCAAATTCAGCGGTCCTGCGCGTATTTTTGAATCACAAGATAGCGCAGTAGAAGCGATACTCGCCGACCAGATCGTCGCCGGGGACATCGTGCTGATCCGCTACGAAGGCCCCAAAGGCGGCCCCGGCATGCAGGAAATGCTCTACCCGACTTCATACATCAAATCCAAAGGCCTGGGCAAAGCCTGCGCACTGATTACCGACGGACGCTTCTCCGGTGGCACCTCAGGCTTGAGCATAGGCCACGTTTCTCCTGAAGCAGCTGAAGGCGGCACCATCGGCCTGGTAGAAGAGGGCGATATTATAGAAATCGACATCCCCAAGCGCAGCATCCATTTGGCGGTGAGCGATGAAGTGCTGGCAGCGCGCCGTATCGACATGGACAATCGCGGTCATAAAGCCTGGCAACCCGTTAATCGCAATCGCGCGGTTTCCGTGGCGTTACGCGCTTATGCGGCAATGACGACCTCGGCGGCAACAGGCGCGATTCGTGATGTCACTCAAGTTGAACGCAAGCGTTAATTGCCGTGAGCAAATCCAGTCTGCGCGCGATACTTGTTGCCAATCCCAAAGGGGGTAGCGGTAAATCCACCCTGGCGGTAAGTCTCGCGGGCGCGTTAGCCGCGAGCGGCCAAAATGTACGACTGCTGGATTTGGACAAACAGCAATCAGCCCATGCATGGTTAGCCCGCCGCACTACGGATTTGCCTGCTATCTGGCCGTTTCAGCCAGAACAGTCGACTGTGGATAAATCCGGCTGGCTGATCATAGACTCGCCAGCTGGCTTGCATGGAAAAAACCTGGAACGCGCGTTAAAAATGGTCGAGCGCGTCATTGTGCCCATAGCACCGTCACTGTTCGACATTGAAGCCAGTCGCACTTTCCTCGATGCGCTCAAAACCGAAAAAGCCATCCGTAAAGAGCGCGCTTTCGTCGGCATGGTTGGCATGCGCGTCACCCCCAGAACTCGGGTCGCACAGGTACTGGAAAGCTTTTTGGCACAACACGAGTTGCCGGTTCTTACCCACATCCAGGACACTCAAGCTTATGTCAATGCTGCGTTTGACGGCAAAAGCGTATTTGATTTACCTGTTTATCAAACCCAGCGTGAACGTGAACAATGGTCGCCACTGTTAAACTGGTTGAAAGCGACACAGTAGTTATTTACCATGCTGGGTTAGCGCATCTATCTGCTACGATGCGTGTCAATTACATATAGAATTAACACATCACTTATACAGGCAGAATCAAAAATGAAAACAACTTTCAAAATCATAGCGGCGACATGCTTGACCCTGAGCTTGAATGCTTATGCAGAGACCGGCTTATCCCTGGCACAAAAGAATGCGTGCTTAACCTGCCATAGCGTTGAGAAAAAAATAGTTGGTCCAGCGTATATGGATGTTTCCAGCAAATATCGCGCTGAATTATCTGCAATGAAATTCAAGAAACCTGCTGATAAAGTAGCTGCTGAAAAAGCTATCGAAGACAAGCTGGTAGAAAAAGTGCAAAAGGGTGGCTCTGGTGTATGGGGTGAAATTCCTATGCCTCCAAACCCACAAGCTAAAGATGAGGATTTGCATACCATAGTTAAATGGGTGCTTAGCCTGAAATAAATCCTTCAAAACCCGCTAAAAGCCAGCCTAGTGCTGGCTTTTTTGCGTATTGGATTCAACTTAATTAGGCTTTGTGGTATAACAAAGCATTCACTATTTTTGTCATGGAGCTCGCTGTGCCAACCACTTTTCGCCTTAGCTTACTAACAGCACTGATAGGTGCCACTTTATTAACTGGTTGCAGCAAAAGCGGTACCGATGGCAATATTGTCAAGATAGGTTCAGCCTCTCCACTCACCGGACCACAAGCGCATTTAGGCAAGGACAACGAAAACGGTGCGCGGTTGGCGGTAGATGAAATTAATACCGCGGGACTGACCCTGGATGGCAAAAAAGTCAAAATCGACCTGATTGCGGAAGATGACCAGGCTGACCCCAAAGCCGCAACTACCGTTGCACAAAAACTGGTTGATGAAGGCATAGTCGGGGTAGTCGGACATTTGAACTCAGGCGCGACCATACCCGCATCAAAAATCTACTTTGACGCAGGCATACCACAAGTTTCCCCATCAGCCACCGCCATTGCCTATACCGCATCTGGCTTTAACACCGCATATCGCGTCATGACCAATGACAGACAGCAAGGCTCGGCGCTCGCTGAGTATGCAACCAGCCAGTTGGGCGCAAAGAAAATCGCCATCGTTGATGACCGTACCGCCTATGGCCAGGGTTTGGCCGATGAATTTGAACGCGCAGCCAAGGCCGCGGGTGCAGAAGTCGTGGCACGCGAGTACACCACCGACAAATCGACCGACTTTATGGCGATTTTGACCTCCATCAAATCCCACGAACCACAAGTAGTATTCTTTGCGGGTATGGATCCACAAGCTGCACCGATGGTGAAACAAATGAAGCAACTCGGCGTAACCGCCCAGTTTCTAGGTGGCGATGGCATGCAGACACCCAAGTTCATTAATCTGGCAGGTAGCGATGCAGAAGGTGTAATTGCTTCTAACCCAGGCTTGCCTTTATCCAAAATGCCCGGCGGGGCCGCATTCAAACAGAAATTCAACGCACGTTTTGGCGAGATACAGAATTACTCACCTTATGCCTATGATGCAGTCTATGTCATGGTTGAAGCTATGAAGCGTGCCAAATCATCTGACCCTGCAAAATATCTGGCAGAAATGCCCAAGACTGACTATCAAGGCGTGACCGGTCATATCCGCTTCGACAGCAAAGGCGATCTGACCGGTGGCGCAGTCACCCTGTATCAAGTTAAGGCAGGACAGTGGCAGCCGCTGCAAACCATCAACAGCAAATAACACATGGATATTTTAGTACAGCAATTGATTAACGGCCTGGTGCTGGGCAGCGTTTATGCGCTGGTGGCTTTGGGCTACACCATGGTTTACGGCATACTGGAACTGATTAACTTTGCCCACGGCGAAGTCACCATGTTCGGCGCGATGATCGCACTGGCAGTGATTTCTGCGCTGATGGGCGCGGGAGTAGATTTACCTGGGGTAGTCATAGCCTTACTTGGCCTGCTCACCGCGATACCCGCATGTATGTTGCTGGGCTACGGCATAGAACGCCTGGCCTACCGTCCACTGCGCAATGCACCTCGACTCGCGCCACTGATTACCGCTATCGGCGTATCCATCGTACTGCAAAATATCGCCATGCTGATTTGGGGACGGCAGTACATTTCGTTCCCACCGATTTTGCCGCAAGGACATCACAATTTACTCGGCGCGCGTATCACCGATGTGCAAATTCTCATCCTTATCACCTCAGTCGTATTAATGATCGCGTTAACGTTATTAGTCAAACGCACCCAGCTCGGCCGCGCCATGCGTGCTACCGCACAGTCGCCGCAACTGGCAGGCTTGATGGGCGTTAATGCCAATCATGTCATCTCGCTTACTTTCATTATCGGTTCAGGTATCGCCGCAGTTGCGGGCGTATTGGTGAGCGCTTACTACGGTCTTGCGCATTATTATATGGGCTTCCTGCTGGGATTAAAGGCATTCTCGGCGGCCGTTCTGGGCGGCATCGGCAATCTGGCTGGAGCGATGCTCGGCGGGTTGCTGCTGGGCGTGATCGAAAGTCTGGGCGCTGGCTATATCGGCGACATCACCGGCGGATTCCTTGGCAGCAATTATCAGGACGTGTTCGCCTTTTTTGTCCTCATTGTCGTCCTTATCGTGCGTCCCTCAGGATTATTAGGACAAGCCAGCCATGAGCGCGCGTAAGTCCGCTTGGCTCACCTTTGTCGCCCTGGCGATAGGCTTGGCGCTGCTACCCTTGCTGGTGGAAGCAGGCCTGGGGCGTTCCTGGGTACGCATCATGGATCTGGCGCTACTCTACGTAATGCTGGCAGTGGGGCTGAACATCGTCGTCGGCTATGCGGGACTGCTGGATTTGGGTTATATCGCTTTTTATGCAGTGGGTGCCTATTGCTACGCGCTGCTGGCTTCACCGCAATTTGGCCTGCACCTGCCATTCTGGCTGTTGCTGCCTATGGGTGCGGGACTGGCAGGCATATTCGGCTTGCTGCTGGGTGCGCCGACCTTGCGTTTGCGTGGCGATTATCTGGCCATCGTTACGCTGGGTTTTGGCGAAATCATACGCATATTCCTCAACAATCTTAATGCACCTTTCAATCTGACCAATGGCCCACAAGGGGTGAATCTGATAGACCCTATCCGCATAGCGGGATTTTCATTAGGTAAAACGCAACATATATTGGGCATCACTTTCTCCTCTCCCCAGCTTTATTATTACTTATTCCTGGGACTCACTCTAGCCGCGATTTTCGTCGCCTTGCGCTTGCAGGATTCGCGCATAGGGCGAGCGTGGGCGGCGATACGTGAGGACGAACTGGCTGCGCAAGCCAGCGGCATCAACCTGCGCAATACCAAATTACTCGCCTTTGCCATGGGCGCAACCTTCGGTGGCCTGGCAGGCGGACTATTTGCCGGATTCCAGGGCTTCATTAGCCCGGAGAGCTTTAACCTGATGGAATCGATAATGATCCTGTGCATGATAGTACTGGGCGGCATGGGCAATATCCCTGGCGTGGTACTGGGCGCAATCATGCTTACCGTGTTGCCCGAAGCCTTGCGCTACGTCGGCGATTTACAACGTGCCTGGATAGGCCATGTGGTGATAGCTCCCGATGATTTACGCATGTTGCTATTCGGCTTCGCGCTCATCCTGATGATGCTGTTCCGCCCAGCAGGATTGCTACCATCACGTCAGCGTAAGAACGAGTTCCAGCATGACTGAATTGATTAGAGTGGCGCATGTGAGCAAGCAGTTCGGCGGCATACGTGCACTGAACGATGTGTCGCTCAGTGTACGCAAAGGCGAGATACTGGGACTGATAGGCCCCAATGGCGCGGGCAAAACCACGCTGTTCAACATCCTCACTGGTTTTTATACCCCCTCCAGCGGCGAGCTATGGCTCAATGATGTTTCCATGCTTGGCCTGCAGCCGCATCAAGTATTGCAGCATGGCATCGCCCGCACATTTCAGAATATCCGCTTATTCGCGAATATGAGCGTGCTGGAAAACGTCATGGTCGGCCGTCATAGCCGCACCCGTACGGGCGTTATCGGTGCAATATTGCGCCATCGTCGCAGCCGTGAAGAAGAGGCCGCCATCCGTGCCCGTGCCCATGAATTGCTGCATCTGGTCGGCATTAGCCGCCACAGCAACACATTGGCAAGAAATCTGTCTTATGGCGACCAGCGCCGTCTGGAAATCGCCCGCGCCCTCGCCAGTGACCCGCAAGTATTAGCGCTGGACGAACCCGCCGCAGGCATGAATCCCGCCGAACGCGATACCTTGAAACAGCTTATCCGTGATTTACGCGATAAACTGGGCTTAACACTGTTAGTTATAGAACACGACGTGAAATGGATGATGAGTTTATGCGACCGCATCGCCGTGCTGGATTTTGGCGAGAAAATCGCCGAAGACACACCCGACCAGATTCGCATACATCCGCGCGTCATCAGCGCGTATCTCGGGGACGACGCATGAGCGATTTACTCTCAGTAAACAACCTGCGCGTAGCTTACGGGCAAATCCATGCCGTGCAGGATGTCAGCCTGAGCGTCGCAGAGAATGAACGCGTATGCCTGATTGGTGCCAATGGCGCAGGCAAAACCTCGCTGCTTAAAGCCATCGCCGGTATGCTTCCGCATGCAGGTGGCAGCGTACAATTCGCAGGGCACAATATAACGCACCTGCCGTCACATAATATCGTTCCATTGGGTATCACGCTGGTTCCCGAAGGACGCGGCATCTTTACCCGTATGACCGTCGCCGAAAACCTCGCCATGGGCGCCTACATCCGCAAAGACAAAGCTGCCGTCGCCACCGAAATCGACACCATCTACCAACGCTACCCCCGCCTGGGCGAACGCCGCCAACAGCCAGCTGGGCAGCTATCAGGTGGCGAACAGCAACTGCTCGCCATCAACCGCGCCCTGTTGTCACGACCACGTTTGCTGCTGTTGGATGAACCGAGCATGGGACTGGCGCCGTTAATGGTCAAAGCCATATTCGAAACACTGTTACTGGCGCACCAGCAGGGCGTAGCAATTCTATTAGTCGAACAAAACGCCCACCTCGCCCTCGCCCACAGCGACCGCGCCTACATCATCGCCAACGGTCAGATCACCCAGCACGGCAACGCCGCCCAGCTTGCGCAGGACCATGATATTAAGCAAGCTTATTTTGGGGAGTAGTTGAGCTGACATCAAGCCGACATTGTTCATAAATATAAAACGTTCACGTAACGTGAACATTGAAAATATATGAACAAATTTATTGACCTATCGTTCAAAATTGTTTAATGTTCACGTTACGTGAACAGGTGAAAATTATGAACATTCAGCCCCTTCCACAAAACGAACACATTCCTCAAGAAGAGCAAATTCTCCTGGATCGCGCCTTGGCGGCCCTACAGAACACTACAGGCATCATTGGCAGAATAATTGCAATAGCACCCAACCTTGGAACAGGTGCTAAAGCTGATGCCACGATCGAATTGACTCTTGGTGAGCTGCGTCAACGCTATATGGTGGAAATCAAACGCATAGATCGCTTCGCCGCAATCGGACAAATCAAGCAGCAACTTGATACTTTCCAACAACCAGCTTTACTCATTGCACCAAAGATAACAACTGAAACGGCTGACAAATGCCGCGAACTGAACGTGCAGTTCATTGATAGCAATGGCAATGCCTTCCTTCAAGCGCCAGGCTTATTTGTATTGGTGAAAGGGCAGCGCCCTCATATAAATGAAGTTATCGGCGTAACAATGGCCACACCGCACAGTGGCACACCAACCGCCCTTAGAGCTATGTTCGCCGTGTTATGCCGCCCTGAACTACTCAATGCGCCTTACCGCGAGATAAAGCAAGCTGCAGGCATTGCATTGGGTGCAATAGGCTGGATTTTTCTCGATCTGGCTACACGTGGCTACACGACAGGTGGCAAGAAAAATGATGCACGTCGTATGCTGCAGCGCCAACGACTAATTGAAGAGTGGGTCACCACCTTTCCCATCAAACTCCGCCCCAAGCTGAACCCAAAACGGTTTCATGCGCTTGATCCAAATTGGTGGCAGCTGATTGACATCACCCAGTACAATGCTCAGTGGGGAGGGGAAATCGCCGCAGACAAGCTCACTGATCATTTAAGACCCAACACAGTCACCATCTACATGCGCCCTGATAATGCACGCAAAAATCTCACAAAAATGGTCACCGACAATAAGTTACGTGCTGACCCAGCGGGGGAAATCGAAGTGCTGGACACTTTCTGGGATTTCACTGATGACGAAACCATGCCCGATATTGTGCCGCCGCTCCTGGTGTATGCCGACCTGATAGCCACGATGGATCCACGCAACCATGCAACTGCACGCATGATCTATGAGGCACGAATCCGTGATTTTAAAACCAACGCCTGACCGCCCGATTGATCCGCTTACGCGCTCAATCATAAAAGAAATAAACAATGCGGCCACCGACCTGGGGCTAAATATATTCTTGGTGGGTGCAACAGCACGAATCATCCTGCTGGAAAATGTATTTGGGCTACAAACAGGACGCGCAACCCGAGATATGGATTTTGCCTTCATGGTTGAGCGTTGGGATCAATATCAAGCTATCAAAGATTACTTAATCTCAACAGCGTGGTTCGAGAAAGCTGAAGATGCGGGGCAACGCCTTATATACAAACCAGCAAATGGAAATCACAAATTTGTTGTCGATCTCATTCCATTTGGTGGCCTTGAGAGCAGCCCAAACACAATTGCCTGGCCCCCTGACATGAGCATCATAATGAATGTCGCAGGTTATCGTGATGCCCTTACATCAGCAGTACCGGTCGAAGTTGAACCTGACACCGTAATCCTGATCGCATCCATCCCCGGCCTTTCCGTCCTCAAACTTTTTGCCTGGATTGACCGAGGGCGCGAAAATGCTAAGGACGCCATAGACCTTGTTACACTGCTACGGCAATACCACAATGCAGGAAATCAGGACAGGATCTACGAAGATGCACCCGCAGCACTAGAAGCCGTCGAATACGACATTGAACTCGCTGGAGCATGGCTATTGGGACGCGACGCTTTCGCCCTGTCTTCGCTGGAAACGCGCAAACAACTACACGCCCTGTTCGCCGACCAAGCCGTCAAAGAACGCCTGGTAACCGACATGTCGAGAGCGCTCCAGACACGAGATACCCCTTTGGACTATTCGAGGATATTGCTCGAACAGTTTATCAAGGGCTTTAGTGATTAGTGCCTAGCTTGCGCAGGATCATGTTATTAGGCTGGCTTATGGGCAGTAGGGTGGTTCATATAATTTAACTCATAGCTGGTACTACGCCCGCCCGCATCCATTTTTAGCAAAACGCCGCGAACCAGCAAATCAGTAATATCGCGCAGCGCTGTGTCTGGTGAGCATTTGGCGATCGCCGCCCACTTGCTACTGGTAAGTTTGCCTTCAAACGCCAGAAACGCCAGTGTCAGGCCTTACATTTTACACTCTACCACTATGTTCATGTGATTTGCAAGGCTTGACTCTAGCCGCCCCTATCGCACATGGCCTAATACATGCGATCCGCATTGATAGTAAGGCGTTTTTACATTACTATGGACACATCATTCAAGCGACTGCGAGGACACCATGACCACATTGACTGTTACCGCACGGGGACAAGTGACTTTTAGAAAAGACGTACTGCAACACCTTGGCATCAAGCCTGGCGAAAAAATCGAGCTGGATTTACTGCCCGATGGTCGGGGTGTGCTCAAGGCAGCCCGACCAGCTGGGACAATAGCTGGCTTCGTCGGATTACTCGCTGGCAAGACCAAAAAAATCGCCACCATTGAGGAAATTAACGCGGCTGCCGCACAAGGTTGGGCTGGCAAAGAATGAAGGTCGTTGTAGATACCAATGTCCTTGTTCGTGCTGTTGTGCGCGACGATCCCGCACAAGCAAACATAGCCGCTCAAGTCTTGAGCGATGCTGCATTGATCGCAGTTGCGCTACCATGCCTGTGCGAATTTGTTTGGGTACTACTTCGTGTTTATGACTTCCAGGCATCAGATGCGGCCAGTGCGATCCGGGCACTGCTTGCCGTCGCCAACGTGGAAGTAAACAGACCCGCCGTTGAGGCTGGATTGCTGGTGCTTGACGCGGGCGGTGATTTTGCCGATGGCGTTATTGCCTACGAG
The DNA here is from genome assembly GCA_038217005.1 of Burkholderiales bacterium. Classification (GTDB taxonomy): domain Bacteria; phylum Pseudomonadota; class Gammaproteobacteria; order Burkholderiales; family Sulfuriferulaceae; genus Sulfuriferula. Next base: position 19,928 of record JBBQPT010000005.1, read on the forward strand.
GGCAATTGGCTCGGTGGAGAAACTTTTGTCTCCTTCGATAAGAAGGCAGTTTCGCTACTCACGGCACAAGGTCAACTAGCGCGCCTTTTGTAACTAGCGAGATAAGAAGCGTCAGAGTCAAGCAGGCTTATTTCAGGGAATAGGTAGCCGCAACTTATTACCTAGCAGCCTGTCGGACTTGAGGCTGATCTACTGCGCTGGTGGGAAGAGCGGTTCATTTTTCCCCGATTTCTCGTTGCATAGGCCCACTATGCGCCTCGAAATCGTGAAAAACTGTCCTCGCTCTCCCATCCAGCTCGCCACGATCGCTCAAGTCCGACAGGCTGCTAGCCCGAGATCGTCTTGAACATGGACAGCGTGATGTTTCGCGCCACGGCATGATCAACCAGCGGTGCGGGGTAATCCACGCCTATACTGATTTGGTATAGCTGCTGCTGTGCCGCCGTGAGCTGCCAGGGTGCGTGGATATATTTAGCGGGAAGGGCTGCCAGCTCAGGCAGATAGCGTTTAATGAATTTGCCCTCTGGGTCGAATTTCTCTGATTGGGTGATAGGGTTGAAAATGCGAAACCAGGGCTGGGCATCGCAGCCTGTTGACGCGCTCCATTGCCAGCCGCCGTTATTTGCGGCGAGGTCGAAATCTATCAGGTGCTGGGCGAAATAGGCTTCGCCCAGCCGCCAGTCGACATGCAGATCTTTTACCAAAAAAGCCGCTGCGACCATGCGCAGGCGGTTGTGCATATAGCCGGTCTGGTTCAGTTGCCGCATCGCCGCATCAACCAGCGGATAGCCGGTGCGCGCTTCGCACCAGGCGGCAAAATGTCCGTCTGGATTGGGCCAGACTATGTCATTAAAATCGGCTTTATAGGTCTGACCAGCGGCAAGCTGCGGGTGGTGCCACAGCACTTGCTGATAGAATTCCCGCCAGATCAGCTCGGACAGCCAGGTCTCTGCACCCGCACCACCATGATGATAGGCATAATTCGCCAACTGGCGTATGGACAGCGTGCCAAAACGAAGATGCACGGATAAATACGATGGGCCTTTAATCGCGGGAAAGTTACGTGTGACCTGGTAACTCTCTATCCGCGTCTGGAAATCCTGCCAGGTTTGCTCTGCGCCGTCGCTGCCGGGTTTGACAGGCAGTTGCGCTAAATTAGTCGGAGCAAAGCCCAGTTCAGCCAGGCTGGGCAGCGGTTGCACGGGCATGGCGGCAAATGCCTCGGTGCGTACAGGATAGGCTTGTAGGTAAAACGGTGTGAGGCGTTTAAGCCATGCATTTTTATAGGGTGTAAATACGCCAAAGGGTTTGCCTGCCTGAGTCAGCACTTCGTCGCATTCAAAAATAACTTGGTCTTTATAGCTGTGCAGTGTGCGTCCATCGAATTGCAGGCGTTCACTGACCTCGGCATCGCGGGCGATGGCCTGCGGCTCGTAATCACGATTACAAAACACTGCATCGGCCTGATATTCAGCCGCTAATTGCGGAATCAGCTCGACTGCGCGTCCATGCCGCACTATCAGGCTGCTGCCGTGCGTTTCCAATTCGGATTTGAGCGCGACCAGGCTCGCCCAGATAAATTCCACTCGCCGGTCTTCACAGGGTAAATCAGCGAGGATGTCGGTATCGAAAATGAATACGGCCACCACGCGCTGCGCTTGACTGGTGGCATGGTACAAGGCTGCATGATCATATAATCGCAAATCACGGCGCAGCCAGACTAATGCGCTGTTCATTTTGCCTGCCGCGCATGCCATAAGCGCCAGCCCAGCAACAGCGCCAATACGCCAGCGTAGATCAGCGGCTGGGTAAGGTCTTTTTTCACCAGCCAGACATAATGCAGCACGCCGAGGATGGCAATGAGGTAAACCAGCTTGTGCAGTTGCTGCCAGCGTTTTGCGCCCAGGCGCCTTATCATGGCATTGCTGGAAGTCAGCGCCAGCGGGATGAGCAAGATGAACGCACTGAATCCTACGGTGATGAATGGGCGTTTATACACATCATGAATAATCGCACCCAGATCAAAAAACTGATCCAGCCAGATGTAGGTAATGAAATGCAGGCAGGCATAAAAAAAACTGAATAAGCCTAGCATGCGTCGTATCCGCAACAGGCTATTCCACCCCGTTATCTTGCGTAATGGCGTGATAGTGAGTGTTAACATCAAGCCCACCAGCGTCCATGTTCCCGTTGAATGGGTGATGAACTCTATGGGGTTTGCGCCCAGATTATCGGTTGCCGCGAAGATCAATAAGCGGATTAACGGATATAACGCCAGCAGGAAAGTGGCGATTTTCAGGCGGGTGACATCCATCAATAATTTTTGCGCAAATCCATGCCGCGATACATCTGTGCAACCTGGTCACCATAACCATTAAACGCCAGGGTGTCGCGTTTGAAAAACTCACCAATGCGACGTTCCTTGGCCTGACTCCAGCGTGGATGATCAACAGCAGGATTCACATTGGAATAGAAGCCGTATTCACTCGGTGCGGAACGCCCCCATGCGGTTTGCGGCTGTTTGTCGGTAAAACGAATGCGCACAATGGCTTTTGCGCTTTTGAAGCCATATTTCCACGGCACTACCAGACGTATCGGCGCGCCATTCTGGTTAGGCAGCGTTTGTCCATATAAACCCACCGCCATCAGTGTCAGCGGATGCATCGCTTCATCCAGACGCAAGCCTTCGACATATGGCCAATCCAGCACGCCTCGACGCTGACCTGCCATTTGCGCGGGGTCGTGCAAAGTAGTGAATTCTACATATTTGGCATTGCCCGTGGGCTCGACCTGTTTGATCAAGCTGGCCAATGGAAAGCCCACCCACGGTATCACCATAGACCAGCCTTCGACGCAGCGCAGCCGATAAGTGCGGTCTTCCAGCGGGAAAGCCTTGATCAGCGCGTCTATATCCCACACTTTTGGATGTTTGACTTCGCCTTCTATGCTGACTGTCCACGGATGGGTTCTGAAGTTCTGCGCGTTTTCAGCGGGATCGGATTTGTCTGTGCCGAATTCGTAATAGTTGTTATACGTGGTCACATTCTTGTATGGGGTGGGGGTTTCCGTGGTGCTGTAACGGGCATTTGCCGCCGCTGCCAGCCGCACATTGGCTTCGCTCATGCCGGGTAACAATACGCCGGTGGCAAGCAATGCACTCGCCTGCATAAACTGGCGACGTTGCCGATAAATCGCCTCGGGGGTGATTTCTGATGAGGGGATATCGTTGGGGTGGCGGATTAACATGGTGAATCTCCTTAATTATCGGATATCGGACTGATGTGTTGCTGGCTTAGTTCCGTGAGTCGCGCAGCAACCTCGGCAAACAACGGGCGTTGGGTCACATTGCTGTGCGCGCATTGCTGCTGCAGTTGCCATGCGGCTGCAAGCCCAATCTCATCGGCATCTGCCGTGCGTTCCAGCAACTCTTCCAGCAAATGCGCAAATGCCAGTACTTCTAGGCGTTGCGCCTGCACATCGGCGTTCAACGTCGCCGCGCCAAAATCACCCAGCAGTACATTATCAACACCATCCCACAGTATGTTATGCGCGTACAAATCGCCATGCGTCAGCCCGCGTTCGTGCAAATGCTGCACCGCGCTCGCCAGGCGTGCGGCCATCACCAGGGCGCTGGTCAGACTGAGTTGCAGTTCGGCTGCGTACACATCCCGGCTGCAGCTTTCCAGGCTGGGTGGCGCGGCAAGGTTAACGTAGTGGCTGGCAATAAGCGGCATCACCAATCCCGCTGTGGCTTCAGGATGATCTGCGATAATGCCTAACGACGGCATCAATTGCGGATGCGTGCCAGCGCTCACACAAGCGGCCAGTTCACAGCCGGGCAAGCCATCACTGGTGACGCTGCCTTTATATAATTTCACTGCCACAGATATTTTATCGCGCCATTGCGCCCGATAAATTTTGCCCGATGCGCCTTCGCCCAACAGCTCGCCCAATTGCAAATCATCCCAGGCAACTTGGTCACCCGATGGAAAATGTGAGCGCACACTCACAGGATTTCCCGCATAAGCTAGCCATGCCAGGCGCGGCAGCTGAAACAACCAGCTTGGTAATGCGCTGAACTGGTTAGCCGAAATGCGCAGCAATGCAAGTTGATGCAGCCCCGCCAACGTATCGGGCAAAGCCGATAATCGGTTGCCCGCAAGCATGAGTTTTTCTAGTTGGGTGCAATATCCGAGTTCATCAGGCAGCTCGCTTAATTGATTGTCAGTGAGTATCAGCCAGCGCAAGGCTGGGGGCAGCGCAGCAGCGGGTAAGTGCCGAATCTGGTTGGCCTTGAAACCTATCATTTTCAATTGCGCGCATTTACCCAGCACTTTGGGCACATGGGTGAATTGATTATCCGAGCAGAATATCACCCGCAGCTTGTGCAGGCGCGGCAGATCGTCGGGCAGGGATGACAAGGCATTGCCCGACAAATTGAGTATTTCCAGACTGTCCGCAAGGTCGAAAATTGCGGCAGGAAATTCGCGCAAGCCGCATGACAAATCCAGCCGTTTAACGCCCGCCAGTTCGCCGTTTTGTAATTTTGTTAAGGTATCCATCGTGCAAATATAACATGATGGCTCACTTAACCCAGCAAGATTAAGCCCCACACCACCACGACATTCAACAGCGACACCAGCACCGCTGCGCTGCCCATGTCCTTGGCACGCTTGATCAGGTGGTGACGATCAAACGAAATTCTGTCCACGGCCGCTTCAACTGCAGAATTGAGCAACTCAACAATCAGCACCAGCAATATCGACGCTATCATCAGCACACGCCCAATCGCAGCGGGTTCCAGGTAGAGCGCCAACGGAATTAATATCACTGCCAGCAGCATCTCTTGGCGGAACGCATCCTCATACTGCAACGCCGCTTTGAATCCGTCGATAGAATAAAAAAACGCACTCAGCACGCGCTTAGGGCCAGTCTTGCCTTTGAATGGAGATTCTTCCACAGGAAATCCTCAAAAAGCCATGAGCATAAGCGAGAACCACAAAGCTCGCATAGTCGAATTAGGTTAAGTTTTTACGACAGTTCAATGACGGGGATTAAACCTCAACCAGCCTGCCTGTCCACTTCCGCGCCAGCGGTGCAACCAGATACACCAGCGGCATCGCCACCGGAAAAGCAATCATTGCCGCATGCAGCCATTGCAACAGAAATTTTGGATTAAACCCCACATTCACCCAGGTAATCACAAACGTCATCACGGTCACCATCATGCCACTCATAACGCCGGAAAAAACCAGATGGAATCGATGCTTGGGCAACTTGGCCATAGATAGAACTCACTTCAAGTCGGATATTTTGATACATGGGCAAGACGCCGCTCGGTCGCATTAAGCAATACCTGCCGGCGCGCTTCATCTCCCGCCTCACCCCAGCGGACTATCTCATCAATATGCCGAAAACAGCCCAGACAGACATCTTCCTCATTGAGGCAGCAATTGCGTACACAGGGGGAGGGGACAGTAGATAATGACATGATGCAAGTTATCACATCAGGCCAACAATATGCTCATAACCCCAGCTCATCCCACATCGCGTCCACACGCTGTTTCACCGCGTCGCTCATGACGATAGGCGTGCCCCATTCACGATTAGTTTCACCTGGCCATTTGTTGGTCGCATCCATGCCCATTTTTCCACCTAGTCCCGATACGGGGCTGGCGAAATCGAGGTAATCTATCGGTGTATTTTCCACCAGCAGCGTGTCACGCACCGGATCCATGCGTGTGGTAATCGCCCAAATCACTTCTTGCCAGTCGCGGATGTTGATGTCTTCATCGACGACGATGATGAATTTGGTGTACATGAACTGGCGCAGAAAACTCCAGATACCAAACATCACCCGCTTGGCGTGACCCGGATAGGATTTTTTGATACTGACGATGGCAAGGCGATAAGAGCAGCCTTCGGGCGGCAGGTAAAAATCGACGATTTCGGTGAATTGCTTTTGCAGTAGCGGTACAAATACTTCGTTCAACGCCACGCCCAGCACCGCTGGTTCATCAGGCGGCTTGCCGGTGTAAGTGCTGTGATAAATAGGATCGCGGCGCATGGTGATGCGCTCGATGGTGAAGACAGGGAAGCTGTCGGTTTCGTTGTAATAGCCCGTATGGTCACCGAACGGACCTTCAACCGCCATTTCATCGGGATAGATCACGCCCTCGAGCACGATTTCGGCACTGGCGGGGACGTGCAAATCACTCCCCAGACATTTGACGATTTCAGTTTTCGCGCCACGCAACAAACCCGCAAATTGATATTCCGACAACGAATCAGGCACCGGCGTGACTGCGCCGAGTATGGTTGCGGGGTCCGCGCCCAAGGCAACGGCAACGGGATAGGGCTTGCCCGGATGCAGCTGTTGGAATTCACGAAAATCCAGCGCGCCGCCGCGATGTGCCAGCCAGCGCATGATGACCTTGTTCGGCGCTATCACTTGCTGGCGATAAATACCCAGATTCTGGCGGGATTTATGCGGCCCGCGCGTGACTACCAGACCCCAGGTTATCAACGGTCCCGCATCTCCCGGCCAGCAGGTTTGGATAGGCAGCCGCGACAAATCAACGTCCTTGCCTTCCCACACGATATCCTGACACGGCGCGCGGCTGACGACTTTGGGTGCCATGTTGAGCACTTGTTTATACAGAGGAAATTTATCCCAGGCGTCTTTTAAACCCTTTGGCGGCTCAGGCTCTTTCAAGAACGCCAGCAGCTTACCAACTTCACGCAGCGCGCTCACGTTATCCTCACCCATGCCCAGCGCCACCCGATGCGGCGTGCCGAACAAATTGGCGAGCACCGGCATGCTGTGCCCTATAGGATGCTCAAACAAGATTGCCGGACCGCCCGCTTTTAATACGCGATCGCAAATCTCTGTCATTTCCAGCACAGGATCAACAGGGGTTTTAATACGTTTGAGTTCGCCGATTTTTTCCAGTTGGGCGATGAAATCGCGCAAGTCATGGTATTTCATTTATTTCCTTATTTGCTGAAGCATCAAGGTAGTCGAGGTAGCGTACAAGAACGGGATGGAAAAGACACTCCCACCCCAGCTCAGCACATCCTCACTCCCCACCATATCCGCCACAGACCAGTCGCCACCTTTGACCAATACATCAGGATGGATAGCGCGGATGAGGTTGAGCGGCGTATCTTCATCAAATGCAATCACCATATCCACCGATGCCAACGCCGCCAGCACTGCCATGCGATTAGCTAATGAATTGATAGGCCTGTCATCACCTTTGCGCTGACGACGTACAGAAGCATCGCTATTCACACCCACTACCAGACTTCCACCCAGTGCCCGTGCTTGCGCAAGATAGGTGACGTGACCGCGATGTAATATATCAAAGCAGCCATTGGTAAACACCAATGGCACTTGCAATTGCACTAGATTTTCAGTCAGGTTTGCTGGCGTTACTATTTTGGATTCAAAATCAGGCGTTGCGTGTTCAAGCATCGGGCGCCTTGGCAATATATTCAAATAACTTGACCACTTTAGCCACGCCTGAAGTGGTGCTGGCTACTTGCGCAGCATCAGTGCCCTCTTGTTGCGTAACCATACCCATCAGGTAGACTACGCCGTCTTCAGTGACGATCTTCACTGCAGTAGCAGGGAAGCGTTGAGCATCAAAGAAACGGGCTTTAACCTTCGAAGTAATATAGGCATCATTGCTGCGTGCACTCAACAGGGTCACTGTTGCTACGCGCAATTCGTTATAGGTGGACTTCACATTGCCCACACCCATCACGATGGTGTTTATTTTTTGCTTGGTGTCTTCATCCGGCACTTCACCGGTGATTAACACCCGTTGATTGTAACTGGTGAAATTGACGTGCACATTATATGCAGGAAATGCGTCACGAACGCGATTCGCAGCACGCAGTTCGATTTCCTGATCTTCGATATAAATACCGGAACTCCTTCTGTCTGTCGCCATCATCACGCCAGCACCGGCACCCGTCGCCACCAGCGGTACGCAACCTTGCAATTGCAACAATGACAGCCCTAGTACGCTTACTAATATCGCTTTACGCATTACTCGACTCCTAAAATTATTTTATCTATGCCATCGCATAGACAATGTATCACCAGCAAATGTACCTCTTGTATACGCGCCGTACTGGCTGACGGCACGCAAATTAAGACATCATCTTCCGTAAGTAATTCACTCATCAGCCCACCCGAGTTACCCGTCAGTGCCACGACGCGCATGTCACGCTGTTGTGCTGCAGCGATAGCTTCGACCACATTGCGTGAATTACCGCTGGTGGAAATGGCAAGCAGCACGTCACCCGAGTGCCCTAGCGCAGTGACCTGCTTGGAAAAAATCACGCTAAAATCATAATCATTCGCAATCGATGTCAGCGCCGAGCTATCAGTCGTCAGCGCAATCGCCGCCAGACCTGGACGCTCCATCTCAAAACGGTTAATCAATTCGGAAGAAAAGTGTTGTGCGTCAGCCGCAGAACCGCCATTGCCACAGGACAGAATCTTGCCGTCACTTAATAAGGACTGGCTCAATAACTCAACCGCTGCGGCGATTTGCGGGGCAAGGCTAAAAGCACACTCAGCCTTTAATTGCGCGCTGGCGTTAAAATGTTCGGCGATGTGTTCAGTTAAATACATATTAAAAAGTCTATATTAATTAAGCTGCAAATTATACTCGCCCTACGCCTGAAAAGCGTTTTGCAGCCAGCGCAACGCGCCGTTTTCTATGAGTACCGCGTCAAATCGACAGGGTGGGGTAGGGGATACCTGGGTTAAATACATTTGCGCTGCAGCAATCAGCTTGTGTTGCTTGCGACTATCGATACTCGCTGCCGCGCCGCCAAATTCGCTGCTGGCACGTTCGCGGACTTCGACAAACACCAGTGTTTTGCCATCACGCATGATGAGATCAATCTCACCCAGGCGGCAACGAAAATTCCGCGTCACCAGCAGCAAACCTTGTCGCGCCAAATAATCTGCAGCAGCCTGTTCCGCTGCTGCACCACGCGCGATCATGTCGTGCGTAAACCCGTACAAAAATTCTGCATAAAATCGACTATGGTCTCAGCAAACTCAGGATCAGGCTGCATCTGGTTAATACTGCCATGCACTATGGTTGCGCCATTACGGCTGGTGATAGACCACTGAAACGCATTCGGACAGCTAATCAGCGCGAAACGCACGCCATTTTTAATCGGGCGACGCTCCATTTCAAATTCCCCCCATACGCAGCCCACATGGGCATAGGCGCCATCGGTGGTGACATGTTCAGCGCTATAAACGTCTGCGCACAAAGCCGGCAAGTTCGCCAGAGTACAGCGCGCCAATAGCTCGGCGACGGGGATTTCAGCGCTCAAGGTGCAAGACCATTCCATGCTAGATTTCTCCTTATCATTGGTAACTACGCTATGCACAGCTATAATAGCGCATCTTTTTCAATTGGTTGCGTCATGTTGAGTCCTTACATAGAGATTAAATCCCACCTGGTAAATTTGTTTACCACAGCGGTACAGCAAGTTTGTCCTGAGCCGACGGATGTTAGTGTAGAGATGGAGCGCCCACGCGATGCGGCGCACGGCGATTACGCCTGCAGCATCGCGATGAAATTAGCCAAAACCTTGCGCCGCAATCCACGTGAGTTAGCCACGCTTATTCAAGCCGCACTACCGGCCTCGGCGCTGGTTGCCAAGACCGAAATTGCCGGTGCGGGCTTTATCAACGTGTACTTGCACCCGGCGGCGCATCAGCAAGTCGTTCCCTACGCACTTACCCTGGGCGCGAACTTCGGCCGCTGCCAGATGGGTGTGGGTAAAAAAGTACAAGTGGAATTCGTCTCTGCCAATCCCACTGGCCCTTTGCACGTTGGTCACGGCCGCGGTGCGGCGTATGGTGCGAGTCTGGCAAATGTGCTGGCAGCAGCGGGTTACACCGTAGAACGCGAATATTACGTCAACGATGCCGGGCGGCAAATGGATATTTTGACCATTTCTACCTGGATACGTTATCTGACATTGTGCGGTGAAGACGTCGCTTTCCCTGGCAATGCCTACAAGGGCGATTATGTAATCGATATGGCACGCATCATGTTCGACCAGCATGACACACGCTATCAGCGACCAGCTGCCGATGTGTTTGCAAAAGTACCTGACATAGCAACACTGCCCGATGCACATCTGGATGGTCTGATCATCAACGCCAAAGCGCTGCTGGGTGCGGATTATCACTATGTGCATGATTTAGTGCTGACCGAGCAACTCGGTGATGGCCGCAATGATTTGCAAGAGTTTGGCGTGGAATTCGACGAATGGTTCTCCGAGCAGTCACTGTATGATTCAGGTGTGGTGCAACGCATCGTTGCCCAGCTCGAAGCCAATGGTCATATTTACGAACAAAACGGTGCAAAATGGTTCCGCTCCACCCAGTTTGGCGATGAAAAAGACCGTGTCGTGCTGCGTGATAATGGCCAGTACACTTATTTCGCCTCGGACATTGCTTACCATATCAACAAACTGGAACGCGGCTTCGACATCATGATAGACGTGTGGGGCGCAGACCATCACGGCTATATCCCCCGAGTAAAAGGCGCGCTGCAGGCGTTAAATTTGAACCCTGACCAGCTGGTCGTTGCACTGGTGCAATTCGCCATACTCTATCGCGATGGCAAAAAAGCCTCGATGTCGACGCGCTCAGGCGAATTTGTCACTTTGCGTGAATTGCGCAAAGAAGTCGGCAATGATGCAGCCCGATTCTTCTATGTGTTACGCAAATCAGACCAGCACCTGGATTTCGACCTGGACCTGGCCAAATCACAGACCAGCGATAACCCAGTTTATTACATACAATACGCCCATGCGCGGATTTGCAGCGTGTTAGCGCAGTGGGGCGGTGATGCCAACGCGCTGGCGGACATAGACTGCAGCGTGCTCACCAGCCGTTCCGAACTGGAATTGATGCAGCTATTGGCAGCTTATCCTGCCGTAGTGGAAATGGCAGCGCGCGATCTCGCACCACACGCCATCGCTTATGCCCTCAAAGACATTGCTGCTGCACTGCATGGTTACTACAACGCCGAGCAATTCCTGGTCGAAGATGAAGCACTGCGTCATGCACGCATGGCCTTGATTACTGCAACACGCTTTGTCTTGCAAAGTGGCTTGGCATTGTTGGGTGTATCCAGCCCAACACAGATGTGAGGAACAATATGGCACGCGACTACAAATCACGCAGCAACGAGCGTAAATCCAGCGACCGCAGATCCGGCGGTTCGTCAGTCTGGTCCGGGATATTTATCGGATTAGCAGTGGGATTGATTGCCGCAGTCGCGGTTGCCTACTGGGTGGGGCGCAGCAATCCATTTGATGCGCGTGAAAAATCGGCCGAAACTAAAGCAGTGGATGACAAAGCACATGCTAAAAAAGCCACTGACCAAGTCGTCGACCCACTGGCCAAGGCAACCAGCACGCCAGACAAACCGGAATTCGATTTTTATAAAATCTTGCCGAGCAAAGACAATCCTGCGCCTAACGCAGACACGGCCAAAACCAGCACGCCTGACGTACTCTATTTCGTTCAGGCGGGTGCGTTTCCCAATCCGGAAGATGCCGACAATCTCAAGGCTAGACTAGCACTCATGGGCTTTGAGGCATCAATACAAGCCGCAGAAATTCCCAACAAGGGTACCTGGCACCGCGTTCGTTTAGGTCCTTACAAACTGGATGAAGCCAATAAAACGCATGATGCATTGGAACAAAACAAAATAACTGCCAGTCTCATCAAGGTTCCAGCAAAAGCCGGGGCCAAGACTAACTAAACGGAGTAGATATGTTGTTACGTAAAATAATTAGCGCCAGCCTTCTCACCTTTGTGGCGTTCATGCCACTGATCAGCCATGCCGCTGCGATCGAGGACAAGGATTATCAAGTATTGAGCGCGCCTATCGGTACGGATAGCGGCAAAAAAGTCGAAGTCGCTGAATTTTTCTGGTACAGCTGCCCGCACTGTTTTCATCTGGAACCAGGCTTGAATAAATGGCTAAAAACCATGCCTAAAGATACCAGCTTCCGCCGCATTCCAGCCGTATTACGCGACACCTGGGTACCATTGGCTAAAGCCTATTACGCCATGGAAGCAATGGGCGTAGTCAACAAATATCATGACGCACTGTTCAATGCCATCCACATGGACAATATGATCGTCGAGAAAGACAACGATTTATACGACTGGGCGGGCAAAGTGGGCATGAATAAGCAAGCCTTTACCAATGCATACCAATCTTTCAGCGTACAAAGCAAAGTATTGCGCGCTAATCAGCTTATCCGTGATGCCCAAATCACCGGCGTACCGTCTTTTGTGATTGATGGCAAATATGTCACCTCGGAATCCATGACTGGCAGCGAAGCGGCTTTATTCAGCACCATCAACGAACTCATTGTCAAAGCGCGCAAAGACCACGCCAAACCTGCCAAACCTGCCAAACCTGCCAAACCTGCAAAGAAATAATGCGGGTTTTTATCACCGGTGCAAGCAGCGGCTTAGGTGTCGCGCTTGCCCGCCATTACGCGGAACGCGGCGCAACATTAGGTTTGGTCGCGCGGCGAGCCGATGCACTCCAAGCATTATGCGATGAGCTACCCAGCGCACTGGCTTATTCATTAGACGTCTGCGACTGTACTGCCATGCAAGCTGCCGCAGATGACTTTATTGTGCGTTTTGGTGTGCCGGACATTGTCATTGCTGCCGCAGGCATTAGCGTCGGCACGCTCACCGAACACAGCGACGATCTCGCAGTATTTCAGGCTGTCATGAACACCAACGTGCTGGGTACCGTGACCACGTTTCAGCCGTTTATCGCCGCAATGCGGACTCAGCAACGCGGCAGTCTGGTAGGTATAGCCAGCGTTGCAGGCATACGCGGCTTGCCTGGAGGAAGCGCTTACTCCGCTTCCAAATCAGCGTTGATAACGTATCTGGAATCATTGCGGGTCGAACTGCAAGCCACCGGGGTTAGCGTTACCACCATTAGTCCCGGCTATATCGTCACCCCCATGACCGCAGTCAACCCGTATGCAATGCCATTCATCATGCCAGCTAATGTCGCCGCAGCCAAAATCGCCCGTGTCATCCATCAACGTCGCGCCTACGCCACGCTACCCTGGCAAATGGCTATTGTCGCAAAAGTTCTGCGCGCACTACCCAGACCGTTGTATGATAGATTGTTCAAACATGCGCCGCATAAGCCGCGCCAATTGCCGTTATAACTTACTTAGCGCTGGAGATAACATGACCATCAGCATCGTACTCATTGACGACCATCCGCTCACTCGGTTAGGCACTGCCCGCCTGCTGGAGCACACTGAAGGTATGCATATTACCCAGCAATGCGCAGATATGGCCTCGGTGCGGGCCTGGCTTAGCTCGGGTGGGCGTGCTGATATCGCGTTGCTCGATAGAGGCTTACCCGATGGCGATGGTCTGGATTTAATCGACAGCTTCAAGCATGCCAACATCCGCGTCATCATGTTTACCAGCGCCAACACCGACGATGACATCGCCGAAGCCATCAATCACGGTGTCGAAGGTTATCTGCTCAAAACGACTGAGCCGGATCAACTTATCCACGCCATACACTCAGTCGCGCAAGGGAACAGCATGTTACCCACCCACATCATGCAGAAACTGGCTCGTGGGGAATTGCTGCAAGATGTGTTGGGCAAACTGTCCAACCGTGAGCGTGAGATAGTCGATCTGGTCGCCCAGGGCCTGCCCAACAAAACTATCAGCACGCGCTTGAATTTATCCGAAAACACTGTCCGCAATCACCTCTCCAACATCATGCAAAAACTAGGCATGAAAAACCGCGTGCAAGTGGCGACATTGGCGCTGAAGAACGAGAAGTAATTAGCTAGCAGTGACAGCTGGACGAAAATAGCCAGCTATCAACGGGCACCGTTGAGGAGCGTCGTGTGGAGTGAACATATAGTGCGGGTTTGAGTGGCGACAGGGTTCAATATGGATGTCGAGATGACATGAGGCAGCAGACGGTCGTATTCTTTTTTGACTGCCGGGTAACACTCGCAAGCGCGCTGTTCCAGTCCGTTTCGATCAAGTACGGTGATGTGGCCACGACGATAGTTAATTAATCTGGCACGTTGCAATTTGCCAGCGGCTTCAGTGACACCTTCGCGCCTTAAATAGTCGCTTCATCGCAGCGTTGCCAGATAAGCGGCAAACTCCTCGTGAAAATCCGTATGCATCAGTCCAAAGGCAACCTGAACCTTGAGATATCCCAGTTTTGAACCGCAATCATAGCGGGTGCCGCTGAAACGATAGGCCAGTAGCTTTTCTTCCTGCAGCAGCGTAGCGATGCCGTCAGTGAGCTGAATTTCGCCATCAGCACCTGCCTGTAGTTGCGCCAGATGATGAAAAATTCGGGGCGTAAGGATATAGCGCCCGATAACTGCCAAGGTGGAGTGTGCATCCTCAGGGCGAGGTTTTCTACGAGTCCGTGTACCAGTTCCAACCTTGGTGCGAGATTAGTCGTGCTGATGATGCCATATTGGCCAGTTTGTTCACGAGGCACCTCTTGCACGCCCAGCACTGAACACTGGTGGCTCGCAAACACATCGATCATCTGCGAGAATGACAGCGAAAGGTTCATTCTGCACGACCGGTTGTGCGCACAGCACGGGATGACATCATGCACCGCGCGTAGCAACTCGTATTTACCATGGGCGGCGAGCTCCGCTTCCACCTCGTAAGCCATATCGAAGTGATCTTCTATAGCTCGCTTGTTGTGCCCAGTGATGAACACCATATCGGTGATCCCAGCCGCCACGGCTTCTTCCACCGCGTACTGGATCAGCGGCTTATCCACTACCGGCATCATCTCCTTGGGGCTGGCCTTGGTTGCAGGGAGAAAACGACTGCCCATGCCCGCTACAGGGAATACGGCTTTTGTGATTTTTTTCATGGCTGGCACCTCGCAATGACGAATTCACTCTGACTTTGCTGGAGGATCAGCCAGCCGTAAACGTCCGCTGTCGAGGACGAACTCAGTGGCTAATCTTCACCCATCTTTGCAGAAACCTGTGGGTTACTAATCTGATACGGAAACGCTGGCCATAAAATGACAACTGAACTACCATTTTCGCTGTCTGAGCAGACCTGGGCTTATCAGGCGAGGACTGTCTCGAACGGCGCCAGACCGCATGAGAACCAGCATCCCGTTGCGCTAAATCGAGGCTGTAAGCCAGCTTTTCCGCGCGGCCGTTTTCAATATGTGGTGGCAAAACAATGAAAACGTGATGAGGTATTCTGAACACGGCTTGGTCAGTATATCAGGCCAATTAAATATTAAAAATCCCTGTAACACCTTAAACAACTGACCGCTGTATCGCCTTCAGCATTTCCGATATTGTTTGTACGCTAACGTACAGATGAGGCAAGGCCCCTATGATAGATTAGTCGCCATCGAGGCAGATAATTTGCTGTGTCACAGTGTTTTTTGTGCGGAGTGAGTGGGCGGTCACGATATTCAATCACTATAAGGAGATGAAAATGAACTGGGATCGTATTGAAGGCAATTGGAAACAACTAAAAGGCAATATCCAGCAGCAGTGGGGAAAACTGACTGATGATCATTTGGATGTGATTGCAGGTAAACGCGAGCACCTTTCTGGAAAGATACAGGAAATGTATGGCGTATCTAAGGATGAAGCAGAACAACAGATTGCTGATTGGCAGGCCAAGCAAAAAAACTAAGCTCGTTAATTTGAGGTGGGTGAGTGCAGATAGCGCCGCCACCCACTGCTTCATCCTATTAGACAACCAGGAGTTATCATGAATAAATTCAATATCAGTGCTATCGTGCTGGCAATCAGCCTTGCATATAGCGTTAATGTCATGGCGCAAACTATGTCCAAGGCCGAATACAAGGCTGCCGAGCAAAGCATTATGACTGAGTACAAGTCAGCCAAGGCGACTTGTGGATCACTTACTGCTAATGCCAAGGATATCTGTATAGCTGAAGCTAAAGGCAAGGAAATGGTCGCGAAAGCCGAACTCGAAGCGCGCCACAAGCCTTCTCATAAGGCGAGTCATGAAGTCAGTGTTGCCAAGGCGGAAGCTGATTACGCAGTAGCCAAAGAAAGATGCGATGACAAAACAGGTAGCGACAAGGATGCCTGTATGAAAGCAGCAAAAACCGCCTTAGAGAGCGCTAAAACCGATGCCAATGCTCAGTTGCAAACCTCGAAGGCAAACTCAACAACTAAAACGACTATGGGGACCAAGATTGATGACACCGTGGTAACAACGCGCGTGAAATCTGCGTTGCTCGCCGACTCAAGTATCAAGAGCTTTGATATCACAGTTGAAACCCGCAAAGGGGAAGTTCAACTGAGTGGTTTTGTTGACAATCAAACCCAAATCGATCGCGCAATTGAGATTGCCCACAGCATCGCTGGTGTACAGAAGGTTACCAATAAAATGAGCGTGAAGAAGTAACCAATGAGTAGGTACTAAGATTGAGATATGCTTTGCAAAAAACCAACCCTGCTTAATCAGGGTTGGTTTTTTTGTACTTCAACATACACCCATTATTTACCCCGTGGGCGCTGCCAAATAGAAAATTAACCAGTTAAGATTTTTCTGCTTAATTTGATATCAAGTTTGAGTTTGTCACCTTACGCTGGCTTGAGCTTCTTGGTGCCGCGCACAAAGGCCTCGAACTGCTCGGCAGGCAAAGGTTTGCTGAAATAATAACCCTGTATTTCGTCACAGCCTTGTTCCTGCAGGAATGCCAGTTGACCTTCCGTTTCCACGCCCTCGGCTATAGTTAGCAAGCCCAGGCTATTCGCAAGGCTGATAATAGCCCTGACTATCGCCTTATCTTCCGAGTCTTCGACTACGTTGTGTACAAAAGATTGGTCGATTTTCAGCTTGTATACCTGGAAACGTTTCAGATAACTCAGTGAAGAATAACCCGTGCCAAAGTCATCTATCGACATACGTATGCCGCGACCGTGCAGATTATCCATCACTGCAATGGCACCTAACGGATCGTCCATAGCAACACCTTCGGTCAACTCTAGCTCCAGACGCTCTGGCGGCAGCTGGATTTCATCAAGTATCTGCGTGATCAGGTCTGGCAAGTTGTGATGACGGAATTGTACGGCGGAAAGATTAACGGCAATGACCATGGGCGGAAGACCCGCATCCATCCATATTTTTAACTGGCTCATTGCGGTACGCAGCACCCACTCGCCAATTGATAGTATCAGTCCGCTATTTTCCGCAACGGGAATAAATTCCGCCGGCGCAACTGCCCCGAGCTCGGGGTGTTGCCAGCGCAGCAGTGCTTCCGCCCCGACAATGTGCCCATCCTCCAATGAAACCTGAGGCTGATAGTAGACTTGCAATTGGTCGCGCTCCAAGGCACGGCGCAGTTCATTTTCCAGCTGCAGGTTGCGGACTGAGTGCGCCTGCATTTCTGCTGTATAAAAGCAGTACTTGTTGCGGCTTTCCTGCTTTGCCCGGTACATGGCGATATCGGCGCTCTGCGAAAGCGCAGCAAAATCCTTACCATCATCAGGATAAATGGCGATGCCGATGGAGGCTGTGACAGTCAGTTCATGATTTTCAATCTGACAAACTTGGGCAACAGCCGACAGCAGCTTCTCTGCCACATGAGCAACGGCATCGGCATCAATATCCAGCAACATCAGAATGAATTCGTCACCACCTTGACGCGATACGGTATCTTCATCGCGAGTCACATTTTTCAGGCGTTTTGCCATCTCAATCAGCAACATATCACCGATGCGATGCCCCAAGGTATCGTTAATGTTTTTAAAGTGATCCAGGTCAAGAAATAAGACTGCCAGTTGTGTATGTGCACGCTGAGCTATGCTGATGGCATGATCGATACGGTCCGTGAACAGCACTCGGTTGGGCAACCCAGTCAGCATATCGAAGTGTGCCAGCCACTGGATACGTTCCTCCGCTTCCTTACGCGCAGTGATGTCCTGGTTGACAATAATTGCACCTGTTCTGCGTCCATCGCCCGCATTCATAGGCAATGCGGAGTTGAGGATGAACTTGTGAGTGCCATCGAAGCACTCTATTTCAACTTCTTCCTCAATGGAGGTTTCGCCTTTTTCGATTGCACGAGCCGCTGCCCATTCATGCGCTTCTATCAGTTTTCCATTTGCCACCCACCAGCCCTTGTATTCACCGAACTGTTCGAT
This sequence comes from Burkholderiales bacterium, assembly GCA_038217005.1. Classification (GTDB taxonomy): domain Bacteria; phylum Pseudomonadota; class Gammaproteobacteria; order Burkholderiales; family Sulfuriferulaceae; genus Sulfuriferula. The sequence goes on from JBBQPT010000005.1 coordinate 38,183, forward strand.
GCCCACATAACGCGATCCTGCCCAGATCTTTTGCCCAGCAGGGTTACCAAAAATGATTTCGCCCTTTTCATTCAAGATCCAGACACCCACAGGCAAAATTTCCAGGCTGTATTTCAGCAGCTGTTCATTTTTTTTCAGCGCCTCATTCGCCCGCTTGCGATCTGCTTCACGGGCGAAATTATCCAGTGCAAAAGAAATGTCTCCCGTCATTTCAACCAGCAGCTTGCGCACATCCTCATCAAAGGCATTTAATTCACTGGCATAAATGGTAAAGGCACCAACAACCTCGCCGTCCCGGAACAAGGGCAACGAGGCTGAAGCATTAATCCCCAGGCGCGCTCCGCGCGCGTGCCAACTCATAGTAATAGGGTCATGCTGGAAATCCTGACACCAGTAAGCTTGCTTTTCACGGATAGATATCCCGGTCGGACCCTGCCCTAGCGGACTATTAGCATCAATGGAGATTTGGATATCAGATAGGTACTCATCAGCACCTATACCAAAGCTGGCTACTGGGCGAACCATCTGGCTATCAGGGTCAACGAGGCCGATCCATGCCAGCCTCAACCCCGCGAACTGTACCGCCACTTGGCAAATTTGCGGAAATAATTCATCTTCGCTGACGCAGCGTACTATGGCCTGATTGCCTTGACTCAAGGCAGCATAGAACCGGGACAGCCGCTGAATTTTTACCTCATCTTCTTTACGCGCGGTGATGTCGCGGCTGATGCCGACCAGCCCCAACACCTTACCATCCGCACCACGATAAGCGATTTTCAGCGTCTCCAGTAATACCTTGCGCCCATCCGGGTAAGTAATCCATTCTTCATTACTCACAGCATGCCCACTTTCCATCATGAGCTGATCTTTATTACGGAATAGCTGCGCCGTTTCCTGATCAAAGAAATCAAAATCCGACTTGCCTATCAGCTGACTTTCCGACCGCCCTGCATACACCGCGAAGGCCTTGTTACATCCAAGATAAATGCTATTCAGATCTTTGAAAAAAATCAGATCTGGCGTCGCATCGATGACCCCGCGCAACAATGCTTTTTCATGGGCAATTGCATCGAGCATGTGATTGAAATCACGCGCCAACATGCCCACTTCATCCTCGTGCAAAATATTGGCACGCGCTGCTTTATTGCCGAGCCTCACCGCGCTGGTAACGGCCATGAGGTGATTAAGCTGCCGCAACAAGCCCCGCGTCAGCTGCCACGCAACCAGCACGACCAGCAGCACGGCCAGCAGCGCAAAACCCAGCCACACCAGGGTTAAGCGGCGTAATTCCTTATTTTCGGATTCACGCGTCAGCTCCACACGCACCCAGCCTATATGACGATTGCCTGCCATGACAGGCACGGCAACATCGAGCATGTTGGGTTGATCTACCAACACCTGCTTGTGTGGAGGTGATTTCAACAAAGCGCGGCTGATAGCGTCGTTTGCATACAGGTTAATTTCGTCGACGCGAGTTGAGGCGAGCACTTCACCCTCGGGATTAAGTACAAAAGCACGCTTCAAATCGACCGTATCAGACACATTCGATACGACCTCCTGCAACCCCGCCAGATCATTCGCCAATACCCATGAGGAGGAGCCGATTGCCAAGGCATTGACCAGCGCCATGGCATGTGACATGCCTTCACGATATAGCGCATCCCGTTGCAGATTATGTTGAATGTAACCTGAAATAAGTATAAAAACTAGGGCAGCAATGCTAAACCCGATTACGTATTGTCGACGTATGGACCGTTGCCAATAAGCACGAATTGCTGCGGGTAACCAGCGGATGAGTGGCAGTATATTCATTGTTCAACCTGACGTACTGCACTTGAAAACACAATAAGAAAATTGCGCACCGGGACGTAAGTTGCGTCGGTGGCAGGCTCGAAGCGAGAGAGGGGTAGCCGTGCCAGTATTTTTCTCCCCTGTTCACTGTTATTCAGCCCGAACAGCGCAGTTGCGAATTGACTTGCCAATGCCGCCGGCACATCCTGACGCACTACCCAAGCATTGTTGGGCAAAGACTCCGTCTGCCATTTTACTTCGAGCTGGCTGGCCTGCTCGGGGTGTTCGGCACTGAATCTCTGCCATGGAAAAGGCCAGGCCGCACCCGCAGCCACATGCCCACGCAAAACATTGATGATGGCCGATTCTTGTGAACCTACGTAAACATTCTCAATATCACGATTTACATCAATGCCGTGAGTGTGCAGGTAATATTGGGTCATCATGGTCGCCGCCAGCGCAGTAGGCGACGGATACGCAACCTTTTTACCTTTGAGGTCGCTTACCGTACGTATACCGCTATCCTTGCGCACCAGTATGATGCCACGGAAATTATTATCATCGCCCATTTTACCAAACACATGGTAACCGTGTTTGAGGGATAAAACCGTTTGATAGGGGTTAGGCATTGCAAAATCAAAGTGCCCGCTGTAGAGCTTTTTTTCAAACGCCGCGTAATTACGCGAAGCTTCAAGCCTGAAGTGAACTTCCGGCATGCTGGCATTGATGTGCTCCAGTATCGGTTCGTACAGCTCCACCAGCCGCTGCGGATTGTGCAATGGGTGGATGCCGACTATATATTCTTTGATATTTGTCGGGATTTTAGTGCTAAAACTGGGCTCATAAACGGCCTGCTGCGATTTTCCGCAGCCCGCCAATAACAGAGCTAAGATCAATAATCCCAAGTATCTCATTCGCGTTGGCCCGTGGCTAAATAGGCAAATATATTTATGTGGTGATGAGCATAACATACGTGCTGTATATTAAACCCTACTAACTATATAGGCTATGTATTTGAACAACGCGACCACAAATTTGACTCTAGGCTGGCAGGTGTTACTTGTGAACCATCATAAATACTCAGGACTATGATTTTACCATCATGACCTTCCCAGTTACGCAGTATGCCAATCTGCTCGCAGTGTCTCAACGTATGTGTGCCACTCCTGCCGATCCACGCCAATTGACGCCGCAAAAAGGGCTACGCCACCGCAGAGCGTCAACGCATAAGCACCGTGGCGCGCCTGAATTTTGAGCGCAACCTGATCACTGGTAAAGGCGAGTTTTTTGACCTGCAAACTGGAAAAAATGGTCGCTAGCAGGCTAATACCGAGTATCGCCCAAGCTGACATCATTTTTTTAGACAAGCTGATTATCTGCATGGGACTGGTAGCGATCTTTCCTGCATTAACTTAGGGATATAAGTGTTTGTTGATTATAATGTACAGATAATATGGTCTCGATGTCTGTCATGATGAAAATTACACCTCAAAGAATACTCGTTATCGGCGCAGGACTGGGCGGAACCGCAATGCTGGAAATCTTTATCGATGATCCATTAGTTGAGATTGTTGGTATGGTTGATGCCAATTCGCAAGCACCCGCATTGCAAATTGCTAAGCAGGCAAATATTAAAATTTTTACCAATCTCACTGAGGCCATCGCAGCCAGTCGCCCCTGTCTCGCATTTAACCTCACGGGTAATGACGGCGTCACCACAGAAGCCACATCTCAGTTAGGCAATGACAATGTGGTTGGGGGATTTCAAGCCAGATTCATCTGGAATTTGCTCACCCGCCTTAAAAAGAGCAATGAACAAATTACCAATCTTGCGCACCACGACAGTCTCACCGGACTACCTAACCGCATCCTGTTTTACGACCGGCTCAATCAGTCAATAGCCATGGCGCGCAGGCGTGGGACATCAATGGCGACGCTTTATCTTGATCTCGATGGCTTTAAGCTGATCAATGATAGTTTTGGACATGATGCAGGAGATGCGCTGCTGCGTGAGGTCGCAAAACGTATCACCGAGTGTGTTCGTGACACTGACACTGTCGCCCGGATTGGTGGTGATGAATTTACAGTTATACTTTGTAACCTGCAAACATCTAATGCCAGCGATCAGGTGGCCATGAAAATTATTGCCGCTCTCGACCAGCCATTTATGATCAACGGGAAAAACTGCTCAGTCAGTGCAAGTATTGGTATCGCTATTTACCCAACTCACGGAACAACGGCAGAGCAACTCATCAAAATTGCTGATGCTGCGATGTATTTAGCAAAACACAATGGGAAAAACGGCTACCGCATCGCCGTCAGTTAATCTGAATTCTATCAAGCCCGCTGCCTTGCCTGGCTAAACAATCAGGGTTGTGCATTCGCACCCTGAGCCAGCAGAAACTGCTTAAACGCCAATGCTGCTGTCGATAAACGCTTGTCCTGTCGGTGTACGACAAACCAGTGGCGGCGGATGGGGAAATCAACCACATCCAGGGTAATCAGCCGTTGGGTTTGCAACTCCAGCGCGACGGTATGCAATGACACCACCGCCAGCCCCATGCCCGCCTGCACCGCCTGTTTAATCGCTTCGTTGGTGTTCATCACCAGCCCCGTGCGCGGCTTGATATGATGCTGCTGGAAATAGCGTTCTGACGCGCTGCGCGTGCCTGAGCCAGCTTCACGCGCGATCATAGTTTCGTTGGCAAGCCTGGATGCGGGTATGTTGGTTTGCCCCATCAAAGGATGCGTGGGCGGAGCGATTACCACCAGCGGGTTCTCCATGAAAGACTCAGCGACCAGATCATGCCCCTCTGGCGGCTGCCCCATCACTGCCAAATCCAGACTGTTCTGTTCCATTTGCGCCAGCAGTTCCGCCCGGTTCGCCACATCCAGATGCACCACTATATCGGGATGCGCCTGGCAGAAGTGTGCCAACAACTGGGTGGCGAAATAATTGGCGGTGGAGGCAACGGCGATACGCAGCTCGCCTTTATCCAGGCCCTTCATTTGCGTGAATACAGCTTCGGCCTCATGCAACTGCTCGGCGATAGTCTTGCTGTAGTGGAACATCTCGCGCCCGGCTTCGGTCATGAAGATTTTTTTGCCGAGCTGCTCAAACAGGGGCAAACCCACACTTTCTTCCAGCAATTTAACTTGCATGGACACCGCAGGCTGCGACAAATGCAGCTCGCGCGCGGCCTTGGAAAAGCTCAGGTTACGCGCGACGGCTTCAAAAACCTGAAGCTGGCGGAGGGTGAGATGAAGCATAAGGCAAACTGGCAATAAATGATTAAGACGATAAGTTTACCTGATGTGACATCAGTGCGCTGACCAGACTGCAAATCATCGCGTCTTCATCCGCAGGTATTATCAATACGGGTTTGCTGTCTGCGGCCTGTATTTGCGATCGATGGCTGTCATTGCGTTCAGCCGCCAGATTAAACCCCAGGAATGCCAGCGGGGCGCAAATTTTGGCGCGCACCAATGCTGCATGCTCGCCTATGCCGGCAGTAAACACCAGCGCATCAATACCGCCCGCCTTGGCTGCCAGTGCGCCGATGGCACCGCGTACTTGCTGGCAGAAATAATCGACGGCAAAGCGCGCGGCATCGGCATCGCTGGCGAGCAGCTGTGACATATCGCTGGACAAGCCGTCAGATAGCGCGATCAGGCCCGTGTGGTGATAAATCAAATCGCTCAGTTGTGCAGTTGAATAACGCTCTGCCAGCGCCAGCATCACGCCGGGATCGAGGTCACCGCTACGTGTGCCCATAGGAATACCCCCTGCAGGGGTGTAAGCCATGGTGGTATCAACTGACTTGAGCTTATCCAGCATACACAGACTCGCCCCATTACCCAGATGCGCGACGACAATTTTGCCCGTTGCCGCGTCACCCAAAATTGCCGGCAACTGCTGGGCAATGTAGGCGTAGTTGATGCCGTGGAAGCCATAGCGCCGCAATCCCAGCTCCTGCGGTATCGGCAAACGTTGCGCCAGGGGAGGTAACGTGGCATGGAATGCCGTATCAAAACAGGCGACTTGCGGCACACCAAAATGTTCATGGCACACATCGACACCCAGCAGGTTGCTCGGCAAATGCAACGGCGCCAGCGCGACAACGCTATTTAATCTGGCGCGCTCAGTGGTGTCTAGCCAGCGTGCAGGCTCGGTAACCGAGCCGCCATGAACCAGCCGGTGCCCGATGACATCGGGCTTATCGGTACCCAGATCCTGCATGAGCCTATCAAAAGCGGCGCGCTGATCGTGCAGTATGCCGCGCCCTATATGCGGATAATTAAAATCCCGCCGTGCGCCATCGGTACCGAACAAGCTGGCTTTAAGTGATGATGAGCCGCTATTGATGACCAGAATGCCAGGCATTAATAAGGCCATTCCCAGTCACGTATTGCCGGCATATCTTCACCATACTGCTCGATGTATTGCTTGTGTTCGATGAGTCGGTCATGCATGGCCTGTTTGATGTGCGCCGCACGATGCTGAATCTTGGACACGCGATCCACTACGTCTATGACCAGGTGGAACCTGTCCAGGTCGTTGAGCACGACCATATCAAACGGTGTGGTGGTCGTGCCTTCTTCCTTATAGCCGCGCACATGTAAATTATCATGATTGGTACGCCGATAAGTCAGGCGGTGGATGAGCCAGGGGTAACCGTGATAAGCAAAAATGACAGGCTTATCTGTGGTAAACAGGCTGTCAAAATCTCGATCCGACAAGCCATGCGGATGTTCTTCACTCGGCTGCAAGGTCATCAAATCAACCACATTGACCACGCGTATCTTAATTTCCGGCGCGAGTTGCCGCAAGATATCCACCGCAGCCAAAACCTCCAATGTCGGCACATCGCCGCAGCATCCCATCACCACATCGGGCATATCCGCCTGATCGTTGCTTGCCCATTCCCAGATGCCGATGCCTGCGGTGCAATGCTTGACCGCCGCATCCATGCTCAGCCACTGCGGCGCGGGCTGCTTGCCGGCAACGATGACGTTAACGTAGTTGCGACTGTTAAGGCAATGGTTCGCCACCGACAGCAGGGTGTTTGCGTCCGGTGGCAAATACACGCGGATGATTTCGGATTTTTTGTTCACCACGTGGTCGATAAAGCCGGGATCCTGATGGGAAAAGCCATTGTGATCCTGCCGCCACACGTGGGAAGTGAGCAGGTAATTCAGCGAGGCAATCGGCCTGCGCCAGGGGATTTCCTGGCTGGTCACTTTCAGCCATTTCGCATGCTGGTTAAACATGGAGTCGATAAGATGGATAAACGCTTCATAGCACGAAAAAAACCCATGCCGCCCGGTGAGCAGATAGCCTTCCAGCCAGCCCTGGCAAGTATGCTCGGACAGAATCTCCATCACCCGGCCATCCGGTGTGAGATGGTCGTCAGCACCGATACGCTCCGCCATCCAGGTTCGGTTAGTCACCTCAAATAACGCGCCCAACCGGTTGGATGCGGTTTCATCCGGACCGAATACGCGGAAATTCTCCATATTCTGGCGCATGACATCACGCAGGTAAGTCCCCAACACCCGCGTCGCTTCGCCCTCTGTCCGCCCCGGTTGCGGCACTGCCACCGCGTAATCGCGGAAATCGGGCAGGCGCAGGTCGTGCAGCAATATGCCGCCATTCGCGTGCGGATTCGCTCCCATACGCCGCACGCCCTCAGGCGCGAGCGCAGCCAGTTCGGGCAGCAATTTGCCGTTCACATCGAACAAGTCTTCGGGATGATAATGCCGCATCCATGTATCCAGCATCTCCACGTGCGCGGGCTTGGTTGCCATTTCCGATAACGGCACCTGATGCGAACGCCACGAACCTTCGGTCGGCAAGCCATCGACTTCTTTGGGTCCCGTCCAGCCCTTAGGCGAACGTAAAATAATCATCGGCCATATCGGGCGCTCAGTATTACCCTCAACTCTGGCCCGATACTGAATTTGTTTGATTTCGACGAGGATCTTATCCATGGTCGCCGCCATTTGTTCATGCATCAGCGCGGGATCATCGCCCTCGACAAAATAGGGCTGATAACCATAACCCACGAACAACTGCCGCAGCTCCTCATGACTAATTCGCGCCAGCACGGCCGGATTGGCGATCTTGTAGCCATTCAGGTGCAAAATCGGCAATACTACGCCGTCAGTTTTTGGATTCAGGAATTTATTGGAATGCCATGCGGTCGCCAGTGGACCCGTTTCTGCCTCGCCGTCACCGACCACGCAACAGGCAATCAAATCCGGATTATCAAACACCGCACCATAAGCATGCGATACCGCATAGCCCAATTCGCCGCCTTCATGGATGGAGCCCGGGGTTTCCGGTGCGACATGGCTGGGTATCCCGCCGGGGAACGAAAACTGGCGGAATAGATGTTTCATGCCGATTTCATCCTGGGTAACATCAGGATAAAACTCGCTGTAAGTCCCCTCCAGATAGGTATTCGCCACTACCGCAGGGCCGCCGTGGCCAGGGCCGGCAATGAAGATCATATTCAAATCATCACGGCGTATCACCCGGTTCATGTGCGCGTACATGAAATTCAGTCCGGGTGTCGTCCCCCAATGCCCCAACAAACGCGGTTTGATGTGCGCAAGACTGATGGGCTGTTTTAACAAGGGATTATCCAGCAAATAAATTTGCCCGACCGCGAGATAATTGGCAGCACGCCAATAACGGTCGATAAGATCAAGTTCTGTAGCGGTAAGCGCTTGCGTCATGGCTATCTCCAGATGATGTCGTCTTATTATAGACCGGAAAATATGACGGCATTGCTATTGTTACGCTTGCGCATAATTAACCCGGAAACCAACGCCCGGCACCCAAACCTGTCAAATATAGCAAGAATCTATCAGCAGCATAGTCATAATTCATTAGCAGTTTATTGCTCCCCCTTCTATGATGGTATTCATAATAATTAAAAATTCGGATTAGCCAAATACCAAAGGAGAATCACATGTCAACAGCAGCGAAATGCCCATTTGTTCATAAAGCTGGAAGTGGAACGTCAAACCGGGACTGGTGGCCGAACCAGCTTCCGCTCGAAATCCTGCACCAGCATACCCTCGAGGCCAGCCCGATGGGCGCGGACTTCAGCTATGCCAAGGAATTCAAAACGCTCGACCTCGCCGCCGTAAAACGCGACCTTACCGCCCTGATGACCGACTCGCAGGAGTGGTGGCCGGCGGATTACGGTCACTATGGTCCTTTTTTCATACGCATGGCGTGGCACAGCGCGGGGACTTACCGCACCGGCGATGGACGCGGCGGTGCGGGTCACGGCAATCAGCGTTTCGCCCCGCTCAACAGCTGGCCCGATAATGTCAATCTCGACAAAGCGCGCCGGCTACTGTGGCCGATCAAACAGAAATATGGCAAAAAAATCTCCTGGGCCGACCTGATTATTCTCGCAGGCAACGTTGCCATGGAATCGATGGGTTTCAAAACTTTCGGATTCGCGGGCGGCCGCGAGGACATCTGGGCACCGGAGATCGATGTTTACTGGGGCAATGAACAAAAGTGGCTGGACGACAAAACGCGCTATTCCGGCGAACGCGACCTGGAAAACCCGCTCGCCGCCGTACAGATGGGACTGATCTACGTCAACCCGGAAGGGCCAGGCGGCAACCCGGATCCGGTCGCGTCGGGTCGCGATGTTCGCGAAACCTTTGCGCGCATGGCCATGAACGACGAAGAGACGGTAGCGCTCACCTGCGGCGGCCACACTTTCGGCAAATGCCACGGTGCGGATTCACCCACACACGTGGGCCCCGAGCCGGAAGCCGCGCCCATCGAACAGCAGGGGCTGGGCTGGAAGAACAGTTTTGCCAGCGGTAGCGGTGGCGATCAGATTGGCAGCGGTCTGGAAGGCTCGTGGACGCCGACCCCGACCCGGTGGGATATGAGCTATCTCGACATGCTGTTCGGCAACGAATGGGAGCTGACCAAGAGCCCGGCGGGTGCCCACCAGTGGACACCGAAACAGGCGACTGGCAGCAATATGGCACCGGCCGCTGACGACGCCTCCAAGCGCGTGCCCATTATCATGACCGCTGCGGACATGGCGATGCGCATGGATCCGATCTACGAACCGATAGCGCGCCGTTTCCACCAGCATCCAGCGGAATTTGCCGACGCTTTCGCCCGTGCCTGGTTCAAGCTGACCCACCGCGACATGGGGCCACGTGCGCGTTACCTTGGTCCCGAAGTGCCTAAGGAAGTACTGATCTGGCAAGACCCTATCCCTGCTGTCGATCATCCCCTGATCAACGACCAGGATGTCACCGCACTCAAGGCTAAGGTACTGGCATCTGGGTTGAGTATCTCGGAACTGGTCTCGACCGCCTGGGCGGCTGCGTCGACGTTCCGTGGCTCCGACAAGCGCGGCGGCGCCAACGGCGCGCGTATCCGCCTTGCGCCGCAAAAAGACTGGGAAGCCAACCAGCCGCAGCAATTGGCCAGCGTACTAGCCAAGCTTGAAGGCATCCAGCGTGAATTCAACGCCAGCGGCAAGAAAGTCTCGATGGCCGATCTCATTGTGCTGGCTGGCTGCGCAGCTGTCGAAGCGGCGGCAAAGCAAGCGGGGTATGCAGTAACCGTACCGTTCACGCCGGGGCGCACGGATGCTACGCAAGAGCAGACCGACGTGGAGGCTTTCGCCGTGCTCGAACCGATTGCCGATGGTTTCCGCAACTACCAGAAAGGCAAGTACTCCGTCTCGGCCGAAGAACTGCTGCTCGACAAGGCACAACTGCTGACACTTACCGCGCCCGAGATGACGGTGCTAGTCGGCGGTATGCGCGCGCTGAACGCGACTGTTGGTCAGACCAAGAACGGAATCTTCACCAAACGGCCAGAAGTGCTCACGAACGACTTTTTCGTCAACCTGCTTGATATGGGTACTGCGTGGCAACCTGTTGCAGATGCCGAGGATGTGTTCGAAGGGCGCGATCGCAGGACAGGCGAAATTAAATGGATCGGCACCCGCGTCGATCTGATCTTCGGTTCAAACTCCCAGCTTCGCGCTATCGCGGAAGCCTACGCCTGCAACGACGCGCAGCAAGCGTTCGTGCATGACTTTGTGGCAGCCTGGAACAAGGTAATGAATCTGGATCGCTTCGACCTTGCATAATCCCGGCAGCGAGTCCTTCACGGGCTTGCGCCGGGCAATCCGACCTGGCCGGCACGGCTAATCCCGAACCGGGTCGGGGTTGCCCGATTTGACTAACGTCGCCTACGCCACTATATCCAGCGCCAACGCCTCAGCCACTTTAATGCCATCTATCGCCGCCGATAAGATGCCACCGGCATAGCCCGCGCCCTCGCCGGTGGGGTATAGGCCACGCGTGTTCAGGCTTTGATAATCATCACCGCGTTTGATACGGATGGGTGAGGAAGTGCGAGTTTCCACACCGGTAAGCACGGCGTCATGCATGGCGAAGCCGCGTATTTGTTGGTCAAACGCAGGCAGGGCTTCGCGCATGGCGGTAATAATATATTCAGGCAGCACACTGGATAAATCACACAGCGTCACGCCCGGGGTATAGGACGGAGTGACTTCGCCCAGTTGTGTCGATGGGCGTTGCGCGAGGAAGTCGCCAACTAACTGCGCAGGGGCGTTGTAGTTGCTGCCACCCAGCTCAAACGCACGGCGCTCCCACTGGCGCTGGAATTCCATACCCGCCAATGGGTGCTCGCCGCAGTCTTCGGGGTTGATATTCACCACCATACCGCTGTTGGCATTGCGCTCGTTACGCGAATACTGGCTCATGCCGTTGGTGACCACGTAGCCCGCTTCTGATGCCGCCGCCACCACGGTGCCGCCCGGACACATGCAGAAACTATACACCGCCCGCCCATTGCTGGCGTGGTGAACCAGTTTGTAATCCGCCGCACCCAGCTCGGGGTGACCCGCGCTGTCACCAAAACGGCATTGGTCAATGAGATGCTGCGGATGTTCTATGCGAAAACCGATGGCAAATGGCTTGGCCTCGATATACACGCCACGCTCATACAACATGGCAAAGGTATCGCGCGCGCTGTGACCTATCGCCAGCGCAATGTGATTGCTCATGACTCGCTCGCCATCCGCCAGCACTACGCCCTGTATCGCGTCACCCTCGCGGAGTATATCGACGACGCGCTGCTGAAAGCGGATCTCGCCGCCCAAAGACTCGATAGTCGCGCGCATTTTCTCCACCATGCCTACCAGACGGAACGTGCCGATATGTGGTTTGCTGACATAGGCTATCTCAGGCGGCGCACCGGCGGTGATGAACTCATCTATAACCTTGCGCCCGTAATGCTTGGGGTCTTTAATCTGGCTGTAGAGCTTGCCGTCGGAAAACGTGCCCGCACCGCCTTCGCCAAACTGCACATTGGATTCGGGGTTCAATTTGCGCTTACGCCACAAGCCCCAGGTATCCTGGGTCCGTTCCCGCACCGCCTTGCCGCGCTCAAGCACGATAGGGCGAAAACCCATTTGCGCCAGTATCAGCGCGGCAAATATGCCTGCGGGACCAAAGCCGATGACCACGGGGCGTTGCGCCAAATTAGCGGGTGCGCTGGCAACCTGATGGTAACCTGTGTCAGGCGCGATGCCGATATGCTTGTCCTGCTTGAGTTTCGCCAGTACGGCGGTTTCATTTTGTACCGCCACATCCACGGTATAAACAAACAGTATCTGCGACCGTTTGCGCGCATCCTGACCGCGCCTGAACACGGTATAGCTCACCAATTTATCCGGCGTGATTTTCAGCCGCTGACAAATTGCCGCAGATAAAGCGGATTCGGGATGGTCTAAAGGCAGTTTGATTTCGGTAATACGCAGCATAGTCGACGGCGAAGTGAACAACAAAACGCTATTTTACCGCCGCTAGTGATGCTAACCAAATGATTTTCTTGGTAGCTTTCATGTAAAATAGTCGTTTGATTTAAAGCAGATAACAACATGGCGATACAGTGGTTTCCCGGACACATGACCTCGGCACGCAAAAAAGCGGCCGAAACCATGGCATTAACCGATATCGTTATCGAAGTGCTCGACGCACGGCTGCCTGAAGCTAGCAGTAATCCGATGATAGAAGAGCTGCGCGTATTCCGCCAACGCCCGTGTCTGAAGATATTAAACAAGGCCGATTTGGCCGACCCGGCAACCACCAAAGCCTGGCTGGAATACTATAACAAGCAAAAAGGCGTGAAAGCGGTTGCACTGTCATGCAAAAAACCTGCCGATGTTGCCCGCATTCCCGCCATGTGCCTGACCCTCGCCTCGCATCGCGGTACCACACTCAAACCCTTGCGCATGATGATCATGGGTATCCCCAACGTCGGCAAATCAACGCTGATGAACGCGCTGCTCAAACGCCGTGTCGCTAAAGTGGGCGACGAGCCTGCGGTGACCAAAAGCCAGCAAAAACTAGAGCTGAATGACCACATGATATTGATCGACACTCCGGGCATGATGTGGCCACGCATCGCGCACCAGAGTGATGGACTGATGCTCGCCGCCAGCCACGCGATCGGGCGCAACGCGGTGATTGATGAGGAAGTGGCTACCTTTTTGGCGGAAAACCTGCTGCACAGCTACGCGCCACTCATTACCCTGCGCTATGGCTTTGATACCGCCGACAAGGATGCCGTGGGCGTGATCGAAGCCATCGCCGCCAAACGTGGCTATCGACTCAAAGGGGGTGCAGTGGATTTTGAAAAGGCGTGCATGACACTATTACAGGATTATCGCCTGGGCACATTGGGACGCATCAGCCTGGAAACGCCAAACAGCCGCGCCGCCATGTTGGCCGCGGCAAGCGAGACGGTGACAACTTTGGGTACGACTGAGAATGGAGTAGACTCGCTGGGCGGCGATTAAGCCTAGCTGGGATCTGTCCAAACTAACTCACAACCCCAATCTACGCCATATCTCCGTGGTGGCAACAGATTGATTCATGGTGTAAAAATGCAAGCCGGGCACGTTGTTGGCTAGCAGGCGTTCACATAACGCAGTTACCACATCCAGCCCGTAAGCGCGGATGGAGTCGATATCGTCATTGTAAGCTTCCAGCTTTTTGCGCATCCAGCGCGGGATTTCTGCGCCACAGGCATCGGAGAACCGCGCCAGCTGGGAAAAATTACCGATAGGCATGATGCCCGGCACGATGGGCGCGGTAATGCCTAGCTTGGCGCAGTCGTCGACAAAGGCGAAATATGCGTCAGCATTGAAGAAATACTGGGTAATTGCGGCATTCGCACCTGCGTCCATTTTGCGCTTGAAATTCATCAAGTCATCGTGTGCGCTTTTAGCTTGCGGATGGACTTCTGGATAAGCGGCAACTTCAATATTGAACCAGTCACCGGTTTCATTGCGGATAAACTCAACCAATTCATTGGCATAGCGAAACTCGCCAGCACTGGCCATGCCTGAGGGCAAATCGCCGCGCAGGGCGACGATATGACGGATGTTGTTAGTTTGATATTCGCCCAATATCGCACGGATATTGTCACGAGTGGAGCCTATGCATGACAAGTGCGGTGCGGCTTCTAGCCCCGCATGCTGGATATCGAGCACGGTTGCCAGAGAATGGTCACGGGTGGAACCACCCGCGCCAAATGTCACTGAAAAAAACTTGGGATGCAGCGTTGCCAATTGGCTACGCACGTCGCGCAGCTTGTCCATGCCTTCGGGGGTCTTGGGCGGAAAAAACTCGAAACTAAACGTGCGTGCGGTCATGACAATATTCCCTTAGATTAGCTTAATAGCGATAGTGGTTAGCTTTATACGGGCCAGTTTTGTCCACGCCGATGTAAGCCGCTTGTTGATCCGACAACTCGGTCAACACTGCATTCAGTGTTTTCAATTGCAAACGCGCAACTTTTTCATCCAGATGCTTGGGCAAAGTATAAACGCCCACTGGATAGTCCGCTGTGCGACTGAACAATTCTATCTGTGCGATAGTCTGGTTAGCAAATGAAGAGCTCATGACATATGATGGGTGGCCAGTTCCGCAACCCAGGTTTACCAGACGACCCTTAGCCAGCATGATAATGCGCTTGCCGTCAGGGAAGATGATGTGGTCAACCTGTGGCTTGATTTCTTCCCACTGGTATTTTTCCACGCCAGCGACGTCGATTTCATTATCGAAGTGACCGATATTACAAACGATAGCCTGGTTTTTCATTTTCGCCATGTGGTCATGGGTGATGACGTGGTAGTTGCCTGTCGCCGTAACGAAGATATCGGCTTTATCACAAGCATAATCCATAGTCACAACACGGTAGCCTTCCATCGCAGCTTGCAGTGCGCAGATAGGATCGATTTCGGTAATCCATACCTGTGCTGACAACGCACGCAACGCTTGCGCTGAACCTTTACCCACGTCGCCGTAACCTGCGACCACGGCAATTTTACCAGCGACCATCACGTCGGTAGCGCGCTTGATACCGTCAACCAACGATTCGCGGCAGCCATACAGGTTGTCAAATTTGGATTTGGTAACAGAGTCATTGACGTTAATCGCGGGGAATTTCAATTCGCCACGTTCATGCATCTGGTATAAACGATGTACGCCAGTGGTGGTCTCTTCGGTTACGCCTTTGATGTGTGCAAGACGAACTGAATACCAGGTCGGTGCAACAACCAATTTAGCTTTAATCGCAGCGTAGAGCACGCGCTCTTCTTCGCTGGTTGGGTGTGACAACACGCTGATGTCGGTTTCTGCACGTGCGCCCAGATGCAGCAATAAAGTCGCATCGCCGCCATCATCCAAGATCATGTTGGAGTAGCCGCCATCCGCCCATTCAAAAATACGGTGGGTGTAATCCCAGTACTCAGTCAGTGACTCGCCTTTGACCGCGAATACAGGTGTACCTGTTGCTGCAATGGCTGCTGCTGCGTGATCTTGAGTGGAAAAAATATTGCACGAAGCCCAGCGCACTTCTGCGCCGAGTGCTTGCAAAGTTTCTATCAGCACACCGGTCTGGATGGTCATGTGCAAGCTGCCGGTGATGCGCGCGCCCTTGAGTGACTTGGTCGCAGCAAATTCCTCACGAATTGCCATCAAACCTGGCATTTCGATTTCAGCAATATTAAGTTCTTTACGTCCCCATGCGGCAAGAGACATATCAGCGATTACATAATCAGCGGTATTACAAGTTGAGGTAACGGCGTTCATACCGATCTCCTTTCAATAGTTTAGCGTGTGAGTTACAGACCAGCGGCAGATTTCAATTCTTCCGCTTTGTCGGTGGCTTCCCATGTAAATTCTGGTTCGTCGCGGCCGAAGTGACCGTAACTTGCTGTGCGGGTGTAGATAGGGCGCAACAAATTCAAAGTCTGAATAATGGCTTTAGGGCGCAAATCAAAATGCGCTTCGACTAACTTTCCTATGCGTTCGTCACTGATTTTGCCAGTACCGAAAGTATTCACCATCAATGAAACCGGGCGCGCGACACCAATTGCGTAGGCAACCTGGACTAAACACTTGGTTGCCAAACCTGCGGCAACAATGTTCTTCGCAACATAACGACCCGCGTAAGCAGCAGAACGATCTACTTTGGTAGGATCCTTACCCGAGAAAGCGCCGCCGCCGTGAGGCGCTGCACCACCATAGGTATCAACGATGATTTTACGACCTGTCAAACCAGCATCGCCCATAGGGCCGCCGATGACGAAACGACCAGTAGGGTTGACCAGGTAACGCACGTCGGTTTTGAGCATATCCGCAGGAATCACTGGCTTGATAATCTCTTCGATGACGGCTTCCTGAATTTGCGCGTGGGAAACATCAGGATGATGCTGGGTAGACAGCACGACGGTATCGACATGCTGCGGCCTGCCGTCAACATAGCGTATGGACACTTGCGACTTTGCATCTGGACGCAACCATGGCAAACGCCCGTCTTTGCGCAATTCAGCCTGACGCTCGACCAAACGATGCGCAAGATAAATCGGCATAGGCATTAACGATGGGGTTTCGTCACAGGCATAACCGAACATCAGGCCCTGGTCGCCGGCACCCTGATCCAGATCCAGACCCTGGCCTTCATTCACGCCTTGCGCGATGTCAACGGACTGTTTGCCAAAAGTGGTAAGCACGGAGCAGGTGTTGTAATCGAAACCGATATCGGAGCTGTCATAACCAATACGTTTCACCGTCTGGCGAGCGATCTGGTTGTAATCTATCATCGCATGCGTGGTGATTTCACCCGCAATAACGACTAAGCCAGTGGTAACCAGTGTTTCACAAGCGACACGCGCATGTGGATCCTGGGTGAGGATGGCATCGAGAACTGCATCGGAGATTTGGTCAGCGACTTTGTCGGGATGACCTTCGGAAACGGATTCTGAGGTGAAAATGTAATCTTGCATGGCACACACGCCTTTCTGTAATTAAATGACCAAAAAGTAAGACGTGAGCGTCGTTGCTAGGTAAACGGTCTGAGCCTGGCAGGGTTTCCCCGTCGCAACGCTCCTCAAACCAAGCGCGTATTTTAGCTAACTATTGCATCCATGTATATATGTGACGGAATTTTGATGTTAGTCCCATGTATTTAATGGTCTTGAGTTAAAATAGCCGCTACTGTTTGATCACTCCTGACTGCATGCGTTTATTTTTTTTACGATTATTGGCAAAGTTACCGCTGCGGTTCTGGCATGGCGTCGGCGCGTTTGGTGGCTGGCTGACGTATCGCAGCGACAAACGTTATGCCGCCAAAATTCAGCAGAATCTGGCTCAAAGTCATATCGCGACCAATGACGCAGACTACCAGAAATTACTCCAGCAGACTGCGCGTGAAATCGGCAAAGGTGCAGCTGAAATTTTGCCTATCTGGTTACGTCCTTATCAGGATGTATTGAAATTGGTGCAAGCCTGTCATGGCTGGGAAC
Organism: Burkholderiales bacterium; assembly: GCA_038217005.1. GTDB lineage: Bacteria > Pseudomonadota > Gammaproteobacteria > Burkholderiales > Sulfuriferulaceae > Sulfuriferula. The sequence continues at coordinate 55,879 of JBBQPT010000005.1, forward strand.
ACGTAGAAGCCGCAGCTAAATCAGGCAAAGGTATCCTGGCGATGACCCCGCACCTGGGTTGCTTTGAAATCGTCAGCCTTTACTATGCTGCCCGCCGCCCAATGACGGTAATGTATAAACCACCACGCCAGGCCTGGGTGGAAGATATTATGCGTGCGGGGCGAGCGCGCGGACAAATCAGCCTGGCAACTACCGATGTTAAAGGCGTACGTGCGTTACTGACTGCGTTGAAAAAAGGTGAGGCGGTTGGTGTGTTGCCCGATCAGGTTGCCAGTCGTGGAGAGGGCGTATGGGCGAATTTTTTTGGTCGCCCTGCATACACGCCGACTCTGGTTGCACGCTTACATCAATCGACAGGAGCCGTACCACTGTTGATGTTTGGTGAACGCCTGCCAGATGGCCAGGGCTATGTGATACACATTGAGCCTTTACAAGCTGATTTAAGCAGCGATAAGCAGCTTGCCAGCACCGCGCTCAACCAAGCTTTAGAACAGCTCATACGCAAATTTCCTGCACAATATTTGTGGAGCTATAACCGTTATAAACGTCCAGGTGGGATAGAGCCACCGCCTGTTGAGACAACACCGTGATGTCGCGTCTGGGGATAGCCGTTTTATGGCTGCTGCATTTTTTGCCGTTATCGGTACAGGCACGCATAGGTGATGGCTTGGGCTGGGTGCTGTATTTTGTGGTCGGAAAACGGCGCAAAATCGGCGCGACTAATTTGGCTTTGTGCTTTCCCGAGTGGTCAGCTGCGCAACGCAAACGGGTATTGCAGCAGCATTTTCAAGCCATGAGCCGTGCTGCTTTAGAGCATGGCATGTTGTGGTGGTCGAATGCAGCGCGGGTGCGCGGGCTGGTCAGAGTCGAAGGCTGGGAGCATTATGAGGCGGTTAAAAATCAGCCTATTATCCTGCTTGCACCACATTTTATCGGGCTGGACATGGGCGGCGTGCGTTTGTCGCTGGAGCCGCATCCGCTGGTTTCCATGTACAGCCGTATGAAAAACCCACATTTTGATGCATTGATGTTGCAAGCGCGCACCCGCTTTGGTCGCTCAGTGCTCATCTCACGTCATGAAGGTGTGCGCCCACTTATCCGCGAGATGAAGCAGGGCGCGGCTTTATATTATTTACCCGACCAGGATTTTGGTGCGAAAGATGCTGAGTTCGTACCGTTTTTTGGCGTGCCCGCAGCGACAGTGAACGCCATGCCGCGTATGGCAAAATTAGCCCGCGCTAAAATTTTACCGGCGATTACGCAGCAATTACCCGATGGCCAGGGCTATGTGCTAAAGTTTTATCCTGCTTGGGACAATTATCCCAGTGAGGACATGGTGGCGGACATTGCGCGGATGAATACATTTATCGAAGAGCGTGTGCGTGAAATGCCGGCGCAATATTTTTGGCTGCATAAACGCTTTAAAACTCGCCCGGCAGGTGAGCCTGGCTTTTATTTATGATGAAATTAAAATTTACTAAAATGCACGGCGCAGGTAATGATTTTGTGGTGATAGATGCCATTAATCAGGCGGTCACATTAACCGCAGATCAAATCCGCCAGATTGCGGACAGGCATTTTGGTGTGGGTTGTGATCAGCTGTTATTGGTTGAGCGCCCTACGCGTGAGGATGCGGATTTTCGTTATCGTATTTTCAACGCGGATGGTAGCGAAGTGGAGCAATGCGGCAATGGTGCGCGCTGTTTTGTGCGCTTTGTGCATGACCACGGCTTGACGCAGCAACGTGAGATTAGAGTTGAAACCGCATCCGGCATCATCGTGCCACGACTGGAAAACGATGGACGCGTCACCGTCAACATGGGTGCGCCGCGTTTTGAACCAGTTGATATTCCATTTATTGCGCCAGAGCGTGCACTCACTTACTCGCTCGAAGTAGATGGCAATAACCTGACTATATGCGCACTTTCCATGGGTAACCCGCATGCGGTACAACTAGTTGACGATGTTGATACTGCACCCGTTGCCACAGTCGGTGCCCATATAGAAACTCACCCGCGTTTCCCCAATCGCGTCAATGCTGGATTTATGCAAATTGTAGACCGCAGCCATATCCGCTTGCGTGTGTTTGAACGTGGTGCGGGTGAAACCCTGGCCTGCGGCACAGGAGCTTGCGCTGCTGTAGTCGCCGGGATAAGCCTGGGTTTACTGGACCAGCAAGTTGACGTCAGCACCCGAGGCGGCACGCTGAGTATTTCCTGGGCTGGTGGCAATACACCTGTATGGCTAACTGGCCCCACTGTTAATGTATTTGAAGCCGAAATCCCGTTATGAAAACTGAAGAAATTGCCCGTTACCTCGCTGCTCATCCTGAATTTTTTGATCAATTCCCGCATTTATTGACGGATATTCGTTTCAGCCACCCCCACGATGGGCGAGCGATCCCTATCGCAGAACGCCAAATCTTGAATCTGCGGGATAAAGTTGCCCTGCTGGAAAACAAGCTGGTCGAATTAATTCGGTTTGGTGAAGAAAACGACGTTATTTCCCAAAAAATGCACTATATAGCCAGTGCCACAATGTCTGCCCATGACCTTGATACGCTGATACACGCGCTATATTTGAACCTGCGTGAAGATTTCGATATTCCTCATGCACTCATCAGAATCTGGCAGGGTACAGGATCAGGCCCAGAATTTGCACCCTGCACCGAGGACTTGATTAACTGGGTAAGTAACATGCCTCATCCACAATGCGGCGCATATCTCCATGAAGAGGCGTTATCGTGGCTTGGCGATACGGCGCTGTTGCGCTCGTATGCTGCAGTGCCGTTAAAGCACAATGAAACGCTAGGCGTGCTTATTCTCGCCTCTGAAGATGCCCAGCGCTTTTATCCGCAGATGGGAACTTTGTATCTGCAGCGCCTGGGCGAGTTAATTGCGTCGGGTGTGCAACGGATGACATGAACGACAGCCTGCTGGCCGCATATCTCGAGTATATCTCTGCGGAACGCGGATTGGCCGTACTTACGCTGGATAACTACCAGCGCGATTTAAAACTATTGTTCCGGCACTTGACCTCAACAACCCTGGATAAGGCGCTGGCGCATGATATACGTCGCATCGTTGCGCGCTTGCACGCACAAGGGCTGTCTGGCAAAAGCCTGGCGCGTATATTATCTTCCTGGCGCGGTTTTTACCGTTATCTCAACCTACGTCATGGTTACAGTCACAATCCTTGTGATGGCTTGCGCGCACCCAAACACCGACGCGCCTTGCCACACAGTTTATCGGTAGAGCAGGCGCAGCAGTTACTGGATACACATGCCGATGATGCCCTGGATATACGGGATAGCGCGATGTTTGAATTGTTTTACTCATCGGGCTTGCGTTTGACTGAACTTGCCAGTTTAACTATGAGCCAGCTGGATATAGCTCAAGCAGAAATTCACATTGTGGGGAAGGGCAACAAAGCGCGTATAGTGCCGATAGGAACAGTTGCACTCACGACCTTACAGACATGGCTAACTCAGCGCCCATCACAAGCTGATGCGGTCTTTCCCGGCCGCAATAACACACATCTTACCCAGCGCGCTATTGCCTTACGCTTAAAGCGCCGCGCCGCGCTGGCAGGGGTAACAGCCAATGTACATCCACACGTGTTACGACATGCCTTTGCATCACATTTATTGCAATCATCGGGGGATTTGCGTGCAGTACAGGAATTACTGGGCCATGCCAGCATCAGTACGACTCAAATTTACACGCAACTGGATTTTCAGCACCTCGCGGCAACCTACGATCAGGCGCATCCGCGCGCTAAAAAGCGAGCGGACAGCAAAAAGGACGGTTAAACCGTCCTTTTTGTTTATGCTGAATAGTGTTAGCTTAGCCAGAATTTAAATCCCAGGTTAGCTCACTACGATTAACGTTCGCCTTGAACAGTAACCGTGATTTCAGCTACTACGTCAGTATGCAATGAAATGCTGACTGGGAAATCGCCAATAGCCTTTAACGGACCATTTGGCATACGAATTTCCGATTTAGCAACTTCAAAGCCAGCTGCGTTCAAGCCTGTAGCGATGTCGATGTTGGTGATAGAACCAAACAAACGGCCATCCATACCCGCTTTTTGCGATACAACCAAAACATACTCAGCCAATTTAGCCGCGCGTGCTTGAGCCGCTGCCAATGTAGCTACTTGTGCTTTTTCTAATTCAGCACGACGCTCTTCAAAATGCTTCAAGTTAGCAGCGGTTGCGCGCTTAGCTTTACCTTGAGGGATCAGGAAGTTACGTGCGTAACCGTCTTTAACTTTAACCACATCACCCAAAGTACCGAGGTTAACCACTTTTTCCATCAGAATAATTTGCATGGTAATCTCCTAGTGCAAGTCGGTGTAAGGCATCAACGCAAGGAAGCGTGCGCGCTTGATGGCGGTAGACAACTGACGTTGAAAACGGGTTTTAGTCCCAGTGATACGTGCAGGGATAATTTTGCCGTTTTCAGCAACAAAGTCTTTTAACAGTTCAGCGTCTTTGTAATCTACCCAAGCGATACCTTCAACGGTAAAGCGGCAGAACTTGCGACGTTTGAACAACTGACGGGAACCTTCCCGACGTTTGGTATTGGTCTTGCTATTAGTTGGACGAGGCATGATGCACTCCTATCTAAATGTTTTCTAAGCTGCAAATATGCAGCACTATATGTGAACTTTTCTGACTCTTTTGCGCGAGAAAACCAGTAACACTTAACGTTTGCGCCAATTCTAGCTGACTCAGTTGTTTGGCTAATTCACCTACCGCTAATGCTGCCAACTCTACTTTTACCTGCCGTGCCATGCTTGCTTCAATTTGCTGCGATTCATGCAGAATCTTGCATTCAATTAAAGGCAAACCTGCTGGCGTGTAACGTAATGCATCGCGTTGGGTAAGAATGCCGCTGAATTCAACCTGATTAGCTTGCAAATAAATTAAGCAGCTTCAGTGGCTTCAGGTGCAACTTCAGTGTTCGCGGTCAAAGAACGTGATTTCTCATCCTTCATCATAGGTGAAGGTGTGGTCACTGCTTCATCCATGCGGATGGTCAGATGACGTAAAACCGCGTCGTTGAATTTAAAGCCATGCTCTAATTCATCTAGGGTTTCTTGATCACATTCAATGTTCATTAACACATAGTGTGCTTTGTGAACTTTTTGGATTGGATAAGCCATCTGGCGACGACCCCAATCTTCCAGGCGATGGATTTGACCATTGCGTGTAGTAACTTGGGTGCGGTAACGCTCAATCATCGCGGGCACTTGCTCGCTTTGATCAGGGTGTACGATAAACACGATTTCATAATGACGCATGCAAAACTCCTTCTGGTTAAAGTCCTCCGTGCGTAAGCGGTAGGACAAGGGGGGAAACCGAGCATTATATTGTAGATTCAGCTAGTTAGCAAGTTCCGCGAACATTTCCATTTCAGCCTGACTAAATCCTGCCGCAATACGCGCTTTAACATGAATAGGTTTACGTAACTTGGGTGCATTATATTCACGCAATAACCGTCTAAATGTCGCTACTGGCTCCACACCTTGCTGCGTGCATAAATAGGCATACCAACGGTTTCCGACTGCGACATGCCCAACTTCATCACGCAGGATAATCGCCAATATTGCAGCTGCGTCATGCGCGCCAACTGAAGCCAATTTATGCATGATAGCTGGCAGGGCATCCAATCCACGGGCTTCTAACACGCGCGGCACCAGCGCCATGCGAACCAGTGGATCGTGAGCCGTCTGTACAGCCATGTCCCACAGTCCATTATGCGCATTAAAGTCACCATATTCATACCCCGTACTTCGTAAATGTGTACGCAATAGTGAAAAGTGATACGCTTCCTCAGCGGCTACCCGCAACCAATCTTCATAATATTCGCGCGGCAAATCACGAAAGCGATAAATCGCATCCAATGCCAAATTAATCGCATTAAATTCGATGTGCGCGAGCGCGTGTAACAATGCGGCTCTACCCTCCACCGTGGATAATTTACGCTTCTCGACCAATAACGCCGAGACTAGCTCCGGCTTGGGCGGTCTACCTGGACTGGGAATAAGGATAATAGGAGCAGGGCCATGTGCATGGTTGATTTCATCAGCCAGCCATGCGCCGCGCAAAGAGGAAATCTGCTCTAATTTATAATCAACGTCGCACGCTTGCAAGCATTCAAACGTTTTAACAAATAGATTGGTAAGCATAATTTATACGTGGGCTGATTGCAGTTAACTTACATGATCGCCATGTACGCTTATATATCTCATTTATTCTGATACCCAAAAAACAGAAACGGCAGTTAGCCGAAATAATTCGTCTAACTGCCGACCGTTACCGACTCCAATTTTATATATCTAAATTACGCACACCCATCGCATTGGTTTCAATGAATGCGCGGCGGGGCTCTACTTGATCACCCATTAGCGTGACGAAAATTTCATCCGCATTTATTGCATCTTCAATTTGCACACGCATTAGACGACGGACCTTAGGATCCATGGTTGTCTCCCATAGCTGACCTGGGTTCATCTCACCCAGACCTTTATAGCGCTGTATGGACAGGCCACGCTTTACATCGTTGAGTAACCACTCTAGCGCATCTTTGAACGAGTTTACTGGTTGTGATTTCTCACCACGTTGAGCGCGTGCACCAGCACTTAACAGTCCTTGGAGAACCTGACTGGTATCCCTGATTTGAATGTAGTCTACGCTTTGGACAAAACTGCTATCCAGGCGCGTGACTTGGGTGTTGCCATGATATTGGCGTAATATTTTTAATGAATAGGTTTCTTGCGCTTCATTATAATCAACTTCTATGCTGACATTTTTATCATGTATAGCCGTGGTGATGGTTGCTTTAGCGTGCTCGGCTTGTGCTTGCGTATCCAGCGATATTGGCTCGATATCCATAAGCGTATGCATTACAGCGCCGTCGATAACGCGGCTCATGCGCTGAATGATGGCTTCGGCAAGCAAATAGGATTGGGCGATATTTTCTAGTGCAACCCCACTTATTTCACTGCCATTTTCTGCACTGGTTATTAACTTAGCATCTTTAGTGGCTTCTGTGAGCAGGTAAGCCTTGAACTCATGCTCATCTTTGAGATAACGCTCGGATTTACCGTATTTCACTTTGTACAATGGTGGCTGAGCGATATAGATATGCCCACGCTCTACCAGTTCTGGCATTTGGCGATAAAAGAAAGTCAGTAGCAAGGTACGGATGTGCGAACCATCGACGTCCGCGTCAGTCATGATAATGATACGGTGGTAACGCAGTTTATCGGCGTTATATTCGTCTTTGCCTATCCCTGTGCCTAACGCAGTGATTAACGTAACGATTTCCTGACTGGAAACCAGCTTGTCAAAACGTGCTTTTTCTACGTTTAAAATTTTACCCTTGAGCGGTAAAATCGCCTGAAACTTACGATCCCGGCCTTGTTTAGCTGATCCGCCCGCAGAATCTCCCTCTACAAGGTAGATTTCGGATAGGGCAGGGTCTTTTTCCTGACAGTCGGCCAGCTTACCTGGCAAACCTACGCCATCCAACACCCCTTTACGTCGCGTCATTTCTCTTGCTTTACGTGCCGCATCACGCGCTCTGGCGGCGTCGATGATTTTATTGACGATGATCTTAGCGTCATTAGGATTTTCTAATAAAAACTCACTGAGTTTTTGACTGACGACCTCTGACACTACAGGCTGAACTTCTGATGAAACCAGTTTGTCTTTGGTTTGTGACGAGAACTTAGGTTCTGGTACTTTTACCGATAATACGCAAGTTAGCCCCTCGCGCATGTCGTCACCAGTGGTGTCTATTTTAGCTTTCTTAGCATATTCGTTTTGCTCAATATATTGATTGAGCGTACGCGTCATCGCCGTACGTAGGCCCGTTAAATGGCTACCACCATCACGCTGTGGAATATTATTGGTAAAGCATTGCACAGTTTCTGCATAGGAATCATTCCATTGCATAGCAACTTCTACCGTCATGCCATCTTTTTCACCAATTGCATAAAAAGCATGTGGGTGCAGTGAAGTTTTTGCCCGATTCATGTATTGCACAAAACCTGCAACACCACCAGAAAGCGCAAAGTTTTCGCTCTTACCATCACGCTGATCGATTAACTCGATTTTTACCCCGTTGTTAAGAAAAGAAAGCTCACGAATACGCTTGGCTAAAATATCATAGTGATATTCAACCAGACCAAAAGTCTCTTTCGATGCATAAAAATGCACTTCTGTACCATGCCTGTCTGACTTGCCTGTTTCAACTAATGGCGCAACAGCGACGCCTTGTCTGAACTCCATTTGATGACTATGCCCATTGCGCCAAATTTTTAATTTAAGCCAATCTGATAGTGCGTTGACCACAGATACGCCTACGCCGTGCAAACCACCAGAAACTTTATATGAGTTTTGATCGAACTTTCCACCGGCATGCAGTTCTGTCATAACGATTTCAGCCGCAGAACGCTTAAACTCATCATCCTGCTTTATATCGACAGGAATACCACGACCATTATCTGCTACCGAAATTGAATTATCTGCATGAATAATGACTTTAATGTCATCACAGTGACCACCCAATGCTTCATCAATCGCATTGTCCAATACTTCAAACACCATGTGATGCAAACCAGTACCATCGGATGTGTCACCTATGTACATACCTGGCCGCTTACGCACGGCATCCAAGCCTTTTAATATGCGGATGCTATTTGAATCGTATTCTTTATTCATGTTTTATACTCAGTTCCTAGTGTTTCACGTGAAACAAATTTACTTAATTATTTATTTAATATAAACAACTGCGTAGCACTATTCTATTTATTCGGCTGCAGGAGCGATTATCAGCCTAAAAGGCAGGTAATAGCGATTTTAAATACGCATTGGCATAATGACGTATTTATAATTCTCATTGTCTGGAATAGTCATAAGCATACTGCTATTTGCATCACCGAAGTGACATAATATTTTTTCCGAGCTTAAATGATTAAGGGCGTCTAACAGATACGAAACATTAAAGCCTATATCCAGGGGATCTCCTTGATATTCCACTTCAATTTCATCTTGCGCATCTTCTTGCTCGTTGTTGTTACATACGATTTTTAATTCATTTTGCGACAACACCAACCTTACGCCGCGAAACTTCTCATTCGACAATATCGATGCACGTTGAAGTGATTGCTGCAATAAGGCACAGTTGGCAGTGAGGATATTCTTGTGGGTCGTTGGAATAACCCGAGTGTAATCAGGAAACTTACCATCAATGATTTTCGAGATGAGCTGGATGTTACCAAGTTCAAATTTAATTTGATTTTTAAATAGGGTCAGAGTGACATGCTCATCTGTATCAGCAAGTAATTTAGTCAATTCCAATATGGTTTTACGCGGAATGATAACTTCCTGCTTATTGACAGACTCCGCTAAACTATCCGCAGCTAAACACAGGCGATGCCCATCAGTTGCAACTACGGTAATTGTTTTGTCTTCCAGAACCAACAGCATACCATTCAAATAGTAGCGTATATCCTGCTGTGCCATAGCGTATTGAACCATAGCAATCAGATTTTTTAACTTTTTTTGTTCGATCTTGATATGGTTGTTAGCTTCAATACTGGTATCGACAGTAGGAAAGTCTTTAGCTGGTAAGGTTTGTACATTAAACCTACTTTTGCCTGATTTGATTTGTAATTGGTTATCAGCTGTTTCCAAACGTATAACTGCATTTGCATTAAATGCACGGCAGATATCCACCATTTTTTTTGCTGAAACAGTAATAGCAAAATCACCTTCAGGTGCGGCAATTTCTGTTTCAATTTTAATTTGTATTTCTAAGTCTGTCGTTAACATCGATAAACGTTTACCTGTTTTTTCAATCAAGACATTAGATAAAATAGGCAATGTATGACGTTTTTCCACAACACCCATTACTGTTTGTAAGGGCGTTAGTAATGTATCTCGATTAGTTTCTAGTAATAACATATATAACCTTAATAACAATAATAAGAGTGCTTGTTTTTAACTAATAAGTAAAACATATCGTTAATAATCAATTAACTATACTCATACTAACTACGTTAACAAAAGACTGATAGTTTATTAACGAATTGTGGATAACTATTTATATTATTTAAATATGCGTGTTATGCACAAGTTACCCAGAACTTATACCTTACAGTATTTTAACTGGTTAACACTTGCAACAACAAAGCATATTCACGATTAATATTTGAGTCTTCTTCTTTTAATTCAACTACTTTACGACACGCATGTATCACCGTTGTATGATCCCTACCGCCAAATGAGGCGCCAATATCTGGCAAGCTCATATTTGTTAACTCTTTTGCCAAAGACATAGCGATTTGGCGCGGCCTGACTAAAACTCGGGTTCTTTTCTTTGAATGCAAATCTATGATTTTTATTTTATAAAAATCTGCGACAGTTTTTTGAATATTCTCTATTGATACTTGACGACTTTGCACTGCTAGCAAATCTTTTAATGCTTCTTTTGCCGACTCTAATGTTATCGCTTTATTTGAAAACCTGGAAAAAGCAAATACACGTTTCAAAGCACCTTCAAGTTCACGCACATTAGAACGAACTTGTTTAGCGATAAAAAACGCAATATTTTCCTCTAAATGCATCTTTTCAGCCTGTGCTTTCTTTAATAAGATAGCAACTCGCATTTCGAGTTCAGGCGGATCAATGGAAACAGTCAATCCCCAGCTAAATCTTGATTTCAGCCTGTCTTCCATTCCGGCAATTTCTTTAGGATAGGTGTCACAAGTGATAATCAACTGTTTCTTGGCTTCGATCAATGCATTGAAAGCGTAGAAAAACTCTTCTTGGGTGCGGTTTTTACCACTAAAAAACTGAATATCATCAATCAAGAGCACATCTAACGAGTGGTAATGTTTTTTAAATTCGTCAAATGTTTTATGTTGGTATGCTTTAACAACATCTGAAACATAATTTTCAGCATGAATATAGCTGATTTTCGCATCAGGATTATGTGTATGTACATAGTTACCAATAGCTTGAATCAGGTGCGTTTTACCTAAACCCACTCCGCCATAAATAAATAATGGGTTATATGCAACACCTGGATTCTCTGCCACTTGTATGGCCGCAGCACGCGCTAATTGATTTGCCTTACCGGTAACTAAAGTATCAAAAGTAAAATTTGGATTTAGTCTTTTAGGCGCTTCTTTTTTGATAGCGGGCGCAATTACATCAATGGGTACGATATGTGGCTTTTCTACTCGACGATCTTTAGCTGCAGTTTTAACTTCAACTGCCATATTAATAACTTTAGAAACACCATAATAATCCAGTGCTAATTCTTCGATCCGATTTAGATATTTATCTTTAACCCAATCAAGTACAAAACGATTTGGCGCTGCCAGCTCTAAATAACCATCTAATTCATTGATTTTTAGCGGTTTAATCCACGTCCTAAACTGTTGCACAGGTAATTCATGTGCCAGTTTAGATAAAGCTTCCTGCCAAAATTCATTCATAGATTAAATTCAAGGGCCATTAAGATTGTTTACAACAAAGCACGATAAATTTTTATTTAAGGAAGATTTATATGTACTTTAAAGCATAAGAAAACCATTTACTGATACCAAGTATTATAGCGATATTCAAACACATAGAGTTTGAATAACTTAATAATAATTTGTGGATAAGTCGATATTATTAACCAACACAATATTTATCCACATACTGAGCACATTTAAAAATTGATTTATACGCATAAATATAGTGTATGTAAAATGTTGATTTATTTTATAAATTTATACTTATAAGGTATATTTACTGACTCTTACTATTGTTATTAAAGTTATATATATCAAATATAAAGAAAAACATTAATCGTGTATTGTTTATAAATTAAATGATTCTTCTATAAAAACAAAAGGTTTAGCTTGACAATAGGGGTAGTAAAATAGTTTAATAGTATGTTCTACGGAATTAATTTATTAGGATTTTGTTATGAAACGTACTTATCAACCTTCGGTTATCCGTCGTAAACGTACCCATGGCTTTTTAGTTCGCATGAGAACTAAGGGTGGTCGTGCAGTGATCAACAGACGTCGTGCAAAAGGACGTGTTCGCCTTGCTGTAGGTGAGTCAAGGTAGTTTATCGCTAGTATTATGAATATTAGGTATACTTTTCCAAGAAGTTGCCGATTATTAAAAACGGATGAGTATTCATCCGTTTTTAATTTCCGTTGTGGAAAGACGGGTCGATACCTTAATATTTACGCAAAACCAAATGTAGAAAATTCATCTCCAAGATTAGGAATTGTTGTAGGTAAAAAACAATTACGAACTGCTGTTGCGCGTAATTTTGCCAAACGAATTATACGTGATGCGTTTCGACTACACCGTAATGAGTTACCTAATTTAGATTATATCGTTCGCATTAATAAACCTTTTACTAAAGACGAATCTAACGTAGTTCGCAATGAACTCATGTTTTTGTTTAAACAAAGTAAACGATGTCTCGAATCTTAATTATATTTGTAAGAATTTATCAGTACACTATAAGTCCTATGCTTATGCCTAGTTGCCGGTTTACGCCCACATGTTCTCAATATGCTGTCGAAGCATTAGCAAAACATGGTGCATTTAAAGGTGGTTGGTTAGCGGTTAGGCGTATAACTCGTTGTCATCCACATAACCCTGGTGGTTATGATCCTGTACCTTAATTTTTCAGATTAGCGATTTATTTCATGGATATTAAAAGACTCATATTGTTTGTGGTGTTCTCATTTTCCCTATTAATGTTATGGGAAAACTGGCAAAAGGAAACGGCGCCAAAAACATTGGATACTGTAGCTAATGCAAAAAGTGACATTGCCAATATCAATGCTCCAATCGTACCCACTACAAATAAACCAGCAGCAAGTCAGGATATTAAAAAAGTAGATAGTGCTCTAGTAAACGGTGCACAAATTAATGTAACTACAGACTTAGTGCATGCGGTAATTGATGCAAATGGCGGAGATATACGAAGTTTGGCAATATTACGTTATCGAGATCCCGTTGACGTAAATAAGCATCTGCATTTATTTGAACAGACAGCTAATCATGTCTATGTTGCGCAGTCTGGTTTGGTAGGTGCAAATTTACCAAACCATAAATCTGTCTATTCTTTTTCTGCTAACAATTATACCTTGACTAATAATGACAATAAATTGGTTGTGCCTATGTCATGGGTTGATGCGCAGTCTGGTGTTCAAGTTACTAAGGAATACATTTTTTACCGCGATAGCTACAAGATAGATTTAACTTACCACCTGACAAACACAGGTGCCCAAGCTATACCATTACAAGCTTATTTCCAGTTGTTACGTGATGGAAAAACACCTGAGGGTGAATCCAGTATGGTTCATACCTTCACTGGACCAGCAATTTACACTGAAGCGAGCAAGTTTACCAAACTGGATTTTAATAAGTTGGATAAGGGTGAACAAACCTATCCAAAAACAGCAAATGATGGTTGGGTGGCCATGGTTCAACATCATTTTGTATCCGCGTGGTTACCTGCCAATGGTGCTAAAAGAGAGTTTTATGCCGAAGCTTTAGGTAATAATTTGTATCGTACAGGTGTTATTGTGCCTGAAGGAGAATTAAAACCGGGTGCCAGCATGTCTTTTACTGTACCTATGTATGCTGGGCCGCAAGAACAAAAAACATTGACAGCCTTGGCACCGGGTCTGGATTTCGTAGTTGATTATGGATGGTTAACACCTATCTCTGCACCTATATTTTGGGCGCTGCAAAAAATACATGGTGTAGTTGGAAACTGGGGTTGGGCAATCGTTATTTTGACTATGCTCATTAAATTGATGTTCTTTCCGTTATCAGCAAAAAGTTATAAATCTATGGCTCAGATGCGTGGATTGGCACCTAAACTACAGCGTTTAAAAGAGACATTTGGCGATGACAGGCAGAAACTTCATCAAGCCATGATGGATTTGTATAAAACTGAAAAAGTAAATCCGTTGGGTGGTTGTTTACCCGTGGTTGTACAAATACCGGTATTTATCGCCTTGTATTGGGCGCTATTGGGCAGTGTGGAAATGCGTCAAGCACCGTTTATTGGCTGGATTCATGATTTATCTGCGCCAGATCCGTATTATGTATTGCCTATCATTATGGGCTTAACGATGATATTGCAGACTAGACTGAATCCAACGCCGCCAGATCCAATGCAAGCGAAAGTAATGATGATTATGCCGGTAGCGTTTAGTGTTTTCTTTTTCTTCTTTCCCGCTGGTTTAGTATTGTATTGGGTAGTCAACAACATATTGTCTATAAGCCAGCAGTGGGTTATTACGCGTAAATATGAGGCTGCACAAGCAGGTAATGCAAAGCGCTAAACGTGATGTTATTGCTGCAATCGCCACCGCTCCTGGACGCGGTGGCGTTGGTATAGTTCGTATTTCTGGTGCTAATTTAAGTACATATCCATTTCAAATCTGCGGTATTAATCCAGTACCGCGTCATGCACATTTTGTAAAATTTCTTGATGACACTGGCGAAATTATAGATGAAGGTATTTTGCTATATTTCCCAGCTCCACATTCATTTACTGGCGAAGATGTTATTGAGTTACAGGGACACGGCGGGCCTATAGTCTTAAACATGCTGTTAACGCGATGTCTGCAGTTAGGTGCGCGTTTAGCTGATCCTGGCGAGTTTACTTTGCGTGCCTATCTTAATGACAAATTAGATTTGGCTCAGGCTGAGAGTGTGGCAGATCTGATAGATGCCAGTTCTGAACAAGCTGCTAAATCTGCGATGCGTTCCTTGACCGGCGAGTTTTCCAAGCAAATTGATACATTAGTTTCGGCTCTGATTGATTTGCGTATGTTGGTTGAAGCCACCTTGGATTTTCCCGAAGAAGAAATTGAGTTTCTTCAATCTGCGAAAGCCTTTGATAGATTAGCGAATATATGTCAGCAAGTAAATCAAGTTGAACAGAGTGCTAAGCAAGGCAGTTTGCTGCGTGATGGCATTAGTGTTGTATTAATTGGGCAGCCTAATGTAGGTAAGTCTAGCTTGCTTAATCGATTAGCCGGTGAGGAAGTCGCTATTGTTAGTACGGTTGCGGGAACGACTCGTGACACCGTACGTGAAACCATACAATTAGAAGGTGTACCTATACACATAGTCGATACCGCAGGTCTACGCGATACAGACGATGAAGTTGAGCTTATAGGTATACAGCGAACATGGCTGGCTATTGCACAAGCTAGTTTAGCCTTGTTGCTCGTTGATGCGAAGCATGGTGTAACATCTGCGGAAGATGGCATCATCGGCAAGCTACCACCTAATTTACCTTTATATACGCTGCATAATAAAATTGATCTGGCATGTCCTGAAAAAATAGAGGGTCATATCTATGTATCAGCTAAATTGGGTATTGGTATAACGGAGCTTAAAACATTGTTATTATCAGTCGCGGGCTGGCAAACAGAAATGAGTAGCGTATTTCTTGCTCGTGAACGCCATCTAAATGCTATTCGTTTGGCAAAGCATCATTTAGAGTGCGCGATCAGCACGCAAGCAAATTCTTTGGAATTATTAGCAGAAGATTTGCGTTTAGCTCAGTTTGCGTTGGCATCTATTTCCGGCGCGTTTAGTGCTGATGATTTATTAGGCGAAATATTCAGTCGGTTCTGTATCGGCAAGTAAAAAAGCGTTATACGCTCCCTAGGGTGGCTGATGTCATATTTTAATGCCTCTGTAAGGCTTGTCTAATTTAAATTGAATATAGGCGGTTTTGAGCTGTCTATTTTTTACGCAATCCATATGTTTCACGTGAAACAATCAAGATTATCCAAAAATTAATTAAAGCAACCATTGTGTTTGATACAATGAGAGTCTGTAATTAATATCGTCGTAAATAACTGAGTATCTATAGGTATGAATTTCCCTGAACGTTTTGATGTAATAATAATTGGTGGTGGACACGCCGGCACTGAGGCTGCTCTCGCGCCAGCACGGATGGGTTTGCGTACTTTGTTAATTACCCACAATATTGAAACGCTGGGGCAGATGTCATGTAATCCTTCTATCGGGGGTATTGGTAAAGGGCATTTGGTAAAAGAAATTGATGCGTTGGGCGGTGCCATGGCGGCAGCCACGGATGAGGGCGGCATACAATTCAAGATATTAAACTCATCGAAAGGCCCCGCGGTAAGAGCGACACGAGCACAAGCTGATAGATTGTTATATAAACAAGCAATTCGCAGTCGCCTGGAAAATCAAAAAAACTTATGGCTGTTTCAGCAGGCGGTCGATGATTTGGTATTGGAAGGTGACAAAGTTGTTGGAGTAAAGACACAGCTAGGACTGGTTTTTAATGCTAAATCGGTAGTATTGACAGCAGGAACTTTCTTGGCAGGTTTGATACACGTAGGGCAGTCAAACTATGCGGCAGGGCGTGCAGGAGATCCGCCTGCGGTTAGTTTGGCGCATCGTTTAAGGGAGTTGAACCTGCCTGTAGGTCGGTTGAAAACGGGTACTCCGCCACGCATAGATGGGCGAACGATCGATTATTCTGTGATGCAGATCCAGCCTGGCGATAGTCCTGAACCAGTGTTTTCATTTTTGGGCAGGCGTGAACAACATCCGCAACAGCTACCCTGTTGGATCACTCAAACTTCAGAATTAACACACGATATTATTCGTTCCGGGCTTGATCGCTCACCATTATATACAGGTGTGATAGAGGGTATTGGTCCAAGATATTGCCCATCCATTGAAGATAAAATTGTGCGTTTTGCCGATAAATTGTCACACCAGATATTTGTTGAGCCAGAGGGTTTAACAACCCACGAGGTTTATCCTAATGGAATTTCTACTAGTCTGCCATTTGATATACAGTTGGCGTTAGTAAGGTCAATAAAAGGTTTTGAAAACGCACACTTAGTTCGTCCTGGTTATGCAATTGAATATGATTACTTTGATCCGCGTGGCTTGAAACGATCTTTGGAAACCAAAGCGATTAATGGGCTTTTCTTCGCTGGGCAAATTAATGGAACAACTGGTTATGAGGAGGCGGCTGCACAGGGCTTGCTTGCGGGTATCAACGCGGGATTATATGCACAGGATAAGCCAAGCTGGAATCCGGGGCGGCATGAAGCGTACTTGGGGGTTATGGTTGATGATTTAACGACGTTGGGTGTAACAGAGCCATATCGCATGTTTACAAGCAGAGCTGAGTATCGTTTATCTTTACGCGAAGATAATGCGGATATGCGTTTAACTGAAATCGGCCGCAGTTTGGGTGTCGTAGATGATGAACGCTGGGCTGCTTTTAGTACAAAACGCGAGATGATAGAGCTGGAATCAGCGCGACTAAAACAAACATGGGTACAGCCCAATACGTTGAGTAAGGAAGATGCGATTCGTGTGTTGGGTAAAGAAATAGAACGCGAATATAATCTGCATGACCTGCTCCGCAGGCCCGATGTTACGTATGAATCTTTAAAAAGTTTGCCACAGTTTGGTCCAGGGTTGGAAAATTTAATTGCTGCAGAACAAGTAGAAATCCGTGCAAAATATCAAGGATATATAGATAGGCAACAAGATGAGGTTGATAAGGCGCGTACCCAAGAAGAGCAGTCTTTATCAGCGGAGCTGGACTATAACGATGTGCCAGGCCTGTCGATAGAAGTGAAGCAGAAATTGAATCGGCATAAACCTGAAAGTATCGGTCAGGCGTCGCGCATATCAGGAGTAACACCTGCTGCAATTTCAATTCTCTTAGTCTATTTGAAACGGCACGGCGACGGTCGTAAAAAGTTGGTAAGTTGAATGAGAGAAATCCTTATTAAACAAGCCGTTAAGATGCACATTAAGGTTAGCAATGTGCAGGCAGAAAAGCTAATCCAGTATCTGCAGTTGATAGTTAAATGGAATCGTATACATAATTTAACGGCTATACGGAATCAACAAGATATGCTGTCGCATCATCTGTTAGATAGCTTGTCAGTAAGCCCGTGGGTGAATGCAGAGAGTCTTTTGGATGTGGGAGCGGGGGCTGGCTTGCCAGGAATTCCATTGGCGATATTGCGGCCTGAATTACGCGTTACGTTATCGGATAGCAATAATAAGAAATCAATATTTCAGCAGCAGGCCCAAATCGAATTGGGTTTAAAAAATGTGACTGTCAAGACTGGCAGGGTAGAAGATTTGCCTGCAACAGAAAAATTTGATGGAATTATTTCTCGCGCTTTTTCTGATATGGCGTTGTTTACTAATTTAACACAACATTTGCTCACTGTTGATGGGCGCTGGTATGCAATGAAGGGTATGTATCCAGCTGAAGAGTTAGAAAATTTGCCGGATTTTGTACAGATAGATGCTGTGCATGAACTGGAGGTTCCGATGCTGAGTGCGCAACGCCATTTGCTGGTAATGAAGAAAAAATGACTAAAATATTAGCAATTACGAATCAAAAGGGTGGGGTAGGTAAAACCACGACGGCTGTTAATCTGGCGGCTAGTCTTGCAAGCCTTAAATGTAAAGTATTGCTGGTAGATTTGGATCCACAGGGCAATGCCACTATGGGATGTGGAATAAATAAGCGTGAATTAAAGCGTAGTGTGTATCACGTACTATTGGGCTTGGTGGGAGCAGATGCAGTATTAAAATATAGCTCAACGGGAAAGTTTGATGTTCTTCCTGCAAATAGGGACTTGGCGGGTGCTGAAGTCGAGCTGGTTGATGTTGAGGGGCGCGAGACTCGTCTGAAAGAGGCGCTGGCAGGTATTAGCCATGGTTATGATTATGTCCTGATAGATTGTCCACCAGCTCTTAATATGCTTGCGGTGAATGCCCTAACTGCAGCAAATGCAGTCATTATCCCGATGCAATGCGAATATTATGCACTTGAAGGGGTGTCGGATTTGGTTAATACCATTAAAAAAATCAGAGTAAATTTGAATCCATATTTAGAAGTGGAGGGTTTGCTAAGAACAATGTTTGATCCGCGCAGTACATTGGCACAACAGGTATCAACACAACTGAAAAATCATTTCACAAACAAAGTGTACGAGACGGTAATACCCAGGAACGTTAGATTGGCGGAAGCACCAAGTTATGGTCAGCCTGTATTAGTCTATGATGCAGCTTCAAAGGGTGCTCAGGCTTATATCGCGTTGGCACAGGAAATGTTGGCGCGTACTAAGTCATAAAAAGGTAATGGTAATGAAAAAAACAAGAGGGTTAGGACGAGGGTTGGACGCGTTGTTAGGCGATGATAATTCATCATCAGAAAACCAGGGCGAGCTACAACAATTGAGCTTGGACAAGTTGCAACCAGGCAAATATCAGCCCAGGTCGTATATGGATGAAGAAAGCCTGAATTCGCTTGCGGCATCAATAAAATCACAAGGGTTAATGCAGCCAATTCTTGTGCGCGCAATTGCCGAAGAAAAATGGGAGATTATTGCAGGTGAACGCCGCTGGCGGGCTGCAAAAATTGCTGGTTTATTCGAAGTGCCCGTTTTAATAAAAACGGTAGCAGATGAAGCCGCACTTGCCATGGCGTTAATAGAAAATATACAAAGAGAGGATCTTAATCCGATAGAAGAGGCGCTGGGCATTCAACGGTTGATAGAGCAGTTCCAAATGACCCACCAGATTGCAGCAGATGCCGTAGGGCGATCACGTAGTGCGGTAACGAATTTATTGAGATTATTAAACCTGGCATCAGAAGTGCAAGACTTGGTGATGGTGGGAAAGTTAGAAATGGGCCACGCGCGTTCATTACTCGTGCTCGAAACAACGCAACAAGTAGGGCTCAGCAAAGAAATTGTTAGCAAATCATTAACAGCACGAGAAGTCGAGCGCCGTGTTAAAGAAATATTGGATCCCAAGCAGCAAATAGAAAAAAAGGTGGACCATGATGTAATGGCGCTAGAAGAAACGCTTTCCGATAAAATTGGGGCTAAAGTGATAATAAGCAGTAAAAAAAATGGATCTGGCCGTTTGGTAATTGAATATGACAATTTGGAGCAATTAGATAGCTTAATCAATAAGTTATAGAAAATTTGTAATGCTGTGCGGATAGTCGATTAAAGCAATAAGTTGCATTAAATCATAAGAGTATTGTAATATGCTGGGATATCACCATTAGGGATGAGCCTGTCGTGAGCAATTCAAACAGCAAAATGGCATGAGGCAATAAGTGGCTTTACCAGAAACAGCAACGGCAGAAATAAAAACTGTTATTAAATTGCAATTAATAATCGGTATTGTGACGTTGCTTCTGGTGGAATACATGAAACCGGAATGGTTAAAGTCGTTGTTGTATGGTGAAGTAACTGCGTTAATAAATACTGGCATGTTGTATTGGCGATTATATAGATCGCAAAAAAGGCCAGTAAAACCGCAAGAGCAAGAATTGGCGTTGTTGTATAGGTCTGGATTAGAGCGATTTTTGCTGATAGCAGGATTGTTGGCAATGGGAATGATGGCGAAGTTACATCTAGTACCATTGATCGTGTTAACTGGATTTATGTTAGAACAATTGGTGTTTTTGTTGGGTGCCTTGAGCATTAGTCATTCAACAAAAATAAAAAACTGAAACTTAGAGTGTAAAACATGTCAACTGAAGCAATAACTTCTTCCGAATATATTAAACATCACTTACAAAACCTCACATATGGCTCATTGCCAGATGGGACTATGGGTTTGGCACATACGGCTGCAGAGGCCAAGGCAATGGGTTTCTGGGCAATCAATATAGACACGATAGGAATGTCTGTATTTTTGGGTTTGGTGTTTTTGTTGGTTTTTCGTGCAGCGGCAAGCTCAGCATCTGCTGGGGTACCAAATGGCGTGCTGAATTTTGTAGAGTGGATAGTTGAGTTTATAGACACCAGTGTGCGCGGTTCATTTAGTGGCAAAAATCCATTGGTTGCGCCTTTAGCATTAACTATATTTGTATGGATATTGTTGATGAATTTGATGGATTTGCTGCCGGTGGACTGGGTTCCGCAAATTGCACACCATTTGGGGTTGCCATTCTTCAAGGTAGTGCCAAGTACAGATCCAAATGCGACATTCGGTATGGCAATCTCGGTATTTTTCTTGGTGCTGTACTACAGTATCAAAATGAAGGGTGTCGGCGGTTTCGTTGGTGAGTTAACTTTGCAGCCATTCGGCAAAGCAGGGCTGCCAGCTAATATATTCCTGGAGGGCGTAAACCTGATTGCTAAGCCAGTATCCTTGGCATTGCGTCTGTTCGGTAATATGTATGCAGGTGAAATGATATTCATCTTGATCGCCTTGATGTTTGGTGGCGGTATTGGAGTGGGTCTGTTTGGCGGCGTATTGCAATGGGGTTGGGCAGTGTTCCACATACTGATTGTTACATTGCAGGCATTCATATTTATGACGCTAACCATAGTATATTTAGATATGGCTCACCAAGAGCATCATTGAGAATTTGTTTTTTTGTTAATTGTTGGTTTTTTATTAAAGGAGTAGTAAATGGATATGATTCACGCAGTGCTGTATGTAGCTGGTGCAATGATGATGGGTTTGGGTGCTTTAGGTGCTTCTATCGGTATTGGTATTTTGGGTGGTCGTTTCTTGGAAGGCGCTGCTCGTCAACCAGAATTAATTCCTATGCTGCGTACCCAATTCTTTATCGTCATGGGTTTGGTTGACGCTGTACCTATGATTGCTGTTGGTTTGGCAATGTATGTATTGTTCGCGGTTGCAGGTTAAATAACCGTACACCGTAGAAAGGTAATGGCATGAATATTAATGCTACCCTAATCGGTCAATCTATAACATTTTTCGTGTTTGTTTGGTTTTGCATGAAATTTGTTTGGCCACCGATTATGAATGCGCTGAATGAGCGTAAAAAGATGATTGCCGATGGTTTGGCAGCAGGTGAACGCGGTAAGCATGAGTTAGAGCTTGCATCTAAACGTGCTGGCGAAAACATGCATGAAGCTAAGCAAAAAGCAGCAGAGATTATTGCACAAGCAGATAAGCGTGCGATGCAATTGATCGAAGAGGCTAAAGCAGCAGCTAAGGCAGAAGCAGATCGTATGATTGCAAGTGCACAAGCAAGTGTTGCGCAAGAGACCGTTCGTGCAAAAGAAGCGTTGCGCGGCCAAGTCGCTGACTTGGCAGTAGCTGGTGCGGAAAAAATATTGCGTCGCGAAATTGATGCAAAAGCACATGCTGACTTGTTAATTGCAATTCAGAACGAGCTTTAATCATGGCTGAAATTGCAACCGTCGCTCGTCCCTATGCAGAAGCAGTTTTCCGCTTGGCAAAAGAAGCAAATGCCGTCAATGTTTGGTCTGAGCAATTAGGATACGTACAAATGGTCGCGTCTGATGCTGAGATGCAACGTTTGTCGAGTGATCCGAAAGTCGAAGCGGCTCAATTAGTTGAGTTGTTTCTTGGAGTTTTGGGCAGCGAAATTGATGCAAATATCGCAAACTTTATTACGTTGTTAATAGAAAACAATCGTATAGAAGTTCTGCCAGAAATTGTGCATCAATTTGAAGTGCTTAAAGCAAAAGAAGGTGGTGTACTGGATGCGCAAGTAACCAGTGCTTACCCCATGACTGCAGAACAAATTGCGGAACTGTCCGTCCGTCTTGAGAAAAAATTTAATCGCAAAGTAAGTGCTACAGTTAATGTCGATTCAGCCCTAATAGGCGGGTTGATCGTTGCTGTTGGCGATGAAGTGTATGATGCTTCGGTGCGAGGTAAATTACAAGGCATGGCGTACGCGTTAAAACGTTAAAGAGATTCCGTTAGGAGCTATCAATGCAACTCAATCCCACAGAGATCAGTGATCTTATAAAAAGTAAAATTCAAAATTTGGCAGTTGCTGCTGAATTACGTACTCAAGGTACAGTGGTGTCCGTGACCGATGGTATCGTTCGCGTACATGGCCTGTCAGATGTTATGCAAGGTGAAATGTTAGAATTCCCGGGCAATACATTTGGTTTGGCGCTTAACTTGGAGCGTGATTCTGTTGGTGCTGTTGTTTTGGGTGAATATGAGCACATTACCGAAGGCGATATAGTAAAGTGTACTGGCCGTATTTTGGAAGTGCCTATTGGTCCAGAACTGATTGGCCGTGTTGTAAATTCATTGGGTCAGCCTATTGATGGTAAAGGTCCAATTAATACAAAACTGTCTTCACCAATCGAAAAAATCGCTCCAGGCGTTATTGAACGTCAATCAGTAACACAGCCGCTACAAACAGGTTTGAAATCTGTTGATGCGATGGTGCCTATTGGTCGTGGTCAGCGCGAATTGATTATTGGCGATCGCCAAACAGGTAAAACTGCTGTTGCTGTTGATGCGATCATTAACCAAAAAGGCACCGGTGTAATCTGTATCTATGTTGCGATTGGTCAGAAGGCGTCATCAGTTGCAAACGTAGTGCGTAAACTGGAAGAGCACGGTGCGCTAGGTCATACCATCATTGTTGCATCCACAGCGTCTGAATCTGCGGCTATGCAATATATTGCGCCGTATGCTGGTTGCACTATGGGTGAGTATTTCCGAGATCGCGGTGAAGATGCGCTAATTGTTTATGATGACTTGACCAAACAGGCTTGGGCATATCGTCAAATTTCACTGTTGCTACGTCGTCCACCAGGTCGTGAAGCTTATCCAGGTGACGTATTCTACTTGCACTCACGTTTGTTAGAGCGCGCTTCACGTATTAATGCTGAACAAGTTGAGAAATTAACGGGCGGCGCTGTAAAAGGCAAAACTGGTTCGTTAACAGCACTTCCAGTGATTGAAACACAAGCTGGCGACGTTTCTGCTTTCGTGCCAACCAACGTAATTTCGATTACTGACGGCCAGATTTTCTTGGAAACTGACTTGTTTAACGCGGGTATTCGCCCAGCGATTAACGCTGGTTTGTCAGTGTCACGTGTTGGTGGCGCAGCGCAAACTAAAGTTATTAAAAAACTCGGCGGTGGTACACGTCTGGCATTGGCGCAATACCGTGAATTGGCTGCATTTGCGCAGTTTGCTTCTGACTTAGATGAAGCGACACGTAAGCAATTAGAGCGCGGCAAACTGGTTACTGAGTTGATGAAACAAAATCAGTATGCACCAATGAACGTAGCTGAAATGGCATTGACATTGTTTGCTGTGAACAAGGGTTATATGGATGATGTTGAAGTTAAGAAAACGCTTGCATTTGAAGCGGCTCTGGCGTCATTTGTAAAATCTAAGCATGGCGATTTGATGGATAAAATGCAAAGCACGGGTGACATGCCTGCTGATGTTGAAGCTACTTTAATTAAGGCTATTGAGGAATTCAAGTCCTCAGCCGTTTATTGATTGGATAACAATCATGGCTTCAGGTAAAGAGATACGGACTAAGATCAAAAGCGTAGAAAATACGCGGAAGATCACTCGTGCTATGGAAATGGTTGCCGCAGCGAAGATGCGTAAAGCGCAAGAGCGCATGCGTGCAGCACGACCATATGCAGAGAAAATTGCAAATGTAGCCGCTCATCTTTCTCAAGCCAACCCAGAATACAAACATCCTTTCATCATTAAACGCGATCAAGTTAAACGCGTGGGTTTGATAGTAGTTAGTACTGATAAGGGTTTGTGTGGCGGTTTAAATACCAACGTTCTGCGCGTTGTGGTAAACCATATGAAACAATGGGATGCTGCTAAGATTGGTATTGATGTCACTGCAATTGGTAACAAAGGGTTGGGTTTTCTACAGCGTTCGGGATCAAATTTGGTCTCACACGTCGTAGCGCTTGGCGATGCACCGCACATGGAAACGTTGATTGGCCCAGTAAAGGTCATGTTAGATGCGTACATGGCAGGTAAAATTGATGCACTTCACATTGTTTACAATAAATTTGTAAACACCATGAAGCAAGAGCCCGTCAGTATGCAAATATTGCCATTAGTTGCACCTAAAGATGATAAACCCGTTCATCATTGGGATTACATCTATGAACCAGATGCACCGTCAGTTATCGAGGCATTGTTGGTTCGTTACGTAGAAGCTTTGATCTACCAAGCCGTTGCGGAAAATATGGCTTGTGAGCAAAGTGCGCGTATGGTGGCAATGAAGGCTGCATCTGATAATGCGAAGAATGTGATCGGCGAGCTGAAATTGGTTTACAACAAAACCCGTCAGGCTGCCATTACCAAAGAGCTATCTGAGATCGTAGCAGGTGCTGCGGCTGTTTAAGTATTTTTATTTCGAGGAACGACGATGAGTCAAGGCAAA
>JBBQPT010000006.1:0-80075 GCA_038217005.1 Burkholderiales bacterium
TCTGGTATCGTTGCTCCATGGTAAGCTGCTTGTAGCGTTTCATCCGTGTTCCTTTTACTTGGTAGTTTGAGCGACGCGGATGCTACTCCAGCTTGCCTCTCAAATCCTATAAAAGTTGCACTTCGTTTTTGAATCTGCGATGAGTTTGTCGAACATGTATTCCTGTTTTCTCCACTGCATGATATCGGGAAAATCGGCATTCCGGACAGTATCATGCTTAAAACTGGCATGCTGACTGATGCAGAGTTTGAAATTATGAAAACGCATACGCTGAAGGGCAGAGAAATTGTGGATACCATCCTCAAAGGGTTTGCGTTGGAGGGATTTGAACATATCGATATGCTCAGGAATATTGCTGAATTTCACCATGAAACGCTGGATGGCAAGGGTTATCCGCAAGGATTAATAGGCGATGCAATCCCCATAGAAGCCCGAATTATCGCTGTTGCCGATGTGTTCGACGCATTGACCAGTCGCAGACCCTACAAGCGAGCCTGGAGTAATGAGGATGCTTTCCAGAATTTACTTGCGTTAGCGGACATTAAACTGGACCGGCAGTGTATCGAGGCGTTGTTGAAAAATAACGCTGAAGTCGAAGTGATACAGGAACAATTCAAAGAAGATATTTTTGCATGAAACTCAGTATGGGAGTATCTGTCTACATTCTGTAGTTTGCAAGGTTATCATTCACGTTAGTATTGCCTTGGTCATATGCTTTATTTTTCAAATAACAATAATTTTTAAGTAACATACCGAGGAGAACCTATGACTATTGATTATGATGTGTTGCTTGATGCTACTCAGCATGATTGTCCTGTGCCAACCATACAAACAAAAGATGCATTGGACATAATGTCATCAGGACAAGTCTTAAAAGTTATTACCAGTAAAGCAGGTACTGTTAGAAATATTAGAACTTTCGTAGCTAATAATCACTGTGAGTTGATGAGTGAGTTCAGTACTGATGAGGGCTACGTTTTTCTGATTAGAAAATTATAATCCGTGGATGTTAACGGTGGGCGTGCGGCTGAGGCCAGCCACACGCCATATTGCATATGACTTTGTTAGCTGGTGCCGCCGACGGTGAGCCCATCGATACGTAAGGTTGGTTGCCCTACACCTACGGGTACACTTTGACCTTCTTTGCCGCATGTGCCGACACCTGGGTCTAACGCCATGTCGTTGCCTATCATGGAGACGCGCGTGAGGACATCAGGACCGTTGCCGATCAAGGTTGCACCTTTGACGGGATAAGTGATTTTGCCGTTTTCTATCATGTAAGCTTCGGCAGCGGAGAAGACGAATTTGCCGCTGGTGATATCTACCTGGCCGCCACCAAAATTCGCTGCATAGAGACCATGTTTTACCGAGGCGATAATTTCTTTTGGGTCT
Source organism: Burkholderiales bacterium (assembly GCA_038217005.1). GTDB lineage: Bacteria > Pseudomonadota > Gammaproteobacteria > Burkholderiales > Sulfuriferulaceae > Sulfuriferula. The sequence goes on from JBBQPT010000006.1 coordinate 1,393, forward strand.
TTGTCGCCGTTGAGCATGTAAGTATTGGTCATGCGGGGCATGGGGATGTGGGCGAATGATTCACGGCGGGCATTACCAGTGACGGGTACGCCCATCAGTCGTGCGTTCAGCGTGTCCTGCATATAGCCTTTGAGTATGCCATTCTCGATGAGCGTGGTGCATTGGGTAGGGTTGCCTTCATCGTCAACGTTGAGTGAACCACGCCGATTGACAAGGGTGCCATCATCAACTACAGTCACACCCGCTGCCGCGACGCGTTCGCCTATCCGTCCACTAAATGCGGAGCTGCCTTTGCGGTTGAAATCGCCTTCCAAGCCGTGTCCAATTGCTTCATGTAGCAAAATACCAGGCCAGCCTGCACCTAGCACTACGGTCATAGTACCCGCAGGTGCTGGTTTGGCGGACAGGTTGGTGAGTGCCTGGTGCACAGCCTGCTCTGCGTATTGCTTCAGCATGGCATCGGTAAAATATTCATAGCTAAAACGTCCACCACCGCCTGCAGAGCCCTGTTCACGGCGGCCATCTTGTTCGGTGATGACTTGTAAGGATAGTCGTACCAAGGGGCGTACATCTGCAGCCTGATGGCCGTCAGAGCGCGCCACGAACACGACATCGTATTCAGCAGCAAGGCTGGCCATGACTTGGGTGACGCGGTTGTCGGCGGCTCGGGCGTAGCGTTCCAGTTTTTCCAGCAATGCGACTTTGTCGGCATCCTTCAAGCTGGTAAGTGGGTCCAGCGGTTGGTAGAGAGTGCGGTCATTTTTCCGCGTGACAGCGTGATGTTTGTGGCTGGCACCACTTTTGGCAATGGCTCGGGTAGCGTCGCTGGCTGCGATAAGTGCGGCATTACTGATGTCGTCAGAATAGGCAAATGCGGTTTTTTCACCTGAAACCGCACGTACACCCACGCCTTGCTCAATGTTAAAACTGCCGGATTTAACCTGACCTTCTTCCAGGCTCCAACCTTCCGAGCGAGTGTATTGGAAATACAAATCAGCATAATCGAGTTGGTGGCTCATTAATCGACCGAATATGCTATCGAGTTTCCCCGGCTCCAGGTTGTTCGGCACGAATAAAGTCTCGTGCGCGGTCTGTAACAGTGTATCGGCGTTGGGGATATAGATACCTGTTTGCGTGCTCATGTGTCTGCCTTAGGAGAGAGGTTGATTTTTAAGCGTGAACAATCCAGTGTGCGGTGTTTGAGCGCCGGTAAACTGGCGCGCAGGCTGGTCTGAAAATCGCGGTTTATACCTGCCATGACAACGCCTGAACCACGTGGCAGACGATCGAGTATGACACCCCACGGATCAACTACCATAGAATCGCCATGTGTTTCACGTCCGGATAAATGGTAACCGCCTTGAGCCGGTGCGATGACATATGCCAGATTTTCGATTGCGCGTGCACGTATGAGCGTCTCAAAGTGCGCTTTACCTGTGGTCGCAGTAAAAGCAGCGGGTACGACGATGATGTCGACATCAGGCATGGCGCGGAACAGTTCCGGGAAACGTAAGTCGTAACAAATAGACAAACCGACTCGACCGTATGGGGTGTCGAGCACAACGATTTCATTGCCAGGTTCTATGGTGTTTTCTTCCTGGTAATGCTCCGCACCTAAATCCAGGCCAAATAAATGGATCTTGTCGTAACGTGCTACTTGCTTGCCTTTGTCATCATAGACCAGACAGCTATTGCGCACCTTGTTGATATTGTCGCAAGCGAGCGGGATAGAGCCACCTATGAGCCAGATTTTGTGTTGCTTGGCCATACGCGATAGAAATGCCTGAATAGGACCTTTACCTTCATTTTCTTTTACCGCCAATTTGTCAGTGTCTTTTAGCCCCATGATGGCAAAATATTCCGGCAGCGCGACTAATTTTGCACCTTGTTTGACTGCAGAGGCAATTAAACGCTCAGCTTCAGCCAGGTTGGCGGTGACATTCGGACCTGAGGCCATTTGTATCGCAGCGACACGTACCACTCCACTAGGAACAGTTTTTTTGTTGGATTTTGATTTAGCAAAGCTTGATGTGCTATTTTTAGTCATGATAATTCTCCAAGCGGATAGATTCGGTAGTATTGGTTTTATCTAAAGTGATATGCGCTGCAGGTAAGCCCAGGGCCAAAAACCATTGGCGCAGTTCATCGGCATGGATACTGGCTTCATCATTATCAGCATAAATTATTTTTATTTTATCACCTGCTGACATAGCGGTTATGCAAGGGGTGATGTTGGGATTGTCGCGGATGACTATCCCAGTCCTGGGTTGCAACCACAGGCTATCATCAACGATGCATGTTTGTGCTTGTGCAGCCAAAGGCATCAGTAGTGTCGTGAGAAATAGTGTCTTGTACATCATATTATTTGTTTACTTTAGTCACTGTGGGGTCGGTCCACGAACCCGTAATCATGTATTCAAATTTAACGGCTTGCCCAAATGGGTCTTTAAATAATTTCTGTGCAACATATACCCCCAAGCCTATCACGGGACCGCCTACTAATCCACTCGCCAGCGCTACGCTCTCGCTTAATTTTGGATTGATCTCAGCACGTAATTGCTGTGTTTGCGCATTCAAGTCGACTACACCCGACATCTTGACGGCAGCGGCTGGGCCTTGCATTTGGAAATCGGTGCTATAAATCACGCCGTTATTCAGATTCATGTTCGCAGAAATCTCATCGAATGCAAAGCCACTGCTAAATACATCACGAAAATCCAGACCTATGCGCCGCGGTAATGACTGCAGGCTGAGTACACCAAGCAATTTGGCAGCACCTGGTTCGGCCTTAAGAAATTGGCCGTTTTTTGCGATCAGGTTGAAGTTGCCTGCCAGGGTTTTTGTTGTCATATCTACCGGTGTGCCATTCCAGTTTGCACGACCTTCAATTACCGCTGTGCCACGTTTAATCGTGTCATTGTGGTCAAAACGCGTGAGGAACTGGCCTATATCGTTGACCTCAAGATGAATTTTAGCATCAGTTTCGGGCGATGCGTGTGGTCGCCAGATTGCTGACATCAGTAGTTTGCTATCTTTGTGAGTCAGTGTAATGCGCTCAAAGTTTAACCCGTCGGCAATAGGGATGGCGCTGACATCCAACTTGCCGAGGGCATGGTCACCTAGTTGCAAATCTTCTACGTTGAGAGTGAGTTTAGGTAGGTTTAGGCCGCTATTGTCGCTGTTGTCATCAGTGCCGCTATTGTTGGCAGTGGCTGGCAGTAGTAAACGCTTAAAATTGGCTTCCAGCGCATTATGGCTAGTCGTGCTGGATTTAGGCACCCAGGTTAAGTCGCCTTGCATGGCAGTGCTCATCACATTGGCGCGCCAATTGTTACCATTGGCTTTGGCACGGATGGCCACATTTTTAAAACGGCGGTTAAAAATATCGAATTGATCAATAACCACATCTATGCCTGTAATGGGTAAATTCGCCGCGTTAGGGCTGGTGTTGATGTGTGTCATCCAGCCATCGATATCTGATGCGGCAAGATTGCCAGTGACCCAGATCCCTTTTTGTTCAGGTAATACCGCATCGCCATTAAAACGTATCGCGCCACGCTCGATTTGACTGGTGTTGCCAGCGGGAACGTCTAGTAATAATACGTGAGCAATTTTGCCATAGCGTGCGCTAATAAGTGTTGAGTTGCCTTTGTTGGGGTGGGTGCTGATACTCAAAACTTGGGCTTGACTGGCGGTCTTTTGTAGTGGGGCCGGTAAGCTTAAGGTCATGCCGGTTAAATCACTGACAAAGTCACTGCTCAGTAATTTGCCGTGGTTTAAGATGATATTGCCAGTCCAGTTGCTATTGCCATTGATGTGCTTGAGTATGCCGCTATCAAAGTAGGGTTTCAGTCCGGTAGCATTCATAGTCCCAGCGAGATTGATGCGGGTCATGCCACCATTAGCTGTCTGTGCAGACAGGGTGGCAGGACCATCAAGCAGGCGTAATTTTAATGCGGGTGCATTGATGCCTGCTTGGGTGAAATTGAGATTGCCTGTGACTGCAGCCAAGGGTGGGATAGGTGGCGCTGGAACTATGTTGTTGTTGGCAAAACTGAGTACGCCAGCCACTGTACTGTCTATGCTGTGGCGCAATGGTACGTTGAGCGATAATTGTAGCTGAGCATTGCCTGTGGCCGTCGCGCCGACAGTGAGATGATCTAAAGTCGCTGCGATGGGGCTGTTGTTGGTGAATTTGATAAAGTCACTTAGACTGCCATTGGCAACGCCTGTGACCTTAAGGATTTCATCAGGTGCATACAAATCTGGGATAACTGCGCTTACGCGGCTTAGTTTTGTGTCGTAGAGGTTACCCTGCTGCGAATTGATAGTCATGCGCGTACCCGCGAAATGAACTTCAGCGTTGATATGTTCAATGGCAGGATAGCTGGGGGCAGGGCGCAGTACGCCGTTAGTGACCTTAAAAGTCACATCTAACAGGCCGTTTTTATCGTTATGGAAGGGAAAGTGAGCAAAGTCCCCTGCGATGCGGAATTTAACATCGCTGGCCTGCCCATCTAGCACGCTGGTTTTCAGCCAGTCATAGGTGTGCTGCTTTGCAGCCAGTGGTACGTAACGCGAAACAAACTTGCCATTGCCGCGCGAGAGTCCGCCAGTGAGGTCAATTACACTAGGTTGTCCAGCTTGCCATTGATATTCACCAAAGGCCGTACCTGCCAAATCGGCATTGGCAAACGTGGCTTCAGTGAGTTTAAACGTATAACGAGCCGCTTTTTTATGCCATTTTAATTGTGCGGTAAGGGTGTCGAGATTGACATCAGGTTCAAATAATATCGTTGGTAGATTAAGCTGCGCGCTTGGGCTGGCAATGGCCAGGGTGCCGCTATCCTGGTCCAGATTTAACTGTCCGCTGATATGATTAAAGCTGGTGCCATTGGCATTGGCTATCATCCCTAATCGGTAAAATTGTCCTTGCGCGTGGTACTGCTCAGGGGCAGTAATGTCACCTTGCCAATCTGCGCTAAATTGTTGCAAACGTCCCTGTGGTTTGTGCAACTCAAACTTGGCGCGTTGCGCTGCAGTGAGTGGCACATAGGGTGCGATACGGGTGATAGATTGCAGCCACAGATTATCTGCTTTCACTTTGCCTGACGCAGGTGTTTTGCCGGTAGCCGGGGCAAGGCGTAAATAAAAGTCAAACGGTGAAATATAGGCGAAATCTTGTGTGCGTAAACTGATGTGATGCAAATCCAGTGATTGTGCCGCACCCAACCTTTTCCATTGTACTTGTCCGGATAAATTAAGCAGATTGAGCCGTGGTAAGTCCGCTTGCGTTTGCAATGATAGTTGCTGCAAAGTGGTATTGGCGGTGACTGCGATAATTTGCTTCTGTGCGATTTGGAGTTGTAGTTGTAAATTGCCAAAACCACGATTCAGCCCAATAGGGAGTGTTATCCACGGCTGCCATTGCGCGATATTGGCTTGTTTCAGATCCAGGTCAACTTTACCTTGCCAGTCCCTCAGATTGGTTAAACTGGTGCCAGTAAATTGACCCGCGGCAACTATGGGTTGCGCGAGCGATGCGGGTGGCGTGGCAGCGAGACGGAACTGATGTTTACGTCCCTGATTACGTAATCGAAAATTGACTTCACGAACTAGCAATAAGGGCGCAGGGCGCATGTCATCTTGCCATGCCAGCGTGGCGTGGCTGACGTTGATTTCCCTTTGCTTGAGTAACCAATCGGTGAACTGACTGTTGTCGGTATTGCGGTTGAGATCTATACCTGCTAAATAGAGCCCGCCGTCTTTGGTCCTGCGGATGTTTAATATCAAATCGTCAACAGCGAGTTTGGCCAGACGTAATTCACCATGGAGTAACGAAGTCCACGATAACGTGGTTTGCACATCCATGAGTTGCAAGGCAGGACGGCTGTTTGCGTCATATACGCGCAATTGTTGAATGCGTAGCTGAGGATGCCAGCCTTGCCAGTTCGCAGTGAGCTTGCCTAGCGTAATTTTCTGCCCAGCTGCAGTGCTGATAGATTGCGCGATATCATCGCGCCAGTCGTCGAGGTGAGGTAATATCCACAACCGCAAACTCGCTACCAACAAAATGATAGCGAGGATGAGGGGCAGTGCAATATAGCGTAGGCTAAAGCTGATCCAGCGACGGCTTGTAGCCAGCATTTATTTGAGTTGATCCAAAATAGCAGGATTTTCCAAGGTTGATATGTCCTGGGTAATGGTTTCACCTTTCGCCAGCGCCCGCAATAAACGACGCATGATTTTACCTGAGCGAGTTTTTGGTAAATTGTCGCCAAAACGAATTTCATCAGGTTTAGCTATTGCGCCGATTTCTTGACCCACCCAGTTGCGCAAGCTGTCAGAAATTTCCTTGGCAGCGTCACCCTGAGGGCGTTCACCCTTAAGTACGACAAACGCAACAATGGCTTCGCCTTTGATGTCGTGTGGTTTGCCCACAATAGCAGCCTCAGCAACCAGCGGGTGCGATACCAGGGCCGATTCGATTTCCATTGTGCCCAACCTATGCCCAGATACATTCAGTACATCGTCTATGCGTCCCATGATCCAGTAGTAGCCATCAGTATCGCGTTGTGCTGAATCACCCGCAAGGTAAACGGTTCCACCCAGTTCTTCGGGAAAATAGGATTTTTTGTAGCGCTCAGGATTGTTCCACAGGGTGCGTAATAGTGATGGGAAAGGGCGTGTAATGACTAAATAGCCACCTTGACCAAAGGGCAGGGATGCACCGTGTTCATCAACTACATCTGCGATTATGCCAGGTATGGGCAGGGTGCATGAGCCAGGTTTGGTGGCTACTGCGCCTGGTAATGGTGCGATCATGTTTGAGCCAGTTTCAGTTTGCCACCATGTGTCGACTATGGGGCAGCGTGCTTGCCCGACTTCCTGGTGATACCACATCCATGCTTCGGGATTGATAGGTTCGCCTACTGAGCCCAATAAACGTAAGCTGGATAGATCATATTGCCGTGGTAATTCCCCACCTAATTTGATGAGTGAACGTATCGCAGTAGGCGCTGTGTAGAATGTGGTGACACGGTGATCCTGGATCATTTTCCAGAATCGCCCAGCGTCAGGATAAGTTGGGACGCCTTCAAATATTACTTGTGTCATACCCATCGCTAATGGACCATAAGTCACATAAGTGTGTCCGGTAATCCAGCCCACATCAGCAGTGCACCAAAAGACATCAGTTTCGGATTTCGCATCGAAAACCATGTCCATGGTCATGAGTGCGCCGAGTAAATAGCCCGCGCTGCTGTGCTGCACGCCTTTTGGTGTGCCGGTAGAGCCTGATGTATAGAGGATAAATAACGGGTCTTCAGCATTCATGCGCGCAGGTGTGCAGGTATTGGGCATGCCTGCGACGCTATCGTGCCACCATAAATCGCGTGATTCATGCCACGCAATTTCTTGACCTGTACGTTGGTAGACAATGACGCGACTAACGCACTCAGCGCCGCCCAAGGTTAGTGCTTCGTCGACAGCGGATTTTAATGCGGTCGCACGTCCACCGCGCATCCCTGCATCCGCGGTAATCACCAATTTGGCTTGAGCATCAACGATGCGCTCATGTAAGGATTTGGCAGAGAAACCGCCAAATACCACTGAGTGTATCGCGCCTATACGGGCGCAGGCTTGCATGGCAATTACGGCCTCTGCGCTCATGGGCATGTAAATCACAACACGGTCGCCTTTGGTTACTCCTTGTGCAATCAGTGTGTTGGCAAATGCGCAAACACGATCATGCAATTGCTGGTAACTAATTCGCGTTACCTTACCATCATCAGCCTCAAAAATGAGCGCGGTTTTATCTGCTTTGGCTGGCAAGTGACGATCTATGCAATTGTATGAAACATTCAAATAGCCATCATCAAACCAGCGATAAAATGGCGCGTTGGATTCGTCCAATATACGGGTAAATGGTGTTTCCCAAGATATGTGCTGTCGCGCCAGATCAGCCCAATACCCTTCATAATCCGTTGCGGCCTGGGCAGTTAGCGCTTGATAGGCAGCCAGGCCAGACACATTTGCCTGAGCTATAAATCCGCTGCTAGGCGGAAAAGAACGGTTTTCATGCAAAACAGATTCGATGTGTGACATGTAGGGCTCCGTACGGGCTAAATTGGGACGTAGTAATAAGGTATTTTAATCTAATTCGATGCGGGTATTTGGATTAGATTGTCGTATTAATGCAAAAATCCTTTGGCTTGTAACGGCCAAAGGATTTTTTATCGGTTAAGTAACTAACATTCAGGCTGCGTGTATTCCAGTATTCTGGCGCACATAGAGTTCTTCCCACATATCTTCGGCGCGTTGGTCACGGTATAGCAGCGAACCCAGAATGACCATGAGGAAACCTAGTGGTATAGAGATTAAACCAGGATTCTTGAGGAGGAAAAACGGTTTGTCCAGCCCGACAATACTCTTGGTTTGCCCTGCGTACTGTTTAACATCATCTTGCGCTTTTTGGATGTCTTTGCTGAGTTTGCCGATTTCCTTTTGGGTTTTGGCAATTTCTGCTGCATCAGTCAAAGTCGCCAGGGTGATGTTAAGCGTAGCCAGTTTTTCAACAGCACTTGCTTGCGCAGGCTTGGCAGGGCTGGCAGGTTTAGCTGCTTCACTCTTCGCACATACCGTAAACAGCTCGCAAATAAAGCCGTCGCCTGGTTTAGCGGGTACTGCAGGTTTTGCCTCAATGGCTGGCTCACCTTGCAACACTTTATTAGCCGCTTTGATAACCTCTGTGGGGTAGTTCATATTGGGTGAAACCATTACTAGTGCAATTGCTGCTGTTGCACCTGTAATCATGCCCAGTATGATGCCGCCTGTGTTGCAACGTTTCCAGTATAAAGTCAGGAATACTGCAGGCAGGTTGCTGGAAGCAGCTACGGCAAATGCCATACCAACCAGGTGTGCAACGTTCTGACCTTTAGCCATGATGCCAATGACGATAGCCACTATGCCGACAATGACGGAAGCAATGCGGGCAGCATTGACTTGCTCTTTGGGAGTTGCACGGTCACCGCGAATTACACCGACATAAATGTCATGTGCCATCGCTGAAGCAGACGCCAATACCAGGCCTGCAACGACAGCAACGATAGTAGCGAAAGCCACCGCAGAGACAAAGGCGAGGAAGAAATTACCCATAATGGAATCAGCACCACCACCCAGGTATTGAGCCAGGATAGGGGCGGCCATGTTGCCACCCTTATCAAGCGCGCTGATATTTGCCGCACCTACGTGTGTCGCTGCGCCTAAACCCAGGAATAAGGTAATCACATAAAAACCGCCGATAATGGCCATCGCCCAGATAACTGATTTGCGGGCTTCTTGTGCGTTGGGCACGGTAAAGAATCGCATCAGTATATGGGGTAGTCCAGCAGTGCCTAGCACCAATGCCATACCTAATGATATTTGGTCTATCGGATTTTTCAGGAACAAGCCAGGCTCCAGGAAGCGCTGCCCTAATTCTTCAGGGGTCATGCCAACCGCAGCATTACCTAATAGTTTGGCAACTTGCTTCTGCACACCTTCATTGTGTACCACACCGTCTAGGAAAGCTGGCAGGGAGAAACCATAGGGTACCCAAACGAGGACTACCAGTACCAGTGATGCGATAACCAGCAGCGTAGCTTTAACGATTTGTACCCAGGTTGTTGCAACCATGCCACCGAATACAACATAAGCCAGCATCAGGATGCCTACACCGATGACTGAGACTTCATAATCAATACCAATCAGCGTTTTGATCAGCACGCCACCCCCAACCATTTGTGCGGTCAGGTAGAAAATTGATACGGTGATGGTGGAAATAGCAGCGACGGTTTTGGTCTTTTTTGGGTCGTTACGAAAAGCCAGAATGTCGCCCAGAGTGTATTTGCCAATATTGCGACAAGGCTCAGCGATGACTAGTAACACAGTTATATAGGCCACGAGAAAACCTACGGAGTACATAAAACCATCGTAGCCGTATAAAGAAATCAGGCCCGCAATACCAAGGAAAGATGCCGCTGAAAGATAATCGCCTGCAATCGCCCAGCCATTTTGCATGCCGGAAATGCTGCGTCCTGCTGCATAAAACTCGGATGTAGTATGGGTTTTTTTGGCTGCCCAGTAAGTAATACCAACCGTCAGCGCAATGATTACGCTAAACACGCCGAATGTCATGAATTTGTATTCATCAGCTACCGCGCCTTCACCCGCCCAAGTGGCAGTGCTGAACATGGCTAATGCAGCCATGGAAAGCCATTTTTTTAGATTGTCAGTCAAATGCATGATTAGGATCCTATGTTGTGTGCGTCATCAATGATTTCTTGAGCCATGCTGTCAAATTCAGCATTAGCGCGGCGCGAATAAATAACAGCAATGAACCACGCAACAACAAATTCAGAGAGTGCAAAGAGGATGCCAATATTGACTGGTCCCCATACTTTAATCTTGAAAATGTCGGTGTAATAGGCAGCGCCGACAGGCAATAGGAAGTAATAAATTATAGAAAAAATCATCAAGCCCCATAGAAAAAGTGTTTTCTTCCGGTGCAGTGCTTGAAAACGTGGGTCAGCATCAATTGCGCGCCAGTTCATAACAGGTGTAGTCATAGCGACTCCTTTAGTAAGTATTGGTGGTTACCGTGCAAGGGTGATGCAATATCGTTATTTTTGTGGTTCTTATTCGACGCTTGCCAAAATATTGGGTGCCGTGTCTTTATGGTGATAAGTATTGTATAGTGAATTTTGTCATGACATGTTGTTTTTTGCGATACGGCGTTGCCATAAAACGTACGCAGTGATGGTGATGATGACGGCGATAATCAAGCCGATAATCAGGATATGTAAGTATTCATTGATTAAGCTCATATTGTTGCCAATGAAATAGCCGATGAGGGTCAACGTGGTTGCCCAGATGCCTGCACCTAGCAATGTGTATATCGCAAACGCGGCTGGATTCATGCGGGTGAGTCCTGCCGGGAGTGAAATCAAGTGACGAATACCTGGGATTAATCGTCCGGTGAAAGTGGAAATTTTGCCATGGCGAGCAAAAAACTCATCGGTTTTGTGAAGTAACGGTGGGCGTACGAAAAAATATTTCCCCCAGCGTTCTAAAAATGGGCGGCCGACCCATAACGCAAATGCGTAGTTGATTGATGCGCCGACCAGGCTCCCTGTAGTGGCTGAGAGAATAACCAGCGCGAGATTCATTTTGCCTTGGAATGCTAAATACCCCGCAGGGATAACAACTAGTTCAGACGGTATGGGCAGAACGGTTGATTCCAATGCCATGAGGATAAATATGCCTGCATAGCTCCAGCTGTGTACGGTGGCAAGTAGCCAGTTAATCAATTCGTGTAGCATAGTAATCCTTAAGCGGTGATGCGTGTTTGCCAGATTTTGGCGGTCATCTTGACGGAGCGTTCATCAAGTTGCGTGTATTGATGATTATCGATTAGCAGTTTGCCGTTAATCCAGACATGGCTGACTTGTTCGCGCCCTGCACTATAAACCACTGCAGAGGCAGGGTCAAAAGTAGGTAGGGTGTTGATTTGCGCCAAATCAATTGCGATGAGGTCGGCGCATTTGCCGGGGACCAGTGAACCAATTGTGTCATCCAAGCCTAATGCACATGCGCCGTTGAGGGTTGCCATTTGCAATGCTTGATGAGCGGGTAATACAGATGCGTCTTGTGCGACGCCTTTGGCCAAAAGTGCTGCCAGGCGCATTTCACTAAACATGTCGAGTTTGTTGTTGCTGGCCACGCCATCCGTACCTATCCCTATATTTAAACCACTCGCCACCATTACTGCGACAGGTGCGAAGCCGCTGGCAAGCTTAAGATTGGAAGCAGGGCAGTGTGCGATATGACAGCCGTGTTGTGCGAGTAATGCGATTTCATCTGTGTTCATGTGTACAGCGTGCACTGCGATCAGGCTGGGGCTAGTTAATCCTAATTCATGCAGGCGGGCAAGTGGCCGCTGTTTGTACTGCACTAAACTTTGGCTGATTTCATCGGCAGTTTCGTGTAGGTGAACGTGTATGGGTAAATCAAGTTGATTAGCCAGGGTATTGATTTTTGCAAAGGTGCTGTCGCTAACCGTATAGGGTGCGTGTGGGGCAAGCGTAAAGCTCAGCAGGGGCTCATGCTGCCAATGATCACGCATGGCACAACCTTTGGCTAGATAGTCGTCAGCATCACTGGCATAGGCAGTCGGAAATTCTATTACCACCATCCCCATCGCCGCGCGCATACCCGAGTCAACTGCGGCTTCTGCAACGGCTTCAGGGAAAAAATACATATCGTTAAAGCATGTTGTGCCGCCTTTGAGCATCTCTGCGCAGGCCAGTCGCGCGCCATCACGCACAAATTCGGCGGAAACATGGCGCGCCTCGGCTGGCCAAATGTGACCCTTTAGCCATTCCATCAGCGGCAAGTCGTCGGCATAGCCACGCAGTAAAGTCATAGCCGTATGCGTGTGCAAATTGATCAGACCTGGCATGAGTACGTGGTCGGTAAGTTGGTGGTAATTATCTGCAATAAATTGTTGTCGCGCTTCACTAGTCGGCAGGATGGCAACTATTCGACCGCCATCAATCGCAATGCTGTGGTCGTGTAATACCGTGTTGGCAGGTTCAATGGGGATAATCCAGCGGGCAGTGATAAGCGTGTCGATAGCGGTTGGGTTGGGCATAAAATCGGCGATATAGGTGAGATAGGTTCACTATAATTGACGTTAAGACCAGCGACAAGTACTCAGCTGTTTCAATGCGCCCCTTGACCGTGCTAGAATCACGGGATTATTCGTTCCTATAAAAATCATTACGCAATGGAATCATTCGCTAAAGAAACGCTACCCGTCAGCCTTGAAGATGAAATGCGCCGTTCCTATCTCGATTACGCGATGAGCGTGATTGTTGGACGCGCCTTACCTGATGTTCGCGACGGTTTGAAACCCGTGCATAGACGCGTGTTGTTCGCCATGCATGAGTTGTCTAACGATTGGAATAAAGCTTATAAAAAATCGGCGCGTATCGTCGGTGACGTAATCGGTAAATATCACCCGCACGGTGATACCGCTGTGTATGACACCATCGTTCGTATGGCGCAGGATTTTTCTTTGCGTTATCCATTGGTCGATGGTCAAGGTAACTTTGGTTCGGTTGACGGCGATAATGCGGCAGCGATGCGTTATACCGAAATCCGTATGTCCAAGATTGCGCATGAGTTGTTGGCGGATCTGGATAAAGAAACGGTAGATTTCGGCCCTAACTATGATGGCTCTGAACATGAGCCGCTGATATTCCCTGCGAAAATTCCGAATCTGTTGATTAATGGTTCGTCGGGTATCGCGGTGGGTATGGCTACGAATATTCCGCCACATAATTTGACTGACGTGTGCGATGCGTGTTTAACGCTGCTGCACGAACCTGATACCGATATCGAGGCACTAATTGATATCGTTAAAGCACCTGATTTCCCCACTGCAGGGATAATTTATGGCCTGACTGGCGTGCGTGATGGTTACCGTACTGGTCGTGGTCGGGTGGTGATTCGTTCCCGTACCCACTTTGAAGATATGGACAAGCTAGGTAATCGTCAGGCGATTATTGTTGATGAGCTGCCATACCAAGTGAATAAAGCTAATTTGTTGATTAAAATCGGCGAATTGGTGCGCGAGAAAAAAATCGAGGGTATTTCTGACCTGCGTGACGAATCCGATAAATCGGGTATGCGCATGGTCATCGAGCTTAAGCGTGGTGAAGTCGCTGAGGTGGTGTTAAATAACCTCTACAAACAAACCCAATTGCAAGATAGCTTTGGTATGAACATGGTGGCGTTGGTGGATAACCAGCCGCGCTTGCTCAACCTCAAACAGATGCTGTCAGCGTTCTTGCGTCATCGTCGTGAAGTTGTGACGCGTCGCACCGTATTCGAGCTGAAAAAAGCACGTGAACGTGGTCATATTCTGGAAGGTTTGGCCGTTGCACTATCCAACGTGGATGACATTATTGCGCTGATTAAAGCTGCGCCTACGCCAGCAGTAGCGAAAGAGAGTCTGATGGGTCAGACTTGGCGTTCGCAGTTGGTTGAGGAAATGCTGTCACGTGCGGTGGCAGATGCAAATGCATTCCGTCCTGAAGGTTTGGCAATAGAATTTGGCTTCTCCGATTCAGGTTATCGCCTGTCAGATGCACAAGCACAAGCGATATTAGAGCTGCGTCTGCAGCGTTTGACTGGCCTGGAACAAGATAAAATCCTTAATGAATACAAAGAAGTGGTCGCCAAGATCGCTGATTTGCTGGACATTTTGGCGCGCCCAGAGCGGGTGACGGCGATTATTAACGACGAAATCAACTTGGTAAAACAGCAGTTTGGCGACAAACGTCGTTCCGAAATTGTTGCTTATGCGCAAGATTTGAGCCGTGAAGATTTAATTACGCCACAAGATATGGTGGTGACATTGTCACACGGCGGTTATATGAAATCGCAGCCGCTAGATGACTACCGTGCGCAAAAACGCGGTGGTCGTGGTAAGTCCGCAGCGCCTACCAAAGATGATGATTTTATTGAGCGCCTGTTCATTGCGAATAGCCATGATTACATCTTGTGCTTCTCTAACTTTGGTCGCGTGTACTGGGTTAAAGTTTATGAAGTGCCACAAGGTAGCCGTATTTCACGTGGCAAGCCGATAGTGAACTTGCTGTCTATGTCTGAAGGCGAAAAGATTAACGCTATCTTGCCAGTTAAAGCGTTCGTTGATAACCGTTACATCTTTATGGCAACTGCGCATGGCGTAGTGAAGAAAACGGCTTTGTCTGAATTCGGTAATCCGCGTCGCGCAGGTATTATTGCGGTAGGCTTGGATGAGGGTGATTATCTTGTCGGTGTCGATATTACCGAGGGTAGTCATGATGTGATGCTGTTCTCCGACGGTGGAAAAGCGGTACGCTTTGACGAGAACGATGTACGCTCTATGGGGCGTGGTGCGCGCGGTGTGCGTGGTATGAAGTTAGCGCCAGGGCAAAAAGTTATTTCTCTGTTGGTCGCCGCGAATGAGCAGCAATCAGTGCTGACAGCGACTGAAAATGGCTACGGCAAACGCACCAATATCGCTGAATACACTCGTCATGGTCGCGGTACGCAGGGCATGATTGCGATACAAACCACCAAACGTAACGGTCGGGTAGTGGCAGCAACTTTGGTTGATCCCGATGATGAAATCATGTTGATTACCGACGGTGGCGTATTGATCCGTACTCGCGTCAAAGAAATGCGCGAAATGGGTAGGGCGACCCAGGGTGTAACCTTGATTAACCTCGATGATGGGCAAAAACTCATCGGCGTAGAGCGTGTAATGGAACGCGATGACGACGATACACTGCCAGATGTCGATCCTGTTGATCCTAATGGTCAACTAGATTTGTAATAATCTGAGGACAGTGATGAGCACGATTTATAATTTCAGCGCAGGACCCGCAGTATTGCCGAAATCCGTGCTGGAACAAGCTCGGGACGAAATGCTGGATTGGCATGGATCCGGTATGTCTATCATGGAGATGAGCCATCGCGGTAAGGAATTTACTGCGATCGCGCATCAAGCTGAAGCTGATTTGCGTGAGTTGTTGGCGATACCTGCAAATTATAAGGTGCTGTTTCTACAAGGTGGGGCAACGGCGCAATTTGCCATGGTTCCCATGAATTTGTTGCGTGGCAAAGCCAGTGCAGATTATATCGACACGGGTATATGGTCGGAAAAAGCGATCAAGGAAGCGCGACGTTATGCGCAAATCAATGTGGCTGCCAGTAGTGCCGACAAGGCTTACACTTATGCACCCGCACAAGCTGCCTGGCAGCTGGATAGTAATGCTGCGTATGTACATTACACGCCGAATGAAACCATAGGCGGGGTGGAATTCCACTGGACGCCTGAAGTGGGCGATGTGCCGTTAGTGGCTGATATGTCGTCCAACATTTTATCCAAGCCGATAGATGTCAGCCGCTTTGGGGTGATTTATGCTGGTGCGCAAAAAAACATTGGTCCCGCAGGGCTGACCATCGCTATCGTGCGTGAAGATCTGATGGGTGATGCAATGCCGCATACACCGACTTTATATGATTATAAAGTCCAAGCTGATCACGGTTCTATGTATAACACACCACCGACTTATGCAATGTATATCGCGGGTCTGGTGTTTCAGTTGCTAAAACGCGAGGGCGGTTTGGCGGCTATGGAGCAGCGTAATATTGCCAAAGCCAGGTTGTTATACGATTATTTGGACGCCAGCGATTTTTATCACAATCCGGTCGCGCCTGAAAACCGTTCGCGCATGAATGTGCCGTTTACCTTGAGCAATCCCGCACTGGATGTTGCTTTTTTGCAGGGCGCGCAACAGCAAGGTTTGTTGCAGTTGAAGGGGCATGCGTTAGTGGGTGGGATGCGTGCTTCTATTTATAACGCGATGCCGTTGGAAGGCGTGCAAACGTTAGTCAATTACATGCACGATTTTGTGAAAAAACAGGGCTGATATGGCAGAAGATTTACAAGCGTTACGCATCCAGATTGATGCGATTGATGAACAGGTTCTAGCGCTTATCAATCAACGTGCGCAGCATGCGCAAACCATCGGCCGCCTGAAAAATGGTACGGTATATCGTCCAGAGCGTGAAGCGCAGGTGCTGCGGCGGATTAAAGATTTGAATGCAGGACCGCTGGCAGATGAGACTGTTGCGCGTTTATTTCGTGAAATCATGTCGGCATGCCTGGCGTTAGAGAAGCCTTTGTCTGTGGCTTATTTAGGTCCGCAAGGTACATTTAGCCAAGCTGCAGCAGTTAAGCAGTTTGGTCATGCCGCGAACACGATGCCATGTACATCGATAGATGAAGTGTTCCGTGCAGTGAATGCAGGTGCTGCGGATTATGGCATCGTACCGGTAGAAAACTCTACTGAGGGGGCGGTGAATCGCACGCTGGATTTGTTGCAAGACACCCCGCTTAAAATTTGTGGTGAAGTGGATTTGCGCATACATCATTATTTGTTGCGTAAAATTGCGGGTTTGCACAATGTTAAGGTGATTTATTCACACGGACAATCGTTAGCGCAATGTCATGAGTGGCTGAATCGACATTTGCCTGCTGTGCCTCGCGTGCAGGTTGCCAGTAACGCCGAAGCCGCGCAAATGGCCGCAGCAGATGAGTCAGCATTAGCCATAGCGGGTGATTTGGCGGCTGAAATTTATGGTTTACAGTGCCTGTTTGAGCACATCGAAGATGAACCCGATAATACGACCCGTTTTTTGGTGCTGGGTTTGCATGATGCTGGCGCATCTGGGCACGACAAAACCTCGCTGTTAATGTCTGCGCGGAATTTGCCTGGTGCAATTTTGGAACTTCTGCAGCCGTTTGCGCGTCATGGTGTTTCATTGACTAAACTGGAGTCGCGTCCAGCGCGCTCTGGTTTGTGGGAATATGTGTTCTTTGTCGATGTGGAAGGACATAGAGATGACCCCGCCGTCGCCTCTGCTTTACATGACTTAAAAGACAAAGCTGCATTATTGAAATTATTGGGTTCTTACCCTATCGGTGTTTTGTAATGATAAATGTATGTGACTTGGCGCCTGATTACATCCGCGCCATTGCCCCTTACCAGCCGGGTAAACCAATTGATGAATTGGCACGAGAATTAGGTTTGGATGCGTCACGTATAGTGAAGTTGGCGTCTAACGAAAATCCGTTGGGTGCAAGCCCTAAAGCATTATTTGCCATTGATGCTGCCATGGATACTTTGGCGCGTTACCCTGATGGCAGCGGTTTTGATTTGAAAGCGGCGCTAGCTGCGAAGTTGAATGTGGATACGGCACAAATTGTGTTGGGAAATGGTTCCAATGATGTGCTGGAAATGGCCGCGCGGGCATTTTTGTCGCCTGCGACATCAGCGGTTTTTTCTGAGCATGCGTTTGCCGTTTATCCATTGGCGACGCTGGCAGCCGGCGCAACAGGGATTACCGCGCCAGCACGCGATTACGGGCATGATTTGGCTGCAATGTTAGCGGCGATACGTGCTGATACGCGCATGGTGTTTATTGCCAATCCGAATAATCCTACGGGCACTTTATTAAGCAATGCGGATATTTTGGCGTTTTTAGAGCAAGTACCTGACGAGGTAATTGTTGTACTGGACGAGGCTTATGGTGAGTATTTACCGCAAGACTTGCAATCCGATGCGCTGAATTGGTTAGTACGTTTCCCTAATTTAATCGTAACACGTACTTTTTCTAAGGCTTATGGCTTGGCAGGTTTGCGTGTGGGTTATGCGTTAGCGAGTGCGGCAGTGGCAGATATGCTAAACCGTGTGCGTCAACCGTTTAATGTAAACAGTTTAGCGCTGGCTGCAGCAACTGCGGCGTTGAATGATGATGAGTTTATCGCGCGAAGTTATGCGCTTAATCAACTCGGTATGCGCCAGTTGACACAAGGCTTACATTTGTTGAATATAGACTATATCCCATCGTATGCCAATTTCCTGGCCATACGTATAGGCAATGCGACAGCGATGTACCGACGCTTACTTGAACACGGCGTTATCGTAAGACCCATAGGCAACTATGCCATGCCAGAATATTTGCGTGTCAGCATAGGGCTGGCAGCAGAAAATAACCAATTTTTACAAGCGTTAGAAGACGCTATTAAGGACTAAATATGATCATCGTAATGAGCCCGGGTGCAACCGAACAACACATAGATGGCGTTGTGAAAAAAATCAAAGAATACGGCTGCGAAGCAAATATTTCGCGTGGCGTAGAGCGCACCATTATTGGCGCGATAGGTGATGAGCGTGCGATAGACCAAGAGCTTATCGATGCATTGCCAGGCGTGGAGCAATCCATGCACGTGGTTAAACCTTACAAAATCGTTGCGCGTGAATGGCATAAAGAAAACACCATTATCGATATCAAAGGCGTGCCATTAGGCGGCAATACCGTGCAGGTTATCGCCGGGCCTTGCTCGGTTGAAACCCAACAGCAAATGGATGATTCTGCAAAATATGTTAAAGAGGCCGGTTGTCGCCTGATGCGCGGCGGTGCGTTCAAGCCACGTACCAGTCCTTATTCATTCCAGGGTAAGGGTGTAGAAGGTCTGGAAATGTTCCGTAAAGCGGCTGATGCACAGGGCTTGCCTATCGTTACCGAGTTAATGGACGTGCGTATGCTGGATACGTTCATGGAGTGGGACGTGGATGTCATACAGATCGGTACGCGCAATATGCAGAACTTTGATTTATTGAAAGAAGTGGGGCGCGTTAAAAAGCCGGTTATTTTGAAACGCGGCATGTCAGCGACAATTTCAGAATGGCTGATGGCTGCGGAATATATCGCAGCAGCGGGTAACCACAATATCATTTTCTGTGAGCGGGGTATTCGTACCTTTGAAACTTACTACCGCAATGTGTTGGATGTCACTGCGATACCGGTATTGAAAAAAGAAACACATTTACCTGTTATTGTTGATCCGTCTCATGCGGGTGGTAAAGCCTGGATGGTGCCTGCATTATCTCGTGCAGCAATTGCTGCGGGTGCTGATGGTCTGTTGGTGGAAATGCATCCGACACCTTGCGAAGCATGGTGTGATGCAGATCAAGCGTTAACGCCTGGTGAGTTAAAAACGCTAATGGCTGAACTGGGTGGTATTGCGAAGATTTTAGGGCGTGATGTTTAAGGCTTAGCGTAAAGTTGTTTAGATGAAATTAAATGGGCTGCTATACCGCAGCCTGTTTTTTTGGTGAGACTCCATGACACAGATTCTATATAAAAAACTTGCTGTTTTCGGCGTTGGACTCATCGGTGGTTCATTGGCATTGGCTTTGAAACAGGCTGGCGTGGTGGGTGAGATTGTAGGCGTGGGACGTAGTCATGCCAATCTCGAACAAGCACTGGCATTAGGTATTATTGATCGCATTGCGCTGGATGCGGTCGATGCGGTACATGATGCTGATGTCGTTGTGCTGGCAGTGCCTGTGGGGCAGATGGCGGCGATTATGCAGGTTATTGCACCGCATTTGCCTGCACATACCATTGTCACCGACGCAGGCAGTACTAAGCAGGATGTAGTAGCGTTAATGCAACAATATTTGCCACAACAATTAAGCCAGTGCGTACCTGCACATCCGATTGCAGGAGCAGAATTAAGTGGCGCGACGGCAGCCCGGTCAGATTTGTATCAAGCTAAAAATCTGATACTGACAGCCCTGCCAGAAACCACAGATGAAGCGGTGCAGCGCGTGCGCAAGATGTGGCAGTTATGTGGCGCAAAAGTCAGTACCATGCACGCCGCCGAGCACGATGCAATTTTTGCGACGGTGAGTCATTTGCCGCATTTATTGGCGTTTGCGCTGGTTGATATGATAGTTCAGAGGGATAACGCTGATGTGCTGTTTAATTTTGCCGCCAGCGGGTTCCGTGATTTCACGCGCATTGCTGCCAGTAGTCCTGAAATGTGGCGGGATATTGCACTGGCAAATCAAGTTGCGTTAATAGCCGAGCTAAATGCTTATCAGGCAAAATTGAACCACTTGCGCGTAGCTTTAGCCGCTGGCAATGGTGAAGTTCTGACTGAAATTTTCAGTCGTGCACAGGCAGCTAGACAGGCTTGGCAAGCACGCTTGGTCTAGGTTTTTTGCTATCAAATTATCTAAATGTACAAGCTAATAAAATAGGTTGCAACAGTACGTCTTCGTTTCAACTCTTGGTATTTAGCTCATTTGTCATTATTGGTGCATTTTCTAGTTTGCGCACCATTCCAGTGCTTATCTGCTGATATTGATTTATTATGAGTTGCAGTAATCGTTTGATATTAATGCGTTAAATTTTTGGCACATAATTTGCTACATAGTTTACAGAGAGGTACGGTTGTTACTGTAGCCTTTGTCACTAGGGCATCTAGGGTTCCGATTCCAGCAATGGGGTGTCTGGTCCGAGAGTTGTCCGGTCTCAGGTAACTGAGATTCCACGGAGGGATAAAAGCCCGGGAGGTTGCGATCAGTTGTCGCTTCAGCCTCTCGCTATTTTAACTTTCAAGGAGTCGCAGTTATGTCATTACAACGCTGGTTCGGCCACATGCTGAGCGTATTTCCTCTGCCGTTAATCAAGCGCTAGAGGCCGATATGTCAGCGACTAATCAAAATCCCACATTAACACCAGCACGCAAGCGTAAGTTGTGGACCATTCGTGGTCATTTGAACCACAGAGAGTTCTGGTTCTTCGCTGCGGTAGGCATGATAGTGCCGTTCATCGGTTGGTGGCTAATGGCCAATAGTGGAATGACAGATAAAGTATTCCTGCCTGGTCCCATGGATGTGTTAACACGGATTTATCATTGGTATGAGGATGACGATCTGATGGGTGATGCCTGGATCAGCATCTATCGCGTCACGGTTGGCTTTCTATTGTCCGCCATTCTTGCCGTGCCATTGGGGGTAATGATAGGTACTTATCGTCCCATGCAAGCACTGTTCGAACCGCTGACAGATTTTATCCGTTATATGCCTGCAGTCGCATTCATTCCCTTGGTCATGTTGTGGGTAGGCATAGATGAAGGTTCGAAAATCGCCATTATCTGGATAGGTACGTTTTTTCAGATGGTATTGATGGTGGCTGAAGATATCCGTCGTGTGCCCATGGCACAAATTGAAGCTGCCCAGACTATGGGTGCTGGCGGTGAAGAGATCGTGGCGATGGTGATACTGCAGTCAGCCAAGCCCGCTTTGCTCGATACCATGCGTATCACTATGGGCTGGGCCTGGACTTATCTGGTGGTGGCGGAAATGGTGGCTGCGAACTCAGGTTTAGGTTACGCCATCCTCAAAGCACAGCGTTTTCTGCAAACCGACAAAATTTTCGCGGGCATTATTCTGATTGGGCTGATCGGTCTGATCATGGATCAATTATTCCGGTTTGCGCATCGTAAGAGCTTCCCCTGGCTGTATAACAAATAGGTGCATGTCATGGATAACAAAATACAAATCAATTCGGCAGGTAAAATTTTTACCACGGACAAGCAGGATGTAGTGGCGTTGCAAGACGTTAATTTGTCCGTCGGTGCTAATGAGTTCATTACTTTTGTTGGCGCATCGGGCTGCGGCAAATCCACCTTGTTGCGCTGTATCGGCGGCTTGGAAACGCTTAGTTCTGGTGAAATCACGGTGAATGGTCGCGCAGTGCAGGGTCCGGGTGTGGACCGGGCGATGGTATTTCAGAATTACAGTCTGTACCCATGGCTATCCGTGGTCGATAACATCAAATTTAGCCGCCGTTTGAAAGTGAACCGCGAAGGGGCGACTTCTGCTGAAGTTGAAGTGGCGTCAGGTCGCGCTGATGCACTGCTGTCGCTGATGGGCTTGGCGCACGCTGCCAAGGCTTATCCTAATCAGCTTTCTGGCGGCATGCAACAACGCGTAGCAATAGCGCGTGCGTTGTTGCCCAAGCCGGAAATACTGCTGATGGATGAGCCATTTGGCGCGCTGGATGCACAGACGCGGGAAGTTATGCACGATCTGATCCTGCATCTGTTCAACCTGGAAAAGACCACCATCGTGTTTGTGACTCACGATGTGGAAGAAGCCATTTATCTGGGGCAGCGTGTCGTACTGATGGCGCCGCGCCCTGGGCGTATCGACACGATCTATGAAGTACCACTGCCGGATAAACGTGATCAGGAGATGAAACTGTCACCAGAATTTATTGCGTTGAAAAAAGAAATTCTGACCCGCATTCGGGAAACGTCTGGCATGCACACGGATAAGGATTTGCTGGAGCGCATGACTCGGCAAGCCGAAGATAGTGAAGCAGTTTAGATTTAAGTATTAACTTTAGCGTAAGAGGATAAAACTATGAAAGCAATGACAACAGCATTCAGCCCCGATAGTCTGATGTGGGAAGAAGTCATTCCCGGCGGCGCGCATTGGTCATTCAATGTGAAACGCGGTACTACTTTGCGCGTGACCGATATTGAAGGCGGCGCCAATCTGTCAGTGTTGTTTTACAACCAGGATGAAAAGCTGGAGCGCTATAACATGGCCGATACGCTCAAGGCGCAACATACCGCGCACCTGACCAAAGGTTTTGTGTGTTACTCGGACATGGGTCGCGTGCTGTGTTCCATCACCGAGGATAGCTGTGGCTGGCATGACACGGTATGCGGCATGACTGACGCAGCTCAGGTGCTGGCCAAATACGGCGAAGCGCGTTATCAGACTCACCTTAATGCGATGTATCGCAATGGCCGCGACAGCTTTTTAATCGAGCTCGGCAAGTGGGGTTTAGGCAAGCGCGATATTGTGGCAAACATTAATTTGTTCAGCAAAGTGAGTGCCGATGAGGATGGTAAATTGATTTTTCATCCTGACAATTCGGTGGCAGGTGATTTTATTGATCTACGTTTTGAAATGAACACGCTGGTTGTATTGGCAGCCTGCCAGCACCCGCTGGATCCTAACCCGCAGTATCAGCCCAAACCGGTCAAACTGACTGCATGGCATTCCGAATTGCCAGGTGCTGACGATTATTGCCGCAATTTCCGTCCGGAAAACCAGCGCGGTTTTTATAATACTGAATTGTTGTACCGTTGAAAGGGGCTTTAAAATGGCTATTGTAGAAAGTAAGTTTGATCCTAAAAACGCTGTGTACGATGAAATCGTCCCAGCTGGAGAACCCTGGTTGCATGAAGTCAAAAAGGGGCAGACATTTCGCATACTCGATCTGGAAGGCAATCAGGCCGTCGATACCCTGTTCTATAACGCACATGAGTCCACCGAGCGTTACAGCGCGGTCGATACCATACGTGCGCAGGGCAATCTGTATCTGACGGCTGGATCACAGTTGTTGTCCAGCGAGGGTAACGTACTGGTCACCATTACCGCCGATACCTGTGGACGTCACGACACGCTGGGCGGTGCCTGCGCGGCGGAGAGTAACAGCGTGCGCTATGAGGCCGGCAAAAAATTCATGCACAGCTGCCGCGACAGTTTCCTGCATGCGCTGGGGCATTGCGATTGTCATATGGACAAACGCGACCTCACCAGCAACGTCAATTTTTTCATGAACGTGCCAGTGACTCCGGAAGGCAAGCTGACTTTTGAAGATGGTATTTCCGCACCGGGTAAATACGTGGAAATGCGTGCAGAGATGGATGTGATGGTGCTGATTTCCAGCTGTCCACAGTTGAATAACCCGTGCAATGCCTACAACCCGACGCCAGTTCAGTTGCTGATCTGGAATTAAGATGGCTGCAGGACGACCTGCAATAAAAGAATAATGATGGGACGACCCGTCATGGAATGGAAAGAAGACTATGTTTGATAAAGTACTGATTGCCAACCGCGGTGCCATTGCCTGCCGCATTATCCGGACACTCAAAAAAATGGGTATCCGCTCTGTCGCCGTTTATTCAGAAGCCGATGCGCATTCGCTGCATGTGGCGCAAGCCGACGAAGCGGTGTGCATAGGCCCGGCACCGGCCGCAGACAGCTATCTGCGTGCCGAGAAAATACTCGAAGTCGCCAAACAGACCGGTGCCCAGGCGATCCATCCGGGTTATGGCTTCCTCTCGGAAAATGCCGCTTTTGCCGAATCCTGTGCCGCGTCCGGTGTGGTTTTCATCGGCCCGACGCCAGACCAGATGCGGCGTTTCGGTCTTAAGCATACTGCCCGTGAAATCGCAGAGCAGAATCAGGTGCCTTTATTGCCTGGTAGCGGTCTGCTGGCTGATGCCGGCCATGCCCAAGCCGAAGCTGCGCGCATTGGTTACCCAGTTATGTTGAAAAGCACAGCAGGTGGCGGCGGTATCGGCATGCGCCTGATCTGGAGTGCTGATGAGCTGGTGGAAGCATTCCAGTCGGTCGCACGTCTGGCCAGTGCCAACTTCAAGGACGCCGGTATCTATCTGGAAAAATACGTCGAGCAGGCGCGGCATATCGAAGTGCAGATTTTCGGTGACGGTAAGGGCAATGTGGTTGCACTGGGTGAACGCGATTGTTCAGTGCAGCGCCGCAACCAGAAGGTGATTGAAGAAACGCCAGCACCGGGTTTGACTGATGCGCAGCGTGCGCGCTTGCTGGCGACGGCAGTACAACTGGGCAAGGCGGTTAATTACCAGTCTGCCGGTACTGTGGAATTTGTCTATGACGCGCAGAATGGTGAGTTTTACTTCCTGGAAGTGAATACCCGGCTGCAGGTGGAGCATGGCGTCACCGAGCAGGTCACTGGCATAGATCTGGTCGAGTGGATGATACGTCAGGCTGCAGATGATTTGCCTGCGCTGGACAGCATGACCATCAATCCCCGTGGCGCGTCGATCCAGGTGCGCCTGTATGCCGAAGATCCGGGCAAGAATTTTCAGCCATCCAGCGGCGTGCTCACCGAAGCCGTGTTCCCAGATAGCGCCCGTGTTGATACCTGGGTAGAGCGTGGTAGCACCATACCGCCATTTTACGACCCGATGGTGGCAAAAATCATCGTCACTGCGGCTGATCGGGAGCAGGCTATTGCCAAGATGCAAGGCGCGCTGGGCGACACCCATATAGCCGGTATTGAATGCAATCTGGATTACCTGCGCCAGATCATCCGTGATCATGTGTTTGTTGAGGGTAAACAGACCACCCGCTATCTGAATGCCTTGCACTATCTGGCTGCAACCATCGATGTACTTGAACCAGGTGTGCAGAGCAGCATCCAGGACTATCCTGGGCGCCAGGGTTACTGGGATGTGGGTGTGCCGCCTTCAGGGCCGATGGACGCACTGGCATTCCGTCTGGGTAACCGCTTGCTGGGCAATGCCGATAATGCCGCCGGGCTGGAATTGACTGTGGCCGGTCCTACACTGCGCTTTAACCGTGACAGCGTGATTGCGCTGACCGGTGCGGCCATGAGCGCCGAGCTGGATGGTGAAGTGCTAACATTCTGGCGTGCGCACCCGGTCAAGGCTGGCAGCGTGTTGCGTCTGGGCAGCATCCAGGGCGACGGCTGCCGTAGCTATTTGACGGTAGCGGGCGGTTTCGACGTGCCGGATTATCTGGGCAGCAAATCGACCTTCACTTTAGGACAATTCGGCGGCCATGCTGGTCGTACGTTGCGCGTCGGCGACGTGCTGCATCTGGGTGCAACATCTGTTGCGGTGCCCGTAGATACGGTGCTGGATAGCGCATTGATACCCGAATATCACAGCCATTGGGACATTGGCGTGCTCTACGGTCCACATGGTGCACCGGATTTCTTTACTGATGCTGATATCGACATGTTCTTTTCTACTGACTGGGAAGTGCATTACAACTCCAGTCGCACTGGGGTACGCCTGATCGGACCCAAGCCGCAATGGGCGCGGACCGACGGTGGTGAAGCGGGGCTGCATCCGTCCAATATTCACGACAATGCCTATGCTATCGGCGCAGTGGACTTTACTGGCGATATGCCGGTGATCCTGGGGCCGGATGGTCCCAGCCTGGGCGGCTTTGTCTGTCCGGCGACCATCGTTCAGGCAGAATTATGGAAAATGGGGCAGTTGCGTCCAGGCAACACTGTACGTTTCAAACGCATTGCACTGGATGAAGCGATGCAGCGTGAAACTGCGCAAGATGCGGAGATTAAGGCGCTTGCGCCAGCCACGCTGCAAGCTGCTGCGACACCTGCGCTGGCGTCTGGCCCGGTGTTGCATCGCGTGGAAGAACAGGACGGACAGGTTGCAGTAACTTATCGGCCTGCCGGCGACAAATATCTGCTGGTGGAATACGGTCCGCTGGTGCTGGATATCAATCTGCGCTTCCGCGTACATGCACTGATGACCTGGCTGCAGCAGAAGAATGTACCCGGCATTATTGATCTGACCCCGGGTATCCGTTCATTGCAGGTGCATTACAACAATCAGTTACTGCCGCTGCCACAGCTGATGGAGGCATTGACTGAGGCGGAATCTGCACTCGCCAATATTGAGGATCTGGTAGTGCCAGCGCGTATCGTGCATCTGCCATTGTCGTGGGACGATCCTTCCACCCGGCTGGCGATTGAGAAATACATGCAGTCGGTACGCAAGGATGCGCCATGGTGTCCGAGCAATATCGAATTCATCCGGCGCATGAACGGGCTGGACAGCATCGAAGAGGTGAAAGAAATCGTGTTCAACGCCAGCTATCTGGTGATGGGTCTGGGTGACGTCTACCTGGGTGCACCAGTCGCTACGCCGCTGGATCCACGGCATAGACTGGTGACTACCAAGTACAACCCAGCACGTACCTGGACGCCGGAGAATGCAGTGGGTATCGGTGGCGCATACATGTGCGTGTATGGCATGGAAGGGCCAGGCGGTTATCAGTTTGTCGGTCGTACCATACAGATGTGGAACCGTTACAAGCAGACTGCTGATTTCATCGACGGCAAGCCATGGTTGCTGCGCTTCTTTGACCAGATTCGCTTCTATCCGGTAACGGAAGACGAGCTGCTGAAGATGCGTGAAGATTTTGTCGCTGGCACGTTCAAGCTCAAGGTGGAAGAAACTACATTCAGCCTGCGCGACTACAACACGTTCCTGGCCGACAACGATGCTGACATTGCTGCATTCAGAGACAAGCAGCAGATCGCTTTCAATGCCGAGCGCGAACGCTGGCAGGCAAATGGTCAGGCTGATTATGCGTCCGACGCCACCGTTGCCGAAGCCGCAACTGACAGCGAGCTGGATTTGCCGCCTAACAGCCGCGCCGTCGCCGGGCATGTGGCCGGGAATATCTGGAAAATAGAAGTGGCCGAGGGTGACATGGTGCAGGCGGGCGACACGTTGCTGATTATCGAATCGATGAAAATGGAAATCAACGTGGTGGCACCAGCCGCCGGAAAAGTAATCCGTCTGTACTGTCGCGAAGGTAGTCAGATTGCTGCCGGCCAGGACTTGCTGGTCATACAGGGAGAATAATATGGAAAATTTGAGTCTGGATATTGCCAATTTGCGGGCGCTGTACAGCAGCGGTGCACTGACGCCGCGCGCGCTGGTAGACGTGGTACTGGCGCGCACCGCCGGGAATAATGCCGATCATGCCTGGATCTATCAATTATCTGCCGAGCAGCTGTATGCCTATGCAGATGCGTTGGCAGACAAGGATCCGGCGCAGCTGCCGCTGTACGGGATACCGTTTGCCATTAAGGACAATATAGACCTGGCTGGCGTGCCGACTACCGCTGCATGTCCAGAGTTTGAATTTGTACCGACCCGGAGTGCGACGGTAGTGCAACGGTTGATAGACGCCGGTGCTATTCCTGTTGGCAAAACCAATCTGGATCAATTTGCGACCGGCCTGAATGGTACACGTTCGCCTTACGGTGCCTGCCGCAATGCCTTTGATCCAACGTATATCTCCGGCGGCTCCAGTGCCGGTTCGGCGGTAGCTGTGGCCAAAGGCTGGGTCAGTTTCAGCCTGGGAACCGATACTGCCGGTTCAGGCCGTGTGCCTGCGGCATTTAATAATTTGGTCGGACATAAACCGACTTGCGGCTGGTTATCGACAACTGGCGTATTGCCAGCTTGCCGTTCGCTGGATACGGTATCGGTATTCGCTTTGACTGCGCCGGATGTGGAACGGGTGGTGGCAGCAGCGGCGCATACTGATGCGGCTGATATTTATTCACGTAAAGTGGAAGCCCATGGCTATGATTTTGGTCGGGCTGCTGCGTTTAGTTTTGGCGTGCCACAGGCTGAACAACTGAAGTTTTTTGGTAATGCCGAGGCCGAACGTTTGTTCAACGAAGCCGTGGCTCGATTGCAAGCGCTTGGCGGCCAGCCCGTAGTAATAGATCTGGCGCCATTCCTCGAAGCAGCACGACTGCTGTATGACGGCCCGTGGGTGGCTGAACGTTACGTGGCGATTAAGGATTTCTTTGATACACACGCCGACAAGGTGTTCGCGCCGGTGCGGGAAATCATCGGTGGAGCTGCGCGCTATTCCGCAGCGGATGCTTTTGCCGGGCAATATCGTCTGCGTGAACTGAAACGTCAGGCCGATAAGGTATGGGTTGAGGTTGATTGCCTGGTAACGCCGACAGCAGGGACGATATACACCATAGCCGAAATGCAGGCTGAGCCAATAAAGTTAAACTCAAATCTGGGTTATTACACCAACTTCATGAATCTGTTTGATTATGCCGCTGTGTCTGTGCCTGCCGGTTTCCAGCACGATGGTCTGCCGTTTGGGGTAACGCTGGTGGCTCCTGCACATCAGGATGCGCCATTGCTGCATCTGGCAGCGCGTTGCCAGCAGGCGGTGGCAACGCCGCTAGGGGCAACTGGCGTCGCTCAGCCGACACCTGCAGCATTGCCGGCGTTATTGCCAGCCGGTCAGATACGCGTGGCCGTGTGCGGTGCGCATTTATCCGGCTTGCCGTTGAACTGGCAGCTCACCCAGCGCGGCGCACGATTGGTGCAGACTACCACCAGCTCGCCCGATTACAAGTTTTACGCGCTGCCCGGCGGCCCGCCGTATCGTCCGGGCATGGTGCGCGTCAAGCCGGGCGAGCAGGGCGGCGCGGTTGCCGTAGAAATATGGGAAATGCCGGCACGCGAGTTCGGTTCATTTGTCGCCGGCATCCCCGCGCCATTAGGTATCGGCACGATTACGCTGGTTAACGGCGAGTCGGTGCTGAGTTTTGTGTGTGAAAGTTATGCGGTGGTGGATGCGGTGGATATTACCCACCTGGGTAGCTGGCGCGAGTATCTGAAAACCTTATAAATGTTCGTGCAACTCAGCGCTGGATAATCGATTCTTACTAAAATTGTAAAAGGGAGTGACGTGATGACTACAGGTACTCAGCCTGCGGATATAGGCTATGACGTTGAAGCATTGGTTGCCGCTGGCGTGGAATTCATGCTGGCCAGCTATGTGGATATTCATGGCGTATCGAAGTCTAAAATGGTGCCGATCGCGCATTACCGGCGCATGATGTCCGGTTCCGAGTTGTGCACGGGCGCCGCGCTGGAAGGTGTACCCCAGGATGTCAGTGATGAGGAAGTTGCCGCGCATCCTGACCCGGCATCGTGCAAAATCCTGCCGTGGGATAAGGAAATAGCCTGGTTTGCCAGTGACTTATGGACCAAAGGTAAACCATTCTCAGCCTGCAGCCGCACTATATTAAAAAATGTAGTGGCTAAGGCAGATGCCATGGGCTATCACATGAATCTGGGTATGGAAGCTGAATTTTTTGTACTGAAAGATGAGCCGGATGGTAGTTACTCGCCGCTGTCAACACGCAATCATCTGGAAAAACCCGCCTATGATGTCGCGCGGTTGCTGGATAACATGGACTGGATGCGGGAGCTGGTCAAATCCATGAACCAGTTTGGCTGGGACGTGTATTCGTTAGACCATGAAGATGGTATTGGTCAATTTGAAATTGATTTCAAATATTTCGATGCGCTCACCATGGCCGATAACTTCGTATTCTTCCGCTTGATGGCGAATGAAATCGCTCGCCGTCATGGCGGCTTCGCCAGCTTCATGCCCAAGCCATATGGCGACCGCGCCGGCAGTGGCGCACATTTCAATATGTCGCTGGCCGATAAGGTGACCGGCAAGAATCTGTTTGAAGCGGTGGATGACTCGCGTGGCTGCAATTTATCCAAACTGGGCTATCAGTTTATGGCGGGTGTGCTGAAACATTTGCCGGCGATATGCGCAGTCGTTGCGCCGACGGTAAACAGCTACAAACGCCTGGTGTTGCGCGGCAGCATGTCCGGGTTTACCTGGGCACCGGTGTTTGCCTGTTACGGCGATAACAACCGCACCAATACCTTACGCATCCCCAAAGGCGGTGGCCGTATAGAGCTGCGTGCGGCGGACAGTGCCTGCAATCCCTACCTCGGCGCTGCCATGGTGCTGGCAGCTGGGCTGGAAGGTATCGAGCAGCAGCTGGATCCGGGTGAGCCGCATACTGAAAACATGTACCTGAAAACCCCACAGGAGCTCGACGCCATGGGCGTGAAGATGTTGCCGCAATCCCTAAAAGAGGCGATAGATATGTTTAAGCAGGATGCGTTATCCAAAGAGGTGTTTGGGGAAAACATGTTCAATACCTGGATAGATTACAAGAGCGAAGAATGGATACGCTACAATAACCACGTAAGTGATTGGGAAAAATCGCGCTATTTAAAACTGTTCTGAATATGAACGTGCAGCAATTTCATATCGGCGATGTTGTCCTGCAGAGTGGCGAAACCCTGCATGATGCCTGGCTCAGCTATGCAACCTGGGGCAAGTTGAATGAGCAGGGCGACAATTGCATCCTGTTCCCCACGTATTACACCGGGACGCATTTATCCAATGCCCGCATCATCGGCGAACACCATGCGCTTGATCCAGCGCAATGGTTCATCGTCGTGCCTGAGCTGATCGGTAACGGTTTATCGATTTCCCCCAGTAACACGCTGCCGCGTTATCGGGGCGGCGGCTTTCCCAAGGTGACGGCATATGACAACGTTGCCTGTCAGAAGCGGTTACTGGATGAGCTTGGAGTCAGCACCCTGAAACTGGTGCTGGGGTGGTCAATGGGCGCGGTACAGGCATGGCATTGGGCAGTGTTGTACCCGGACATGGTACAGAATCTGCTGCCGATATGCGGCGCAACCCGGTGCTGGCCATACAATCAGCTTTTTCTAAAAGGAGTGAGGGCTGCACTGGAAACGGATCCAGCTTTTGCCGATGGTTATTATGTAGAACCTCCAGCCAAGGGCCTCAGAGCGTTTGGCCGGGTCTATATGCCGTGGGCCTATTCTGCCGAGTTCTTTCGCGAGGGGCGGTTTAAGGAGCTGGGTTTCGCGTCACAGGACGACCTGCTGGAAGACTGGGAGTTGGATCACCTGAGCTGGGATGCGAATAATCTGTTAACCAAACTGTGGACTTGGCAACATGCAGATGTGAGCGCGCATGAGCAATTTGGCGGCGATCTGGCGTTGGCGTTGGCGCAGGTGACGGCTAAAACGATAGTCATGCCGTGTGACCACGATCAGTATTTCACCCTGGCAGAAAATGGCATCGAGGCCAAACTGGTACGCAATGCGGAATTGCGCCCGATTTATTCTTCCGCTGGTCATTGTGCAGGCGCGCCTGGCAGATTTTCAAAAGAGAGCGCTTATATTGAAGCAGCTATCAAGGAATTGCTGGGTGTGTAGCGCTATGCGGAATTATTCAGACTGTGTAAACCAGTGGCGGCTGATCGTGCCATTCCATGCTTGCTCGTGCTGGACATAGTCTGTCTTTGTCTGTGAAATTTCAGCCCATGTCGATGCTGTAAAAAGCGGTTTGCCTTCACGAAATGGCAAAGTAGAGCGCTGGATTTCCCACGGCATGCTGCCTTTAGTCAGGCGTCCGAATGAGATTTCAAAATCCAGTAAGGCAACCCGTTGTTGTTGTTGGGTGAAGCCGGTGTCGTTCAATATGGCAGCCAGCGATGATGCTTTGGGTAAGGTAGTGGAGCGGTCGCGTGCGAATATAAAATAATCACCACTGATCACCAATATGCCG
The DNA here is from genome assembly GCA_038217005.1 of Burkholderiales bacterium. Classification (GTDB taxonomy): domain Bacteria; phylum Pseudomonadota; class Gammaproteobacteria; order Burkholderiales; family Sulfuriferulaceae; genus Sulfuriferula. The sequence goes on from JBBQPT010000006.1 coordinate 33,936, forward strand.
GCTTGCGATTGGTCAGGGCTATAAGCCGTATTTTTTTCCATAAAGTGGAATGCAAATGTCGCGCCCTGGCTGTCTGGTAATTTCTCCCAAATTTCAGTGTAATCACGCTCTATACCCGATTCTATCAGGCGATTACCACTAAACTGCATGTGCCCGATATCGCGGTCTGCCCTGGCTGGTTGATAATCAATCTGGCGCAACCATTGGCAACGATCGCCAGCTACATGGGTTATGCCGGCGAATCCCTGTTGGCGGGCTAACAGTCTCAATTCATCTACGGAAAAGTCCAGGAATGATGTTTTTCCCCTGAAGTCAGGGCGATCGGCAGGGATGCGAATATCTGCGTGCAGGGCGGGTGTCTGTAACCAAAACACCAGACTGTGCGTATCTACCCCGGCTGGACTCTTCAGGGAGGTTCGTTGCCATACACCCAGATAATGCGCTGGCACGGTAGTTGTCATGCCGCTGTTATGCCACCACAATTCCATGGCGCAGCAGGATTTCCATGTCCGGCGCGGGTACTGGGCGGCTAAAATAATAACCTTGAATTTCGTCGCAATTATGCTGCTGCAAGAACTTGTAATTTGCCAGTGTTTCTACGCCCTCAGCAACCACTTTCAGCCCTAATTCATGTCCCAGGGTAATAATGGCACGTACTATGGCAGCATCGTCGGGACTGGTATTGATTTCCTGCACGAAGCTTTTATCAATTTTCAGATGATTGACCGGGAAGCGTTTCAGATAACTCAGGCTTGAATAACCTGTGCCAAAATCGTCGATGGACAATGCGACACCCAGAGATTTTAGTGCGGTAATGGCATCATTGATACGTTCCGCATCCTGCATGAAAAATGATTCGGTGAGTTCCAGTTCCAGAAAGCTGGCGTTGAGGGCTGTCTGCTGCAACGCATTCATGACTGCTTCGATTAATCCAGGTTGGCGGAACTGGATGGGGGAAAGATTCACCGATACGCAAATAGGCTGAAGCCCAGCTTCTTGCCAGGCACGATTCTGCCGGCAGGCTTCATGCAATATCCATTGCCCCATAGGAATGATCAAACCAGTCTCTTCTGCAATCGGGATGAAATTGTCTGGTGGAATAAGTCCCTTTTCCGGATGTTGCCAGCGTATGAGGGCTTCTGCGCCGACGATTTGACCAGTATGGACATCAACACGAGGCTGGTAGTAAACACGGAACTCTTCTCTCTCCACTGCACGACGCAGATCGTTGGCCAGTGCCAGGCGTTCAGTTACGGCCTGATTCAATTCAGGCGTAAAGAAATGAAATGTGTTTTTGCCCGCACCTTTAGCCTCATACATGGCAACATCTGCGCATTTCAATAACGTCTCAGCAGAGTCGCCATCACAAGGGTAGCAGCTGATACCTATACTGCAGCTTAATGAATATTCATGTCCTTCATCTATCCATGGCTGAGCAATGACTTCGAGTAAACGACGGATGATATGGATAACACCAGGCCCTTCCGATTGCTCAGTGAGCACCAGTACAAACTCATCGCCACCCAAACGGGCGACTGTATCCTGATTACGGATGCAGGTGCTTAATCGGGACGCCATTTCTAGCAGTAGTCGATCGCCGACGTGATGTCCCAGACTGTCATTGATGAGTTTGAAATTGTCCAGGTCGACGAAGACAACGGCGGCTTTTTGTGCCTCACGCTTGGCTCTGCTAATGGCTCTTTCTATCCTGTCCATCAGCAGCATACGGTTGGGTAAACCAGTGAGTATGTCATGGCTGGCCTGGTGTTGTAGTTTTTCCTCGTGTTGTTTCCGTTCGGTAATGTCGACGACAGTCCCTTCATAAAACTGCACTACACCATGAACATCTTTTACTGCACGTGCATTTTCAGATATCCAGATACTGCTGCCGTCTTGCCGATATACCTCGGATTCAAAATTACGCACATTGCCGGATTCAAACATGAGGCGTACGAACTCGTCGCGGCGTGATTGTTGGACATACAGTTGCTGCTGGATATCCTGCAGGGCCGCGATCATGATCTCTGGGCTGGGGTAATTGTAGATGCGTGCCAATGCAGGATTGGCATCAAGATAGCGACCGCTAGGCGTGGTCTGGAATATCCCCTCGGTGGCATGTTCGAAGATGCTGCGGTAGCGCCTGAGCGCTTCATGCAACGCCTTGTTGGTAGCAATACGGTCGGTAATGTCCTGAATAAAACCTTCGATGGCAATGCGCTTGTTATGCTCATCGAAAACACCCACGCCTCGCTCTGATACCCAGCGGATACAGCCATCGGCACGGATGATGCGATATTCCACATCGTAGCTATTGTCCTTGTTAAGGTCAGCATAAATCGTGGCATTAACGTTTTTAAGGTCGTCTGGATGCGTGATCTTTCCATAAGAAATGCGGCTATCAAAAATCAGTTCGTCAGGATGGTAACCCGTGAGCTTCAGACAACCTTCGCTGACAAATTCCATCGTTCCCAGTTCGTCAATATCGCAACGGAAAATCATGCCCACCAAGTCTCTGGTGATGGTGTTGATCAGGCATGTCGGATCTAGTCCACCAGCGGTCTTCGGTTGAACTTCCATGGGCTCGGTTTTAACAACGTTCAAGAATGATAGTTTCATAGGTGGTCTATTCATGAAATTCCGGGAACTGGCGCAACGTTCTCCAGAAACTGATGTCGTGATTAGGCCAGAGTATTGCTTTTTCCTCTGCCGCCATGGTCTTGAGTTTACGTATGCTGGCTATTGCTTGAGCTTCCTGATCTTGCCAGCACAATCCAGGAGGAATTTCGTCAACAATGTTTTCCGTGAGATCGGCTGCATCGCCGCAGAGGATGACTGGCGCGCCTTTCGGCAATTCTATCCACAGCGACATGTGGCCTGCGGTATGGCCGGGCGAGGCGATGGCGCGTACACCTGGTGCTATATCGTATTCGCCTTCCATGATTTTCCAGGGATAGTCGCCATTGAAGTCGTCAGGGAAATAGCCTATGTCCTGACCGGATTGTGCAGCTTCCATTTCCGCTTTTTGCACATGCACTTCGGTACCGCATACGTCGCATAAGCCACCAGCATGGTCAAAATGCAAATGGCCTACGAATACCACATCCACATCAGCAGGTGTCAGGCCCATGCGTGCCAGATGGACGGGGAGACGCTGGGATTCGTCCATTTCGGGTGCGCCAAAGGGGAAGGTGTCCGGATCATAGTAATGTTGCTGCTGCACCGGATCGGCAATCTTGTTATAGTCGCAGCCAACGTCATATAAAATGCGGCCATTGGCTGTCTCTATCAGATAAGCAAGGATAGGCGCTTCGATGATTTGCCCTTGTCCGCGGTGACGTGTCGACAGCGATTTGTCATAACGATGAGTCGCCGTCAGCAGTGGCCATAATTTCTTAACTTGCGTCATGGGTTTGACTCTCTATAGCGGTAGCTTGCATCATTTTCAACATCGCATCAGTGGTAAGCACTTCACCAAATATTCCGCCTTCCACCGTTATCATGGCCATACTGGCCTGATGCAGCTCAGGATAGGCAGAGCCGCACGCATCACTGATGGTGATGCAGCTCAAGCCCCTGTCCACAGCTTCTCGTAACGTAGACTGAACGCAAACTTCGGTGGTCACCCCAGTCAATATGAGTCGTTGGACATTCTGGCTGCGCAAGATGATTTCCAGATCGGTCTGGTGGAACGCACCATAGCCCGGTTTGTCGATAATGGGTTCGCCGGTGACGGGGGTTAACTCATCGATGAAATCATGCCCGTATTCGCCGCGTATGAGCAGCCTGCCCATTGGTCCAGCTGATCCTATCGCTGCAGCAGCGCGGGCGCTACGTGCCATTTTAGTCGGGGTACAGTCCAGCAAATCACTGCGATGGCCTTCGCGCGTATGGATGACCAGCATGGCTTGCTCACGTGCTGCACTTAATAGTCGCTGAATCTGCGGTATGGGTTTACGCAAATTTTCTATATCGAGACCTGCGGTGTCTGCATAGCCGCCATGTGCGCAAAAATCGCGTTGCATATCAATGATAAGCAGAGCAGTGCGATTTAATTGGCGTGGCTGGCTGGACAGGTCCATCATTACGCCTGATTAAATTCCATCACTACGGCGTCAGCGATACGCGCAGCTAATTCCTTGGCCATGATTTCACCTTTTGCAGCATCGGCGCCAAGCGCCGAAGACAGCACGCCTGACGGCGGCACCCAGTCGGGATTAGCCGGATGAACGTCGTACAGCGGAAAATCAGCAGGTCCATCATCGGGTATCAGGTCCAGCCGCACCAAATCGGGGTGATAGTGCAGCATTAACGAGGTTTCGATGACCGCAGCATGTTCCAGCGCATAACCAGGAAATCCGTCGGGAAATACGCTATGCAATGTTGTCTCGGTTAAAAAGTCCCAATATTCCAGACGCATGACCCGCATTTTGGTATTGGGCTGGATATCGCGCATGGCCAGGTCGATACCTTCGGTGATGAACCACTGATTTTCAAAATGGCCATTAACGATAACCAGTTTTTCCACACCATGACGGGCAAATTCACGCACTGTGTCGCGTACTAAACCGATGAGTGTTTGCGCATCGACTGAGGTGGTGCCGCAGAAATGCTGCCCGCCGCCGCATTTTGGTTGAGATTTGTAACCGTAAGACAGCGCTGGTGCAACGATGCCATTGATTAACTCTGCTGTGCTGGCAGCCACAGCTGCAGATAATAATGCATCAGTACCTAGCGGCAGGTGAGGTCCGTGTTGTTCGAGCGCACCCACAGGCAGGAAGACGGGTGGGTTTGTGGTTTTGATCTGATCGCGGTACGCAACCCAGCTCATTTTGTTCATATTCACGGTATTCAAGATTTTTCCTTATGTGATTCAGCAGTGGTATCTGTTGCTTCAATGACAGCAGCACAAGCAATAAGTATGCCGCCTATTAATTCGCGCGGCGTTATTTTCTCACCGCCGATAATCATGGCCGAAATGACAGCAGCCAGTAACTCGACGATGAGGATGATGCCAGCGCGACCTGTCTCAATATGAGTGACGCCGTATTGTGTGGTGAAGGTAGCTAATGCCAGCCAGCCAAAACCGAAAGCCAGTAGCGCGATTATCATATTCGGTGACCAGTCAGGCTGGACGGCGTTTTGCTGCAATACCATCAACCCGGAAACGATGCCGCAACCAACGAATACAGCTATGGTTTTCGATATCATAGGGATGCTGTGTGCTGCGCGGGTCACCAGGTTATTTGCAGCAAAGGCAAGTCCAGCCGACAGCGCCAGAATATCGGCGACCGACAACGGCGTAGCAAATGCCGCAGTACCACCGATCACCAAAAATGCACCAAAAACGGATATGAATACCGCCAGCATGCGTCGTCTGGTTACGGTTTCGTGCAGAAATATCCGCCCGCCAATCACCGACCACACCGGCGCCAGATAAAACAACAGCATGACGCGCACCACATCGCCGGTAAGTAACGCACGCACAATAGACGCATTAGCCCATCCGCCAAACAGTGCAAGCAGCAGCAATAACCCGACTTGTCCCTGCCACGCACGGCGTTCGCGCAACAGAAAAGGCAGGCCCACCAGACCAACCAGACCATAACTGGCGAATGAAATCAGTGGGCCAGACAACCCTGCTGCGCCAAACTGTTTAAGTGGCCACCAGATAATGCCCCACATGGCGGCTGAAAGTATCAGTACGGTGAGCGGTAACCATGCTTGCGGGGAAGTGCGCGTCAGGCTGTTCATGGCATGACGGAGCCGCCATTGGGGCCAAGTACCTGACCACAATAGAAGCGGGCGTAATCAGACACGAGGAATAGCACCGTGGCTGCAATTTCATCCGGTTCTGCGAAACGATGATAGGGAATGTCCTTCTCTTTTTCTATCCACTCCTCAGACATAGACTCCGTCGTCATCATGGCAGTGTTGACCGGGCCAGGTGCAACGGCATTGATACGGATATCGGGTGCAAACTCCCGTGCCAGCGAGCGGGTAAGGCCGATTACGCCAGCCTTGGCGGCACAATAGGAGGCGTAATCTTCGCGTCCGAGATAAGCCAGATCGGAACTGATATTGACGATAATGCCATTGCCTTGTTTTGCCATCTCACTCAGAACGGCCTGGCTGCATAGAAACACCGATTTAAGGTCGCTGTTAAGCACGTGATCCCAGTCTGCTTCGGTAATTTCCAGGAATGGCTTCTCTGCAATCACGCCCGCGTTATTCACTAGGATGTCTACCTTGTCACAGTTTGCTACCATCTGCCGTACCTGATGGGCATTGGTCACATCGGCTTCTACAGCCACGGCCTGCCCACCCTGGGACATAATCTCTTGTACCACTTGTTCGGCTTCACGAGCGCGATTCAGGTGATTGATGATGACGGTTGCCCCAGCCTTGGCGAGCATGATGGCGATAGCGCGGCCGATACCCGTGGCGGCGCCGGTTACAATTGCGGTTTTGTTATGTAGTGAGATATTCATAGTAGTCAATGCATGACCTCACCGTTACTCACAACGATAGCCTGGCCGGTAATCGCAAGGGCGTAAGGTGAAGCGAGGAAAAGAAAAGTACCGGCAATATCTGCCGGACTGAGTAATTGGGGTATCGCTTGTTGCGCCAGAATTTCGGCGATCATTTGTGCTTCGGATTTGCCTGCTGTTTCCGCCATGGCGCGCATGGAACGCATTGCCGCATCAGTGGCCACCCAGCCAGGGCAAACTGCATTCACCCTGATTTCATGTTTGCCTAGCTCCCATGCCAGTGAACGAGTGAAGCCGATAACGGCGTGCTTGCTGGTGACATAGGCAGAAAAGTCGGCCACACCACTCATACCCCAGATTGAGGACTGGTTGATGACGCAACCCGATGGCCGTATCAACGGCATTAACGCACGGGTGAGCAGATACATGCTGCTGACGTTATTGTGCAGCAGGCTTTGCCAACGCTGCTCGGCATCGGCTGTCGCAGCGTTTAACGGCGTTGGATACTCTATGCCCGCATTGTTGATCAGGGCATGAATAGCAACCTGCCGTTGTTTAAGGTTGTCAGCTAAGGCATGGATTTGTTCTGTATTAGTCAAGTCCAGCGTATGGGTGGTGACTTTTGCATGTCCAGCTAGCCGTTGTGCAGCAGCTGCCAGCGCGTCAGGATTGCGGTCTATCAATTCCAGGCTTGAGCCGTGTTCGGCAAATGCTTCAGCAATACCTAGTCCGATGCCGCTGGCGGCACCGGTAATGACTATCGTATGATCGGTAAAGTCGAGAAAGGCCATATTAAACCGCCGTCAAAAATGACACGCCAACAGCGCCATAGAATGCCGAAGGATCAAGGTGGCCAGCTGATACTTCTGGCACGTCACCATAATTCTCCGACAGGATGCGCTTCACCCGATAACGGTGATGTGCAGCCAATAATGTGCTCATTGGTAATACTTGCTGATACTCAGCTGCAAATAGTTTTGCATGCAGTTGCGGTAAGCAATACCAGGGTTCTATCGGGCGCTCATGATGGGCGTTGTGGTAGGAAAAATTCAGCAACAGCAAATTCAATGCCGGGTGCGCCACAGAGATCAGGTTGGAGTAGGTATTGCGCTGCTCATAGGTGCGATCGCGTACTTTGTCGTCGGGAACGTTGCCGCCCTGCAGGATGGCAAAAGCATCATAGGTATGCTGATAGGCATCGGCGAAACGCAGCACGTGCAGCATGATTAAATAAGCGATGGCGTAACCCAGCAATCCAGCTGGCGAGAACCAGCCCAGCACAGCAAACGCGGCTGCACGCACGCCGATGATGGTCAAAACGCGAGCGCGATTTTGCTTTTTCTCAGCAGCGATGAACGGCAGGATCACCACATAGCCATGCATGATCAGTTCTACAGCAGGGATATAAGCCCATTCCAGCATCAGTACCAGGCGGCGTACCCAGACTGGCGATTTGAACAGAAATGCTTTGAAGTCGAAGGTGATAACATCCGCACGATCGACATGGTGACGCACATGCTTGCGCCGCAAATCGCTGAACGTAGCGTAGCAGGAGCCGTTAATCCACGTCATTAACGTGCCCCAGCGGGCATTGTCTTCAGCCGCTTTGAATATGGAATTGTGGGCGAATTCGTGGAAAAAATAGCTGGATAATATCAGCGCGTGGGCAACCAGCAGGGTGCCGATAATCTGTCCCCATAGCGGTGCCAGTACCCGTAACAGGATGCCGCCGAGATAAGCGCACAAGGTATAGGATAAAGCCACCACGTTCGGCAATACACCGTCGGCATAGCGAAATTTTTGATTCAGCATGAATGACCCCTCAAGCAAGGTCGCGCGCATGTTCCGAGCGCGACCTGCCAAAACTTACTTGAGACCTTTGCACGATTACTGCGCTTGTTCATATGTCGTTGGAAATCAGCTCAAAATGCTCATGTACTACTTGTACACTCCGCTTTTTCGCTGATTTCCGCCTCATCTGAACTGCGCTCGCTACATCGTGCAAAGGCCTCTACTTGACTAAAGATTTAACGAACTGACTGTCGATAGTGGTTTCAGTAGCGGGAATGGTCGTGATTTGACCTTTGCTTTTAAGGATGCCGCTGATGACTTCGCCACTGGCATAGTAGGAAGTGGTTTCCGCTGACTTCACAAAAGCTTTGGGCATTTCAGCGAGTGGAATGTTGTAAACACCTTTCATCTGATCCATGGCTTCCTTGCCACTGACGCCCATTGCTTTACCGATGATTTTGGCTGATTCATCTGGGTGCGCTTTCATGTAGTTCAAGCCGTCCACGTACGCTGCGATCAGGGCGGTGATTTCCTTGGGATGTGCCTGTATATATTTTTGATCAAATACTAAAACGTCAGCAATCAGACCAGGGGCGTTTTTGGATGAAAACACGACATGGAATTTCTTGCCATTACCCTGACTCAGGATTTGTGAAAGGCTAGGCTCGTAGGTGACACCGACGGGGATGCTATTGGAAGCCATGGCAGCTGGTACAGCTTCAGGAGACATAGGAACGGCTTCGTAGTCTTTCTCGGACAAGCCATTCTTTTTCATGGCGTAGGAGAGCAGGAAGTCAGAAGGCGACAAGGGGTTGAAACCGATTTTCTTACCCTTGAAGTCGGTCACCTTGGTGATGGCGGTGGTCGCAACTATCGCATCGCCGCCATTCGAATAGTCGATAGGCATGACTACTTTTTGTGTCAGACCTTTAGCATCTGAACCGATTACCTGGTCATAAGTCAGCATACCGCCGTCAACAGAGCGACTGGCTATTGCAGTTGGTATGAGCGCTGGGTCGGTGAACATTTGCAGGGTGACTTTGAGGTCATGTTTTTTGTAGAAATCTTTTGCATCAGCAACGAAAAAAGGACCGTAGCCTACCCATACAACGGTACCAATTTTCATGCTGGTGGCCGCGTGCGCTGCGATAGGACTCATGCTGGCAGTCGCGAGCATCACTGAAGCAAGACAAACTTTTTTAAGCGATTTGGAATGTAACATTGACATGACTAGCTCCTAAGAAGGTTGAAAAAAACGGGAAAGCAACTGCGCTCTCTCCCGGGCTTTTATCCCTCCGTGGAACCTCACTTCGAGGCCGGACTGCTCTCGGACCAGACACCCCATTTAATAAAAACTGGAATCGGAACCCTAGCAATCCTGATACAGACATTTGTGTGAAAGGGCTGTTAGTGCAGCCATTATCCCGTCCTGGGCTTAACTATGCAAAGCTCGTGCCAATTAACAATTAAATTCGAAAAAATTAAAATATATATATTAATTTCAGTAGGTTAATTAAAACGCTGGTGGTGCGTATACCCACCATTTAAGCCAGTTCCAACATGAAGTTAATGCGCAACTTGAGCGATATGGGTGCAAAGTCATAATGTACTGCTCTGAATTAGTGCGCATTTATGAGGAAGTTAGTCGAGTTCAGTTGCAGTGGTCTGTTCGGAGGTATGAGCGATAAATGTGCATTATTAAGATGTGTTGTGCTATTTCGGTGCGCGCAGTTCAGCTATTCGTAAGTAGGGGCTATTTTTAAGGCGATAATATAACCATATGAAACTTAATTAATAAATATTAAATTTTATGAAGGGTTAAAAATTGGCATATTAAATGCTAAGAAGTGAACAACCTTGCAGCATTCGACTGTTCGGTTAGTGCTTGCGTGCATTTATTTTGACTATATAAACTGTTAGGAGATCGCTGTGCCAAAAACCTTGATTAAAGTGGATATTAACAAGTCACCTGAGGAACAATCGGACGTATTGCATAATCGTTGGCATCCGGATATTCCTATGGTAGCAATGGTTAAGCCCGGTGATGAGTTCCGTGTAGAGTGTATCGACTGGACGGGCGGACAGATAGCTAATAATGATAGTGCGAATGACATACGGGATGTTGATTTGACTAAGGTTCACTATTTGAGTGGTCCTATTGGTGTAGAAGGGGCGGAGCCTGGTGATTTGCTGGTGGTCGATATTCTGGATGTCGGCGCATTTCAGGAATCTGAATGGGGCTTCACCGGTTTGTTCGACAAGGCCAACGGTGGTGGTTTCCTGACCGACCATTATCCTGATGCACGTAAAGCCTGCTGGGATTTTCACGGTATCTATACTACTTCCAGGCATATCCCGAATGTTCGATTTGCCGGCATCATGCACCCGGGTTTGATTGGGTGTCTGCCTTCACGTGAATTGCTGAATGAATGGAATAAACGTGAAGCTGCATTGGTAAGCACTGACCCGGATCGTGTCCCGCCACTGGCTGCTTTGCCGTATGCCGATACCGCATTAATGGGGCGTATGACGGGTGAAGCAGCGAAGGAAGCGGCTAAGGAGGGTGCTCGTACCGTTCCGCCGCGTGAACATGGTGGTAACTGTGATATTAAAAATCTCTCCAAAGGTTCACGTGTTTATTTCCCTGTTTATGTAAAAAATGCGGGTTTGTCGATGGGCGATCTGCATTTCTCCCAAGGTGACGGTGAAATCACATTCTGTGGCGCGATTGAAATGGCGGGTTATCTGGATATTCACGTGTCTGTCATTAAAGGCGGGATGGAGAAATACGGTATTAAAAACCCAGTATTCCAGCCTAGTCCGATGGAGCCCAGATATAACGACTACCTGATTTTCGAGGGTATCTCGGTTGATGAAAAAGGTAAGCAATATTACCTCGATGCGCATGTCGCTTATCGTCAGGCATGCCTGAATGCGATCGAGTATCTGAAAAAATTCGGTTACAGCGGTGAACAGGCTTATGCAATCCTGGGTACTGCGCCAGTAGAAGGACATATCAGCGGTATCGTTGATATTCCTAATGCCTGTGCAACGTTATGGTTACCTACCGAGATATTTGATTTCGATATGAAGCCTAACGCAGAGGGGCCAAAAATAATGGTGACCAGTACCGCTGACCTTGCTTCGACTTCTTAATTTGTGTTAATGCTCGCCTCTTGTAGCTGAGAGGCGAGTATTTATTATCTTTAGCGAGGAATTAAGATGCCTATATACGATTATCAATGCGAAGAATGCGGTTCATTTACTGCATTGAGAAAAATGAGTGAGTCGGATGCGGAGGCGGCATGCCCAAGCTGTGGTATTTCGAGCGTGCGCGTAATTACTGCTCCGCAACTGGCGATACTCGGCAAAGCGCAACGCAGTGCTTATGAACGTAACGAAAAATCTGCCCATGAGCCAAAAATAGCACGGCGCAGTAGTTGTGGCTGCAATGGCACACATACCTGTTCGACGTCTGGCAAGTCCAGGTCAGCAAAGTCTACGGACAAATCGGCGGCAAAAACCAATGGACTGGAAATGCAAACTAAAAAGACAGCCAGACCTTGGATGCTAGGGCATTAAATTGGATTTCGGCGAGTCATAATTGATACTGACTCGCCTCAATTTCCCTGAGTTTGTATTAAAACCCGCTCCAGATCCATCGCTATTCTGCGCAGTATTATCAATTTCTTGTTTTTTAATACCCTTTATAATCAAATAATTAAATTAATAATTTAATCTGCATTATTCATATTGTTATTTGGTGATGCACATTAGGTTGGCAGTAATGCACTGATATGGGGCTCCAAAAAAATATTTGTGCACCAAGGTTTCATTAATGAACCGTCCGCGTTTGATGTTTACTACAAAGGCGTTACTGATTTGATGTTTTTGGACGCTTCATATTATTTTTTTGCGTGACTAACAATATGAAAAATATGTGGAATATTAGCGTTTGATAAATTGGTGGTGACGCTTTGAGTATTTTGGCACACGATTTGCTAATAGTTTAATACCGATCTAAAAATGTGCATGTACAGAAACCTCTGAATATGTGTGGTTTGGTGGACGGTAAGCTCTTCTGTAGGGAGGGGTATTAATTGCATGCAATCTTAATTAAGGAGCAACAGATGAGTAAATATGATAGACGTCAATTTATGAAGACTGCCGGTGCGGTAGTTGGTGCTTCACTGGCGTTAGGTATGTCCGCTGGTGTAAGTAATGCCTTTGCAGCCGATTTTGCAACTGCAAAAGTGAATACGACAAAATTGGCCGTTACTGATAAGACCGTTAAGGTAGGTATCTTACATTCGTCTACTGGCACCATGGCGATCAGTGAAACGGGTTCGATCCAGGCTGAAAAGTTGGCGATTGCCCAGATCAATGCCTCTGGTGGTATTTTAGGACGCAAGATTGAAATTATTCAGGAAGATGGCGCAAGTGACTGGCCTACTTTTGCTGAAAAATCAAAAAAATTGCTAGAGAATGACCACACTGCAGCTGTATTCGGTTGCTGGACTTCGGCATCACGTAAGGCTGCTTTGCCAGTGTTCGAAAAGGACAACGGTCTGTTGTTCTACCCAACTTTCTACGAAGGTCTTGAGCAATCCAAGAACGTGTTCTACACCGGACAGGAAGCAACTCAGCAAATCCTGGCGGGTCTGGATTGGGTAGCTAAAGAGAAAAAAGCGAAAACTTACTACTTGATTGGTTCAGATTACATCTGGCCACGCACTTCCATGAAGATTGCACGTAAGCATATCGAACAGCACCTGGGCGGTAAGGTTGTTGGTGAAGAATACGTTGCACTGGGTGATACTCAATTTGGTTCTGTAATCAACAAGATCAAACTAAAAAAACCTGACGTAATTTATGCCGCTGTGGTGGGTGGTAGTAACGTTGCCTGGTTCAAGCAATTGAACGCTGCGGGTATCAATTCCAAGAAACAGACCTTGCTGACCATTTCTGTGACCGAAGATGAAGTGCTCGGTATCGGTGGTGAGAACCTGGAAGGTTTCTACTCTGCAATGAAATACTTCCAAAGCGTGAAGAATCCTAACAACGAAAAATTCGTTGCTGACTTCAAAAAAATGTGGGGTCCTAAATCTGTTATCGGTGACGTAACGCAAGCAGCTTATCTTGGCCCATGGTTGTGGAAAGCAGCTGTGGAGCGCGCTGGTAGTTTCGACGTGGATAAGGTTGTAGTGGCATTACCTGGCTACGAGATGAAGACTGCACCTGAAGGTTATGTCAAGGTTGACCCTAACCATCACTTGTGGAGTAAGGCTCGCATCGGTAAATGGCGTGCAGATGGCCAGGTTGATGTGGTTTACGAGTCACCTCTGATCAAACCTGATCCATTCCCTAAAGGTTATCAATAAGCGTTTGACATGCTCGCAGTGCTGTTCGGTGCTGCGAGCATTTGGAAATTATTTTCTTTAGTAAGTTATAACCCGTTAGTAAAAGTGGAGTGTAAATCATGTTTGGATATTCGATGGCGGATATAGGGAACATCGTGGTCATGCAAGGCTTTTCAGGCTTGAGCCTGTTTAGTGTATTGCTGCTGATGGCGCTCGGACTGGCGATTATTTTTGGTCAGATGGGTGTAATCAATATGGCTCATGGTGAGTTTATGACCATAGGTGCTTATACAACGGTGTTTTTATCAAAACTGGCAGTGAAATACGACATTGTGAATTACTACTTTGTATTCGCGATTATCGCCGCCTTTATTATCGCGTTTGCCATCGGCTATTTAGTTGAATTCGTACTGATAAGGCATTTATATAAGCGACCGCTGGATACGCTATTAGCGACCTGGGGTTTGAGCTTGGTGATGCAACAGATTTTCCGGTCAACTTTCGGCGCTAAAGAAGTGAGCGCGGAGTTACCGCAGTGGTTGTTAGGCGCTTTCCAGCCTACATCCGATATAGAGATTCCGATTAATGGCGTGTTTGTGATGGGGCTGGCAGCTGTCGTGACTTTCGGCGTATTCCTGTTCATGTTCCGTTCACGCTGGGGTTTGAACGTCAGGGCTACGGTGCAGAACCGGGTGATGGCAGGTGCGGTTGGTATCAATACCAAAAAGGTTGACCGTGTCACTTTCGCATTGGGTTGCGGTATTGCCGGTGTGGCAGGTGCTGCGTTTACTACGATAGCTTCTACCGGGCCGACAACGGGTTCGTTATACATTGTTGACAGCTTTATGGTGGTGGTATTTGGTGGTGCTGCGAGTTTGATGGGCACGATAGCGTCAGCATTCGGCATTGCTCAAGCTCAATCCATCCTTCAGTTCTTCATGACCAGTTCGATGGGCAAAGTGACAACTTTGCTGGTCATTGTACTTATCTTGATGATGAAGCCCGAAGGTTTGTTTGCAGCTAAAGTTCGTAAGTAAACAGGAGATTTACATGAATACATTGACCGATAAATTATTAGGTGGGAAGCAAGGAGCAATCGGTCTAGCCATATTGGCTGCGATTATCCTGATTGTCCTGCCGTTGGGGCTGGATCCTTTTCGTATAGGTATGGTCGGCAAATATCTGACTTATGCATTTGTTGCGGTCAGTCTGGTGTTGCTGTGGGGTTACGGCGGTATTCTGAGTCTGGGTCAGGGGATATTTTTTGGTCTGGGTGGTTACTGCATGGCCATGTTCCTCAAACTCGAAGCGTCTGACCCTGTCAGCACCAAGATACAGACTACGCCAGGCATCCCTGACTTTATGGACTGGAACCAGATTACGGCTATTCCATTGTTCTGGCAGCCGTTCCACAGCTTCACCCTGACCATACTGGCAGTATTGCTGGTGCCTACCTTGTTTGCTTTTATCATCGGTTTTGCGATGTTCAAGCGTCGTGTTGGTGGTGTTTACTTCGCCATCATTACTCAGGCGATTGCGCTGATACTGACTATCCTGATAGTCGGACAACAAGGCTACACGGGTGGTGTGAACGGTATTACTGACTTGAAAACCCTGCTGGGCTGGGATATTCGCACCGATCACGCCAAGTACATACTGTATTACATCAATGCGTTTTTATTGATCGCGATCATTATGGCGTCCCGTTACATCTTATCCAGCAAGTTCGGCATGTTGCTGCTGGCGATGCGGGATAAGGAAGAGCGGGTACGTTTCTCTGGTTACGATGTGTCCAACTTCAAAATATTCATTTTCTGTTTTGCTGCGTTAATTTCCGCGATTGGCGGTGCGATGTTTACCTTGCAGGTAGGTTTCATGTCGCCAACCTTTATCGGTATCGTGCCTTCGATAGAAATGGTGATCTTTGCCGCTGTCGGCGGACGCATGTCACTGATAGGCGTGGTGTATGGCACGCTGCTGGTGAATTATGGCAAGAGCGTGTTCTCAGAAACTTATCCCGAGTTATGGCTGTTCCTGATGGGTGGGCTGTTTATTTCTGTTGTTATGTTCTTCCCGAATGGATTAGCGGGTATCTACACCGATCTGATGAAGAAGTTTCAATCACGTAAAACCAAATCTGTGCCAGTCAAGCTTGAGGTTGTTGCAGTCGTGCACGAAAAAACCGAATCAGAGCCGATTTTAACTAGCGAGCCAGCAGGAGCAAAAGCATGAGCAATACTGACTTTGTACTTGCCATAGAGGATTTGACAGTGTCTTTCGATGGCTTCAAGGCTGTTGATGCATTGACCTTGTATGTGGATAAAAATGAATTGCGCGTTGTGATAGGGCCGAATGGCGCTGGTAAAACTACCGTGCTGGATTTGATCTGCGGTAAAACAAAATCCACTTCCGGCTCGATTAAATTCAACAACAAAGAACTGACCAAGTTGTCTGAACACGAGATAGTCCGTACCGGGGTAGGGCGTAAATTCCAGACGCCATCGATTTATGAAAATCTGTCTGTCTACCAGAATCTGGAAGTGTCTTATCCCAAAGGCAGAAATGTCTGGGGGAGTCTAACCTTTAAACGTACCGAGGCGGTGCTCGAGCAGGTAAACAAGATCGCCAGGGAAATCATGCTGGAAGAGCAGCTTGAGATGGAAGCTGCCTTATTGAGCCATGGTCAGAAACAATGGCTGGAAATCGGCATGTTGTTGATGCAGGAACCAGAATTGTTGATGCTGGATGAGCCAGTTGCCGGCATGAGCGCCAAGGAGCGTGATCAGACTGCAGATCTGCTTAATCGAATTTGCCAGAATCGTTCCGTCCTGGTGATTGAGCACGACATGGAGTTCGTCAAGAAAATTGCCCACAAAGTGACAGTATTGCATCAGGGCAAGATATTGGCCGAGGGCACGATGGAGCAAGTGCAAGCCGACGAACGCGTTATCGAAGTTTATCTAGGTCACTAACAGGTTAAGGGGAAACAGCATGTTTGAAATTGCAGACTTGCAGGTGAGCTACGGGCAAAGCCAGGTTATCCATGGCTTGAGCTTTAAGGCGGAAAAAAATGAAACAGTGGCCATCATGGGACGTAATGGTATGGGTAAAACCACATTATTTAAATCCTTAATGGGTATCCTGCCAAGTAAATGCGCTAAAGCCACCGTCGATGGCGAGGATTTGAGCGGTAACGAGAGTTACCAGCGGGTTGCCAAAGGCTTGGCGTATGTACCGCAGGGGCGCATGATTTTTTCCAATATGACGGTGCAGGAAAATATAGAAACGGGTTTGGGGAAATCCAAATCACGGCATATTCCTGAAGACATTTTTGCGCTATTTCCGGTTTTATACGATATGCGTAATCGTAAGGGCGGCAATCTGTCTGGTGGTCAGCAACAGCAATTGGCGATTGCGCGTGCACTGGTGACCAATCCTAAAGTGCTGCTGCTGGATGAGCCAACCGAAGGCATACAACCATCCATCATTAAAGACATCGCAAAAGTATTGAACGAAATCAGAAAGATGCGTGAGATTACTATTATCGTTTCTGAGCAGGTGTTGAGTTTCACCATGGAAATTGCTGATCGTATTATTGTGATCGATAAGGGTAAATTTATCCATGAGGACAAGCGTGGCGATGTGGATGCAGCGAAGATTAAAGGTTATTTGTCAGTGTGATGGTGTTGGTAATCGTAGTATCGAAAATAGGTTAATAAAATAGGTGAATTATGAGACATGGTGATATTTCTAGCAGTAATGATTGTGTTGGCGTCGCAGTAGTTAACTACAAAATGCCGCGTTTGCATACCAAGGCTGAAGTGCTGGATAACGCACGCAAGATAGGCGAAATGTTGGTAGGCATGAAGCAGGGCTTGCCGGGTATGGATCTGGTGGTGTTCCCGGAATACAGTACGCACGGCATCATGTACGACAGTCAGGAAATGTACGATACGGCTGCCAGCATACCTGGAGAAGAAACCGAGATTTTTGCAGAGGCCTGCCGCAAGGCCAATGTGTGGGGGGTGTTTTCCCTGACTGGCGAACGCCATGAAGAGCATCCGAATAAGGCACCGTATAACACCCTGATCCTGATGAATAACAAGGGTGAAATCGTGCAGAAATACCGCAAAATCATGCCGTGGTGTCCGATAGAAGGCTGGTATCCAGGTGATCGTACCTATATGACTGAAGGCCCCAAGGGCATGAAGATCAGCCTGATCATTTGCGATGACGGCAACTACCCGGAAATCTGGCGCGACTGCGCGATGAAAGGTGCCGAGCTGATCGTACGCTGTCAGGGCTATATGTACCCAGCCAAAGATCAGCAGGTACTGGTGGCCAAGGCCATGGCATTCATGAATAACGTCTATGTAGCGGTTGCCAATGCATCAGGCTTCGATGGCGTGTATTCGTATTTTGGGCATTCGGCCATTGTCGGTTTTGACGGCCGTACCCTGGGTGAATGTGGTGAAGAGGATTATGGTATCCAGTATGCCGAGCTGTCGACTTCGCAGATCCGTGATGCGCGCAAGAACGGTCAATCGCAGAACCATCTGTTCAAACTGTTGCACCGTGGTTATACCGGGAAAATCAACTCGGGTGAGGGCGACAAAGGCGTGGCGGAGATTCCTTACGAGTTCTACAAGAAATGGGTCATGGATCCCGAGTCGGCGCGTGAGCAGGTCGAGTCGTTCACACGTACCACGGTAGGGACTGCGGAATGTCCAATTCCAGGCATTCCTAATGAAAGTGATACTAAACATAAGTAATTTGAATAGAGATGGTCGGGCTAGTGCTGGAAGCGAGGCGCTAGCCCGCGTTAGGTAATATGACAGTTAACATGCTTGAATCTAGTGTGCATGGCAAATTTCAGCATGCGCATAGTGTGCTCAAACATGCAGGTCTGGGTACAGTGTCTCTGGGTTTGTTCAGGGATGCTGCGCCTGACTTGATCAGTTTGCTGGGTCAGCAATCAGTAGATGATCTGATAGCCTCTATTATCAAAATATACCCTAGGACCAGCGCCTCGGTAGTTGACTTGATCACAACGTCGAGTCTTCATTCTGCCCGAGCACTCGGCAATCCCCATGCTTACAAACACTATCTGTTGTTGCTCGAAGAATTGGTGACTTTAGCCCCGCGTGGCCTGCGACCCATGCTGGCGAAACAGGATATTCTACTGGAACGGATGTCCATAGCAGGCTTGCAGCGTTGGGTGCGTAACGGCATAACACGCTATAGTCAGGATTTTGCAGGATTGGCGCAATATTTCGCACTGGAGAATGCGGCGTCCTGGCGCATGCTCAATCTGGAGAGCGGCAATACCCTGTTCATCCATGAGCGGCGACGCATAGAATTATACTTGCGCGCGCTGTGGGGTCGCGAGTTTAAACTGCAGCAGTTTCCAGTGGGGACGGATGCCAGTGACGCACAGGCGCGCACCTTTATGGATGAACAGCGCGTCATCCACCTGCCTGATACTTTTGCCGGCGTGTCCGGCAGATCGGGCAAGGATGTTTACCGTGCGGCAGCAGTGCATGCTGCTGCACACATTGTCTATTCAAGACAGACATTCCTGCGGCGCAAAATTAACCCCATGCAAAACACCTTGATAGGGCTGATTGAAGACGCCCGAGTAGAAGCCTTGGTGATGCGCGATTTTCCCGGGTTGCGCAATTTGTGGCGAGATTTGTACCCACAATCCAATTTCCTCAATACCGATTTCCTGTCGCTGGCACGCAGACTGACACGTGCGCTGCTTGATCCTGATTATGTTGATAACAATGGCTGGGTGAGGAAAGGACGCACGCTATTTCTCGAACAACAGCACAGTCTGGATGACCCGCAAATCGCTATCCGGCTAGGATTGCTGCTGGCCAACGACATGGGGCAAATGCGGGTCAAGTTCAATGCGCCAGGATATCTGGTTGAACCGTCATATCGTGATGATAACCGCGTGCTGTGGGAGCATCAGCAGGTGGAAGTGCCGCTGCCTGATCAGGCGCAACCCGAGCAGAATCGCGGCGACAGCCAAGAGACGTTTACCCGCATTTTGGATACAACGCGGCAGCGAGCGAGTGAGATAACCGATGCTAGCACGGAAACATTACAGCTATCTGCGCCAACAGCTCCAGACGATTTCCCTGTGAAGTGTGTGTTTCATTATCCGGAATGGGATTACCGCATGGGCATGGAACGCCCGAATAGGACGAGAATTATCGAGCAGCCATGTATTGAAGCTGAACTCGGCATTATCCTTGCGATTGAGGACAGCACCCGACCTGTACTCGCCAGACTTAAACGTATTAATCAAGCAGTACGTCCCAACCTGTTGTATCGGCAAAAGAAACACGAAGAGGGGGATGAGCTCGATCTCGAAGCCGTCATCCGCGCCACTACGGATATCAGGCAACAACGCACGCCAGACATGCGCATTAACAGTCGCTTTATCAGGGCTGTGCAACAGGTGTCAGTATTGCTGTTGCTGGACTTATCCGAATCGACCAATCAGCGGGTGCCGGATACAGAGCAGACTATCCTCGATTTGGCCAGAGAAACGGCGGTACTTTTTGCTGGTGCAGTTGCTGATCTCGGGGATAATTTTGCCATACATGGTTTTTCCTCGAATGGTCGTAATCAGGTTGAGTACTATCGTTTGCAGGACTTTGCTGAAAGTTACGATGCACAAATTAAACAGCGCCTGGCGGGGATGACTGGCAAGTTATCGACCCGATTAGGCGCTGCAGTCAGACATGCGGGGCATTATTTGGCACAGCAGTCTGGGACGCGCAAGATTTTGCTGGTTATCAGCGATGGCGAACCCGCCGATATTGATGTAACAGATGTAAATTATCTAGTGCATGACACGGCGCATGCAGTCAAACATTTGCGCAGGAAGGGCGTGGATTGTTTCGGCCTAAACCTGAATGCGCATACAGAAGCTCAGGCAGCACGGATTTTCGGGAAAAGAGGCTATCGAATGCTAGATGATATTTCCCGCTTGCCAGAAATTTTACCAGCCATTTATTTGCGACTGCGAGTTTAGTAGAGACCTTTGCACGATTACTGCGCTTGTTCATATTTCGTTGGAAATCAGCTCAAAATGCTCATGTACTACTTGTACATTCCGCTTTTTCGTTGATTTCCGCCTCATCTGAACTGCGCTCGCTACATCGTGCAAAGGTCTCTAGTATTGAAAAAAATGGCTGCAAATTGATGGCGTTAAACCATTAAGTGGATTTTTGGCAGGCTTTGCCAAAATGGGATAGCACTGTTTTCTTAACCCCCTAAAATCAAGTTGAACAATTTACTTTTGTAGGGGAATGGTTATGAACACTGAGACAGGGCGAAAACATGCGCCTGTTCACAGTTTTGCTGTATCGCTGCCTGTTCTTCAGGCATTAGCATCTCAAATAGCGCGGCGCGATTAACGGATATGCCTGCCATAAGTAATCCATTGGGAGAGAAAAATTCAAACCCGTTACCACCAGAAAACACATGCATGCAATCGCTAGTGCTGGCGGCGCCGCAGAATACTCCATGATTATTCGCTGCCAGTGGCACGCCTACTGCGATTACATCATTGCCTAATTGACCATGCTGGAACAATGCCTGATTAGTGTATTCAAGAAACAGGTGCACATCTTCAAATTTGATGTCAGAGACATAACCGTTAAAGCGCCCGGAAGACATTTGCAAGTAATCCTGATTCCAGCCGCGTAACAAATCAGCCTGCTCATCAAAATCATGCGTAGTCCAATAATTAAATGAATTGGCAGCTTCTGGCGGGACGTTGATCAGAGATGGCATAAGTTTGTTCCAAAACAATATGATATGTTTTAAACAGCAACAATCGTGCCTATAGATAAAGCATGGATTTGTATTTGTTGAGCATGCATGGGGCGGATGATGGCAAGTCGATTTGGTGCGTATTCGCATCAAAATGGTGCGTTGGGTGAGGGCTAAGTTGCGTTTTAACGATGTTTGGTTTTTTAACTGACTGATATAAATCAATAAAAATTACTGGCGTGATTGTTGCGTAAGCTCTGGAATACTGCGATTTTTGAATATTAATAAAGGAGATATTTTGGCTGGTTATGAACTTGTCGCTTGTTTCCCTACAGAAAGCACAGCTCAAGTTAACGATGTAGCGCATAAAAAAGGCTGGGATGCACTGCTATCGTTGGGTTACGCACATGCAACGGGCAAGACCACATTGGTGCACAGGCAGCATCATGGTCCATTGATGGTGCAAAAAGTGCTGTATCCGGAAGGTAGCGCAGTGTGTCACAGCATCGTCTTGCACCCGCCCGGGGGTATTGCCGGTGGCGATACGCTGGAAATTCGGCTAAAGCTGGATCATGGCAGTCAGGCATTGCTGACATCGCCTGGTGCGGGCAAGTGGTATCGGTCAAGCGGCAGTTATGCCAGTCAGCAATTACGTTTTGCCGTGGCTGAAAACAGCGTGCTGGAATGGCTGCCGCAAGAAACTATTTTGTTCGATGGCGCACTGGCACGCATGAATATGGAAGTCGAGCTGGCGCATGGCGCGGTGTTTATGGGCTGGGAAATCCTGTGCCTGGGTCGCGCTGCATCTGGGGAGAAATTTAATCATGGGCATCTTAGTCAGCGTGTGCGTATCAAGCTGGCGGGTAAGTCGATATGGCAAGAGTTTGGCAGTTTGATGGGCGGTGATGCCCTAATGAATTCGCCGGCTGGGCTGGCAGGTTGCACGGTGACGGCAACACTTATCCTGGCGGGCAAGGCGATACCTGCCGAGTTGCTCAACCAGTGTCGTGAAGTTGCAGTAGATGGCATTGCGGGTGAGCATTGCGGAATAACCGTGTTGCCTGATGTGCTGGTTGCACGTTATCTGGGGCATAAATCCGAAACGGCTAAACGTTATTTCCTTGCACTATGGACGATATTGCGACCTTATACTGGTGGCAGACAAGCGGCTATACCGCGCATCTGGCAGACTTGAAGTGTCGATTTGTATTTACCTTGCAACCTGTTGAATAGAAAAGAGTGTGTTATGGAATTAACTCCACGAGAAAAAGACAAATTGCTGATTTTCACTGCGGCATTACTCGCCGAGCGGCGCAAGGATAGAGGTCTGAAACTGAATTATCCAGAAGCGGTAGCCTATATTTCTGCCGCCATTATGGAAGGTGCACGCGATGGTAGAGCAGTGGCTGAACTGATGGGCTACGGCACGACATTATTAAAGCGCAGTGACGTGATGGAAGGCATAGCCGAGATGATCCCGGATATACAGGTGGAAGCCACTTTCCCGGATGGTACCAAGCTGGTCACTGTACATAACCCGATTGCGTAAGGAGTGCAAATGATACCAGGTGAATTAGAACCGATGGCAGGTGAGATAGCACTGAATGTCGGTATGGCAACGTGTACGATCAGTGTTGCCAATACCGGCGACAGACCGATACAAGTGGGCTCGCATTACCATTTTTATGAAACCAATACCGCCTTGGCGTTTGACCGTGCGGCTGCCTATGGCTATCGCCTGAACATTCCAGCAGGTACCGCTGTGCGCTTTGAGCCGGGGCAGGATCGCACTGTGGAACTGGTGGCATTGGGCGGCGACCGTATCGTGTATGGTTTTAATGCGCAAGTAATGGGTAAATTGAAGGAGCAAGCATGAGTCTGAAGATAGGGCGTGCAGCTTATGCCGAAATGTATGGGCCTACCGTGGGTGATCGCTTGCGCCTGGCGGATACTGAGCTGTGGATAGAAGTGGAAAAAGATTTCACTATTTACGGCGAAGAAGTGAAATTCGGTGGCGGCAAAGTCATCCGTGACGGCATGGGGCAAAGCCAGCGCACTTACGCGCATGTGGTTGATACGGTGATTACCAATGCGCTGATCGTTGACCACTGGGGCATAGTCAAAGCGGATATCGGTCTCAAATTGGGGCGTATTGTCGGCATAGGCAAGGCCGGTAATCCGGATATACAAACGGGTGTCGATATCGTCATCGGCGCGAGTACCGAGGTGATAGCGGGTGAGGGTCTGATCGTGACGGCGGGCGGTATAGATTCGCATATCCACTTCATCTGCCCGCAGCAGATCGAAGAAGCATTGATGTCAGGCGTGACCACCATGCTCGGTGGCGGTACTGGACCTGCGACTGGCACCAACGCCACGACGTGTACGCCAGGCCCGTGGTATATGCATCGCATGTTGCAGGCGGCAGATAGCTTTCCGATGAACCTGGGTTTTCTGGGTAAAGGTAACGCCAGTCTGCCGGAGCCGTTGCGCGAACAAGTTGCCGCTGGTGCAATCGGACTGAAACTGCATGAGGACTGGGGCACTACCCCAGCGTCTATTGATAATTGCCTGAGTGTCGCCGATGAGCTTGACGTGCAAGTTGCTATTCATACTGATACCTTGAATGAATCAGGCTTTGTGGAAACCACGCTGGCAGCATTCAAGGGCAGAGCAATCCATACTTATCATACTGAAGGTGCTGGTGGCGGGCATGCGCCCGACATCATCAAGGCTTGCGGCGAACTGAATGTATTGCCGTCGTCCACAAATCCGACACGTCCATACACGGTGAATACCATAGACGAACATCTGGACATGCTGATGGTGTGTCACCATCTCGATCCGAATATTGCCGAAGATGTGGCGTTTGCCGAATCGCGTATACGCCGCGAAACCATTGCCGCCGAAGATATATTGCATGACTTGGGTGCTTTCAGCATGATATCCAGTGATTCGCAGGCGATGGGACGAGTGGGCGAAGTCATCATGCGCACTTGGCAAACTGCGCACAAAATGAAAGTGCAGCGCGGTGCGTTGCCGGAAGACCACGCCAAAAATGACAACCAGCGCGTCAAGCGTTATATCGCCAAATACACTATCAACCCGGCGATTACTCACGGTATCGCACATGAAGTTGGCTCGATAGAAGTCGGTAAACTGGCTGACCTGGTGTTATGGCGTCCTGCATTTTTCGGGGTAAAGCCGTCCATTATTATCAAGGGTGGCATGATCGCAGCGGCGGCGATGGGCGATCCGAATGCGTCTATTCCTACGCCACAGCCCGTGCATTATCGGCAGATGTTTGGTGCTTATGGCAAAGCCTGTACCGCAACATCGGTGACCTTTGTGTCAGGGCTGGCCGCGCGTAGCGATCTGGCTGCGCAGTTGGGGTTGGATAAACGTCTGGTCGCAGTCAGCGGCACGCGTACCGTGACCAAGCGCGATATGGTGCATAACGCTTACATGCCTAAAATTGAAGTCGATCCTGAGACTTATGAAGTGCGTGCCGATGGCGAGTTGCTGACTTGCGAGCCAGCGGTAGTGTTGCCGATGGCGCAGCGTTATTTCCTGTTTTGAAGTGAGTTTATGTTATTAATTGAGCGCTTTTGTAGTACCGATCAGCCTGCCGATGAACGGCTGGTATTGCCGTTCGAGCGCAGGCAAAAAAGCCGCTTGCGTACCCAGTTGGCGACGGGTGAAGAAGTGGGCTTGTTCCTGCCGCGCGGCACCATATTGCGTGGTGGCGACCGTTTGCAGGGTAGCGATGGCCGTGTTGTGCTGGTGGTTGCCGCACCTGAGCCTAGCTTGCTGGTGACTGCAGCCAGTGAGCGTGAGCTGGCGCGAGCAGCTTACCATCTGGGCAATCGTCATGTGCCACTGCAAGTGGGCGATGGCTGGCTGCGACTTGGGGCTGATTACGTATTAAAGGATATGCTGGATGGTTTGGGTGTGCAGGTGCGCGAAGACACCGCGCCGTTTGAACCCGAAGCGGGTGCTTATGGCGGTCATGTTCATCGTCACGGCGATGAAGAAGGGCACTCAGGTATTATTCATGAATTTAGCTGATTTATCACTGGTGAGGTTGCTGCAACTGGCGAGCCCGATGCTGCCAGTGGGCGCGTACAGTTATTCGCAAGGTCTGGAGTGGGCGGTGGATCAGCGTATCGTGCACGATCGTGACTCAGCACGCACTTGGATCGGCGATGTGCTGCGGTTCAATGTGGCAAGATTCGAAGCACCGTTGTTACTGCGTTTGTACCACGCCTGGGAAGATCAAGACTTTGAGCAGGTTGCGCACTGGAATGAAGTGTTCTGCGTGTCGCGGGAAGCTGCCGAGCTGCGTGCCGAGACTGAACAGATGGGCTATTCCATGCGCCGTCTGATGCAGGAAATGGGAGGCTTTGACGGCGCGCGACATCTAGCCTTGCAGCAGCTGGAACCGCTAGTCTTTCCGACAGCATTCAGTTGTGCGGCTGTGAGCTGGAATATCCCCGCCGAGGCAACAGTTTCTGCCTATTTATGGTCATGGATAGAAAATCAGGTCAGCGCCGCAATGAAAACTATCCCTGTCGGGCAAGTGGCAGGGCAGCAGATTTTAGCCGATCTTGCATCACAATTGCCTCGGCTGGTGAGTGCAGCCATGACATTAGCAGACGAAGAAATCAGTAACTATGGGCCGATGTTTGCGATAGCCTGCAGCCAGCATGAGACGCAGTACAGTCGACTGTTTAGGTCGTAAATAAATTAATTAAAAGGATAATCGTAATGAGCAATACTCAACCTTTGCGCGTCGGTATTGGTGGCCCGGTCGGTTCTGGTAAGACCGCGTTGACGCTGGCGCTATGTAAAAGTTTGCGTGATAAATATCAACTCGGTGTCGTCACCAATGATATTTACACCCAGGAAGATGCGCAGTTTCTGGTACGCAATGAAGCCTTGCTACCAGACCGTATTATCGGCGTGGAAACCGGCGGCTGCCCGCATACGGCGATACGTGAAGATGCATCTATTAATCTCGAAGCCGTCGCGCGCTTGTCACGCAAATTCCCCGATCTCGATATCATCTTTGTTGAAAGTGGCGGCGATAATCTGTCGGCCACGTTCAGCCCCGAGTTGTCAGATTTGACGTTGTATGTCATCGACGTTGCCGCAGGCGACAAAATACCACGCAAAGGCGGACCAGGCATTACCAAATCCGACTTGCTCATTATCAATAAAATCGATTTGGCACCGATGGTCGGCGCGTCACTGGAAGTGATGGGCAGAGATGCCGGGAAAATGCGCGGAGAGCGGCCTTTTGTATTCAGCAATCTGAAGACGGGACAAGGGCTGGATGAGATTATCCGGTTTATCGAGCAAAAAGGTTTGTTGAAGGACTGAACATGCCGGTTTTTGCGCATGACAGCTGGATAGGGATGATGTTGCTGGTATTTATGCTAGGTCTGCGACATGGTATGGATCCCGATCATCTGGCGACCATAGACGGTATGGCCAGAACTAACAGTATCCTACGTCCGCGACTGGCACGGTGGGCGGGGCTGCTGTTCTCCCTCGGCCATGGCATGACGGTGATCCTGACCGCAGGCATCATCAGCATACTGGCCAGTACATGGAAAGTGCCAGGCTGGTTTGAAGTGCTGGGTGCATGGATATCTATATTCTTTCTACTTACGCTGGGATTGACCAATCTTTATATGGTGTTGCGGGTACCTTCTGGTGAAGTGGTGAAAATCACTGGTGCCAAAAGCCGGTTGTTCAAGTTTCTGTTTGCAAGAATCCAACATCCTGGCTGGATGGTATTGGTTGGCGCGCTGTTTGCGCTGTCTTTCGACACCATGAGTCAGGTCGCATTTTTTTCCATCAGTGTACAGACGGGGCACAGTTGGATGTCACCGATGCTGCTCGGCTTAGTGTTCATGCTGGGCATGATAGTGACCGACGGGATTAATGGCTACTGGGTAGCCAGAATGATACTGCGCACAGATAAGCTTGCGCTGGTTGCTTCACGCGTATTGGGACTAACTGTGGCTGGATTAAGCCTAGTCGTTGGTGGCATGCGCCTGAGTCGGCAACTCTTCCCTGATTTTGATATTCTGGTGAACGTCAGCCCGTTACAGCAGGGCATAGCTGTCATCGCTTTTATCGCCACAAGTTATGTGCTCGCCTTATGGCTGTCGCGTCCCAGGAATATGTTGCCGGCTTAAACATCCTTATCGGTTTGCGCGAGCACTTCTATAGCGCATCGCCCATCATGACCAGCACCAAATCAGACATCACCTCGTACTGTAACGCGTATATATAGCGCCAGCGCTTTATTAAAGCCATATAACTCATGCTTTTAACACTTGGCACTAATATTGCTTTTTTGTTTCTGTTTAATAAATTTAAATTCATATTTATTAACTTTTTTGGTCTTATCTTAACGGAGAGGAGATGCAATGAAACTGGTAACCGCCATTATTAAGCCGTTCAAACTTGAGGAGTTGCGTGATGTTTTGTCAACTATTGGCATACAGGGGATTACTGTTACCGAGGTAAAGGGATTTGGTCGGCAGAAAGGACATGCCGAGTTTTATCGTGGTGCTGAGTATATGGTGCAATTCGTCCCCAAGATCAAAATCGAGATCGCTATCACTGACGAGATGCTGGCTAAGGTGATTGAAAGCATAGAAAAAACAGCAAAAACGGGCGCGATAGGTGATGGCAAGATTTTTGTCACTGACCTGGAACAAGTAATTCGCATCCGCACTAGTGAAACTGACATTGGCGCACTTTAAGGGAGTTGAGATGAATAACAAGATGTTAACGAATCGCATTCTGCCAGCAGTTGGTTTGCTGGGATACAGCGCCATGAGTTTTGCTGCCGACGCACCCAAAATGGACGGTGCCAGCACTGCATGGATGATCACCGCAACTGTGCTGGTGATATTGATGACTATACCCGGACTGGGGCTGTTCTATGGCGGTCTGGTACGTACCAAAAACATGCTGTCGATACTGACTCAGGTATTCATTACCTTTTCCATGCTGTCTGTGTTGTGGGCATTGTATGGTTATAGCCTGGCGTTTACCCCTGGGGGTGAACTGAATTCGATAGTGGGCGGTTTTAGCAAGTCATTCCTGTCTGGCGTCGGCAAGGATTCGCTCACTGGCGTCATTCCTGAATACGTCTATCTGACTTTCCAGATGACCTTTGCGGCTATTACCCCAGCGCTGATTATCGGCGGTTTTGCCGAGCGCATGAAATTCTCAGCGATATTGTTGTTCATGGCTGGTTGGCTCACTCTGGTTTATGCGCCTATCGCCCATATGGTCTGGGGCGGCGGTTGGTTGCAAGGTCTGGGCACCATGGACTTTGCTGGCGGCACAGTCGTCCACATTAACGCTGGTATCGCTGCGCTGGTCGGCGCGCTGGTACTCGGCAAACGTGTTGGCTTCGGCAGAGAGTCCATGTCGCCGCATAGCCTGACCATGACTATGATAGGTGGGTCATTGCTGTGGGTAGGCTGGTTCGGCTTCAATGTGGGCAGTGAGCTGGCGGTTGATAGCACGGCAGCACTGGTGCTGGTGAATACCCAGCTGGCAACCGCAGCCGCCGCAATGGGTTGGCTGTTCGTTGAATGGATAGTAAAAGGCAAACCTAGCATGTTGGGCGGTGTTTCTGGTGCGGTAGCCGGCTTGGTGGCAATTACGCCAGCCTGCGGTTTTGTTGGCCCCATGGGCAGTATTATTCTGGGCTTTGTGGCTGCTGCCATCTGTTTTTGGTCTACTTCCAGTTTGAAACACTGGTTAGGTTACGATGATTCACTCGATGTGTTTGGTATACACGGCATCGGCGGCATTGTCGGTGCTATAGGTACTGGCATTCTGGCTTCTACAACGTTTGGTGGTGTCGGTTATGCAGAGGGCGTCACCATGGGCCATCAAGTGCTGAAACAAATCATTGCGACCTTGACTACCCTGGTTTGGTCAGGCGTAATCAGCTTTATCCTGTTTAAAGTAATCGATATGGCTATCGGTTTGCGTGTAACTGAAGACGATGAGCGAGAAGGGCTGGACATTATCGAACACGGTGAAAAGGCTTATAACCACTAAACTAGTTTTGTGGTCTGGCTTGGAGAAGAGGCGTACTTGGCGCGCCTATTTTTTTTGATTCACGGTAACGCGGAAATTGAGGTGAATATATGGAAAAATTAAAAGACGAAGCCGCATATAATCTGAATGACAGCAGTCACATTTTTGTTTTATATATTTGTTTTATCGTTATTTAATCGTTTTTATGATGACATATGACGAAAGATTGCAGAATGTAAATGTAATAAAACGACCCATGCATTCATGCACCGAAAAATCCGATATTACCGCTACAAACCCGATGAAATATCGGTTCATGTGTTTTTATTTGAGAATTAGTCTTGCATAATACTTAGAAGTCGCTATAATACACAGCTTCAATTCCCTGATAGCTCAGTTGGTAGAGCGACGGACTGTTAATCCGCAGGTCCCTGGTTCGAGTCCAGGTCGGGGAGCCAAGACATAGCAAGTAAGCGATTAGGCCATCCTTCGAGGTGGCCTTTTTGCTTTTTCAATTGTTCTGGATTGACTCGAGGATACACCTTGAGCCGCACGCTCATCCACACGTCAAAGGAATCGACATGCAGGTAGACCAAGTTTTAAGTCATTTGAAAAAACATGGGCAGCTTCTCGACTTGGAGATAGCATCAGCAACCGGAATTGCGCTGGATCAAGTGCGCAAATCACTGGCTGACTTAACGTCCCGGGGAGAAATATCCCAGTGCAGCGTTACCCATTTCAATGGTGATAAGCGTATTGATGGCTTTCAGTGCAGAATTTCGGGTTATGTGCCGCCCGTTGCACCGGGTCGAAAGGCTGGGCCTACCAAAGGCGGCTCATCAGACTAGTTTCACAACGTAGCTGCCTCGGCAGCTCAGGAGTCCAGCGGGTGATCCCTTCAGCGAGGGGTGATTCCAGTGGGTTTCAACCAATATAAGGAGTAACACCAATGACCAACGCACAACGCCGAGCAGCAGCCCGTATGGCTGAAATGAATGGCAGCAAGCCGATACCAACCACCAGCAGCGCGTTCTGCCCTCATGAGGCAGGCGCGTATTACCTTATCAATGTGGGTGAGGTCGGCACCACGATCAATCTGTTTTCCAAAGACCACAAGCCGCCTGCTCACACCTACGGCATCATCACTGTCGATTTTGATCTGGATCCTGAGACTGGCAAATGGATATGGTTTGATGGTAAGGAAAATCAGTCTCCACGCAAGAATCAGGATGGCTGGCGTCTTGGCAGCAAGCAGTTATATGACACACGTGAAGCCGCAGAGGCTGAGCTACAGCGCGAGATGGTCAAAAACGGTGACCGGGTAACCAAGGTACATGACCTGCCCGACGATGCGACTGCGCTGAAAAAGATCCGTAGTGCACACCATCCAGACCGCAACAACGCCGAAGCTGACCATGATCTTTATCAGGCTGTTATCGAGAAGTTGGACAGGATGCGTGTGGCGAGTCAGTAAATCATACTGAAGCCTGACCGAGTTCTGACCTGCAAAACCCACCCTTACCCGGTGGGTTTTTTTATCACAGTGAAACATTGCAACACCTCCCTACACCCCTTAGGTACAAGAAATTGAGCCCTCCATCTGAGAGCTTAATTGTGGTCAGATTGGGTTGTTGTTAGTTCCAGTTACCTGTTTTACCTGAACCAGCACGTCAAGAACCAATATCAAACGGTTACAAGCTTCGGCACGTAGCCGTTTTTATTTTCTGCAAAAATAGCCACACCCAAATAACTCATCAGCCCAGCGCACTCACCACAGCTAACTCATCCCACCTCGTTGTGTAGTTAGGTGATTTACCGTCCTGTTTCATAGACCAGTCGCGCCGAGTTGCTATGCCGACGATGCCTGTCCCCAGACTATTTTTGCCGAATCTAAGATTGACCGCATCGAGCGTTTGCATCAGTGATGTGCGCTTTTGCTGTTGTGCGATATCGGTGAACAGGTTCGCTGTAGCCTGATGCCCTGATGACAGCTCCATCAACATGACGCCGGCTTTGCTGTAGGCATAGCCAGAACGGAATATCTGCTTTAGCCCGCGCAACGCGGCTGCATTAAGCGTCAGGGTGTCCGATGTTGCTTCTGTCAGCGGGATAATGATGCTGGGGTGGTACTGCGGTTCTTTGGGTTTGTGTGGATTGGTTTTGAGGTGGACTTGAATCGCACCCGCCACGCTATGTTGTCTGCGCAGCTTTTCTGCGGCGCGGGATACATAAAGGGTGGTAGCTTCTGTCAGGTCATTCAATGTATAAACCGCCTGACCAAATGAGCGGCTCGACATGATCTGTTGTTTCGGTGGTGCGACGTCGTCCATTGCCAGGCATGAAATCCCTCGTAGTTCTTGCACAGTGCGCTCCAGCACCACGGAATAGCGTTTGCGGATCATGGTGGTGTCTGCATCACGCAGGTCTTGTACGGTCTGGATTCCCATTGCATGGAGTGCCTCTGTGTGCCGGCGACCTACACCCCATACTTCCGATACGTTTATGTGTGCCAATGTATGATGCAGCGCTTTGGCATCCAGTGTCGTCAAGTCACAAACCCCGTTCCAGACGTCATTTTTCTTGGCAATATGATTGGCAAGTTTAGCCAGCGTCTTGGTTGGGGCAATGCCGACACAGACGGGTAACCCCAGCCATTGTCTTATTTGTTGGCGCATGGTTTGGGCGTAGTCGGTGAGGTCAAAATGGGTATAACCAGTCAGGTCCAGAAAGCATTCGTCTATGGAATAAATTTCCTGATACGGGCTAAACCTTGCCAGCATGGACATGATTCGATTGCTCATGTCTGCATACAGTGGATAGTTGCTCGACAGGGCAATAATGCCATGCTGTTTTGCCAGGGCTTTGAGTTTGAACCACGGCGCTGCCATAGGCACACCTAATGCTCTGGCTTCCGCTGAGCGGGCTACAACACAGCCATCATTGTTGGAAAGTACGACCACGGGTTTGCCGATGAGGTCGGGGCGGAACAGTCGCTCACAGGATACATAGCAGTTATTGACGTCTATCAGCGCGATGCGTTGGGGTGGGACAGGCTGCGGTTTGTCCACCGTCATACCTTGTGTAAAACGCGGGTGACTACACCCCAGATGACTAGATCTTCTTCTGCGCCGATGATGATGTCCTTGAATTCGGGGTTTTCTGGCACAAGGCGGATTTCGGCGCCAGTTTTATGCAGACGCTTAACGGTGAGCTCATTATTGATAATAGCGACCACGATGTTGCCATGCACTGCATTAAGGGCGCGATCAACGATGATTTCGTCACCGTCATGTATGCCCGCATTAATCATGGACCAGCCTGATACCCGCAATATAAACGTCGCCTCACGGTGATTGATAAGGTGAGTATTGAGATCAATACGGTCTTCAACATAGTCGTCAGCCGGGCTGGGAAAGCCCGCCGGGATAGTGTGCGACATCACCGGAATAGCCCAGCGCGGCGCTTCCATGCGCAGAGGCGTGATATGGGTGATCATGCCTGATACTTGTTGAGGGGTAATGGACTGCTGGCGACGTAACGCAGCGAGGTAGTCCAGCACTACTGGTAGCTGGCTAGTGGGAATGCGAACCTGTCTGGTTGGTTCGCCATATGCTGTTTTGCGGCCTGCACCTGATCGTTTGCCGCCGTGGTTGGGTTTGTCAGTCATTATGTCATCTTGAATAAAGTTACTAAATCAAGTTGATCATAACACAGTTCACATGCTGGATTTTGGTTTGCAAATGTTGAAGTCAGATTCGATGAGGAATTGGTTCCTATTTTGCAAACCCCATAGTAGACTGGTTCGCTATTTTTAAGAATTAAGGCCAGAGGATAAATATGAGCATAGTCGTGAAAGCCGCTATCTTAGCCGTTATGTTGGCGACCTCAGGTTGCGCGACGAATAAATCTGCGGCATATACGCCCGTTGCCAAAATTCAGCCTTTGCCGGCAGCGGTATGTACCCGCTGTGATGCGGGGGCTGCAGACTTGACGAAGGCAACGCCAGAGAGTGCGAGCTTTGCTGATTGGCTTGCTGGTTTTCGCACGCGTTTGAGCCGTTCTGGTGCGAAGCCTGAAACGGTTGCATCCATGCTTGATGGGCTTGAGCCTGACGAACGTATTATCCAGCGTGATCAAAGCCAGCCTGAATTTGTCCGTCCTATCTGGTCATATCTCGATAGCGCTGCATCCGAGTCGCGGATAGCCAACGGGCAGAACGCTTATGCATTGCGTCAAGACACCATTGATGCGATTGCCCAGCGCTATGGCGTGCAGGCTGAAATCCTGCTTGCTATTTGGGGTCTGGAAAGTTCCTATGGCACGGTTATAGGCAAGAATGATGTCGTTCGATCTCTGGCAACACTAGCCTGGGAAGGCCGCCGTCGTGACTGGGCGGAAAGCCAGCTTATCGCTGCAGCGCAAATGATAGATCGTGGCTTCGCTACCCGTGATCAGCTCACTGGTTCCTGGGCGGGGGCAATGGGGCAGACACAATTTATTCCGACCGCTTATCTGCAATGGTCTGCTGATTGGGATGGCGATGGGCGTCGCAATATCTGGACTAATGAGTTTGATGCTCTGGCATCTGCTGCCAATTTGCTCCAGCAGTCAGGTTGGCAGACCGGGGCGCCAGTTGTTCAGGAGGTGGTGGTGCCTGCTAGCTTTGACCTGAATCAGTGGGATCCAGAACGCTCTCTTATGGTCGACGAATGGATGAAGCGAGGGCTACATCTTGTTGGAGATGCATCCTGGCCAGTAGAAGACTTGATGCGTTTTGCAAAGCTGGAACTGCCTGCGGGTCGATCTGGGCCGGGATTTTTGACGTTTTCAAATTTTGGCGTGATCAAACGCTACAATAACTCCACTGCGTATGCGCTCGGGGTTGCCTATCTGGCTGAGCGTATTGCTGGTGGCGATGTCATTGCAGGATCTTGGCCAAAAGATGATGTGCCATTGACCCGTTCACAAACCCGTGAATTGCAGACTGCGCTGAATGCACTGGGATTTAACCTGGGTCAGCCTGACGGTTTGGTCGGACCTAATACTCGCAGAGCCTTGCGTGATTTTCAGCGTAAAAATGCACTGGATGCGGATGGCTATGTGGGAACATCGGCGTTTGATAAAGTGATGGCCGCCAGTACGCATGAGTAATGTTTAGCAGCCTGTTGGCCGCCTGGTTGCAATCGCGGATCTGTTAATGGGCGTGAGTACGTATCGAAGCCGATAGAATTGGATTTAAAGCTGTTTGATGGTGGGATTGAGCCTATTAATTGCCGAATTCTGCGATCACTCGTCAAATAGTATTTTATGGGTATGTATGCTCGGTTCCCACTTAAGGTCGCGTTCGGCCTTGCTGCAATCCAGACTCAAGCTTTTATTTGCCCCATCTATCCAGCCAATTTCACCGCCTATTCCAGTGCGACGCCAAATAACACCCAGCGCGAATTTGGCCAGCTTGGGTGGAACAGGAATGGCCAGACGATGACGTTTGATAATCGCATCACGGAAACTGAAGCAGGGGTTGGCCGCAAGGTTATATGCACCCTGCGCCTGTAGTAGTAATGCGGCAATGATGGCACGGGCAACATCATCTTCATGTATGCATTGTAATACAGGCTGCGGATCGGGTAGCTTGACGTAGAAAGGCTGGCGTAACAGATTGATAAGTAAGGGTTGTGCGTGTTTTCCCAGGATGATGTGCGGGCGTAAACGGCAAATCTGTGGGTGATGTTCTATCAGCCAATATTCCAGCTCGGTTTTGTGTTCCGCATATAGAAAGCCACTGATCGGATGCAACGGTGCATCCTCATTGAGCCATATTCCGTCACCATAAACTGACGCACTGGACAGATGTACGATGTGCTGTATGCCCAACGCAACCGCGCTGTCAAATAGTCGTTGTGAGGTGGTGATATTAAGCGTACGCATCACATCAATAGGCATTTTTCCGCGTAGCACAACGAAGGCTAAATGGATAAGCGCGTCTTGCTGATCCAACAGAGCAGGCAGGTCAGTACAGGTTAAATCAGCCTGAATGGCAGTGAATTTTTGATGCTGATAATTGCCGGGTTGGATATCAACGCCTGTGACTTGGCTAATATCTGGATGATTGCACAACAAAGGCAGTAATGCCTGCGCTAAATGACTGCTACTGCCGGTTACCAGGACCCGCATACTTAGTTTCGTAACGCAGGCATCACGTCTTGCGCCAGGCAATGCATAGATTCTTGTACGATTTCTGTCGGTACTGCCCCAGCACCTACGGCGCAAAGCAGGTTGGTGACACCGGCTTCACGATATTTTTGTAGCTTGTCGATGCATTCATCAGGTGAGCCGACTACCACCATGCCAAAGGTTTCCAGCATGGTTAAGTTGATACCCAGCTTTAACAAATTGCGAAATTTGCCTAAATCATGGAAATGTTCGTAGCTAGGATATAGTTTTTCCAGCACAGGCAGGGTGGTGGCGAATAGTTGCTGATAAAACCAGACAAAGGCTTCCTTCGCTAACGCTTTAGCCCGTTTGCCATCAGGCAGGCATAAAACGCCCACGGTCATGCCGGTACGGGCAGGTTGCGGATTTTGCCAGGCTTCCAGATAATGCTTGATGTCTTGCTTGACCATCAGCCAGGGTTTGAATGGGCCAGCTAGCATCCCCAATTGCGCCTGTGCGACCCAGGTGAAGGTGTCGGGACTGACTGCCGCACTCCAGATTGGTGGGTGCGGGGTTTGTACTGGGTAGGGGAGTATGTCGAGTGCGTCTAGCTGGTAATGTTGGCCATGATAAGTCACCGGTTGGCGGGCAAAGGCGAGTTTGATAATGTCTAGTGATTCAGCCGTCATTGTGCGACTGTGTGCCATGTCTGCGCCGAATGCCCGGTATTCCTGAGGGGAGAATCCTCGTCCTATACCTAATTCTAAGCGGCCATTGGATAAAATATCCAGAGTGGCTGCCCGCTCTGCAACGTGAATAGGATGATGGTAGGGTAGCGGGGTGACACCTAAACCTAGCCGGATATTCTGTGTGCGCTGGCTGAGTGCTGCCAACACCAGGTCTGGTTTGGATGAGTGTGAATAACCACGCATAAAATGATGCTCAACTAGCCAGGCGGTACCAAAACCCAAGTTGTCCGCTAAGGCGATTTCTTGCATGCATTGTTCAAAAGCTTGTGCTTCTGTACGTTGAATTTGGGGCGGCTGGGAAATTTCGTAGAATAGGTCTAGTTGCATAGGGCGGTAATCGGTGATTTTTGTCTATGATGCCATTGTAACAAGGAAAATACTAAGGCTGGTTGTTGTCATGACTATCTGAGTTTAAGTTTGTTGCCCATGTGCTATTTAGGTTAGAATGAGGCCTTTAATACCCTGATTTTTTGCCGTGTCTTCTGATAATCTGATTGAAATTCGAGATGTTTCATTTGCTTATGGCAGTCGCGCGATATTAAAAGGTATCAATCTCAACGCTCCTCGTGGCAAGGTCATTGCTATTATGGGTGGTAGCGGTTCCGGAAAGACTACTTTGCTCCGCTTAATTGGCGGCCAGCTGCGTCCCACGCAAGGTGAGGTAAGCATGGATGGGCAGATTATCCATCAGCTGGGTAATGATGAGCTCTACAAGATACGCCGTAAAATGGGCATGCTGTTTCAATTTGGCGCGTTATTTACGGATATGTCCGTCTTCGATAACGTTGCTTTTCAAATGCGCGAGCACACCGATTTATCTGAAGAAATGATACGTGATCTGGTGCTAATGAAATTACACGCTGTGGGCTTGCGTGGTGCGCATGACTTAATGCCGCATGAGTTATCCGGGGGTATGGCGCGGCGAGTTGCTTTGGCACGGGCGGTAGCGTTAGATCCTCAATTGATTATGTATGACGAACCATTTACTGGTTTAGATCCTATTTCACTGGGCGTGATCGGTAATCTGATCAGGCGCATGACAGACGCGTTAGGTTTGACGTCTATAGTGGTGACACATGACGTGCATGAGTCGTTAAAAATCGTTGATTATGTTTATTTTATTTCTAATGGTGTGGTTGAAGCAGAAGGAACGCCTGACGAGATACGTGCTTCTAAATTGCCATTTGTACATCAATTCATACACGCAGAAGAAGATGGTCCTGTGCCGTTTCATTACCCTGCGCCTGATTATGCGAGTGATTTAGGGCTAGTTGGAGTCCCCGCTAAATGAAAGCTAAGCAAAATCTGATTGGTCGCATTGGCCATGGCGTGATAGACGGTGTTTGGCGGTTAGGCGTGGCTACTCGTTTTTTAATGCAGGTGCTATGGCGTTCCGGACTTAGTTGGCGACGTTTTCAACTGATCGTGCGTGAGGTTTACGCTAGTGGCGTGTTATCTCTCATTATCATTGTTGTTTCAGGTTTGTTTGTCGGTATGGTGCTGGGCTTGCAAGGTTATCAAACTTTACAGACCTATGGCACAGAACAGTCCTTAGGTGTGCTGGTCGCCTTGTCCCTGGTGCGCGAATTGGGACCTGTGGTCGCTGCTTTGCTGTTTGCGAGCAGAGCGGGCTCTGCAATTACGGCAGAAGTGGGATTAATGAAAACCACTGAACAATTAAAAGCGATGGAGATGATGGCGGTTGATCCTATTGCCCGTATCATCGCGCCGCGGTTTTGGGGTGGCGTGATTTCTATGCCTTTGTTAGCTGCGATTTTTTCTATTGTGGGTGTATTTGGTGGTTATCTCATCGGCGTGGTGTTAATCGGTGTAGATGAAGGTGCGTTCTGGTCACAAATGCAGGCGGCAGTTGATGTACGTGAAGATATATTGAATGGCGTGATTAAGAGTGTGGTATTCGGTTTCGCGATTACAACAATTGCGTTATTTGAAGGATTCGATGCGTTGCCTACAGCTGAAGGGATATCTCGCGCGACGACGCGGACTGTGGTTACTTCATCACTTGCCGTACTGGCATTGGATTTTGTCCTCACTGCATTTATGTTTAAGGGAGTTTAATATATGGAAAGAGCCAAGCTGGATTTTTGGGTGGGGCTGTTTGTAATGGCAGGTTTTGCGGCTTTGCTGGGTTTGGCACTTAAGGTTGGTAATATGACTAGTTTTAACACTGCACAAACTTATAGTGTGCAGGCCGATTTTGATAACATTGGCAGTCTCAAGGTTCGTGCGCCTGTGAAAAGCGCGGGCGTGGTCGTGGGGCGGGTCAGTGATATCCGTTTTGATAATCAGACTTTTGAAGCAACAGTGACTTTGAAATTAGATGCGAAATATCAGTTTCCTAAAGATACATCCGCTGCAATTATGACGTCGGGCTTGCTCGGCGAGCAATTTGTTGCCTTAGATGCAGGCGGCGATGTTAAAAACTTCAAAACTGGTGATAAAATAAAAATTACTCAGTCTGCTGTCGTGCTGGAGAATCTGATTAGTCAGTTTTTATATAATAGAGCGTCAGATACACCTAAAACAGATGTAGCGCGAACACCTACTCAAGGAGTCCAACCATGAACAAAAATCTTATCAGTTTACTTGTAGCCGCTGCGATAGCGAGTCCTATGGCGAACGCGCAAACGGTAAACTTGGCTGAAGCCGTCACCATGAGTTTGAATGCAGATCCGCGTATTAAAGAACGAGAGCAACTGGTTGAATCTGCTCGTGCATTACTAGACGAGGCTCAAGGTAATGATGGGTTGCGTTTGAGTGCGAATGTATTTGTGGGTTTAGCGCCGCAAGTTAAAGGTGGCTTTTATCAAAATGGGGCAACATCAGGCACTACACCTCGTACTGACGGCCCTTATCCGGGCGGCTTGTCTGACTGGACTTCACTACAGTTTTCAATTATCAAACCGCTCTACACTTTTGGCAAAATTGAACATTACAGTGAGGCCGCCAAAGGTAATGTAGACGTAAAACGTGGCGATGTGCGTATTAGCCAGGCAGATACTGTTATGGATGTGAAGCGGGCTTATTATGGCTATTTGACTGCGCGCGATAGCCGCCGCTTATTGGATGATATACAGCATAGGATGAATGACGCGTTATCGCGTGTGCAACGTAATCTCAAGGATGACAATAGCGAATCGAAACAGTCTGATTTGTATGCGCTCCAGGCTGCAAACGGGATGTTGGCGAAATATCATAGCCAAGCGCAAGCGATAGAAAAAATCAGTCTGGATGGGTTGAAACTGCTTACCGGCGTGGGTTTGGATGCTAACTTGGAAGTGGCTGATGATAGCCTTACGCCAGTTGCGCTACCAAAAGGCACCTTAACTGATTTTGAAAATACAGCAGTTGCCAATCGCCCAGAAATGGCGCAACTGGAAGCAGGGATGCGTGCGCGTCGTGCGTTAGTGGCGGCGAAGAAGGCAGAAAATTATCCTAATATTTATGCAGGTATAATTGGGCAGGCTAATTATGCCTCACGCCGTGATACGCTCAACAATCCTTATGTTTATGACCCATTTAACAATGCTGGTTTGACGCCTGTTGTCGGCATGAAATGGGATATGGTACCTGGTGTGTCCAATGCACAAATTGCTCAAGCACAGGCTGAACTGGAAGCACTGAATTACAAAACGCAATTTGCTCAAGCGGGCATTCCGTTTCAGGTATCTGAAGCATACAATCAAGTTCAAGCTAATTATCAGGCACAACAACAACTTGCCGAAGGTGCAGCAGCTGGCAGACGTTGGATGATAGCCTCTTTGGCAGATTTTAGCGCAGGCTTGGAAAAAGCTGACAAAGTAGCCGACGCACTAAAAACGTACGCATTGACGCAAGCAGAATATTTGCGCACGGTGAACGATTACAATATGAATGTAGCGCAATTATCTCGCGCGATTGGTGAAACAAACTAAATATGATGACTTTACGAATGAATATGAATTATTTTATAGGCTTGCTGATGTTGGTTTTTAGCATGGTAAGCTATGCGGATAACCTTCCACCTGATGTGCTGGTAAAAAATACAACGATAGACGTTACCACTATATTAAAACGTGATAAGGCGGTTTTGGCTAATGATTCGCACAAACTCTATGCGTTGATAGATGCGAAAGTGTTGCCGCACTTCGATTTTAATCAAATGACTATGTTGGCTGTAGGACGTTACTGGCGTCAAGCTACGCCTGCACAGCAGCAAGCATTGATTAAAGAGTTTCGTACACTTTTAGTGCGGACTTATGCGAACGCTTTAGCCGACTTTAATAATCAGGTAATTGAGTTTAAACCGTTTAATATGGCTGCGAACGCGACTGACACCACGGTGCAAACTCAAGTAAAACAGCTTGGTCAACAGCCTATACCTATAGATTACAGCATGGAAAAAACTGCAGCTGGCTGGAAAGTATTTGACGTGAGTATAGATGGCGTAAGCCTGGTGACTAACTATCGCAGTTCATTCGGTACGGAAATTCGCAATTCTGGGATAGACGGCTTGATACGTACCTTGGCTGGGCGTAATCAGCAAAACGCACCGACAAAATCGGCAACATCCAAGTAATTTATGTCATTGACTCACGCCGTATCCGGTGATTTAACGCTCAATACCGCCACTAAGCAGTTAGCTGATGGCTTGGGCGCAATCAAGCAAGGCTGTGTAGAATTTGATTTTGCCGCGGTGGCTAAATTAGATTCTAGCGCCTTGGCGTTTATACTCGTTTGCCAACGCGCTGCTAATAGCAGTAATTTCAAGTTGAGTTGTACACACCTGCCTGAAAATCTTAAAAACCTTGCCACGCTATATGGCGTAGCTCCTTTTCTCGCTATCTGAGTGTTGTGACTAGCGCAATCAAAATAGAAGATCTGCACAAGCATTTTGGAGATTTGCATGCATTAAAAGGGGTTAGCCTGGATATAGCCCAGGGTGAGTTCTTTGCATTGCTGGGCCCCAATGGCGCGGGCAAAACTACGCTTATCAGCATTCTGGCTGGACTCGCACGGGCTGACAGCGGCAAGGTCGAAGTGATGGGGCATAATGTGGTTACCGATTACCGTGCTGCGCGGCGATTACTCGGTGTGGTTCCACAAGAGTTGGCTTACGATCCATTCTTTACTGTGCGTGAGAATTTACAGATCCAATCAGGTTATTTTGGCATGCGTCATAATAACGATTGGATAGATGAAATCATGACTAACTTAGGCTTGATGGATAAGGCTAATACTAATATGCGCGCATTGTCTGGCGGTATGAAAAGACGAGTTTTAGTGGCGCAAGCTTTAGTACACAAGCCACCTGTGATCGTTTTAGATGAGCCTACCGCAGGCGTTGATGTGTCTTTACGCACTTCATTGTGGGCATTTATCCGCGAATTAAATAAATCTGGACATACTATTATTCTGACCACGCATTATTTGGAGGAAGCTGAGGCGTTATGTAATCGTGTGGCAATATTGAATCAGGGTGAGATTGTTGCACTAGATACGACAGCTGAATTATTAAAATCATCGGGTGAATTAAAACTAAAAATCCAAATTAAGCCTAACCAATTGCCGCTTAGTTTGAGTTCTTATGTTGTGAAACAGTCTGACAATGATTACAGTTTGTTAATACATAAACCCGCTGAAATTGAGCATATATTGGCGCAACTGAGGATGGCAGGGATAACCATAGTTGATATGGCATTAACTAAACCTGATTTAGAAGATGTATTTCTACAAATGACGACATCGCTATGATAGGTTTTTATACGCTGTTATACAAAGAGCTGTTGCGATTTTGGAAGGTCTCCTTTCAAACGGTACTCGCACCTGTTATTACGGCGTTACTCTACTTAATGATTTTTTCACATGTGTTGGCTGAGCATGTGCAAGTCTATCCCGGGGTGGGTTACACAGCTTTTTTGATACCAGGTTTAGTGATGATGTCGATGTTGCAAAATGCATTCGCGAATAGCTCATCCAGCCTGATACAATCCAAGATTACCGGTAATATCGTATTTGTATTATTGCCACCCATCTCTTATGTTGAATTTTTTACTGCTTACGTTATCGCTGCGGTTGCGCGGGGTTTAGTCGTTGGTTTGGGTGTGTTTGTGGTCACGATGGCATTTACCGTACCAGCTGTAGCACACCTGTTTTGGTTAGTTGCGTTTGCGGTACTAGGTTCAGCAGTCATGGGTGCGTTGGGTGTGCTGGCGGGGATATGGGCGGATAAGTTTGACCAACTTGCAGCTTTCCAGAATTTTCTCATTATGCCGCTGACTTTTTTATCGGGTGTGTTTTACTCTATACACAGCTTGCCGCCATTTTGGCTGGCACTGTCCAAGTTTAACCCCGTGTTTTATATGATAGATGGATTCCGATTTGGTTTTTTTGGCGTCAGTGATGTCTCACCCAGTTTGAGTATGTTAGTCGTACTTGGCTGCTTCGTGGCATTGTCTGCATTTTGTTTGATTTTATTACACCGTGGCTACAAGCTGCGACACTAGAAGTGAATTATTGATGGTACAACCAGATAGCATTAAATTATCCATAGAGCAGGGCATGCCCTGCGAGTTTGTTAACGTTGTGGGCGACGGGCAGCATTTTGAGGCAATCATTGTCAGTAATGAGTTTGCTGGCAAGAGCCGCGTGCAACAGCATCAAGTGGTTTATCGCGCATTGGGTGACAGAATGAAATCCGAAATCCATGCGTTGTCGATGAAAACATTTACCCCGGAACAATGGGCTGAGGTAAATCGATAATTATGGACAAACTCGCAATTATTGGCGGCACGCGCCTTCAAGGTGAAGTACGTATTTCGGGTGCAAAAAATGCAGCATTGCCGATATTATGTGCTGGCCTGCTCTCCGCGGATATTTTACATCTGGATAATCTGCCTAAACTTAAAGATATCAGCACATCACTGACTTTGCTCGGGCATATTGGCATGCAGGTCAATTTAGATGACCAAAATGGTGTGGATTTGCATGCAGCAAACTTGCCTAATCTGGAAGCGCCCTATGAGCTGGTTAAAACCATGCGTGCATCTATTTTGGTGCTGGGACCATTGCTCGCACGTTTTGGTGAAGCTAAGGTGTCTTTGCCAGGCGGTTGTGCGATAGGCTCACGCCCTGTGGACTTGCATATCAAGGGTTTGCAAGCAATGGGGGCGGAAATCCATATTGAGCATGGTTATATCCATGCCAAGGCGACTCGTTTGCAAGGCGCGCGTATATTCATGGATACGGTTACGGTGACGGGCACAGAAAATCTGATGATGGCGGCTACTTTGGCGCAAGGCGTCACTGTACTTGAAAATGCAGCTCGTGAGCCAGAAGTGGTGGATTTGGCGGATTGTCTGATCGCGATGGGTGCAAAAATAACCGGTGCAGGTAGTGATATGATTACCATTACCGGGGTTGATAGCTTGCATGGAGCAACGCACAGCATCATGCCAGACCGTATTGAAACAGGGACTTATTTAGTTGCTGCCGCAATGACACAAGGTACAGTGACTTGCACCCATACCCGTGCTGATACGTTAGATGCCGTGTTGGATAAATTGCGTGAAGCAGGTGCTGAGGTTACTACAACGCAAGATACGATTACGCTCAACATGAAGCAAAGACCACGTGCTGTGAATGTTAAAACCGCACCTCATCCCGCTTTCCCGACTGACATGCAGGCCCAGTTTATGGCGATGAACTGTATCGCTGACGGTGTGGCCAAAGTAACTGAAACTATATTCGAAAACCGCTTTATGCATGTGCAGGAAATGCAACGTTTGGGTGCCAATATTGAAATCGAAGGCAACACAGCAATAGTGCGCGGCGTTGACAAGCTGGAAGGTGCTGTTGTGATGGCAACAGATTTGCGTGCTTCAGCATCTCTCGTTTTAGCCGCGCTGGTGGCTGAAGGCGAGACCACAATAGAACGGATTTATCACATAGACCGTGGCTATGAATGCATAGAAGAAAAATTCAATCAAATTGGCGCACGCATACGCCGCATACACTAAGGAGGTCGCATGATCACGATTGCTTTATCTAAAGGGCGGATTTTTCAGGAAACCTTACCATTGTTAGCGGCCGCTGGTATCACGCCAAATGAAGATCCAGAAAAATCTCGCAAGCTGATTATTGGTACCAATAAACCCGACGTACGCCTGATTATTATCCGCGCGACGGACGTGCCAACGTATGTGCAACACGGTGCGGCTGATTTGGGCATCGCTGGCAAAGATGTGCTGATAGAGCAT
This sequence comes from Burkholderiales bacterium, assembly GCA_038217005.1. Taxonomy (GTDB): domain Bacteria; phylum Pseudomonadota; class Gammaproteobacteria; order Burkholderiales; family Sulfuriferulaceae; genus Sulfuriferula. Next base: position 78,602 of record JBBQPT010000006.1, read on the forward strand.
GGAGGGGAGGGGCTCTATCAACCGTTAGACCTCAAAATTGCCCGCTGCAAAATGATGGTAGCTGCGCATCCAGCATTTGATTACGAGCAAGCTGTGCGCCAAGGTGCGCGCTTACGTGTGGCAACAAAATACCTGAAAACCGCGCGTGAATATTTTGCTGACAAGGGTGTGCATGTTGATCTAATCAAGCTTTATGGCTCCATGGAATTAGCACCGCTAGTCAAATTGGCTGATGTCATTGTGGATTTGGTCAGCAGTGGCAGCACATTAAAAGCCAATGGTTTAGTGAGCGTTGCTGAAATTATGGACATCAGTTCCCGCTTGGTAGTGAATCAGGCTTCACTCAAACTGAAGCGTGCAGAAATTCAGCCGTTACTTGATACTTTTGCCAAAACGGTCAAAGCAGCCTAATCAAAGCATAATATAATCCCGTTTTGCTAACGTCCTTAACATGCTCTCCAATAAATATGGAAAACGTTAGCAGATACAGTTACGGTATTCCATTTGGTTTGGTTGGTGCGCTTGATATCCCCCGGTAATCCCCCCCCCATTTTTGATGGGAATCAGAAGTAGAGTTCATGCGGCCATGGCCAACCGCTGTTTTAGTGTTATTCCGCCCAAGGTCGTGTTGTGGGCGGATCATGATTGTAATCCTGTTGAGTAACAAAGCGCTGAACTTCGTCCAGGTATTTCCTCAGGTGCTGTGACTCCACTTCATACTTGAATCGCGTAGCATAATCGACCCTTAGTCATGGAAATGTAATTTTGAGCGAAAAAATTAAAAAACAACACAGATTTAGTGAGTTAGATGCTTTACGTGGATTCGCTGCAATAGCCACTGGCATATGGCATACATCTATTATGGTCATCCCTCACGGATTTATTAATGACTTTGATGGTGTATCCATATTAAATATGGGAGGAATATCTACCGAGTTATATTTGTGGCGACTGTTCCTGTCCGTATGTAACGGACCAATAGCTGTAAACATGTTTTTTATTTTGAGTGGGTTTGTACTTTATGGAATGCTCAAAACGGAAATTGGAAACCAAGAGATATGGAGTGGGGTTAAGCGTTTTTATGTCAGGCGGATTGTGCGGCTATATATCCCTATATTTTTTGCAGTGACATTCATTTATATAGTATCTATAACGTTTGGCGCTTATCTTGGGTTGATCCATCATCCTATACATGATTATTTGAGTAATATAGTATTGGGTGGGAGGCGCCTTGATATGGTGACATGGACAGTAAAAATTGAGATATTGGTGTCAATTTTATTTCCCATAATGTATCTCGTACACAATGCAGTAAATAAATATTTATTAATAGACCGCAGATTCAAAAACGAAGTGCAACTTTTATAGGATTTGAGAGGCAAGCTGGAGTAGCATCCGCGTCGCTCAAACTACCAAGTAAAAGGAACACGGATGAAACGCTACAAGCAGCTTACCATGGAGCAACGATACCAGA